>CAYZGG010000055.1:0-24357 GCA_964477955.1 uncultured Opitutaceae bacterium
GCCTGTGGGACAACCAGAAATTCGAACAGCAACAGGCCTGGCAGCACGACAAGCGCGTCTCGGGCACGATTCGCTACGAACCTCAACTGTTCAAGAACCCCTCGGCCCACACGAGCATCAAGCTGAAGTTTGAGAACGGCGACATCAAGGCCGACCGTCCCCGCAGCCTTCCCCCCTATGACAGCATCACGCCGTGGTTTGCACCGGTTGACACGACCAGCCAGAATGGTGGCGCGGGCAAGATCGCCGTGCCGAACGGCTACGTGCTCGGCTCGTCCGCCTCGACCTATGCTCCCTGGTTGGGGGGCGTGGTCAATCAGCAGCAACCGGCCTGGTTCATTGACGGCGCATCCAACCAGCTCTACCGGATCTACGGCGGTTACGTTAACACGGGTGCGCTGAATGCCAACGCGGTTCCCCAAGGCGCGGGCGTCAATCTCCTCGGGCAACGGTACGCGGACGTGTTCTCCGATCTCGGCAGCTTCAGTTCGTACGCCCTCAACGCCAAGTTGCCCAATTACCAATACGGCCAGTACCGGGACCGCTCTCTGCTCGATTCCTCGGTCTTTGATTTCTACAATAATCTCCTCGACGGCCCCACCGCATCGCAATTCGAAAAATGGAACGCCTACAACATCGATCTCCAGCAGACGTTCCTGGACGACCGCGTGGGCGCTGAACTGAGCTACGACCGTCAGAAATACAAGCGGGGCGGCCAGAATCTGATCACCAATCCGACGCTCGATATCGACGTCCTGCAGAACTTTCAGGACTACGTGGTCGGGGCGAACAATTCCAGCAACAACTCCGTCGCCAATTCGAACTTCGGCCGCCCCTTCGTCGCGGGTGGCCCCGGTCAAGGAAGCTCGTATGAAAGCGACCGCAAGTATCTCCGCGGGTCGCTTTTCGGCGAAGTCCGCGCCTCCGATTGGTTCGCCAAAGGCAGCTTCCTCGAGAAGCTTCTCGGCCGGCACCGCTTCAATGGTGTCTACAGCGACGAGCAATACTACACCGAGAACCGGACCTGGCAGATGTACGCCAATTCCGAGGCCTATGCGGCCTACAAGCTGGGGGGAAATCCCGACGGCATCACCAACCTGGCACCGGTGGCGGTCATCTACCTCGGATCGTCGTTGGGCTCGGCGAGCTCGGCGGCTAATGCCCATATTCCCGGCATCACCTCCAACGTTACGCTGCAGAGTGGGAATATTTATCAGTTCGCCTCAACCTGGCAGCCGCAGCCGGGCGTCGTCTATAACGCCCCGTGGACGGTTCCAGCCAACCTGCAGCCTCAATATAACCCGACCGGGGGCGCCGCATACAATGCAGCTGTTAGCACCGTTCCCTACTCGGGCTACACCCAGGTTTCCAATCCTGCCAACTATGTCGGTTGGAACAGTAACTTCCAAGATCAGCTCCTGAGCTATAATAACGGCGCCGACCAGAGCCTGGTCACGCAAGCCGCCAAGAGCATGCGGGAGACGAAATCGTACGCCGGTTCCTATCAGGGTTACCTCTGGGACGACGCGATCGTGGCGACCCTGGGCTGGCGCTACGATGAGGTTCAATCCAAGGGTGTGAGTGCGCTGCCCCAATCCGGGGCCACCGCGCGCGGCGCGTTGAATCTGTCCCCGTCGGTCTACACGCTGCCGGCAGCATACCCGGCGAATGCGACGTTCAAGGATCACTCCACCTCGGGCGGCCTGGTGGTGCACGTCAACAAGCTGCTCGGCCAGCATGACGTCCTGCCGCTCAACATCAGCCTGACCTACGACAAGTCGAGCAACTTTGAAGTTTCGGACGTTCGCCGCGACATCTACGGCAATCCGATTCCCAACCCCACCGGCAACACGAAGGAATACAGTGTCCTGCTCTCGACCAAGGACGACAAATACTCCTTCCGCGTGACGAAATTCGACACCGTCGAAATCGGCACCACCGTTCCGGGGTTCAACAACAGTGGGATCTACGGCACGATTCGGGACGCTCTGAATTGGCGCAACATCAAGCTTTACCACATGTCGGCGTACGCCTGGAACACTTCGGGCCAGGCGGTTCAGCCGAACTATTCGGGCTCTCGGTTTGGATGGGATCCCGTCTGGGTGGATGCCAACGGACGGGATGTCGCCTCGGGCACTCTCGCGGCCGGCAACGCGGCGATTCCGGCCGGCGCCCATTTGGAAACACAGGCGGAGGCCAACGCCCACGAGGATGCTGCCATCCAAGCCCTGAATGACATGCAGACTTACCTGACCGGCAAAGGCTACTTCACGGCGTGGAACTACGGAGTGGGGCCGACGACGCTGTCGGCGCTGCAGACGCCCAGCCAGCGCGCGGCCAGCGCGGTCAATCCCGATACCGCGAGCGTCTATGACTATCGCACGGCCCCGCTGCTGCAGGGCTTCGCGGTGACCGACAACACCGAGTCCAAGGGCTATGAGTTCGAACTCACCGCCAATCCGCTGCCGAACTGGCGCGTGGCCTTCAATGCTGCCAGGACCAACGCGGTCATCAGCAACGTGGGTGGTCCGGTGCTGGATCAGTTGGTGAGCTACATGGACACGTTGATGGCCGGGCCCGCCGGCGATCTGATCCGATTCAACTCCGACTACTCCGCGGCGAACGAGCTGCGGGCTGACTGGACGGGCTGGCGTGGTCAGTACACGCTCTTGAAACTCGAGGAGAGCACCGCCGCCCCCGAGCTCCGCAAGTGGCGCTACAACGTCATCACCAACTACACCTTCAAGCACGGCGTGCTCAAGGACGTCGGTGTCGGTGCCGGTTATCGTTGGCAGGACAAGGTTGTCATCGGTTATCCGGTGATTCCCAATGCCACGAACCCGCAGCTGGCCTCGTTCGACCTGACGAAGCCGTACTACGGCCCTTCGGAAGACGCGCTCGATCTCTGGATCAGCTACCACCGCAAGCTCACGTCCAAGGTCGACTGGAGAATCCAGCTCAACGTCTATAACGTCGGAAAGAAGGACGGCCTGATCCCAATCTCCGTCGAGCCTGACGGTCATACCTGGGCTGCGGCCCGCATTGCCCCCGTCCAGGAGTGGCGCTTCGAGAATACTTTCTCGTTCTAAGGGAGTGTGGTTAGACTCACGACGCCGGCCTTGTTCCTCGAACAAGGCCGGCGTTTTTCTGGGCAGACGGCGCGAACGACCCACTCTTTCCCCGACCACTCTCGGCGCGTTCGGAAAATGCTCGGTATCGGTTTTTGTCCCCCTGCCAATTGAAGCGCGGTCCTTCCTTCGGGCCGCGGGCCGTTTCTCCGTGAAAGCGGTTTTTGCCTTGCCTGACGACCCGGGTCCCGCGCAACTCCACGTCGGCCTGCGCTCCCCTCGGCCCCGGCGGGGCGGCCGGATGCCATGGCGGGACTCATCAATCATTGCCGTGAATTGGGCTCTCATTAATTATTTCCAATTTGCCAAGGTTCCGTTACCCATACTCGACCTCAGTTGGTTTTATCACCCCAGGATTTCCGAATCTGCCGAACACTCCCAACTCCACCGCCGCGATGACCGCCCCTTCCTCCGTCACCTCGCATAAAAACTCCGGGGACGTCTCCGCGACCCTGCCTTACCGCGACTTTCTGCTCTCGCGGACGGCCCGCATTGACGATCTGCTGCGCCGGCTGACTCTGCCCGAAAAGATCAGCCAGCTGATGCACGAAAGTCCGGCGATTGAGCGTTTGGGCGTGCCGGCCTACAACTGGTGGAGCGAGGGCTGCCACGGCGTCGGTCGCAACGGCCGGGCCACCGTTTTCCCCCAGGTCATCGGCCTCGGCGCCACGTGGAATCGCGCGCTGGTCCAGCAGGTCGCCACCGCGGTCGCCGACGAGGCCCGGGCCAAGCACCACGCGGCGCTCGCCGTCGGCCGCCACGACCAGTACCAGGGCCTCACTTTCTGGACCCCCAACATCAATATTTTTCGCGACCCGCGCTGGGGTCGGGGGCAGGAGACCTTTGGCGAGGACCCGTTTCTGACCGGCGAACTCGGCTTGCGCACCGTGCGCGGCCTCCAGGGCGACCATCCGGAATATTTGAAAACCGCCGCCTGCGCCAAACATTTTGCGGTCCATAGCGGCCCGGAGGCCGAACGGCACGGCTTTGACGCCCGGCCCACGCCCAAGGATTTCGCCGAAACCTATCTGCCGGCTTTTGAAAAACTCGTCCGGGGCGGCGTCGAAGCCGTGATGGGCGCCTACAACCGCGTGCTGGGCGAACCGGCCTGCGGCAGCAAGCTCCTGCTCGTCGACATCCTCCGCGGCCGTTGGGGCTTTCGCGGGCATGTCGTCAGCGATTGCGGCGCGATCGACGATTTTCACCAGCACCACAAGGTCACCAAGGACGCGGCGGAGTCGGCCGCGCTCGCCGTGCGCAACGGCTGCGACCTGAACTGCGGCTGCACCTACAACGATCTCGTCGTGGCGGCGCGCGACGGCCTGATCACCGAGGCGGAAATCGACACGGCCCTGCGCCGCCTGCTGGAGACGCGTTTCAAGCTCGGCCTCTTCGATCCTCCGGCGCGCGTGCCGCATGCCGACACGCCGATGAGCGTGGTCGAGTCGCCGGCGCATCGCGCCACCGCCCGACAGGCGGCGGTCGAGTCGATTGTTCTCCTCAAGAATCAGGGCGGATTGCTCCCGCTGCCGAAAAATCCCACCAGCATGCTGGTCGTGGGACCCACCGCGGGCACGCTCAGTGCGATTCTCGGAAATTATTTCGGCGTGGGCTCCCGCATGATCACCCTCGTCGAGGGCATCACCGAACGGCTGGACGAGGGCGTGCGCATGGAATACCGGATTGGCGTGCCGCTGTCGCAGCCCTACGCCGAAGGGACCAACTACACCTTTTCCACCGCCGCGAGCTGCGAATACGTGGTGGCTTGCCTGGGGCTTGATCCGTCGCTCGAAGGCGAGGAGGGCGACGCGGTGGCTTCCTATGTCGGCGGCGACCGGCCGACGATCGAGCTGCCGGAAAATCAGCGGCTTTTCCTCCGCGAACTGCGCAAGCACTCCAAGAAACTGATCCTCGTCCTGACGGGCGGCAGCGCACTCGCGATCCCCGAAGAGCACGACTACTGCGACGCGGTCCTGCAGGTGTGGTATCCCGGCTGCGAAGGCGGGCGGGCTCTGGCGGATGTCCTCTTCGGCGAGGTTTCGCCCTCGGGGCGGATGCCGGTCACCGTTCCCCGTCGCACGGCCGATCTGCCTCCGTTCAACGACTATTCGATGGCGCACCGGACCTACCGGTTTGCCGAAATCGAGCCGCTCTATCCGTTCGGTTTTGGACTGAGCTATGCGCGCGTGGTGTTCGGCCGGTTGCGCCCCGGCGCGGAGAAGCTCGTCGCCGGACAAAGCCTGACTCTCCAGGTGACCGTGACCAACGAAAGCGCGCGCGCCGCCGAAGAGGTCGTGCAATGCTACGTCCAGCCGCCGCGCACCTGGCCGCTCGCGCCCCGCGCCGGGTTGGTGGAATTCCGCAAGGTGTCGATCCCGGCCGGCCAGGCGGTGGAAGTGGAGTTCACGCTCGAGGCCGCCGCCTTTCTGCAGGTCGACGCCGCAGGCCGGTCGGTGCGCGTGCCCGGCCGCTACGGCCTGGTGGTCGGCGCGGCGTCGCCCGGAGCCCGGTCGGTCGCGCTCGGAGCGCCGGTGCCAGCCACGGCCGAAATTGAAATTGTTTGAGGGCCGGCGCGACTCCGCGCGGGATCGCTCCTGGCGGAGCGCCGGCCCGGCCTTCACCCGGGGCTTCCGCCCGCATTTGCTTTGCCCCGCGGACCCCGAATCGCGCAACCTCGTGCCAACCCCTCCGTCATCATGAATCTCTCCGGCCGCTATCGCTGGGTCGTCTGTGCGCTGCTGTTTTTTGCGACGACGATCAACTACATCGACCGGCAGATCCTGGCGCTGATCAAGCCGATTCTCGATGTGCAGCTGCACTGGACCAACGAACAGTTCGGCTACACCAACGCCTTTTTCCAGCTCTCCTATGCGACCAGTCTGCTGATCTTCGGCTGGTTGATCGATCGCTTCGGGACGAAGATCGGGTATGCAACTTCGATTGCGGCGTGGAGCGTGGCGGCGATCGGACACGCCCTGGTCACCAGTCTCGGTGGTTTTTACGTCGCGCGCGTGGCGCTGGGCCTGGGTGAGGGCGGCAATTTCCCCTCGGCGATCAAGGCGGTGGCGCTCTGGTTCCCCCGGCGCGAGCGGGCCACAGCCACCGCGATCTTCAACTCTGGCGCCAACGTCGGTGCCATCGTCGCGCCGCTCATCGTGCCGGCCGTGGCCCTGTCGCTCGGCTGGCACTGGGCCTTCATCTTCGCCGGCCTGGCCGGGTTCCTCTGGCTGTTGCTCTGGCTCCCGTTCTACAACGTGCCGGAAAGGATCCAGACCCTCTCTGCGGCCGAGCTGGCGCACATCCGGAGCGACGGCGACGACGCCCCGGACGGGCGCGAGGCCGGGAAGGTCTCCTGGCGCGAATTGCTGCGCCACCGGCAGACCTGGTCGTTCGTGGTGGCCAAGGCTCTGACCGATCCGGTGTGGTGGTTTTTTCTCATCTGGCTTCCGGATTTCCTGTTTCAAACCCGCCATCTCGACATCAAGCACAGCGGCTACATGCTCGCGTCGATCTACGGGCTGGCCACTTTGCTCAGCATTTTCGGCGGATGGGTGGTCGGCGCCCTGGTACGCTCCGGCTGGTCCGTGACCCGGGCCCGCAAAACCAGCATGTTCATCTTCGCCTGCGGCGTGCTCCCGATCGTCTTCGTCCAGTACGTGGGCGACTGGCCGGCGGTGCTCCTGATCGGCCTGGCCTGCGCGGCCCACCAGGCCTGGTCGGCCAATCTCTTTACGACGGCGTCCGACATGTTTCCCAAGCGTGCCGTGGCCTCCGTGGTGGGTCTCGGCGGCATGGCCGGCTCCGGACTCGGTTTCTTTTTCCCGATCCTCGCCGGGCACCTGCTGGACCGCTTCACCGCTCAGGGCAACGTGAGCGGCGGATATGCGATACTCTTCGCGCTTTGCGCCGGCGCCTATATCCTGGCGTTTGCCCTCCAGCACCTGCTCGCGCCGAGTTTTGCGCCCATCAAATCCGAAGGCCTATGAAAAACCTCTCGCTTTTTTCACTGCGCGGGCTCGCGTTGTTTCCGCGACCCGCCCTCGCCGGGATTGCGCTTGCCGCGGGTGCCGTCTCGACCCGGGCCGCCCTGGGCGAACCCTCGTTGCGGGCCGACGCTGCCGACGGGGGCGCCGTCGTGCTCGCGCAGGCGGGCGTCGTCGCGCCGCTGATTGCCTCGTCGGACGACTGGCCGGGTGTGCGGCGCGCGGCGGGCGATTTGCAGGCGGATCTGGAACGCGTGACCGGACACAAGCCGGCTTTTCTGGCGACCCCGCCGTCCGTGGCGTCGGACGTGATCCTCGCCGGCACGGTCGGACACAGCGCCCTCATCGACGACCTTGTGCGCCGCGGCCTGCTCAACGTCGACGCCTTGCGCGGACAATGGGAGGCGTTCGTGATCGAGACCGTCGAAAAACCGCTGCCCGGGGTCGAGCGCGCCCTCGTGATCGCGGGCAGCGACAAGCGCGGTACCATTTACGGCCTGTACGAGGTTTCCCAACAGATCGGAGTCTCCCCGTGGTACTGGTGGGCCGATGTGACCCCGGAGCACCGTGATTTTCTGGCCATCAAGGCCGGCCGTTTTCTCTCCGGATCGCCGGCGGTCAAGTACCGCGGCATTTTCCTGAATGACGAGGCGCCGGACCTCACCAACTGGGTACGGGCAAAATTCGGCACCGCGCCGGTGTCGGCGAATCCGCCCGTGCCCGCCGGGATCGCGAACTACAACCACGAGTTCTATGCCCGGATCTTCGAGGTTATGCTGCGGCTGCGCGCCAACTATCTCTGGCCGGCGATGTGGAACAACGCGTTCAACGAGGACGATCCGGACAACGCCCGGCTGGCCGACGAATACGGCGTCGTCATGGGCACTTCGCACCAGGAACCGATGTTGCGGGCCCAAAAGGAATGGGACCGGCGCTACCTTCGCACCAGCGGGACCTGGAACTACGCGAAACAGCCGGATTTGCTGGAAAATTTCTGGCGCGAAGGCGTCCGCCGGAACAAGAACTTCGAAAGCATCGTCACCCTCGGCCTGCGCGGGGCGAACGACACCGAGATGGCCCCCGGCGGCCCGGCGGCCAACCAGGCCCTGCTGGAGAAGATTGTCGATCGACAGCGAGGCATCCTGCACGAGGAGATCAATCCGGACCTGACCAAGGTGCCGCAGCTGTGGTGCCTCTACAAGGAGGTGCAGGACTTCTACGAGGCCGGCATGCGCGCGCCGGACGACGTGACCCTGCTGTGGGCCGAGGACAACTGGGGCGACCTCCGGCGCCTGCCGACGGCGGCGGAGCGCACCCGGAGCGGGGGAGCGGGCGTTTACTATCACTTCGACTACCATGGCAGCCCGCGAAGTTATCAGTGGATCAACACGAGCCCGCTCCCGAAAATCTGGGAGCAGATGTCGCTGGCCGCCGAATATGGCGCGGACCGGATCTGGATCGTCAATGTGGGCCATTTCAAGGGCTACGAAATCCCGACGGAGTTCTTCCTGAACCTCGCCTGGAATCCCCGGCGCTGGAACGGCGCCAACCTCGACGAGTTTGGCCGGCAATGGGCGGCGCGTGAGTTCGGCCCGGAGCACGCGACGGAGATTGCCGGCATCGTGGCGCGAACCGCCAAGTTCAACGGCCGGCGCAAACCGGAGCTGCTCGCACCCGATACGTACAGTCTGGTGAATTATCGGGAGGCGGAAACCGTGGTGGCGGATTTCAAGTCGGTGGCGGCGCAGGCCGAACGGCTCTCCGACGGGCTGCCGGTGACGAAACGCGACGCCTTTTATGAGCTGGTCCAGTTTCCGGCCCGGGCCGGCGCACTCGTGAACGAGCTCTACCTCGCCGCCGGCCAAAACGCGCTCTACGCCGCGCAGGGCCGGGCGAGTGCCAACGACCGGGCCGCCGTGGTGCGCTCTTTGTTTCAAACCGACCTGAATCTCATGGCTAACTTCAACGGGCCGTTCGCCGGCGGCCGCTGGGCCCATTTCATGGACCAGACTCACCTGGGTTATACCACCTGGCGCGACCCGCGCGCCAATTCGCTCGACGCCATCAAGCTGGTGGCAGTCGAACCGCCACCCGCCGCCGCGCTCGGCGTCGCGATCGAGGGATTGCCGTCGGCCTGGCCCGGTGCCTCCGAGCCGGCGGCCCTGCCGCAATTCGATTCGCTCAACCGGCAGCGGTATTACGTTGAAGTCTTCAACCGGGGACAAGCGGCCTTCGATTTCACCGCGGCATCCAGCGCACCTTGGATTATTCTCAGTGCAACTCACGGACGGGTCGGAGCCGACCAACGGCTCTGGGTCACCGTGGACTGGGAGCGCGCGCCGGCCGGAACCACCGGGGGCAGGGTGACGGTCGCCGGCGCCGGGACCGTCGTGGTGGTGGGAGTACAGTTGTCGAAGGCCGCCGTCACGCGAGACGCGCTTGTCGGGTTCGCGGAAGACGCGGGATATGTCGCCATCGAACCCGAACATTTCACGAAGCAGACCGAATGCGGACCGAACCGCTGGGTCCGCATCGCGGACTACGGCCGGACGTTGTCGGGCATGCGCGCCGAAGCGCCGGTCGACGCCCCCGCCACCGTCCCCGGAAAGGATTCGCCATGTTTGGAATACCGGATGCATCTGTCCAAGGCGGGCCTCGCGCAGGTGACCGCGATTACCGCCCCGACCTTGAATTTCATCCCCGGCCGGGCCGTGCGGTATGCGGTTTCGTTCGATGACGAGGAGCCGCAGATCGTGACGCTCGTGCCCGCCGGCTACCGGGCGCAGAACGGAAACCACGCCTGGGAAAAATCGGTGTCCGACAATGCCCACCAAGGGCAATCGCGCCATGCCATGGCGGCCTCGGGCGAACATGTCCTGAAAATCTGGATGATCGACCCCGGGGTCGTGATACAAAAAATTCTGGTCGACCTGGGCGGTCTGCGTCCCAGCTACCTCGGTCCGCCTGAAACTTTTCGGGGCCCTGCCTGGTAGTCACGGCGCCGGCCGGCCCTTGATGGATGCAGCCCTGCAAGTTTCGCTCGCCAGCGGCGCGGCCAAGGTTAACCGTTGAGCATATGAACATCCGTCACCTCGCGAAACTGGCCGGGGTGTCGCCCTCGGCGGTTTCGCTCGCGCTGCACGGCAGCCCGCGCATCGCGGCGGCGACCAAGGAGCGGATATCGCGTCTGGCCAAGGAAATGGGTTATGCACCGGACGCGAAGATCGTCGACCTGATGCGGCATCTGCGCAAACCGCAGGCCGTCCGGCAGCAGGCATCCTTCGGGGTGATTTCATTCTACGACCACCCCCGGCCTTGGGAGACTTCCCGTCATTGGTCGCGGCTCTATGCGGGCATGGCGCGTCGGGCCGGAGAACTCGGCTACCGGCTGGAACCACTCTGGCTGCGCGCGCCCGGAATGACCTACCGGCGGTTTCGCTCGATCCTCGAAACGCGCGGCATCGATGGCCTGTTGTGCTTCGGCAGTCCGGATCTCGATCAAATTTTTCCGCCGGAACTCGGCGGGTGCGCCGTCGTCACCCAGGGTCTCAGCATCCGGACGCCCCTGCATCGCGTCACCAGCCATTTCTACAACGACACCGTGACGGCTCTCCAGCGGGTATACGCGCTGGGCTACCGGCGGCCGGGCCTGGTGCTCGGCACCTACGAGGAAAATCGCAGCGCCCACGCGCATTCCGCCGCCTATCTGGGCTGGTGCGAACACACCCTCGGCACGGCCCGCGCGCTGCCCGTTTTCCGGGTGAACGAAATGGAGAAAAAACCGCTGGTGCGCTGGCTGCGCGATGTGGCGCCCGACGTGCTGGTTTTCGTCCACCTACCGGATATGGTCGGTCGCCTCGGAACGGTGCTGAAGGAGGCGGGTCTGGAGGTTCCCCGGGACCTGGGAGTGGCGGTGCTGAGTCACCTGGTCGAGGGAACGGGATTTTCCGGGCTGCAGCAAAATCAGTGGCTCATGGGGGCCTGGGCGGTCGAGTTGCTGGCCGCCCGCCTCGCCAATCGCGACCTGGGCATCCCGACCAACCCGCGGATTGAAATGGTCGAAAGCGAGTGGGTGGAAGGAAGCTCGCTCCGCAGTCAGTCAACCGTTGACGTCCCTTTGACTCGCCGTTGATCTCCCGCCTCTCAAAATGGACCACTCCACGATGAAGCTCGGGCTTGGCCTTTATCGCCATATGCTTACCCGCGAAAACTTTCTGTTTGCGCGCCAAGGCGGGGCCACGCACATCGTCGCGCACCTCGTCGACTACTTCAAGGGGGGCGGTCCCGGAGCCGGGGGAGATCAGCCCACTGGCACGGACTACGGCTGGGGCTTGGCCGGCGACCCGGACCAGCTCTGGACCCTGGCCGAACTTCAGCAGTTGCGGCGGGAGGTCGAGGCCGCCGGGCTCAAGCTCGAGGCGATTGAAAATTTCGATCCGGCGCACTGGCACGATATCCTGCTCGATGGTCCGAAGCGGTCGCAGCACATCGAAAACGTGAAGACGATCCTCCGCCGGATGGGCCAGGCGGGCATCCCGATCATGGGCTATAACTTTTCCATCGCCGGTGTGGCCGGGCGCACGCGGAGCACCGTCGCACGCGGCGAAGCTCCCGTCGTCGGCATGGATGGTCCGTACGATCTGCCGATGCCGAACGGGATGGTCTGGAACATGGTCTACGATGCGCACGCGCCCGCGGGCCACGTGCCGCCGGCGACCCCGGAACAGCTCTGGAGCCGTCTGGAAAGGTTTCTGAACGAAGTCCTGCCGGTGGCCGAGGCGGCGGGCGTGCGCCTGGCGTTGCATCCGGACGATCCGCCGATGCCGACCATTCGCGGCCAGCCGCGTCTCGTATACCAGCCCCGCCTGTATCAGAAGGTCATCGACCTCAACCCAAGCCCGGCAAACCAGCTGGAGTTTTGCGTCGGCTCGCTCGCGGAGATGACGGAGGGCGACATCTACGACGTGGTCGACCACTATAGCCGGCAACATCGCCTGGGCTACGTCCACCTGCGCAACGTCCGCCACAAGGTGCCTCACTACAAGGAGACGTTCATCGACGAGGGCGAAGTCGACATCCTGCGGGTGCTCTCCATTCTGCGCCGGAACGGATTCGAGGGCGTCATCATCCCGGACCACGCCCCCCAGATGAGCTGCGCCGCGCCGTGGCATGCCGGCATGGCGTTTGCGATGGGGTTCATCAAGGCGGGCCTGGCGGCGGTGGAATCGCAACCATGAGCGTCCACCTGCATTTCAATTCCTCGGTCGCCGAGGTTGAACCGGGCCAGTCGCTCTTCACATGCGGCGAAGCCATGGGGATCGCGGTGCCTTCTTCCTGCCGCATGCAGGGCCGGTGCAAGGAGTGCGTGGTCGAGGTGGTCGAGGGGATGGACTGCCTGTCGCGACCGGCCCCGGAGGAGAAGCATTTGCGCGGGCCGTTCCGGCTGTCCTGCTGTGCGCGCATCGCCCGCGAGGAGGGCACGGTCCGGTGCCACACGATGCGGCGCGGGACGATGAAGATCGAGAAACAGTCCTTCGCGCTCCCCGCCGGGAGCCGGCAGTGGTCGCTCGATCCCACGGTCACGCGCGATGGTGAGCGAATCCTGCTCGACGGCGAGGAGATCGACCGCAGCTCGGGTCCCCTGCACGGGCTGGCCGTCGATCTGGGCACGACCACGGTGGTCCTGCGTTTGCTCAATCTGGAGACGGGTGCGGTGGTCGCGGATGCGTCGTTTGAAAATCCCCAGCGCTTTGGCGGGTCCGACGTGATGGCGCGCATCCAGTACGACACCGAGGACCGCACGGGCACGCTGCGGCGCACGCTGGTCGGTTACCTCGGCCGCGCCATCACCGAACTGCCGGTCGATCCGCGGTCGATCTACGAGATTGCCATCGCGGGCAACTCGACGATGCGCGATCTGTTTTTCCGGCTGCCGGTCTATTCGATCGGCCAGAGCCCTTACCAGTCGATTACCGAACAGGAAATGGCTGCGGGCCTCCGGACCACGACGAGTCTGGCGGATACGGCGTCCCGCCTGGGCCTTCCGGCTCATCCGCGGGCCCGGGTATACGGTTTGCCGATCATCAGCGGCCACGTCGGCGCCGACGCCGCGGCGTGCATGCTCGCCATCGATCTCGCCAACGAAGACCGGCTCGTGGCGGTGATGGACATCGGCACGAACACCGAATTGATCTTGGGCAACCGCCACCGGGTGCTGGCCGCCTCCTGCCCGGCCGGTCCCGCGTTTGAAGGTGGTCAGGTGACCTTCGGCATGCCGGGCCTGCCCGGGGCGATCGAACGGGTCGTGATCCGCGATGACGGCGGGGTGGAAACGACCGTGATCGGCGGCGGTCCGGCCGAGGGCCTCTGCGGCTCGGGCCTCGTCGATCTGTTGAGCGAACTATTGCGCACCGGCCGCATGAACGCGCTCGGGCGCTTCGAGGAGGCCGGTACTGCCTTCACCGTCAGCTCCGAGGGAGACCGGCCGGTGACCTTTTCCGAAAGCGACGTCAACGTGCTCGCGCAGGCAAAGGGCGCGAACGTGGCCGGACTGCAGATTGCCTTCGCCGAGTACGGTGCCAGCTACGCCGATCTCGGGGTTTTCTATCTCGCCGGCGGATTCGGACGGCATCTCGGGGTCGAATCGTCGAAACGGATCGGGCTCGTTCCAAATCTCGAAGCGTCACGCATCGTCCAGATCGGCAACGCTTCGGTGGAGGGTGCCTGCATTGCCCTGCTGTCGCGGGCGAAACGAGCTGAACTGGAGGCTCTGGTCCGCCGGGTGATTCATTGCCGCCTCGAGACTCATCCCCGCTTCTTCGATCATTTTGTCGAGGGCTGCCAGTTCGGGCCGGTGGAAGACAAGACGGAGGTGCCGGGTCTTTAAGCCCGCCTGCCATGGTTGAATTCGCCGAACAACGTCCGTTTTACGAGGTGCCGGAGGCCGAGTATCACCGGCTCCTGGGCTATCCCTGCGATCACCGGCCGGCTGAACGGGCCAGGGAACTCGCGGCTTGGGCGCGGGCCTGGTACGCGGAGCATGGCCGGCCGTGGATTTACTCCCGCGAAGCCGCGCTGGAGCTGGTGGACGACTCGCTCCGGCTGGACGGCGTGGAATTCCGTTCGCCCCGCCTGCAAGAGCACTTCCGGCAACACGCGGTCGGGCGCGCCCTGCTCGTCGCCGTCAGCGCCGGCCGCGAATGCGAGGCGCACGCGCAGACGTTGTGGAACGAGGGCAAGCCCGACGAATATTTTTTCCTTGAGATCTTCGGCTCCGCGGTCGTCGAGGAACTGGTGGCCCGGGCCAGCGGACGAATTTGCGCGGAGGCCGGGGTCGACGGCTGGCGGGCCGTGCCGCACTACAGCCCGGGCTATGCGGGCTGGGATGTGTCCGAGCAGACAGTTTTGTTCGGCCTGATGGAGCGCGGGCGGGCCCAACCTTTTCCCGGGCCGATCGAGGTGCTTTCCAGCGGCATGCTCCGGCCCAAGAAATCCCTGCTCGCGGTGTTCGGTCTGACCTTGCAGCCGCAGCTGGCGGATCACCGGGGCCCGTGCGAGAGCTGCACCTTCAACCCGTGTGCCTACCGGCGCGAGCCATATCGCCCTGCGCCAGCGGCTGTCCGATCCCGCCCAGCCGCGTCTCCGGGCCCCCTCGCCACCGACGCCCGGTACTCGGTCAACGTCCGGGCGCTCCGCAAATGGGCCGCCGAGCGCGTGCAGTTGGACTACGCCGCCGACGGCACCGTCGCCGCCCGGTTCCGTTTCGAAGGAACCACGTGCTCCAATCTTGGACACCCGCTCGCGTTCGACTACCGGGTCGTGCTCAGTGGCCCCGATGACGGCTATGTCGTCCGCGAAGTTTCGTGCACTCCGGCCGCCGGCGACGAGGGACACCGCCAGATGTGCGCCTATCTGACGGGTGCCGACGGACTGATGGACGCGATCGCGGGCGAAAAGCCGCTCATCGGCCGTCCGCTCGACGACGTTCTGCGCTGGGAGCGCGCCCCGGCGTCCTCCGGCTGCCATTGCACGGCCGAGAGCCGCACGCACAAGTGGGGCCTGGCCCTCGAGGCGATCCATTTTGCCATGGCGCAATCCCGCGTTCTTCAGACCGTGTCCTGATCCTCTTTTCATGTTTAAACTCTGCGACCTCAACCCGGCGGCCAAAGCGAAGCTTCCGCCCACCTTCGCCGACAAATCCGGCATCGGCGTACACTACGTCGATGCCTTCATCGCTCCGATGAACACCTCGCTCCCGGACGGCACCCGGGTCTCGTGCAAGCGTCGCGGCCTGCGTCTCACGCTGATCGTGGGTGCCAAAAAAGGAGGCGGCTTGATGCGCCGCCTGGCCGTCAGTCCCGACCCGGTGGTGATGCTCCGGGCGGCGCTGGCCGAGGCCGCCGTCGCGGCTGCCGTGCAGATTCAGATCTCCGACACCGAAATCATGCTTTCGCCTTGAAAGACCGTTTTCTTCCCCCAAACCACGCCCCAACTCACATGAAACCCGCCCAATGGGAAATCTTCAAAGCGGCCGCGCGCCGTGAGAAGCTCAGCAAAATACCGATGGCTCTGATCATCGACAGCCCCTGGATTCCGGGCTATGTCGGCGTCAAGCACATGGATTTCTTCCTCAACCCCGAGGTTTGGTTCCAGTCGCACCTCAAGATCCACCAGGAATATCCCGACATCATCTTCGTCCCCGGCTGGTGGATGGAATACGGAATGGCGGCCGAGCCGTCCGTCCTCGGTTCCAAGATCAAGTTCTGGCAGGACAACACCCCGAGCGAATACGCCATGCTCTTCAATATCGAGGACCTGGAAAAGCTCCCGGAATATGAGGTCGAGTCGGATGCCTTCATGGCGCTCACCCTCCAGCGCATTCGCATGCAGAAGCAGCAGGTTTTCGACACGGGCGAGATTATGCCGATCGTCACCTCCCGCGGCCCGATGTGCACCGCCGGATTCGCCCGCGGCACCACGGAGCTGATGATCGACCTCGTCGAGAAACCGGAATGGGCGCACAAACTCCTGGATCTTTCCACGCGCATCGTGATCGACTGGCTCAAGGCGCAGGAACGCGCGATCGGCCGCGACGTCGGCGGGATCTTCATCCTCGACGACATTGTCGGCTTCGTGAACGAGGATCACTACCTGGAATTCTGCCATCCGTATCTCAAGCGGATCTGCGACGCGTTTCCGGCCGAGTGGGTCAAGATCTACCACAACGACGCCGAGGTCCAGGCCTGCCTCGACCACCTGCCCGACGTCGGTTTCAACGTCCTGAATTGGGGCAAGCAGACCGACATCGCCGACGTTAAGGCGCGGGTGGGGGACCGCATGTGCCTGATGGGAAATGTGAATCCGCTCGAGGTCGGCGTGCGCGGCACGCCCGCCGAGGTGCGCGCCGCCACGCTGGACGTGCTCGAAAAAGGCGGCGACCGCGGCATGATCCTCTCCGTCGGAGGCGGGACCAGCCCGGGCATGCCACGCGCCAACATCGTCGCGATGCAGGCCGCGCTCGCCGAGTTCAACCAGGCCCATTTCGGCTGCAGCTAGTCCGCGGAACCACACCCCATGCCCGACTACGCTCTCATGAACCAGTGCCTTTACGAAGGCAAAGCCAAGGAAGTCGAACAGATGACCCGCGACGCCCTCGCGGAAGGCTGCACCGCCCAGGACATTCTCGCCAAAGGCTTGATCGCCGGGATGAGCGTCGTCGGCGAAGACTTCAAATACAACGTGCTCTACGTGCCCGAAGTGCTCATCGCCGCCCGCGCGATGAAGGCCGGCATGGGCGTGCTCAAGCCGCTGCTCAGCGCCAAGGGCGCGGCCGACACCTCCGCCGGCCGTCTGCTCATGGGCACCGTGCGCGGCGACCTCCACGACATCGGCAAAAACCTCGTCTGCATGATGGCCGAAGGCGCCGGCTTCCAGATCAAGGACATCGGCGTCGACCAGAGCATCGAGAAGTTCGCCGCCGCCGCCGAGGAATTCAAACCCGACATCATCGGCATGAGCGCGCTGCTTACCACCACCATGACTTACATGAAGGTGGTGGTCGACGGTTTCAAGACGCCCGGACGCGACCACATCAAGATGGCGATCGGCGGCGCACCCATCAGCCAGATGTTCGCCGACGAAATCGGCGCCGACGGCTACGGCGCCGACGCGTCGTCGGCCGTTGATCTGTTCATGTATCTGGTGGGCAAGGGACCGGCCCCGGTTGCGGTTGCCCGCCGCGGCGTGCCACTGAAGGAAGCAGCGGTGTCCCGCCCGGCGAACAACGTGGTGAAATTCCAGGTGCTGTACTGGCGGGATCTGCCGTCGTCGGTCAAGGCCTGGGACGATTTCGGCGAGGTGAAGCAGGATCTGCCCGCCCGGTTTGCCGAGCGAATCGATGCCGAAGCCCTGAAACTCGGCCTGGGCAAAGGCGACGACTACATCGCGCAACTCCGCTGGGGCCCCGAGCGGGACAGGCCGGGCACGCCCGACGAGGTGATCAAAACCCTCGTCAAAGAGTTCGACGCGGCATCGCCCTGAGCGATGCGCGAGGAAACCGGCGGCATGCAGACGCTGCGGGAAAAACTCGAGCAGTCCTCGCAATTCCTCATCGGAACCGAGCTGGTCTCGGTGCGCGGCGGCATGAGTGAACGCAGCGCCGTGCGGGCCCGGGAGTTCAGCCACCAGCTGGTGGAATGCTCCGCGGTCGACTGGGTTTCGATCACCGACAACGCCGGCGGCAACCCGCAGCTGGCGCCGACCGCGTTGGGCAAGCCGCTTCTTTACGCCGGCAAGGAGGTGGTGATCCACCTCACCTGCAAGGATCTCAACCGGAATGCCCTCGAGAGCGAGGCGTGGTTGCTGCACAGCGAGGGCTTCAACAACATCCTCGCGATGACCGGCGACTACCCGGTGGCCGGCAACGGCGGCTCCGCCAAACCCGTGTTCGACATCGATTCCGTCGGGCTCATCGCGCTGTTGCGCCAGATGAACGAAGGGCTCGATCCGAACGACGCTCTCAGCGGCGGCCGTCGCGCCCGCTTCCAACGCACGCAGTTCCTCGTCGGCGCTGTCACGACGAACTTCAAGGTCCACGAGGGCGAGGTCATGCCGCAGTACTACAAGCTCGCGGCCAAGGTGGCGGGCGGGGCGCAGTTCATCATCAACCAAATCGGGTTCGATTCGCGGAAAATGCACGAGCTGCGGGCCTACATGGATGCGCACGCCATGCGCCACGTGCCGCTGATCGGCAACGTCTATCTGCTCAATCCACGCGTCGCCGGCCTGTTTCACGCGGGGCGCATTCCCGGGGTCGTGCTCACTCCCGCGCTGCACGCCCTGTGCGAGCGGTATGGGGCCGCGCCCGACGGCGGCCAGGCTTTCTTCGAGGACCTGGCGGCCCGGCAGATCGCGATTTACCGCGGGTTGGGTTATCGCGGGGCCTACCTGGGCGGCGTGCACAGTTTTGCGGTGCTGCAACGGATTCTCGACCGGGAAAAGAGCTTCGCCCCGGACGACTGGCGCCGGTTCGCGCGGGAGATTTCATTCTCCCGTCCGGGCGAATTTTTCTTTTACGGCGCCGCCGGCGACACCGGCCTCGCGGACCCGCAGACTCCGGGCAACGCATCGGCGCGCCGTACGCCGGCCTCCGGACTGGTCTACGCCCTTTCCAAATGGGCGCACTCGGCGATGTTTTCCCCGGGGAGGATGTTGAACGACTGGGGCGCGCGCATCTGCGCCCGGACGTCCGATCCCGCCCAAGGCCCGAAGGCGCTGCGCCTCGTCGAACATCTCAGCAAGGCAGCGCTTTTCAGTTGCCGGGACTGCGGGGACTGTTCGCTGCCGGAGATCGCCTTCCTCTGTCCCGAGTCGCAATGCGCGAAAAACCAACGCAACGGCCCCTGCGGCGGCACGCGCGACGGTCGCTGCGAGGTCGATGGTTTCGGCGACTGCATCTGGCTGCGCGCTTACGAACGGCTCAAGCACGACGGCCGCGAGGACACGTTGCTCCAGCACGCGCCGGTCGTGCAAAACCAAGCTCTGCGCGGCACCTCCTCCTGGGCCAGCCACTGGCTCGGTCGCGACCACACCGCCCGGCCGGTTCCGGCCGCGGCCATTCCTCCCCCTTCCTCATGAACGGCCGGAAACTCCACCTCATCGGCGAACTGATCAACAATTCCTATGCCCGGGCCCGCAAGGCGTTCACCGAGCGCAGTCCGGAAGGCTATGCCCAGCTGGCCCGGCTCCAGGCCGCTTTGGGCGTTGAATACCTCACCGTCAACCTCGACGGGACCGCCCGTATCCAGGTGAAGATGGAGGAAATGCTCGCCCTGCTGCCGGACGTGATTCCCGCCATCCAGGAGGCCACCTCGGTGCCACTGAGTTTCGACAACCCCTCGGTCCGCTACCACGAGATTGCATTGCGGCACTACGACCGGGCGCGCAGCGGTCCGCCGATCTTGAATTCCATCGCGGCGTCCCGGACCGAGCTGGAACGGATGATCGAGCTCGTGCAGGCCTACGATACCAACGTCGTCGTAATGGCCTCGGAATATTTTGTGCCCGGCGGCACCGCCCAATGTCTCCGCGCCACCGAGGCCCACGCGGTGGCGCGGCACTTCGTGGAGTTGCTCGTGACCAAGGCCGGCCGCCGGCTGGATCAGATCATCATCGATCCGGGCCTGGCTCCCGTCGGAGCCGACACCTACGGGCTGGTCAACATCGGCCTCGATGCGATGCGGCTGATCCGCGACGACCCGGATTTGCAAGGCGTGCACCTGATCGTCGGTCTGTCGAATTTTGCCTGGGGTACGCCGAGGGGCGTCCGCGAACAGCTGGAAAACGCTTACCTCACGCTCGGACAGGAAGTCGGCCTGGATTTCGCTCTTTCCAATCCGGAAAAAATGCCCGGGCCGCTGCCGGCCGGACATCCGCTGGTGGGCAAACTGCGCGAGGCCCTGGCCCAGGGGCGCGCGGTCGAGGGGGAGTCGCAGGAAACCGCCGGCTATCGGCAGGCGGAGGCGATCATGGCCATTTGCTCCGAGGCGGTTCCCGCCGATCACTGACGCCCCGTGACGATTCCGAATTCCAGTACGGCGAAGCATCCGGTCTGGCTGCAGGTCGGCACGCTGCTGGACGGCCTGGGCACGGCACCGTTGCGCAACGCCCATGTGGTTTACGACAGCTCGACGATCCGGTTCGTCGGCGAGGAAGGGCGCACCCCGCCGCGCGAAGTGTTGCGGGACGGACAGACGCAGCCTGATTTTTCCGATCCCGCCGCCACGCTGCTGCCGGGCTTGATCGAAGCGCACGCGCACCTGTTTCTCGAAGGCGGCGAACTCGATCCGGCGCGGCGCACCGCCGCCCAGCGGCAACTTCCGGCCGAGCTCCTTGCGGCCGCCTGGCCGCGGATGGAAAAGCTGGTGCGCCTCGGAATTGCGGGCGTGCGCGATGCAGGTGACAAGGATGGGGTGGGTCTGGCGTTGAGCGCGGCCTGCCGCGGGGCGGATCGTCCGCTCATGCCCTACCTCGACAGCCCCGGCGCCGCCATCCATCACCGCGGGCGCTATGGGAGTTTCATGGGTGCGCCGCTGGAGGATTTCGCCTCTCCCGCGGATTGTGTCGCCGAACGGGTGGCCGCCGGAGCCGACCGGATCAAACTGATCCCGACCGGGATCATCAATTTTCAGACGGGCACGGTGACCTCGGCTCCGCAGATGACGACCGACGAGATCACCCAGCTCGTGAATGGGGCGCATGCGGTCGGCCGGCAGACCTTTGCCCACGCCTCTGGCGATGAAGGCATCGAGCGCGCCATCGAGGGCGGGGTCGATTCCGTGGAACATGGCTTTTTTGTCCGCCCTGACCAGCTGATGCGGATGCGCGACCGGCGGATCGCGTGGGTGCCGACCTTCGCGCCAGTGCAAACGCAGATCGACGAGGCGGCGCGCCTGGGTTGGGACGCCATGGTTGTCGGCCATCTGCGTCGCATCCTCGACCAGCATGCCGCGAGCCTGGTCCGCGCGCACTCCTTGGGCGTACTCATCGTGGCGGGCAGCGACGCGGGCTCGTACGGCGTGGCCCACGGCACGGGTTTTCTGCGGGAATTGGAGCTGATGGAGCGCGCGGGCCTTCCGCCGCTGGCGGTGATCAACGCCGCCACGGGAGTCAGCGCGGGGCGCTTGGGATTTCGCGAAAATTTCGGGCGGATCGTGCCCGGGGCCCGCAGCCGCTTTGTGGTAACCCGCCACCCGCCGCTCATCACGGTTGCCAACCTGCGCAAACCTCGCACGATTGTGTTCGATGGTCGGGTCTTCGCTTCCCCAGATGCGGCGGAGCTGACCGGCCTCTGAGGTCCCCCTTATGCAAGCCCTGGTTCTTGAAAAGACCCGCACGCTCACTCTCCGCGAGATCGAGCTGGCCGAGACGTTGGGGCCGCACGATGTCCGCGTGAACATCCACACGGTCGGCGTCTGCGGCAGCGATGTGCACTATTACCAACACGGGGCGATCGGCCCGTTCGTGGTCCGCGCGCCGATGGTCCTCGGACACGAGGCTGCCGGCGTCGTCAGCGAAATCGGTTCGGCGGTGACTACACTGCGGCCAGGCGATCGCGTCTGCATGGAGCCGGGCGTCCCCGATCCCGTCAGTCGCGCGACGCGGCTGGGTCTGTACAACCTCGATCCGGCGGTGCGATTCTGGGCGACACCGCCGGTGCACGGCTGTCTGCGCCCGTCGGTCGTGCATCCGGCCGCGTTCACGTTCCGGTTGCCGGACAATGTCAGCTTTGGCGAAGGCGCGATGGTCGAGCCGCTGGCCGTCGGCCTGCATGCGGCCAACAAGGCGCGGTTGAAGCCGGGGGACGTCGCGGTCGTGTTGGGCGCGGGGCCGATCGGCATGGTCACCGCGCTGGCTGCTCTCGCCGGGGGCTGCAGCCGGGTCTTCATTTCCGATGTGCAAAAACCCAAGCTGGCCCTGGCGGCCACGCTCGGACCGATCACGCCGGTGAATGTCGCGACGGAAAATCTGACCGAGATCGTGCGCCGGGCCACGGAGGGGTGGGGCGCCGATGTCGTGTTCGATGCCGCGGGTTTTCCGCAGGCGGCCGGACAGGGTCTGGAAGTGTTGTGCCCCGGAGGCTGCCTGGTGCTGATCGGCATGCCTGGTGCCCCCGTGCCGTTCGACGTGGTGGCGGCCCAGGTCAAGGAGGTGCGGATCGAAACGATTTTTCGCTACGCGCACGTGTTCCCCCGGGCGCTGGCCCTGCTGGGCAGCCGGAAGCTCGACGTGAGGCCGCTTATGACCGACCGCTACCCGTTTGCTGATTCCGTCGCCGCCTTCGACTACGCTTGCCGCCCGCGGCCGGAATCCGTCAAGGTGCAAATCGATCTGGCCTGAAACCGGCCGACCGAAAATTTCGCCCCATGAAACAGACTCTTCTTGAAGCCTTGCAGACCCGCCGGCTCGTCGGCGATGGCGCGATGGGGACGCAATTGATGCTCGCCGGCCTGGAGCAGGGCGGGTGCGGCGAGGCGTGGAACCTCACGCATCCGGACCGCGTGCTGGCGATCCAGCGGCGCTACGCCGAGGCCGGTGCGGATTGCATCATCACGAACACATTCGGCGCCAGCCGGCTCATGCTCCGGCGGCACGGCCACGAAAAGGAGCTGGTGGAAATCAACCGCGCCGGTGCCCAGATCACGCGCCAGGCCTTTGGTGACCGGCCCGGATTCGTCCTGGGCGACATCGGGCCCTTGGGCGCGTTGCTCGAACCTTACGGGGATCTTTCGGAAGCCGAGGCCCGCTTCGCGCTTGAGGAGCAAGCCATCGCGCTGGTGAAGGCCGGCGTCGACGCGATCATCATCGAGACGCAGACCGGTCTGGAGGAACTGGGCCTGGCCATCGAAGCCGCCAAATTTGCGAACGCTCCGTGCATCATCGCGTCGCTGGCTTACGACCTGTCGATGGACGGGTCTTTCTACAAAACGATGATGGGCATCTCCCCGGAACAGGCGGCGCAATTTGTGCAGGACAGCGGCGCGCACGTCGTGGCGTTGAACTGCGGCACAGGCATGGACATGAACGGGGCGGCGGTCGTGGCGCGGCTCTACCGCGAAAATTGTTCACTGCCGATCATGGTGCAGCCGAACGCCGGCCTGCCCATCCTGGAAAACATGAAGGCCGTCTACAAGCAGCTCCCCGCCGACCTGGCGCAAGCGGTGCCGGCCGCCTTGGCTGCAGGCGCGGGCATCATCGGCTCCTGCTGCGGCAGCGCGCCGGAGCACACGCGGGCGATTCGCGAGCAGGTCGACGCCTACGCCCGGGTGCACTAGTCGCCGGTGGCCGGACCTATTTCGATGAATACACCAAAATTTCCCGACGTTTTCTCGATGCGCGGCCAGGTTGCGTTGATCACGGGCGGAGGCACTGGCATCGGATTGGCCATGGCCCAGAGCATGCACATGGCGGAAGCCAAGGTGGTGCTCGTGGGCCGCCGCGAAGCGGAATTGAAGGCCGCAGTGAAAGGCATCGGCGGAGGCGCCACCTATGTCGTGCACGACATCACGCAGCTCGACGCCGCAGGCTCCCTGGTCGAGCGCGTGGCGCGCGAGCACGGCACGATCACCTGCATGGTCAACAACGCGGGCATCCATCTCAAGAAACCGGCCGTGGACACCACCCCGGAGGAATTTCAAAAGGTGCTGACGACGCACATCCTCGGGGCGCATGCGCTCAACCGCGCGGTGATTCCCGGCATGATCGAGCGCAAGCAGGGCTCGATCATTTTCATCGCCTCGATGGCCTCGCTCTTTGGCATTCCGCTGGTCGTCGCCTACAGTTCCGCCAAATCCGCCATGCTCGGGATGGTGCGCACGCTTTCCACCGAGCTTTCCCCCCACGGGATCCGGGTGAACGCCATCGCCCCGGGCTGGATCGAGACCGAGATGTCGCGCAAGGCCTTCGAAGGCGATCCGGCGCGGAAAAGCAAGATTCTCAGCCGCACGCCCATGGCGAAACTCGGCGAGCCCGCCGACGTGGGCTGGGCTGCCGTCTACCTGGCGTCACCCGCGGCCAAGTTTGTCACCGGCGCCATCCTCCCGATCGACGGCGGCGTCAGCATGGGTTTCTGAGTCGGATGTGGGCGGGGTGCCCGCACCCCCCGGGGGTGAGCCAAAGGGGCGCGAGCCCCCCGGGGGGGGGGGCCCCCCCCCCCACATCCGCCCGGCCCCAAAAAACCGGCCCGGGGT
>CAYZGG010000056.1:0-23382 GCA_964477955.1 uncultured Opitutaceae bacterium
CTTTGTGGCACGGGTCTCCCGACCCGTGATGATCGGCACACGGGTCGGGAGACCCGTGCCACGTCCAGCTGGTCGCCTGCAAGCAGGCGCCTACAAAAGAAAGAAGAAACAACGCGTAACGCGGTCGGCGTTGATTCGTTCAAAGGCCCCGAAGCTTGCTCGAGCGCTTATTTCCCCGCAAGGTCGCGGGCGGCGGCCAGGCCGACTTTATAGGCGTCGATCATGCGGTCGTAGAGCGTGTTGGCGTCGTCATCGACCATCCGCCGGGCCGGGTCGGCATCGAACCACGCGAGGGTGCGGGCAATGCCGGCGTGATACGGCGTGGTGGCGACGAAGCCGGGTACGAAGCGCTTGATCTTGGTGTTGTCCAAGACGACCGAGGTGACTTTGTCGCCGAGCAGCGAGCCGCGGAGCTCCGGCCGGCAGGCGATGAGGAAGTCGCTGGCGATGTGGATGAAATTCGGATTGGTGACACCCGCGGCGAGGGCGACGGCCGCGTAATACTGGTCCCACGTCATGACTTCATCGGAGGTGATGTGAAAGGCATGGCCCACGGCCTGGAGGTTGCCGAAGAGGCCGACGAGTCCCTTGGCAAAATCGGAGTTGTGCGTGATGGTCCAGAGCGAGGTCCCGTCGCCCGGGATGATCACCGGCCGGCCGGAGCGCAGGCGGTCGACCGCGGTGTAGCTGCGCGTCCAGCTGTTGACGGGGAGAGTGACCTGCGTGTCGCCATAAGTCAGGGAGGGGCGGATGGTGACGCCGGGGAAATCCTTTTCGCGGTGGGCGCGCAGGAGTTCCTCCTCGGCGGCGATTTTCGCGCGGGAGTAATCCCAGAGCGGATTGGCGAGCGGGGTCGATTCCGTGATCAGGTAGTGCCGGACCGGCCGCTGGTAGACGCTGGCGGAACTGATGAAAAAATACTGGCCGACCTTGCCTTGGAAGCGCACCACGTCGCGGGCGACGTCGGCGGGGCCGAAGGCGAGGAAGTTGACGACGACGTCCCAGGTCCGGCCGGCGAGCGCCTGGGCGACGGCGTTTTCGTCGGCGAGGTCTGCGACCAGCGCATGTGCGCCGCTCGGGAGCGGGCGGAGGCCGCGGTTGAGCACGGTGACGTCGAAGCCGCGGGCGACGGCGAGTTCCGTGCAGGCGGTGGAGATGATGCCGGAGCCTCCGAGGATGAGGATGCGCATGGGGAAAGGGCGAGGTGGGGTCCGCGGCGGGTTGGGCGGCGGAGCGGGAACGAGGACGAGGGATAGAGCGTCGGCCGGCCGGAATCAACGCTCGACGAACCCGGCGAGCGCGTAGATCAGCGAGCCGTTCCAGTTGATTGCGATTTCATTGCGCGATGGATCCTTCCACTGGTCATACCAATGGCGGGCGGAAGGGAAGGGGCCGCCGACCAGATAGCCCGGAAGCTGGGGCGTGCCGCGGCGGTCGTGTGCGTGCTCCGGCGGCTGGAAACCGAGGCCGCTCACGTAGGAGCGCGCGTGATAGTTGCGGCCGAAGAGGTAGCCGAGGGCGTCTGCGGCGGTGGCCAGATAAGCAGGCTTGGGGTCGAATTGGTGGGCGACCTGGAGCAGGTAGGTCTGGGCGGCGACGGAGGCGTTGCAGCCCCAGAAGAAAGTCGCGGCGGTGTCGCCGAACGGGCGCGCGTGGGCGTTGTGCGCGGCCTCGGCCACGATGTGGTCGGCCGTCGCCAGCAGACTGGCTTTGAGGCGGGCAACCAGGAGCGGATCGCGTCCGTCCCGCCTGCTCAGCAGATAGGAGCCCAGCGCGAGATCGCGGACGTCGCCCCAAGTGGGTCCGTCGGAACCGAACTCGAGACCGGTGGCGCGCTGCTCGAATTCCTTCAGGTAGCCGGCGTCGCCCGTGGTTTCCCAGAGTTCCTGCGCCGCCCAGAGACGGTGCGTTGCGTCCGGGCATTGGTATGCTCCGGTCCAGAACGCCGACAGGTCGGCCGGGTGGTTCTCGGGATGAGCGGCGAGAAACGTCCAGGCCTTGGTGGCCGCGGCCAGGCAGCGGTCGGCGTAGGCGGCATCGAATTCCCGGAAGTGGCGCGCGCCGAGCGCCATCATCGCGGCAAAATCCGCCGTCGCCGAGGTGCTCCACGGGCTGAAGTAGCGTTTGCTCGGATCCTTGTCGGGCGGGCCCCAGTAGTTGAAATATTGCGCCGAGAGCTTGTGGTAGACGCGGCCGTCGTCGGCCTGCATCGTGAGCATCCAGTCGTATTCGAATTTCAACTCGGCCAGCAGATCGGGCAGCCCGTGGCCGCTCTCGGGCAGATCCAGATGCACCGTTTCGATCGCCGGACGGAATTGTTCCCACGCCTTGAACATCAGGCCGACGGTGACGCCGGCGTTGACGATGTATTTGTTGTAGTCTCCGGCATCGTGCCAGCCGCCGGTGCTCTTGACGAGCTTGCCCGCGGGTCCGCCGACCTTGTCGAGATAGGCGTCTTCGGTGTGGCAGGCGTCGTGATGGTAAGGTTGTCCATTGACCACCGTGTCGACGGCGACGCCGCAGCGCCAGAGGTACAGGCCGCGGGTGACGGTGCGGAAGGCTTCGTTCCAGACCTGGTCGCCGATCCGGAACGTGGCGGAACGACCGAGTCCGGCGACTTCCAGCGCATAGCGGCCGGGCGTGTGGACGGCGGAGAAATCCGCGAGGGAAACGGTTTCGCCGCCCGTATCGGATTCGGCGGTGGTGAGCGCGGCGCCCGAGGTACCCTGCAGGACGACCGCATCGGTATCGATATTGACGACGGTGAAGATGCGGCCGGCACCGACGATCGTGGCGATTTTTTCCGCGGCGGGGGAAAACCCGATGGAATTGACGCGGATGCCGGCGGGGGGCGGCGGAGCGGGCGGCGTCCTGGATTTCCAGTCATATTCCGGGGCCGGCGCCGGCGCGGGGTCGGCGGCGAAGGCGCGACTGGAAATGAGGCCGAAGAAGGAAAGCAGCAAAAGTCGGGTGAATCGCATGGGGTATTTAAAAAAACCTGTGAGAGAGTACGATGGAGTCAACGCGCTTGTACCAGGGGCCCGGGCGAGATTGGCCCGGCCGTGATCGGAAAGAAAAAATTTGTTTAGTGTTCGGTCCAAGGCCGAGCGCAATTGAGTTCCGCCCAAAGTTCCAGCACGATGGCGGCGCTTACGCATCATGCATTCCAATCATATCTCCGAAATCACAGCGGTCGTCACCAAAGCGCTGAAACTGACTCCCAAACAGGCGGCGAAGGCCGAGGCTGCGATCAAAGGCATCTGGGATGACAGGTCCATTGCCATCGTCTGGACCGTGGAGGACGTGCAGACGGCCCTGGCGAAGGCGGGCTACCGCCCGGCTTCGAAGGTCGGGGCATTTCATGTGCTGACCAAGGTTCTCCGCGACCACGACGCCGTGAGCGGAGTGTCGCACGAGACGCTGGTACGGGCGGCGGTCGAGCTTGGCTACGCCGATCGAAAGAGGGGCACCGTCGCGCCGTTTGCGGCCGCGCGGAAATGAGGAGTCCCGGGACATTCCCGGTAAATGTAGTCCACTTTGTGGGAGCAAGCTCGCTCCCACATTTTCAAATCAGGCCGAAGTTTGCTTCGGCTTCAAATGCCCCTGAGCTTGCTCGGGGGATAATCCTCCGGCGCTAACCGTTCAGCAGTGGCTGCAGCATCTTGGAGAGCGACGCGAAGTTCCCGGTTTCCAGGCTGATGGCGGCGCTGAGCAGAATTTCTGCGAGCAGGATCCGCACCGGGGCGATGTCGGCGCCGGCCGTCGTGCAGGCTTCCGGCGGCGTGGTCACGAGCAGCCGGCGGCAGGCGGCCGGTCGGTCGTCGTAGATTCTGCAGGCCCCGGCGTCGTCGAGGAAAACACAGCGGTTCTCCCGGCTCCAGAATTTCGCCCATTCCGGACTCAGGCGTTCGCGGGCCGCCTGCAGGTCGAGACGGGGCCGGTCGATCTCCGTCCCGCCGAGGACGCGTTCCCGGAGCACGGCCGCCTCATCCCGGGTGACTTCCACTTCGCAATGGCAGCAGCCGGAGCAGCCAAGCCGACAGCTGATCGCCACTCCCGAGGCGGTCGCCACGGCCGCATCCATCAGGCGATGCAGGGCCCGGCCTCGCTCCGGCCCGGCCGGCGCGGCCGCCAGCGCGTTCGTGTACTTGTCGAAGAGGCGGTGGATCTGCTCCAGCATTCCGGCAAAGTCCGCGGCGGGGAGCGCGCCCCGCTGCGCCGCGATCAAGGCGCGGAGCTGCGGCGTGGGCGCACGGATGAAGCCGAGAGGATTTTCGGCGGGGGCCTCGCCGGCGGAGTCCAGATCCATGATCGCACCAGCATTGGACGAAGAGACCGGGCGTCAATGATCGAGGGAACGGGAGGATCCCGGGGTGCCGGCCGGGATAAATAATCGGGCTAATGGCATGGCCGGGCAACCCATTGCCCGCGCCAGGCGTGCCGGCGGTCGATAAACGTCGTGTTCGCGGCGGATCGACCTTATCTTGTGAAACCCGCCGAAAACAAAATGCAGCGCCTGGCAATCGGAGACACTGCGCCAGACCAACCCGAAATTTTTATGAGAGACGCCTACCTGAAAGATGCCCTGAAGATGGTCGATGACCCGTATATCCTGGTCAACGTGGTCTCACGCCGTGTGAAGCAGCTCCGACGCGGCAGCCGCCCGCTGGTGGAATCGCTGGAAAAGCTGTCGGCGGAGGACACGGCCTTGCGCGAAATCGCCGAGGGCCGCATCAGCTACGAACTCGCCACGCCCGAAGAACTGGCCCGCCGGTGATCGCGGGCTGGGCGCGCGGGCGCGCCGGCATCCGCAAGAGCGTCGCCGAACCGCTCCGGCGAAACGCCGGTCAGTACGGCGTTTCGGTTTGCACCTTCCACTGATTGTCGAGGCGCCGCGAAAAATCGAGCGGATCGCCCACGCCGACGGTGCCGCGGGCCACCTGATAGGCCCAGACCTGAAAATAGGTGAGAGTGGCCCCGCCGTAGATCGTCGAAAAGGCCCCGTCGACTGCATCCTGGCCACAGGAGATTTTTATCCGCCCGATCCGGGGGACATGAAACCGCGCGTCGGTCGTGAACCAGTGGCCGCCGAGATAGACCTCGGCGTAGGCGTGAAAATCCATGTGATTGTCCGGATCGGGAAAACCGATGTCGGGCAGGTGTCCGGTCACATACCGCGCCGGCACGTTGAACGTGCGGTTGAGCGCGACGGCGAGGTGGGCAAAGTCGCGGCACACGCCGAAGCCGCGCTGCAGCACATCCCAGGCGGAGAGGTCGGGGCGGCCGGAGGAGTAGCGGTACTCGATATTGTCGTGCACCCACTGGCTGATCGCCGTGACCCGGGGAAGACCATGTGGCACCCGGCCGAATTTTTCCCAGGCGAAATTGGTCAGCTTGTCCGAATCGCAATACCGGCTGGGCAGCACGTAGCGCAGCACGGCGGGCGGCAGTTCGTCCGGCGGCAGCGCCGGCGAAGCGGGCAGGTCGTGATTGTCGGGCTGCGACGAGACGGCGACGATGGCGTCGTGGCGGAAGAAATTGGCTCCGCGGGCCAGTCGCACCTGCCACACGCTGTTGCCGTGACTGTCGGTGAATTCGCGGGCCGGCAGATTGTCGCCCAAGGTCAGGGCCTGAAAGACCACGGAGTGGTTGCGATCCGGCAGCGGCTGCAGATTGAGCAGCAGCAAAGCCGGGCCGGTGGCCTCGTAGGCCAAGCTGCAGCCCACTCGCAGCGTCACATCGAAGAGAGGCGCGGCGACCATGGGTGGGAGGGGCGGCGCCGCCGGGGCGCCGCCCGTTACAAGCCGAACGGCAGACACCGCTTCAAGGGAGCGGCGTGGCCCGGGGCGACCAGCTTGTCGCGGGAGGCGCGGCGTTTGGACTTGGTGCTTTTGGCCGCCAGCAGGTGCCGGAAGCCCGGGGTGCGGCGCATGAGCTTGCCGGTGGCGGTAAGCTTGAAGCGCTTCGCGACGGACTTTTTGGTCTTTTGCATAATATCTCCTGGGGGCGGAAAAGGGCGGACGCGCCGGCCTCCCGCCGGGAGGCAGGGGGCCGGAGGCGCTTAGCGCTTCTTCTTGGCGGTCTTGGCGGGAGCTTTGCGGGTGGGCTTCTTGGCTTTTTTGATTTTGGACATGGGATTACTGGGTTGATGTTACTGGCCGGACAGGGCGGAGTGCCCTGGCGCGACGTACAATTGTCGGAAGACATTCGGACCGCGCGGAGTGCCGTGGTGGCCGCTTTCGACTTGGACGTCCGGCGATTATGCGGTGGGACCGCGGTGAAGTCGAACTATATTTCCCGCGGGTGGACCGGCGCGCGGCCGGTCGTCGCGACGGGACTCCGCCGGCGCCGGTCCGGCGGGCCCGGACCCCCGGCGGCCGCGCCGCCGCCCGGATGGTACGCTGGAAAGCGTAACGTTGCCGGCGATAATGACGATACGCCAACTGGCGTAACGCTGCTTGACGTAATGTAATTTTCCCGCAGCCTTCCCGCATGAGCCGTCTCGTCAATCCCTTCTTCTTCGAATCGCCCAGCGACCGCTGGGCGTTCACCGACCGGGAGACGCTGGTGCCCCGATTGACCGAGCTGATGCAGCAGCGGGGGCGCCGGCTGCTCCTGCACGGCCGCCGCCGCATGGGCAAGACCTCCCTGCTGAAGAACGCGGCGCTGAAGGCCGGGGCCACGCTCCTGTTCGTGGACATCTCCACCGCGGCGGGCCTCAACGAGGTGGCGAAGAAGTTGCTGGCCGAAGCCCCGGTCCGGGAGGGCCGCGGCTTCACCCGGGCGCTGGAACTCGCCAAAAAACACCTGAAGAGCTTCTCCGTGTCGGCGCACAAGCTCGTCCTTTCCGGGGAGCTGCGGCTGGAGGAGGGCGAGCAGACGCTGGAGCAGGTGCTCAACTACCTCAACGCCTCCGCGGAGACGGCGGACCAGATGTGGACCGTGGCCTTCGATGAATTTCAGGACATCCGGGACATGGGCGGTCCGAAGGTGGACTGGAAGCTGCGGGGCATCATTCAGGAACACCGGCATCTCAACTACCTTTTCACCGGCTCCGATCACCGGCTCGTGGCGTGGATGACCGATCCGTCCGCCCCGTTCTTCAAGCAATTGCAGCAAATGGAAGTCGGCGCCATCGACGGGGCGCATCTGGCCGCCTGGATCGAACGGCGCGCCAAGACCGGCGGTCTCCCCCGTTTTCCTTACGGAGAGCTGATCGTCGCCCAGGCCGGGCCCTGCACGGGCGACGTCGTGCGCCTGGCCAAGGCGGTCTTCGATCTCGCCGCGGGCGGACGCGAGGGGAATCTGGTTCCGGTGGCGTTCGACGCCATCGCCCTGGTGGAACTCAACGGCGAGTTCAACGCCTCGTGGCGTTCGTTGAGTCCGACGCAGAAGCCGGTGTTGCGCGCCCTCGCCGCCGGCCGGCCGCCGACTGCCTCCGAGACGCTGCGCGAATACGGCCTCAAGGCGGCGTCCACCGCCCAAAAGGCCGTCGAGGGCCTGATCGAACGGCAATTTCTGGTCCGCGAAGGCGGCCGGGTCGTGTTCGACAGTCCTTTTTTCCGCCGCTGGGTGGATTTCAACGGCGCCTGAACCGGGCGGGCGCCGGTCGCTGAATTCCACGGTTCCAATCAATCATTGTTTTGAACCGCGCCAAGAAAGCTCTTGGGCTCGATCGCCGGGACCGGTTGCAAAACTGGCACACCGCATGCACGGTCTGTCGGGAACAGCATGGGCGTACTGATGCAGGCCTTTTATTGGGACTGCCCCGGCGAGGAAAACCGCGCCGGCTCATGGTGGAGCTATGCCGGGAGCAAACTGGCTGAGCTCCAGGCGGCCGGTTTCACCGCGCTCTGGCTGCCGCCGGCCAGCAAGGCCGCGAACATCGGCGGCATGTCGATGGGCTACGACCCCTACGATTATTACGACTACGGCGACCTGGACCAGAAGGGCTCGGTCAAGACCTGGTTTGGCAATCGGGCGGAACTGACGGGCCTGATTCAGGCCGCGCACCTGACCGGACTGCAGGTATACGCCGACGCCGTGCTGAATCATAACAACGGCGGCGATGCGCAGGAGGTGAATCCACTCGATGGCGTTTGGCGCTGGACCCTTTTCAAGCCCAAGAGCGGCCTTTTCCCCCGCGACTGGCGCAGCTTTCATCCCTCTCTCTACGAACGCTGGGACGGAGAGTCCTTCGGCGACATGCCCGACCTGTGTCATCGCAACCCGACGGTCTACGTCGCCATGCTCGAGTATGCGCGGAACCTGATCGAGGATCTCGGTTTCGATGGGTTCCGCTTCGATTTCGTGAAGGGCTACGGCGCGTGGCTCGTGCGCTCGCTGATGGAAACGCGCTACCTGAAAAACGGCGACGGCTTCAGTCCGTTCGGCGTCGGCGAATGCTGGGACAGCGACCGCACCATTGCGGAGTGGCAGGCCGAGGCCAACACGTGGAGCGACAACCCGGTGGCGGCGTTTGATTTCCCGCTCAAATTCCGGCTGAACGACCTGTGCCAGACCTACGGCTTCAGCCTGCGGACGCTGGCGGCCGGAGGCACGGTGATGGTGGAGAATCCAGCCCTGGCGGTGACCTTCGTCGAGAACCACGACACCGACCGGAGCGCACCGGCGATACAGGACAAGTTGCTGGCGTACGCCTTCATTCTCACGCACGAGGGCTATCCGTGCGTATTCTGGCGCGACTACTACAACCGGGATCTCGCTGCGGCGGGCACGAAGAACGGGATCGCGGCGTTGGTGGCCCTGCACGAGAGCAATGCTGGTGGCACGACCTCCGTGCTCTACGTCGACGACAATTTGTACATCATGCAGCGCAACGGCGACGGAATGCAGCCGGGCTTGGTGCTGGTGCTCAACAATCGCGGCGACGCATGGAACGGTCGGACCGTGGGCGTCCAATGGCCGAACCGGCTGCTCCGGGCCGCGGCCTGGTGGAGTGCGCACGATCCGGGTGCGCCGGACGACAAGACGAGCGCGTGGGACGGGACGGTCGACCTCTGGGCGCCGCCGCGGGGCTACACGGTTTATCTGCCGGCCTGAATCCGCGCATCGATTTTATCCCGAGAAAGGCAGCGACAAGATCGCGAGCTTTGGCATGACATCAAACGCCGTCGTCGTCCGGACTCTGGCGCAAGGACCTCTCGGGTGGCCGCACCCTTGGAACTGGATCGCTTGAGATTCAATTATCGCGGTCGTACCGTCCCTGATTTCCGATTGAAACCAGGTGACCACACCCGGGCGGGAGGCGAAACCGGCGGGCCCCGTCATGCGCCCTTGGACGTGAGGTGCCAGAGCCCGCAGAGCGGGCAGCGGTAGGCGGAGCGCTGGCGCTCGACTCCGGCGAGCAGCGCGGCGTCGAGTGCGTCGCCCTGTGACCGGTACCGGCGCTTGCCCGTGCAAATGCGCTGCCGCTGTTCGGCCGTGGGCTTTTTCATGCGCACCACCGCTAGGCGGGAATTCCCGGGCGGCAATCCGAATCCGATTGGCGCCCGGCCGAGACAATCCATTTTGTGGGAGCGAGCTTGCTCGCGACGTCGAACGAGTCGCGAGCAAGCTCGCTCCCACGTTTCCAAGCCAAGCCGAAGCAAGCTTCAGGGCATTGGACCCGCGGCGAACAAATAATGTGTAACCCGGGCCGTTTTCGATCATCCAATCAGGAGCAATGCGCGAACCGGCCCCCATTTCCGTTCCTGAAGTCAACGATCGCCAGGCGATCGACGAGGTCGTTGGCGGCAACCGGGAGATGTTTGAGATCCTCGTACGGCGGTATAATCCTCTGCTCTACCGGCTTGGCATGTCGTACCTGCGCCAGCACGAGCCGGTGGAGGACGCCATGCAGAACGCCTATCTGAAATGCTTCCTCAACCTCCGGCGTTTCCGGAACGGCTCGGCCTTCTCCACCTGGCTCAGCCTCGTCATGATGATCCCAAAATGATAAACCGCGTGCTGGTTCACGCGTCGATCAACGGTACTCTGCTCGCGGCGTTCACCGTTTTGCTCGGGTGGGAAATGCACCGGTATCCGGAGGTTTCCCACGGCGGGGCTCTCCTGGCCGCCGAGGGGGTCCTGCTCGCGGCTTTGATGGTGGGCAACCATTTCGGCGGGAAAATCGACTGGCGGGCGGCTGGGCGAACGGGCGGTGCAGTCGAGCGGTGCGGCGGGACGTTCGAGGGAGGTGGTCTATTGTGGGACACACAAAAGGGTTCCGGCCGGACGGTCGGAGGGATTTCCTGTCCACCATCACCCAGCGGTTTCACCATGGAAGCGCATCACGCCGAATCGATCAAAAACCTGGTCGGTGAATTTGAAAAAGACCCGGAGGTGTCCGCCCTGATCCTCGGGGGCTCGATCGCCCATGGCTTCGCGAGGCCCGACTCCGACATCGACGTGTCCATCCTGGTTTCGGGCGCCGAATACACCCGCCGGAAACAGGCGGGTAGAATGCATTACAACAACCGGACCTTGTGCACCTACGACAAAGGCTACATTGACGGAAAATATGTGGATCTGGAGTTTCTCGAACTCGTGGCGGCCCGCGGCAGCGATCCGGCGCGCTACGCGTTTCAAGGGAACCGGATCCTTTTTTCGCGGATCGACGGACTGGAACGCCGGCTGGCGGAGATCGTCCGGTATCCGGTGGAGGAAAAACGCGGACGTACCGACCGCTTCGCCGCCCAGCTGCTCGCTTGGCGCTGGTACTACAGCGAGGCGCTTCGGCAGCAGAACCAATACCTGGTGGGCCTCTCCGTGCAGAAGATCGTTCTATTTAGTTGCCGGCTGGTGCTCACCGTGAACGAGATGCTCTATCCCTATCACAAATGGCTGCTCCGGGTGGTGCAGACGGCGCCGCGGCAGCCGCCGGGGCTGGCGGCGGCGATCGCGCACGTGCTGACCGGTCCCCCCTGGGCGGACATGGACGGGTACTGCCGGGAAATTCTCGCCTTTGCGGGCGTTGACTTTGCCCAGGCCGATGCGGTCTGGCCGTCCCGCTTCATGAAGGACTCCGAGCTGAAATGGGTGACGGAGGAGCCGCCGGTCGACGATTTGTGACCGGTCCGGGCGAGTAGCGCAGGCTTCCAGCCTGCTTCTTTTGGCAAGCAGGCTTGATGCCTGCGCGACGCCAGAATCGCGGAGCCGTCTGCGATGTTGCGCCAAGAAAACCGGCCCGCAGGTCCGTCCGCCTCGATTCGACTGCCGCTCCTGCGCCGGCGGGAAAGAATTTTTGGGCATTGCCAACGGCTTCCCCGGCCGGGTTATGCTGGGTTGCATGAGCACTTGTCCCTGCGGTTCCGGTTCCACGTTCGAAGCCTGTTGCGGTCCGATTCTCGGCGGCGCACCCGCGCCGACGGCCGAGGCGTTGATGCGCTCGCGCTATACCGCCTACGTGAAGCGCGACATCGCCCACCTCGAGCGCACGCTCAGCGCCGGCCAGCGCAAGGACTTCGCGGGCGAGGAGGCGAAGAAGTGGGCCGAAAGTTCCGAGTGGCTGGGTCTCACCATCCACCGCACCGAGCAGGGCGGGCCGGACGACAAGTTGGGGGCGGTGGCGTTCTCCGCCAAGTTCCGGGTCGAGGGCAAGGAGCAGGAGCATTTTGAAACCGCGCTGTTCGGGCGGGAGGAAGGCCGCTGGGTCTACACCGGCCAGGTCGACGAGCCGGGCAAGACGGTCCGTCGCGAAAGCCCCAAGGTCGGCCGCAACGATCCCTGTCCGTGCGGCAGCGGCAAGAAATACAAGAAGTGCTGCGGCGCCACCGCCTGAGCGCGGGGCTCAGGGAATTGAAATGAGGTGGAACCGGACCTCCGGGCCGGTTTTCCTTGGGTGACCGCATCAGCCCGCCCGGAGGTCGGGCTCACCTTGCCAGCGGCAGCTTCGCGGGGGGAGCCCTCTCACAGCATGGGTCCGGCTGGGGAGGGCGGTGAAGCGGCCGTGGTCCGATTTTCGCCCAACAGAGTAGATTGCCCGGCGAAGGCGGGCGGAATTGTAAAACCGGAATTCACGCACGGCGCGGCGGATTGATGTTGCCGAGCGGGCAAGGCATGTTTTTGTCCCGCGCAGCCAGCTCGATCCACGCCCGTGCTGTTTAATTCGCTTACCTTTGTGGTCTTTTTTGCCGTCGTCACGACGGCGTTTTGGAGCATGCGTTCTTGGAACGCCCGGAAGAACCTGCTGTTGGTGGCGAGCTACATTTTCTACGGGGCATGGAATCCGCCGTTTGCGCTGCTGCTTTTCGCCACGACCACGCTGGACTTCTGGCTGGGCGCTCGCATTGCGGCCGCGGGCACGCCCGGCCGGCGCCGGGCGTGGCTGGTGACCAGCATCACCGTGAACCTGAGCATGCTGGGGTACTTCAAATACGGCAATTTCCTGCTCGAAAATTTCACCTGGCTGCTGGCGCGCGCCGGCGTCGCCTACCAGGCACCGCACCTGGATGTCTTCCTGCCGATCGGCATTTCCTTCTACACCTTCCATTCGCTGTCGTACACGCTCGACGTCGCGCGCGGCGCGACCCAGCCGACGCGATCCCTGCGCGACTTCCTGCTCGCCGTCTCCTTTTTCCCGCAGCTGGTGGCCGGACCGATCGTGCGCGCCGCCGATTTCCTGCCGCAATGCGCCGCACCCCGGGCGCCGGACCGGAACCGCTTCATCTGGGGCCTGCTCCTGATGACCCTCGGGCTGTTCGAGAAGATCGTGCTCGCCGACACGCTGCTGGCGGGCTCCGCCGACACGGTGTTCGGGTATGGCGGCCCGTTGGCTTCGCTGGATGCCTGGACCGGGGTCCTGGCGTTTGCCGGACAGATCTTCTTTGATTTTTCCGGTTACTCAACCTGCGCGATCGGCGCGGCGCTCTGCCTCGGCTTCCACTTGAAGGACAATTTCCTCTTTCCCTACGCCGCCATCGGGTTTTCCGATTTCTGGCGGCGCTGGCACATCTCCCTGTCCACGTTCCTCCGGGATTATCTCTACATTCCGCTCAGGGGCAGTCGCGGCGGCTTGGTGCGGGCCGTGCTCAACCTCGTCATCGTGATGTTCATCGGCGGTCTTTGGCACGGCGCGGCCTGGACGTTCGTCGTGTGGGGTCTGCTGCACGGCGGCTGCCTGGTGATCGAACACCTGCTGCGCACGCTCTCGGGCAAGACGCCGGTGTGGCTGGACACGCTCGGCGGGCGCCTGCTGCTGGCCCTGATCACCTACGTCTGCGTCTGCTTTGCCTGGGTGTTCTTCCGCGCCACGGATTTCCCGACGGCGATCCGCTTGGTGCGGTCCATGGCCGGCGTGGTGGCCAAGGGCGACGCGTTGCTGACCACTCGGGAGATCATCCAGGTTGGCCTCGTCACGGCGGGACTCCTGTTGGCGCATTGGAATCTCCGCGACACCAGCATCGAGGCGGCCGTGGCGCGGCTGCCGCGCTGGCTGTTGACCGTCACATGGACCCTCATGCTGTGCGCCATCATTCTGACCCAGGGAAGCGGCAATGCCTTCATCTATTTCCAATTTTGAACGTCCGATCCCGGACCTGCCTTGGCGCAGCATCGTGCTGGCCGTCGCGCTGCTGACGGCGGCGGCAACCGCGGCGTGGGAGTGGCGGTGCCGGGCGTGGGGTTACGCGCCGACATTGAAGGACACGCCCGATTTGTGGGCCGAGCGGCGCCGGGCGGTCCAGCCGGAGTCGATCGTGATCGTCGGCGACTCGCGGCCGTTCTTCGACCTGGATCTCGACCAGCTCGAGCAGGGCCTGGGCCGGCGGCCGGTGCAGCTCGCCCTGCCGGGCAGTTGCGCCTTTCCGATCCTTTCCGATCTGGCGGCCGACGAGAAATTCCACGGCACAGTGATTTGCAGCGTGGTCCCCCTGATGTTTTTTGCGCCTGCCGGGCATCTGCTCGAGGTCTCGGAGAAGGCATTGAAGCGGTATCACAAGCAGACTCTGTCCCAGCGGACCGACCAGGAGATTGGCATGCGCCTCGAGGAACACTTCGCTTTTCTCAACGATGACGACCTGACCCTGGAGGATTTGCTGGAAAAGCTGCCGATCCCGAACCGGCCCGGGGCACTCATTTCGCCGCTTTTCCCGCCTTATTTCAACACGCTCGATCGGGAACGGCGGGCGCGCATGGTCGACCGGTGTGCCCGGCCGGGCCCGCTGCAAGACCGGGTCAAGTACGGCTGGCTGCCGCTGTTCACACCGCCGCCGCCGCCGAGCTACGTGCCGCCCGAGGTGTTTGGTCGGATGATGGGCCAGGCCGTCGAGGCCCGGTTTCACGACACGGCAGCCGCGGTGGCGAAGATCCGGGGCCGCGGCGGCAAGGTGGTGTTTGTGCGCTTCCCCAATTCCGGCGAGCTCCACAAGCACGAGGACAAACTCACGCCGCGGGCCGGACCCTGGACGCGTCTGCTCAAGGAAAGCGGCGCGCCCGGCATTTATTTCGAGGATTTCCCCGAACTCGCCAGCTTCGAATGCCCTGAGTGGTCGCACCTGTCGGCACCCGATTCGGTGGAGTTCACGAAGCGCCTCGCCCCGCACCTGAAGGCGGCACTCGTCCAATAAAAGGCGGGTCCGGTGCGGGCCGCCTGAATGAAGAGGATGGGCGAGGATTATTGTCCTCGCAGGGCCTTGTTTGCGCGGATGAGGGCGAGGCGCTGGTCGACGGCCTTGCGGGTCGTGAGCGCATCCTCGGGCGTGTGCAGGCACCAGTCGACGAGCTTGTCCACCGTACTCCGCGCGACGTAGCAGCGGGTGTCGGACCCGCCATAGTAAATGAGCACGGTCTTCGCCTTGTCGGGCAGCTGTACCCAGCCGTTGGAAAAGGTGACGTTCGAGACATCGCCGAAGCCTTCCCCGCCATAGGGCGCGAGAAAATGGCCGCCGGGACGCGCGATGACTTCGGTCGGATCCTCGAGCGAAGTCATGAACATGTAGAGCACGTAGCGGAGACCGGCGGCGCAGTTGCGGACGCCGTGAGCAAGATGCAGCCAGCCCTGCGGGGTCTTGATCGGGGCGGGGCCCTGGCCATTCTTCACCTCCTTGATCGTGTGATAGGCGCGGCCGTCGATGATGGTTTCCGGGCCGGTGACGCCGGTGGTGATGTCCCGGCACAGCGTCCAGCCGATGCCGCCGCCGGAGCCGACGTCAATGAAGCCGTCCATCGGGCGCGTGTAGAAAGCGTACTGACCGTCGACAAATTCGGGGTGCAGCACGACGTTGCGTTGCTGCGAGGCCGGGGTCTTGAGGTTGGGCAGGCGTTCCCAAGTCTTGAAATCCTTCGTGCGGACCAGACCGGCGACGGCCACCGCGCTGGAGAGGTCGCCTGGTTTGGCGTTCGGGTCCTTCGCCTCGGCGCAGAACACGCCATAGATGCAGCCGTCCTCGTGGAACGTGATGCGCATGTCGTAGACGTTGGTCTCGGGCTTGAGCTCGGGCAGGTCAACGGGTTCGTCCCAGAAACGCCATTGGTCGATGCCATTGGCGCTTTCGGCGATCGCGAAGAGGCTCTTGCGGTCGTAGCCCTCGAAGCGAACCACCAGGTGGACTTTGCCCTTCCAGTAGAACGCGCCGGGATTGAGCGTGGCGTTGACGCCGAGGCGCTCCATCAGAAACGGGTTCGTCCGCGGGTTAAGGTCGTAGCGCCACTCGATCGGGGCGTGCCGGTAGGTGATGGCCGGGTGGACGAAGCGGTCGAAGACGCCATTGTCCCATTCGGGGTCGACGGGATTCCTGCGCGCGAGAAATTTCTCGTGCGCGGTGCGGAGCTTCCTGAGCCGGGTGGTCCAGGCGGCGGGCATTTTGGATCGGGAGACGGAGGATTTCTTTTTCACGGGGGATGAATTCTGGAGGTAACCACTAATTGGCACTAATGAACGCTAATCAAGCCCGGCCTATCGGTTCGCTTCTGCTGGCCAAGGCGAGAGGGGGTTTGTCCCGCGACGAATCGAGGCCTAAAGCCCCACCCACAAGCAGACGGACAAGCCACCAACCCGGCGGGACGGAAAAACCGATACGGGACTCTGCCGATTAGTTCGCGGTGGGAAGGGCTCGGCCGCCTGTTGCCAGGGCCTGCAGGCGGGCGGGGGCTTCGAGGCCCATGCGACCGTTGTGATAAGGGCATTTCCAGAAGCCGACCTTCTCGTGGGACGCGATGAGCCTGCCTTCGCGCGTAACGCCGCGAAACCACTCGCCGCGCTGGCGATCAATCAGATGCTTTTCGACGAAATCCCAGGTGCGCAGCGCGGCCTCGGCGTAACGTTTGTCGCCGGAGATCTGGGCGGCGTTGAGGAAGCCGATCACCGCCTCGGCCTGGGGCCACCATTCCTTGTCGGTGTCGACGAGGCCGGAGGGATCGCCGAAATTGTAGACGCCACCGTCGGCGTCGACGCCCTCGGCGAGAGTGACCTCCGCGATCCGGACCGCGAGCGCGTGGACGCGCGCGAGCAGCGCCGGATCGGTCAGCGTCTCGGCGGCGCGGGTCAGCAGCCAGGCGGCTTCGATGTCATGGCCGTAGGAAATTTTTTGGGAGGTCGGCTGCCAGTCGAGGGTGAAGAACAGGCCGAGGTGGCCCGTGCCCGGATCGACGATGCGGGTGAGCATGAGATCCACGATGTCGCGCAGCGCCAGCCGCAATCCGGCGTCGGGCCACACGCCGAGGAGGCGGGTGTAGGCCTCCATGACGTGCAGCATGGTGTTCTGGGATTTCGGGTCGTTCTGGTCGCGTTCGCTCAGGCGCAGGTCGGCGATGGCGGTCCAATCGCGGGCGAGGGCCTCGAGGTATCCGCCATGGGTGTGGTCGCGGGCATGAGCCTCGAGCAGGCGGAAGGTGGCAATCGCGAGCTCGAGCGGTTCGCGGCGGCCGCTGGCGGCGTGCAGTTCGCTCAGCGCATAGATCGCGAAGGCCTGGCCGTAGACCTGTTTGCGGTCGCGGTAAACGGAACCATCGGCGTTGATTGACCAGTAGAATCCGCCATGCGCACCGTCGCGGTAGCGGTCGAGCAGGTCCCGGTGCGCCAGTTCGGCCATGGCGAGGTAGGCCGGCTCGCGGTAGTGGCGGCCCGCGGCGGCGTAGGTCCAGAGGATGCGCGAGGTCAGCAGGGCGCCGCGTTCGACCGTGCGGTCGGGGACGAGGTCGTTGGAGAGCTGGCCGAGGAAGGTGCCCCCGTCGAGGTCGACGACCCGTTCGATCCAGAACGGCAGGATGTTCTGCCGCAGGTCGGTTTCGATGCGGGTGCGGCAGGAGGAGAGGGCGGTGGGATTCATCGCGGGCGGGGGGGATGAAAACGTCCAGGGCGGGCGAGGCCGGCAAGCGAGGGAGGCGCGATCGCGGGCGGCGGCTCAGGCCAGGGCGGGCGAGGAGGAGGCTTCCGCCGCCCGCCGGGCTTTGAGGTCCTCGGCGATCCGGGCCATCTTCGCTTCGTTGAGTGGGTAGAAGACCACGAGAATCAGGACCGCAAGAACGCCACAGGCGGCGGGAAGGATGCTCATCAGGTTCACCAGTCCTTGCTGTGCTTCGGGCGTTTGGACCTGGTTCGCGACGAAACCCGCGTTGTTCAGCAGGATCAGCCCCAGCCCGCCGCCCCAGCCCCACCCAAATTTCTGGGCGAAGATCGAAGCGGAGAAGACCAAGCCGGTGGCACGCCGGCCGGTTTTCCATTCCGCGTAGTCTGCCGTGTCGGCATACATGGCTGCAATCAAGGCGCTCAACGGGCCGCCCGTGATGGAGCCAAGGGCATTCACGCCATAGATCAGCAGGAGCTGATCGGGTTTCAAGACGTAGAAGGTCGCGGTGGCGAGGATTGCGATGGCAAAGAGGAGGACGAAGGCCGGCTTGTTGCCCACTTTCCTGGCGAGGACCGGCACGAGCAAGGCGCCGATCAGCGAGAGCGCCTGGTTGCTCGCCTTGAAGACGGAAACCAAACTGCCCCATTCCCAATTCTGGGTGCCCGCGATCTTTGCCGGCAGAAATGAGGGGAGGGTGATGGTCCGGGTCCCGACGTAATATTTGAAGTAGTGGGCCTCGACGCTGCCGCGCAGCGAGCAGAAGAAGATGAAGGCAATCGTGATGGCGAGCAGGACCAGCCACGGGCCGTTGGTGACGAGGTCACCGAGGTCTTTGATCACCGAGGTTTTTTGCGCCGCGGGCGGCAGCACGCGTTCCTTGGTATTGAAGAACACGATCAGGAAGGAGGCCACGGCCACGAGGCCGAGAATCGCGAACGACATCTGCCAGCCCTGCTTCTGCGTCGTGGCATTCAACCAGCCCCCGACCTGGGTCATCTTCATCAGGCAGACCGCGACCACAATCCCGCCGGCAAACGCGCCCACGAATTTGATCGAGGAGAGCAGCGTGCGCTCGACCGGATTGGGCGTAATCACGCCGAGCATCGCCGTGTAGGGGATGTTGATCGTCGTGTAGATCAGCATGAAGGCATTGAAGGTCACATAGGCCCAGATCAGCTTTCCCTTGGCACCGAAATCCGGCACGGTGAACGTCAGCAGGCCGACGACCGCCAGGGGCACGCAGGTGTAGAGCAGGAAGGGGCGGAACTTGCCCCAACGGCTTTTGGTCCGGTCGGCGAGCATGCCGATGATCACGTCGAAGATCGCATCGAACGAACGGCTGACTCCAAGCATGGCGCCGGCGGCCAGGGCGGTGATCCCGAAGATGTCCGTGTAGAATATGTTCAGGTAGTCGGAGATCGACTTCCAGTACAGGCAGGAGGCGAAGTCGCCGAAACCATACGAGAGTTTTTCCCGCAGGCGGAGTTTTGCTGTCTCGGACATGGGGTAGGAAGAGGGAAAGCCGGGCGGGCCCCGGCTGAATGGGTCCACTTAGAACGACTCCCGGTCTGAATGCACCCCGGAAATGCAAAATCGCGGTCGGCGTAATTTTTTTGACCTGCCGCACCGGGCGCGTTGCGCTGAGGGCATGAACTTCGCCGCGATCGCCGCCGCCCTGCCGAAAAATGCCGTGACTTCGATCGACGGCCTGCCGTTTGCCAAGGTTGCCTCAGGCAAGGTGCGCGAAATCTTCGATCTGGGAGACGCCCTGCTGCTCGTGGCCACGGACCGGCTGTCGGCCTTCGACGTGATCCTGCCCGACGGCATTCCGGGCAAGGGCGCAATTCTCACGCAGATGAGCCTGTGGTGGTTTGAGCAGACGCGCGGGCTGATCCAGAACCACCTGTTGCCGGACCAGGCTGGCGAGATGACTCGGCGCGGTCTCGTGGACAAAGATCTGCGGTTGCGCAGTATGGTGGTGCGAAAGCTCCGGCCGCTCACGATCGAGTGCGTGGCGCGCGGCTACCTGATCGGCAGCGGCTGGAGTTCTTACCAGAAAACCGGGGCCGTCTGCGGGATCGCGCTGCCGCCCGGGCTGCGCCAGGCGGACCGGCTGCCCGCGCCGATTTTCACGCCGACGACGAAGGCGCCGAAGGGCCAGCACGACGAGCCGATCGACGATGCGCAGGGTGCCGCCGCGGTCGGCGCGGAGCTTTATGCGCAGGTGAAGGCGATGAGCCTGGCGATATATCAGCTCGGTCACGATCGCGCGCGGGAGGCGGGCATGATCCTTGCCGACACGAAATTCGAATTCGGCACCGACGCGGCCGGGAACTTGTTTTTGATCGACGAGGTGTTGACGCCCGACTCCTCGCGCTACTGGCCGGCGGGTGAATACCGGCCGGATTGTTCGCCGCCGAGCTACGACAAACAATTTGTGCGCGACCATCTCCTGGCGATCAAGTGGGACCAGAAGCCGCCCGCTCCGCGCCTGCCTGCCGAGGTCATCCATCGCACGCAGGAAAAATATCTGGCTGCGCTGAAGAACCTGCTCGGGTAGACCGCGCCGACGGACCCGACTGTTCTGCCGGAGTAGCGCAGGCTTCCAGCCTGCAAAGAGAGCAACGGAGCAGGCAAGATGCCTGCGCTGCGCGACAACGGATCCCCTCCGGGGCCGGCTCAAAACGGCCGGGCAGACAGGCTTGGATCCTCGGCGAGGGCGCGTTCGATGCGCACCCGGCGGGGACGCTCGGCGTTGGCCTCCGTGATCGTCAGCCGGTACTCGCCGGCGGCGATCGTCTCGCCGCGCTTGGGCACATGGCCGAACAGCCGCAACGCCCAGATGGCCACGGTCTCACGGGGTTGCCACTCCAGCGGCCAGCCGGTTTCGGCCTGCAGCTCACGCAGCGTGAGCGCGCCGCTGACCACGATCGCCGAGGCGGTGCGCTCGTAAACCGGACCGCGCTCGATGTCGAATTCGTCGCGGATGTCGCCGACGATTTCCTCCAACACGTCCTCGAGCGTGACCAGACCGGCGAGATGTTTCTGGTTGTCGAGCACGACGGCGAGGTGGCTGCGCGAATTGCGGAAGCGCTCAATCATGGTGTAGAGCGGGGTGGAGAGCTCGAATTCGACCATGGGCCGCACAAGCGGGGCGAAGGGCGTGTCGGAGCCGAGCGCCTGGATCTGCCAGAGCCATTCGCGGACGAGGAGCAGTCCCTCCACCTTGTCGAGCGAGCCCGAGCAGACCGGGAAGCGGCTGTGGCCGCTGGTCTGGGCGATGCGGATGTTTTCGAGCAGCGGGCGGTCGAGCCACAGCGCCACGATCTGGTCGCGCGGCCGCATGATCTGCTGGGCGCGGGTTTCGCGGGCGCGCAGCGACTGGACCATGAGCTTGTTGATCAGGGCGTCGCCCGGATGGGAATGGCGGGCGTGGCTGAAGACATATTCGAGTTCCTCGGCGCTGAAGGCCTGGTCCGCCGCGCCGGCGGGCTGGAAGCCGAAGGTGCGCAGCAGGAGATTCGCGGCGCCGTTGAGCAGGCGGATAAACGGGTAGAAGCAGTAATAAAAGACCACCAGCGGGGCCGCGGCCCAGACCGAAACGGGGCGGGCCTTCTGGATCGCGACCGCCTTCGGGCCCAGTTCGCCGAACACGATGTGGAAGAAAGTGATCACCGTGAAGGCGGCGGCGAAGGCGAGCGACGAGACCATGGCCGGATCGGTGACGCCCAGCCGGCCGAGCGCGGGCGCGAGACGAAGAGCCAGGAAGGGTTCGCCCAGCCAACCCAGCCCGAGGCTGGCGAGCGTCACGCCCAGCTGGGTGGCGGAAAGCATGGCGCCGAGATGCGAATTGGCCCAGATGGCCAGCTGGACCCGCCAGCCGCCGCGCCGGGCCAACGGCCGGAGCTGGCTGGCGCGCACTTTCACCAGGGCGAACTCGGCGGCGACGAAAAAGCCGTTGGCCAGGACCAGTCCGCCGATGAGGAAAGCTTCGAGGGTGAAGCGGGAAAGGGTGTTCATGCGCGGTGGCCCGGCCCGGCCGGAGCCGTCACTCTAGGTACGCCGGCCCGCCAAACCAGCGAAAACTGCGGGCGGCCCGCGGAGCCGGGGAGCGATGAGGCGGCCGGATTCAATTTTCGGCCGAGCCGAAGCGGCGGGCCTTGGCCAGGTCGAATTCGCCCTCCCAGCGGGCCACGACCACACTGGCGAGGCAGTTGCCGAGGACGTTTACCGAGGTGCGTGCCATGTCCATCAGCGTGTCGACGCCCAGGATCATGGCGGCGCCCTCGAGCGGGAGGTTGAAGGACTGCAGGGCGGCGATGAGGATGACCAGCGAGGCCCGCGGCACGGCGGCCACGCCCTTCGACGTGATCATGAGGGTGAACATCATCAGCAGCTGCTGGCCGAGGCCGAGGTGGAGGCCCGAGGTGGTCTCGGCCGCCTGGGCGACAAAGACCGAGGCGACGGCGAGGTGCAGGGTCGAGCCGTCGAGGTTGAAGGTGTAGCCCGCCGGCAGCACGAAGCCTACGGTGCCGCGCGGCACGCCGAATTTTTCCATGTTTTCGAAAGCCTTGGGCAGGGCCGATTCGCTGTTGGCGGTGGCGAAGGCGACCGTGAACGGCTCGCGGACCGCGCGCACGAATGGTTTGAGCGGAATCCGCACGATCCAGATCACCGCCCCGAGCACGACGACCACGAACACCACCAGCGCGCCGTACAGAGTGAGGACCAGTTTGCCGAGACTGAGCAAAATGTCCGGTCCCTGGTGGCCGACGGTCACGGCCATGGCCGCCGCGACGCCGACCGGGGCGAATTTCATGATGAGCCCGGCGAACTTGAACATCACCTGGGTCAGGCTTTCGCACCAGGCGAACACCGGCCGGCCCGCCGCGCCCGCCGCCACCACGGCCAGGGCGAAGATCACGGCAAAGATGACGATTTGCAGCACGTCGCCGCGGGCCATGGCATCGATGACGCTCGTGGGAAAAACATGCAGCAGGGTCTCGACCGCGGTCAGCGGCTTCGTGTGGGCGGCGGCGCCGAGGGCGCCGACGTCGCCGGTGAGATGCACGCCGGCACCCGGGCGGATGAGGTTCACCAGCAGGAGGCCGACCGCTAGGGCGAAGGTGGTGACGATTTCGAAATAGAGCAGGGCCTTCGCGCCGATGCGGCCCACGCGCTTGAGGTCGCCCGTGCCGGCAATGCCCTGCACCACGCTCGCGAAGACCAGCGGTGCGATCATGGCCTTGATCAGGTGGAGAAAGATGTCGCGCGGCAGGCCGACCCACTCGAGCAGGCGGTCCTGTCGCTCAAGAATGGCGCCCGCGGCCGCGGGATCCAATCCCCGGGCGGAATAGTGCACATTGATCCACCAGCCGAAGAGCACGCCCAGCACGAGGCCGAGCAGAATCTGTTGCGTGAGCGAAAGCCGCCACCAAGGGCGCGAAGTCGAGGATCCGAGGACGGGTGGAACCATGGAAAGAAAACAACCGGAAGGAATGCGCGGGATTTCCTGGGGAAAAAAGGTGGAGCGGATCGACCTCAATCCGCGCCGAACGCGGTGAGGTCAACGCGTTCCCCCGGGGGCAGTCAATGGCGCAGATTCCGAGCGAGCCGGATGAGCGGGTGAACTTCACGTTGCGACGGAAATTCGTCAGGCAAGGTGGGGCCTGACCTCCGGGCAGGCCGTGAGACTTTCGAAGCCAAACCGGCCCGGAGGTCCGGTTCCACCTCATTTCAACTGCACGATCCCGGCTCAGGCGCCGAGGATGACCTCGACCTGCACCGTCTTGCGGCCGTCGGTCGGCGGCGGGACGATGTTGCCCGCGACCTTGGCGCCGTCGACGAGGAGGGATTTCACGCCCTTCGATTTGCCCTTCGGATTCTTCACCTCGATCGTGTAGGTGACACCGCGGAATTTCCGCTGCACGGTGTAACCCTTCCACTTCTTTGGAATGCAGGGGTCGACCTTCACGCCGGTGAATTCGGGTTGCACGCCGAGGATGGACTGGCTGGCGGTGACGAACGACCAGGCGCTGGTGCCGGTGAGCCACGAATTCTTGCCTTCGCCCGGCGTGGGCGAGAACTGCGAGGC
>CAYZGG010000057.1:0-23245 GCA_964477955.1 uncultured Opitutaceae bacterium
ACGGCCTTGTCGCCGAGGTATTCCTGGAGGTGGCGGACGATTTCGGCGGAGGAGTGGAGCGACGGCAGGACGTCGACGAAGCGGAAGAGCTGGGTTTTGAACGCCGGATCCTTCATCGACCAGTCCATCAGGCGGGCATAGGCGCCTTTCTTGGAGAAGAGCGCCGCGGGGGGCTGCTGGTCCATGAGGGCGAAGAGCTGGCGGCCCTTGGCGCGGACGGCGGATTCCAAGTCGGGGTCGGGGACAAGAAAGGTCGGCATGGTGATCGGGTTGCGGCCAAGTTTTCCTTTGTGTCATATTTTGGCAAGAGTTGCGCATCCGGGGGTTGCGGGCAGTCGGCCGGCTAATTTGGGGTGTTATGGAAGCTCTTCCGGTCTGGCCGATGCAGGTTGAGCGGATGTCCGATGGCGTCGGGCCCGGCAGATTTCGATCGGTGCTGAACGTGTTGAGGTCAGCACGGTCCACCCGGGCCGGTCGGCCGGCCGCCGCGACGGGCGGCTTATGGACTTGGCGGGCGCGGGTTTAGGTGGCAGGAAGTTTATGCAACTTGGCGCCGTGCCGCCGTGTTCTGAGCGTGAACGATGGACCCCCAGTGCAAATCTCCTCTCCGGGCGTAATGGCCCCACCAGACTTCACGACGTTTATGCGCAATTACCAGGACATGGTCTATTCGACGGCGGTGCGTCTCATCGGCAACGAGACGCAGGCCGAGGATATTGCCCAGGAGGTGTTCATCAAGGCGCATGAGCACTTCGACAACCTGCGCACCAGCACGACCGCCGGTGGCTGGCTCAAGACCGTCGCCACCAACCTCTCGCTCAACCACATCTCGCGCTACAAGAAGCGCTGGAGCTTCTTCTCCGATCTGGTGCGCCGGGACGATGAGGGCGAGAAGGAGGTCGAGTTCGCCGCGCCGGACACGTTCTTCAACAGCGTTGACTCGGCCGAGCGCCGCGAATGGGTTGAGCGGGCGCTGGAGAAGCTGCCCGAACACCAACGTGTGCCGCTCGTGCTTTTCCATTTCGAGGACATGCCGTACGAAGACATTGCGAAAAAACTCCGGATCTCGCTCAGCAAGGTGAAGACCGACATCCTCCGCGGCCGCGAGGCGCTCGCCAAAATCCTCGCGCAAAGCGGAGCCACCCACGAAAAATTCTCCCTGTAAACCGCCGCCATGAAAAAGCTCAACGAAAAGGAACTCGAGCAGTTCGTTCATGCCACGCTCCGGTCGCTCCCCGACCGCAAGGCGCCCGGCACGCTGGAGTCCCGCGTGCTCGCGGCCATCGAGCAGCGCGCGGCGGTCGCCTGGTATCACAAATCGTGGTCCTACTGGCCGGCGGCATTTCGGGGGCTTTTCCTGGCCGTCGCCACCGGCGTCGGCGCGGCGTCGGTGGCGGCCTTTTACCTGGGCAGCCGGGGCTTTGATCTGGCGACGACCGCACGCGAGGCCGGCAGCCATTTCGTCTGGTTGACGCGGTGCGTCGGCGTGGCCGAGTGGACCGTCGACTTTGCCGGGCGCATGATCGGGGCGATCCCGCCGTTCTGGCTGTACGGCGGATTGACCGTGGTCGCCGCGCTTTACGTCACTTTCTTCGGCTTGGGCGCCACCGCCTATCGCGTCCTCTACCGCAACAAATGAAAATTCGTCCATGAAAAATCGTCTCCGCCTGAATCCGTTTGCCTGCCTGTTGATGGTGCTGGCCGTCGCCCTGACGCCCGCCCTGCGGGCCCGGCAGGATGATTCCGTCACTCCGCCCCCGGCGGAAAAAAAGACCGACGAGGCCAAGCCCGCGCCGTCAGCGCCGGCCGCCGGCGCGGCAGAACCCGCCTCCGATGCGAAGAGCGCCCCGACGGTGCAAACGCCGGCTTCGCCCGCGGCCACTCCGGCCCGGGTCGAAACGTCGGACGGGAAGGATTCGTCGGACGAGACGGAATCTTCACTGCCCCCGGCGTCGGACAAAAAGGAGCACAGGCACGGGCACGGCCATCACACGGGCAACGAGCGGGTCAGCTTCTGGCAAAACAGCACTTTGGCATCCGACGAAAGCGCGGACGCGGTGGTCTCGATTCTTGGCTCGTCCTCATCGGCCGGCGACGTGGGAGATGCGGTCGTGTCAATCCTGGGCAGCACCCAGGTAACAGGGGGAACGGTGGGCGATGCGGCCGTGTCCGTCCTGGGCAGCACGCACGTGGAAAACTGCACCATCGGCGATGCGGTGGTTTCCGTTTTCGGCACCAGTTCCGTCAACGGACATGTGCGGGGCCAGGTAGTGGCCGTGCTCGGAAACGTGGAGCTCGGACCCAAGGCCGTGGTCGACGGCGAGGTGGTTTGCATCGGGGGCGAGGTGAAGCGCGAGGCCGGGTCGGTCGTGCGGGGCCATGTCCAGAACGTCGCGATCGCCGGCCACAGTCTGGGTTTCGACTGGCTGCATGCCTGGTTTGAGAAATGCCTGCTTTACGCCCGTCCGCTGGCCTTCGACGCCCGGTTGCTCTGGGCCTGGCTGCTGGCGCTGGCCTTCCTGGGGTTTTATGCGCTGCTCGCTCTCGTGGTTCCGGACAGCGTCAACCGGTGTGTGCAGACGCTCGAACAGCGGCCGGGCTCCTCGCTCCTGGCCGCGGTGTTGACCATGCTGCTCACGCCGGTGGTCTGCCTCCTGCTGGTCCTGACCTTGGCTCTGGCGATCGGGTTTGTGCTCTTGCCGCTTTTTGGGACCGGACTGTTCCTGGCGGGGCTTTTCGGCCGGGTGGTCATGCTGGCTTGGATCGGTCGGCGGATTTTGAAACTCCTCAGCGGAGGCGCCGACTCCGGTGCGCCCGCGCCCGTGCTCGCGGTGCTGGTGGGTGGCGTGGTCATGTTGCTGCTCTACACGGTACCGGTTCTCGGGTTTATCGTCTACAAGGTGACGGGCGTGCTGGGGTTGGGCGTCGTGGTTTACACGCTGATTTTGCAATCCAAGGCCAATCGGGCGGCGAAAGCTCCGGCGGCCCCGCCGGTGGCGCCGGTTCCGCCGGTTGCTCCCACTCCGCCCGCCCCGCCGGCGGGTAGCGAAGCGGTTCCTCCGCTGGTCATTCCGGCCGTTGCCCCGACCGGCGCGGCCACCGTGATTTCGGCGGCGACGTTGCCACGGGCGGGATTCTGGATCCGAGTGGCGGCGTCATTTATCGACGTGGTGCTCGTGGCCATGGCCTCGGCCTTCATTCACATCGGACCGGGATTCATGCTGCTATTTGTCGGCTACATCATTGTCATGTGGGCGACCAAGGGTACCACCGTCGGCGGGATCATCTGCGGCTTGAAAGTGGTGAGGCTGGACGATCGTCCGATTGATTGGAGCATCGCCATCATCCGCGCACTCGGGGGCTTTCTCTCGCTGGTGGTAGCCGGCCTCGGATTTATGTGGGTGGCTTTCGACGACGACCGCCAGTCGTGGCACGACAAGATTGCCGGCACGACCATCGTCTGTGTGCCCAAGGGGACGCCGCTGTTGTAAAAGCCGGCGGTTTTCAGCGATCGGCCATCAACTCGAGGCGGGCGGATGGCGCGAGTGGTGGCTTCGCGTGACACGATTACTGGATTTCTGGGCTGACAGCTGGCCGTTGATCGCCGATAGCTAGCTGTCTCATGCAGACATCACCACTCGTCGGAATCATCATGGGCAGCTCCTCGGATTGGGAGACGATGCAGCACGCTGCGGCCACCCTCACCACCCTGGGCGTGCCTTTCGAGAAACGAGTGGTCAGCGCGCACCGCACGCCGAAGCTCATGGTCGCGTATGCCGAGTCGGCCGAGCGGCGCGGGCTCAAGGTCCTCATTGCCGGGGCGGGCGGGGCGGCCCACCTGCCGGGGATGAGCGCATCGTTCACCACGTTGCCGGTGTTGGGCGTGCCGGTGGAGTCAAAGTCACTCAAGGGCCTCGATTCACTGCTTTCCATTGCACAGATGCCCGCCGGCGTGCCGGTGGCGACTTTTGCCATCGGCAAGGCCGGAGCGATCAACGCGGCGCTGTTCGCGGCTTCCCTGCTGGCCCAGTCCGATGCCCGGACGACGCGCGCGTGGAAAAAATTCCGCACCGCGCAGACAAAAAAAATTCTGAAGGCGAAGTTGCCCTCCCATTGAGCACCGCGGTGAAGAAGCGGGGCTTTGGCATTGTTTTCTCTCTGATCACCCGGTCTCTGTGGTTGTGGCGCAAAACATGATTTTACCCGGCAAAACGATCGGCATCCTCGGCGGCGGCCAGCTCGGGCGGATGCTCGCGCAGGCCGCGGCGCGTCTGGGCTATTGCGTGCACGTCTTCGAGCCGCAAGCCGGCTGCCCGGCCGGGGCCGTGGCGCACAAGGAGGTCAACGCCGCGTACGAGGATTTTGCGGCGCTCACGGCCTTCGCGCGCGAGTGCGACGTGGTGACGTACGAATTTGAAAACGTGCCGTCGGCCCCGCTGAAGGCGATCGAAGCGGTCACTTTATTGCAGCCGCACTGGAGCGTGCTCGAAACGGCGCAGAACCGCTCGCGCGAGAAGCGCTGGCTGCGCGAAAACGGGTTTCCGCACGCGCCGTTCGCCGAGGTTGCCGCCGGCGGCGATCTGGCCGCGGGGATAGCGGCGGTGGGTGTGCCCTGCGTGGTGAAGACGGCGGATTTCGGTTACGATGGCAAGGGGCAGCTAAAGGTCTTGAACGCGGCGGACGTTCTGGCTGCGCTGCGCCGGTTTGCGGGGCAGCCGGTCGTGATCGAGCAGTTCGTGGATTTTGCCTGCGAGGTGTCGGTGGTGGTCGCGCGCGGGGACTCCGGTGCGGTGCAGGTCTTTCCCGTGGCGGAGAACATCCACACGAATCATATTCTCGATTTTTCCATCGTGCCGGCCCGCGTGTCGGCGGTGGTGTCCGCCCAGGCCACGGATCTCGGCCGCCGGGTGGCGGAAAGAATCGGCCTGGTCGGCGTGATGGGCGTGGAACTGTTCGTGACCAACGGCGGGGAAGTGTTGATCAACGAGCTCGCGCCGCGCACGCACAACAGCGGACACTACACGCTCGATGCCTGTGCGACTTCGCAATTTGAACAGCAGGTGCGCGCGATCTGCGGCCTGCCCCTGGGGGAGACCGCCTTGCTTTCGCCGGTGGTCATGGTGAATATTTTGGGGGAAGCCTGGGCCAACGGCGAGCCGAGGTGGGCGGAGCTGCTGGCGCACCCGGGGGTCCATCTGCACCTCTACGGCAAGGCCGAGCCGCGGCCGGGGCGGAAAATGGGGCATTTCACGGTGCTGGCGGCCGACGCCGGTGCGGCGTTGGAGTTGGCGACAAAATACAAGGCGCTGCTAGCGTAGTCCAGTGCGCGCGTTTTCGCGACGCGGGAAGGGTGGAACGCGTTGACCTCAACACATTCGGAGCGGAGCGAAGTCGGCCGGGTCCGGGAAGGCCCCGGCGCTTCCACCGTTTGCTCAGCCTCAAGGCTTGGCAGCCGGCGCCGGCGCCGGAGCCGGGCGATCGGGCGTGCCGTTGTCCATCACATAGCGCCAGGTCCCATCCGGCTGGCGCTTCCAAATGGTCAGAAACCAACCGGTGTGCAGCGCGGCTTTGCCGTCGGCGCCGGGGGCGCGCCATTCGTAGCGTCCGTAGTTGTAGCCGAGGGTGCCGTCGTCGGAAACATCGGTGAACGAGGCGGACCAGGTGACCGAAACGCCGGGCTGGTCCGGGCCCATCCGCTGGCGCACAGCTTCGGGGCCGCGCCACTTCCGCGGATCGGTGTCGAGGAAAGAGACATCCGGGGCGGCAAAATGCTCGAACGCGGCGAGGAGGCCCTGGTCCTTGGCCATGGCGCAGAAGGCGTCCTCCATGGCGGCGAGTTCGCGCTTGAGCTGGGCTTTGTCGGTCGCGGCGGGAACGACTGGCGCGAGGAACGAAAGGACGGAGAGGAGGATCAGCAATTTTCGCATGGAGCGACTCAACAAGATTGGTGGCGCGAAAGCAGCTTTTTTTGGGTGCGAAAAAGAATTCGTGAGCATGAATCCGCTCCATGCAGGAAGCCCGCGGCGGGGCTTCGCCAACCCGCCGATGCGCTGCCGGCGGCGTGGACTGGCGGAAATCTCGCCGCGCACGACCTTGGTATAACTCCGTGTCTTATGTTAGCGGCTTATTCTATTTATTAGCAGCAACCCACACGTCATATCGTCCGCCGGCATAAGTCGCGCCAATCGAAGGAAAATGATTTCAGTCCCAAGGTGTTTTGATTTCCTGGTCGAGAGAGAAACAGCGGCCCGGCGAGCGTATTACGAGGAGAACACAGAGGAGGGACGTCATTATCTGGCCGGCGATGAGGAGTTAATATCCGACTGCGCCGATTTAATTCCGGCCATTCGATATACTAATTATAATCTCTTCGTAAAATAATGTTGCACGCCGGCATGTCATAAGCATTAAGGCCAGACAAGCGAATGTGGCTTCGGCCCGTTCTCTTACACACCAACACAACACAAACCAACTACATCTATGAACAAACTCCGCTCGCGGAAGTTCATTGCTGCATTGTCGCTGCTTGCGACCAGCAGTTTCAGCGCGGTGGCGGGCTTGGCCCAGACTACCGCTAACACCGATCAGCCCGCCCCGGCCGCCGCAACCTCCGACCAGCCCGCCCCGGCGGCGGGCAAGGAAAAGGCGGTGGAGCTGGAAAAGTTCGTCGTCACCGGTTCGAACATTCCCATGGCCAGCGAGCAGCTGGCGGTTCCCGTGATGATTCTGAATTCGGAACAAATCGAGGCCAGCGGCGAAGCCTACAGCACCTTGGATCTGCTGCGCAAGATCGCCCCTTCGATCTCTGGCATTGGCGAGGAAAACGCCACCATCGCCACCGCGACGACTTACGGCGGTTCTCTCATCACCCTCCATGGCTTGTCCGTCTTGGTGCTGATCAATGGTCACCGGGTTTCGAGCTCGCCCGCCGAGGCGGTAGGCGGTTTCCGCTTCAGCGATTTGAACATGATTCCGCCCTCCGCGGTTGACCGGATCGAATTGCTGCAGGACGGCGCGTCCGCCATCTACGGTTCCGATGCCGTCGGCGGCGTTGTGAACGTGATTCTCAAGAGCAATTACAACGGTTGGGACGTACAGGCGCACTATGGCACCAGCCGTAACACCGGCCACTATCGTGAACATTCCGTCAGCGTGACGGGTGGAGTGAGCAACGACAAGACCTCGATCACCGTTTCGGCCAGCTACGCCCAGCATGATCCGATCTTTTTCAGCCAGCGCCCGTACACGAATCCCTACTACGCCAATGACTACATCCCAGGCGTGATCGACATCTACAACCTCGCCACTGGCGTCGACGAGGATTACTACTTGGCTCCGGGGGTCAATGCTCCTCCAGGCGGCGGGAAATATACCATCGACCAGTTGGTGGCAATGGGGGTTTATATCGACGCAGGCGACGACGCCAACCCCGCGACCGAGGCGACCCTGATTCCGAAGATCCTGAATTTCGCCCAACACCAGACGCTGATCTCGAGCGGCAAACGCCACAGCTTCCTGACCAATTTCACCCACAAGATCTTTGGCGAAAATCTTGAGGGCTACGGTGATATTCTCTACTCGAATTCGTTCTCCAAGACCTCGCTGAATGCGCAGCCGATTTATCCGTACGTCTCCACGCCTTATACCGACGCTTGGTATAACGGCGGTCCGCCCACTGCGGGCACGCAGTTCGTGCCGGTGACGATTCCGGGCAATCCCTTCTCCCAAGCTTGGATCGACCAAGCCGGTGACTTCAACACCGGTTTCGGCGTCGATGCGCATGCGCGCTTGGTGAACTTCCCGCGTATCTTTACGTTCGATTCCACGGCCGTGAACGTCAACGGCGGCCTGCGCGGCAAGATCAACTCGAACTATTCTTGGGACCTGAGCGGCGGGATCAACCGCAATACGATCGACTACGAAAACCAGAACCTGCTCGACGCGACGAATTTCTACGCTGCGCTGGCCTCGGGCACGCTCAATCCGTTCGCCGCCACCCAGGCGCCCGGGGTTCTTCCCGGAAACATTCTTGGGACGGCGACAATGCATGGTCTCAGCACGCTGAGCACCGGCAAGTTGGTTATCAACGGCACGCCTTTTGAGCTCCCGGCCGGCAGCCTGTCTTTTGCAGTGGGCGCCTCCTATACGCGTGAAACCCTGAGTGCCTCGGCCGATCTTAACACCCAAGACCAAGGTTGGATCAACTCTCCGTCGATTCTGCCCATCAATCGCGGTCGCTGGACCGAAGCGCTGTACGCCGAAGTGAATATTCCGATCTTCGGGAAAAACTTCCAAGTGCCTGGCATCTATTCCTTGAACGCCGACATCGCCGGCCGGATCGAGGACTATCAGACGGTCGGTACGGCCAAGGTCCCAAAGGTCGCTTTCAAATACGAGCCGGTGAACGACGACTTCAGCCTCAGGTTTTCTGCCGGCAAATCGTTCGTCGCGCCGGACATGTATGAGCTCTACGGCCCGGTGAACGTTGGCTCCTCCAACTCGATCACCTACACTCCGCTCGGCAGCCCCACCCCGCAGACCAAGGTGCAGTTTGAGGCCGAGTCCGGTTCAAACGTGGATCTCAAGCCCTCGACCGCCACGACTTGGACCGCCGGCTTCGGCTTTACGCCCCACCAGATAAAGGGGCTGAGCATTACCGTGGATTACTACCAGACCCATCAGGTCGGACTTCCCGGCGCCGTCAACCAGCAGACCATCATCCAGAGCGTGGAAAACCTAGGCACGGCCTCGCCGTATGTCTCTTACGTGCACTTTGGCAATGTCAATGGCCCGAACCCGACTGCTGCCGGTCAGATCAGCACTCACCCCAAGTCCTCGGTCTGGATTTTCGCTCCCCTCATCAATTTGGGTGGCACGTGGACCAAGGGTATCGATGCCACGGTTGAGTATGAGTGGGATTCGAAGGGATTTGGCCTGTTCGACATCAAGTCCGACGCGACCATCTACGATTCTTATACCTTCCAAGAGGTGCCGACGCAGCCTTACTATGGCTATGTCGGTCAGGTCTCCCAGAACCTGGGCACGGTTCCGCGGTGGCGCACCTTCACGACGCTTGAATGGACCTATAAAGGCTTCAAGGCAGACATCGACAACACGTACGTCCCATCGGTGAGCGACGTCGGTTCGGGCGGCGCAACGGCCTCCGCCCCCGTGGCGGTTGCGTCTTACTCGCAGTTCGACGTCAGCCTGAAGTACGATTTCTCCAAGGCTCATTTTGGGAAATACTTGGACGGCTTCTCGGTCCGTCTTGGCATCAACAATGTGTTCAACAAGTATCCGCCGGTGGCGCTGAATGCCGAGCCTGACACCAATGCCGATGTTGGGTTCTACGGTGGCGCGGTTGGCCGGGAAATGTACGTCGACGTCGGCTACAAGTTCTGACGCGCAGCCGCGGGCGTCACCGACTGCTTCTCTCAAGCGGCCCGGATTTTTCCGGGCCGCTTTTTTTTATGCGCGGTCTGTCCGGCGCCGGAAGCGCAGGATCGATTCTGCGCCTTCCGGGTTTCCCTCCATCGCCGGCAATCCGTGCACCGGTGCCGGCCGGCCGAGCACTAGGCGCCGCGGGCATCCATCCGACGAGCGGACCTCCACGCCATCGGTCAGTTGAATCTGGCTGATCGCCACCTCGCCGCAGCCGCGCACCACGACGCGGAGCCGCGATTCGGCCGACTCCACCGGTACGGTGAACTCACGGCGGATTTTTGTCCGCGGCCGGGCCGCGGTGGCGCGGAACTCGATCGTATGCCGTGCGGCCAGCTCGCGCCACGCGCCGTCAGCCTGCTGTTCCTCCACCGCCACCTGCTGCGCCGCCGGCGCGAAATTGTGCACCCAGAACCGCAGCTGCCAGACACCGCAGACCGGTGTGGCGGCGAAGATTATCTGCGGCTCCCGGCCGGTGCGCCGCAACCACCCCTGCCAATCGGCCAGACGCAGGCGGTCGGCCTCGAGAATCGCTTCATTTTGCCCGCGCAGGCCCGGGTCCCGCGTCCGCCGCCACATCGCCCGCGCCGCCAGGCGTCCGGCCCGCAGCGCCCGCGCGAAGCCAGCCGCGTCCACCTGCATCTTTGTCACGTAATACGTTACAACTTCCCCGCGCCGCTGCCGACGGCGCAAGTGAAAGACATCCCGTGCCGCCCGGCGCACGAACACATCGCGCTCCGCCAGATAAAGCCGGAAGGCGAGGCTCGAGGCCAGGGCGGGTGGCCATTTCTCCTGGTGGGCCCTGGCCTGCATGCGGCGAAAAAACTGCCGCTCACGTTCATAAGGCTTCAGTGATTCGCTGCCCGCGAAAACGTCCCACCGGTCGTTGATCTGCCAGCGCGCGTAACCGCTAAAAGCGCGGTCGTCCGCGGCGAGCAGCTGCCGGGCGACGGCCCGCCCGCGCGCCGGTTTCAGGCCGAACGTCCTTTCCAAGCCGGCGGCCAGCAGGGTCGTCGCGTCGTCGGATTCCGGTTTCTGCCAAAGGCCGGCCGCGGCGGCATCGACCAGCGTGGTCGTTTCCAAGGCCAGCCGGTAGGCTTCCCAGGAGGTGACGAGAAATCCTTCGGCCTGCACCTCGGCGCAACGTCGCCACCACGAACGGAGATTGCCCAGCCGGTCGCCAAAAACCGGCAGCGGTTCGTAGCGGAAAGCGCCGTTCATCGGGCAGCCGTAGTATTGGATCCCTTGCTTCCGCAGCGGCGTGGCCAGATCTCGCTCGGCGAAATTGAACAGCTCCACCCGCGGCAGCCGGTTGAAAGGGTAGTAATACCAGTCGTACGCGACGATGCCCGCCGGCAGCAGCGGGATCGCTTCGGGCGTGAAATAGAGCATGTCCGCCCACAGACCGAGCTGGAGGTCGCGCTTTTCGGCCAGGGCATGCAGCCGGCGCACGTGTGCGGCGAAGTGCGCCCCCAGACCGAGGCGCGCGACCTCCTCGCGGCAGCGCGGACACTTCCCGAGGTGAAACGACTCGTCGAGCCCGACGTGGATTTTGCCGGCGGTGCAGTAGGGGGCCATGTCCCGCAGCAGCTTGTCGGCGACCTCCTTCGTGCGGGGATGCAATGGACAGATCTGGCCCTGCTCAAGCGGGCCGCCGCGTTCGTCGCGAAGTTCATTCAGGTCGCGCCACTCGGGATGCTTGAGCAGGTACTGGGTATGGCCGAGCAGGTTCACGATTGGGACGACGCCAATGCCGGCGCGGGCGGCCTCGTGCACCAGTTCGCCCAACTCCTCGTAGCTATACGCGTCCGCACGACCGATACCGGGCAGGCTGGGATAGTGCACCGCGTCCTCAAGGTGCAGATAGAGCTCCTGGTAACCCCAGGCGGCATAGCGCGGCAGCTGCTTCTTGAGAAAATCCAGCCGTTCCACCTGCCGGGCCAGGTCCCATTGAAAGGCTTTGATCGGCGAGAATGACATGGTGGAGCCTGCTGGCGGGCGATTTCGACTCAACCGTCGCTGGCAAGCAAGCTCCTACAGGACGAGGAAAAACCATCGGGAAACCCTTGCCGGATCTTTTGCAGGGGCGCAGTCTTGCCGCGCCGGCTCGGGATTGCTCCTTGTGGGCGGGGTGCCCTCACCCCGCGGGTTTCGGTTTTCGCAGCGCATGCTTCGCGGGGTGAGGGCACCCCGCCTACAGTGGACAGTGGGAAAAGCCTCAGGCGGGATATCGCGTTCGGTCGGAAAACCCGCGGGCGCAGCGAGAGTTCGCCCCTACGCGGCGATGTCTTTCAGTCCGGTAGGCGCGGTTGCCCGCAACCGCCCGTCCCGTCCGTTTCGTTTCAGCCGCGTTTCTGCGCGATCAACTGCTCGAGCTTTCCGATGTCGGCGGAAAAAACCCGGATGCCCTCGGAGGTTTTTTCCGTGGCCATGGCATCCTCGTTCAACGCAAACCGGAAACCTTTCTCGTCAAAGTTCACTTTCTTGACGTCGGCGCCGTGGGCCGCCGCTGGATCGAGCTTTCGCGGGACCGGGTCGGTGCTGGCCTTGAGCTCGGCCAGGATGGCGGGGGCGATGGTCAGCAGGTCGCAGCCGGCCAGCTCGGTGATCTCGCCCTTGTTGCGGAAGGAGGCGCCCATGACCTCGGTGGTGTAACCGAATTTCTTGTAATAGGTATAGATTTGAGCGACGGATTTCACGCCGGGGTCCTCCGCGGGGGCGTAGTCCTTGCCCGTGCTTTTTTTGTACCAGTCGAGAATACGTCCGACGAACGGCGAGATCAGCCGGACGCCGGCCTCGGCGCAGGCAACCGCTTGGGGAAAGGAGAACAGCAAGGTGAGATTGCAGTTGATCTTTTCCTTCTGGAGTTGCTCGGCGGCTTTGATGCCCTCCCAAGTCGAGGCGACCTTGATCAGGATGCGTTCGCGCGGGATGCCGGCTTTTTCGTAGAGCGCGATGATCTCCCGCGCCTTGGCCATGCTGGCATCGCGGTCGAAGGAGAGACGCGCGTCGACCTCGGTCGAGACGCGTCCCGGCACGATTTTCAAAATCTCGAGCCCGAAGAGCACGAGCAACCGGTCGATGACCTGCGCCGTGGGGGCGCCGGCGCCCGCGTCCTTGATCGCCTGATCGAGAAGCCAGACGTGGTCGGGCATGGCGGTGGCCTTGAGGATCAGGCTCGGGTTGGTCGTCGCGTCGCGCGGGGCGAACTGCTTCATGCTGGCAAAATCGCCGGTGTCGGCGACCACCACGGTGAATTGTTTGAGTTGGTCGAGTTGCGTGGGCGTGCTCATGGAAATGACTACGATAGTGGAAGCGGATGGGCCCGCAAATAATTCCGCATCCATTCGACGCCGCCCGCTTCATCGTTAAACGCGCCATCGAGTTGCGACTCGAACGCGGCGTCGAGGGCGGCCTTGAAGTGCGGGCCGGGCTTGAAACCGAGAGCCACCAGGTGGCGACCGAGGACAATCGGCTTGGGCGCGGCATGTTCGACGGCTAGGCGCCGGGCGCCGTCGCGGAGCTGTTCGATGCGCTTCAACGAGTCCCCGGAGATCAGCGGCGGCCGGCCGAGGTGATCGGACATCATCACGGCGATGAGGTCGTCGAGGGTGGCCGGGGCCAGTTTCCGAGCGAGCCGTCGGATGCTGGTGTCGCGGAGTTCCATCTGCCCGTGGTGGGCCAGGTGGTTGGTGACGAGCGGGCGGACAAATTCGATCAGGTCGAGCGGCGCACCGATCCGCAGCAGGAAACGCTCGGCCAGCGGGCCGCCTGCCGCCTCGTGGCCCGGGCTGACCCAGCGCACCCGCCGTCGCCGCTCGGCCTGATGCGTGGTGCCGGACTTGCCGAAATCGTGCGCCAGCACCCCGAACGCGAGGCGCCGCCGCACCTCGGGCGCACCGTCTTTCCAGGCCGGCAGACCGGTCAGGGCGTCAAGGCAGTGGCCGGTGTGTTTGAAGACGTCGCCTTCCGGATGCCACTCGGGATCCTGCGGCAGGCCGTCGAGCTCGGCCAGTTCGGGGAAATGCCCGAGCCACCCCGATTCCTTCAACACCCCCAGCCCGCGCGACGGCTTGACGGATTTTACGGCCCATTTGTCCCACTCGCCCCAGACGCGCTCGACCGGCAGTTCCTTGTAGGCCTCGCGGATCGAACGGCACAGTTCCGCGGTTTCCGGGGCCAGCGCGAGATCGAAGCGGGCGGCGAGCTGGAAACCGCGCAGCACGCGCAACGGGTCCTCGGAAAAAGCCGCGCTGGTATGGCGCAGAATCCGCGCCCGGAGATCGCGCTCCCCGCCGTGGTGATCGATCAACCGCTGCTCCAACGGGTCATAGGCGATCGAGTTGATCGTGAAATCGCGCCGGGCCGCGGCCTCCGCCTCGGTCAGCTGCGGATCGGGCGCGACGGCGAATCCGCGATGGCCGGCGCCGGTCTTCGATTCGCGCCGCGGCAGGGAAAAATCATATTCCGTGCCGTCAATCCGCACCTTGAGCACGCCAAAACTCCGGCCGACCAGATCGGTGGGACCGAACGGAGCCAGCGCGCGGCCCATCGTTTCGTAGTCCAGTCCGAACACCTCGACGTCGAAATCCTTCGGCTCCAGTCCGAGCAGCCAGTCGCGCACGCAGCCGCCCACCAGCCGCGGCTGTCCGCCGGCGGACCGGAGCGCTTGCAAGGCGGCGACAAGGGAAGGCGGCAGTTTCATGGCTGGTCCCTGGCCAGTGTAGGGGCGCAGACACGAGACTGCGCCCTGTTTGGGATGCAGGAGCCTGCTCGCAGGCGACGCAGCGGGTGATCCGGTCGCGTGCACTCCGCATCGCCTGCAAGCGGGCTCCTACCGAAGAGAAAGAAAACAACGCCGCGGGTTCGCTGATTTCGCCCTCGCGAGCTCCGCGTCCTTTGCGTTTCACCTGCCTCGACCCGGTTCACGGACGACCGCCTTTCGAGGCAATCGCAACCACCAGAACCCAGCCGGCGAGCAGTCCGATCCCGCCGAGCGGGGTGACGGGGCCGAGAAATTTCGGTCCGCCGAGCGCGAGCCAGTAGAGCGAACCCGAAAAAAGCACCACGCCGCCGGCCCAGCACCGGGCGGTCCACTTCTGCAGGCCCACCGGCATCTCGCGCCAGCCGCACAACGCAAGCAAGGCGACCGAGTGGACCAGTTGATAAAGCACGGCCGTGTGCCAGATATCCGTCGAGCCACGGGCCGCAAGGATGTCCTTCAAGGCATGCGCGCCGAAAGCGCCCAGCGCCACACCGAGAAAGCCCAGAAGACCGGCGGTCAGTGCGATCGGGCGGGTGCAGGAGTTCATATGAACAATGCGATTGAGAAACGACGGGTGGTCAAAACAGCGGGTCAGGTTCGATCGCAACCAAACGAATCGACCATAGCCTTGAAGCGGTTTCGCCGCAACCAACCGCGAACTTGTTTGGCCACAAAAAACGCAAAAATGTTTTTCCTCGGCAGATCATATTTTCCGAGCGTCTGGAGGCGCCAGACAAGTTTCATCACCGGCGGACTTCGGTGCTTTCTGGGGCCAGTCCATCTGAGAAGCTTGGTTTCATCTGAACGAGTGTGTGGACATCTGCGCCGAAAACCAACAAATCAATGCGAACGTCATGCGCCGTCCCGTCGCCCTCGCCTTGTTTCTCGCCTTGAGCGGTGCCCTGTCCGCCCAGGAAGAGTTGCAGACGAGCTTCGCCGCCGGGGTCGCCAGTCAGAGCGTGTTTCGTGGCGTCAAGCACGCCGGTTCGGTGGCCGAGGCGGACGCGGGTCTCGCGGGCGGAGGCTGGAACGGTTCTCTCCGGTATCGGGAGCCCAGGGCAGCGGGCGAATCCGGGGAAGGAAATCTGGAAGGCGGATATGCGTGGTCGGCCTCGGACCAGGTCAAACTCGCCGCCGATCTCCGGCAGAATTGGGTGTCCGACCCCCGCCCGGGCGCGACCCGGCAATCGACCGAAACGGGGTTGACGATTTCCTGGACCCCCCAACAGAACCTCACGTTCGCGACCGCATGGTTTCACGATTTTCGCCTGCGGGCGGATACCTGGGAGCTCTCCGCGGCATACAGCCAGGCCCTGCCGTCGCTCGGGGCATATCTGGAGTGGAAGGCTTACGCCGGGGCAGCGCGTGCGCAAAATTTATCGCCTGATGCCGGCGCGCCGGATGTCCGGGACAGCTACGCCTATTACGGCGCCGACCTGCAGCTGCCATATCATCTGCCGGTCGGACACGCGACACTGACAGCCGGTCTGCACGTCGCCGGAACCTCCGGGCAAAACCGCGCCTGGTCTCCGATCGACGCAGCGGGAGGATTTCGCGCCTGGGCCGATCTCAGTGTCGGCTTCGATTTCTGAGCCGGGATGATTTGGTTGAATTGTAGGGCGGGGTCGCTGACCCCGCCTTGGACCTGGCACGATGCTCGAAGCAGGCGGGGTCAGCGACCCCGCCCTACATTTTCACTGCATCCTTCCATCTAGCGTCCCTGCCACAGCTCCGGCCGGACATCGAGGAACTGCCGGAGCAGGGCGGCCATCAGGTCGTGATCCGCCAGCGAGGGATGCCAGTCGCACCCGGTGAGCTGCAGGCCATTGAAGGCCATGAAATCCACCCGTTTTTCCCCGGTGGCCCGCAATTGTTCGATGACCTTCTGGACTTCGGCCTGGATTTCGCCGTCCGCTTGATCGTTGGCCGCGAGGATGAAAAACGCCCCGGGATTTCCCGCCCGGATCTGCTGGATGAAACGCACGTAGGTATGCTCGAAGTCGGTCCGGAGGTCCTCCCGGGTTTTCCACGGCTCTCCGGCGTGGAGCGGGGTGGAAAAATCGTTGGTGCCCAGCGCGACCACGATGATCTGCGGCTGCCATGTTTTGTCCGCCACCGCCGCCTGCTTCAGGTCGAACAAGACGTACGGATAGACCACGGGTAGCGGATCGACCGGGGCGCCGTTGTAGCTGCGCACGATGCCCCGGCCGGAAATGGCGTTGATCTGATAGTCAGCCCCGTAGTGTTTTGCCGTCAACACGCCGAAGGCTTGGGAACTGTCGGTGGTCGCCCAGACCTCTGCGGACGTACATTGTCGCTTCGTGGACGTGTTGCCGTAGCCGACGGTGTGGGAGTCGCCGATGAATTCGATCTGCCGGGCGGCGGAATGGAGCGGGGCGCCGGCGGATCGCTCGTCGGCTGTCGCGAAACCGCCGAAATCCATCGGGGCGCTCTGACTTTCCGTGACGACCTCGATCCGGATGGTGTGGGCGCCGGCGGACAGGCCTCCGACCCGAAAAACACCGAGGCCGGGCTTGACCAGCGGAAGGGCCGGCTGGTCGTCGACGAGCACGTGCAGGATGGCGTCGCCCGGCCCGGTTTTGAAGTACACCTCCGGTCCGGTGAAGGTCGCGGCGAAGTAGACGCCTGGCCATTGGTACCGGAAGACCGGGTTGCCGTTTTCGTTCTTGAGCGCGAGCATCCGGCCGCCCGTGTGCATTGGCAAAGCCGCGAGCGTCGGCGGAGCGTCCACTCGATCGAGCTTGATTGTCTGCGCGGCGACTGGAGAGGAGACCATCGCGGCACCGAGCACGAGAGTGGCGAGAGATTTGGCCAGGGGAGACGCCATGTGCGGAGACCTACAAGACCGCGGGCCGCAGAGCAAACCGCAAACAGCGCTTGCCAGGACCGCTATTAGTCCGGGCCCTGAGTCGGAAAGCACGCGTTGATCGATGGAGGGCCCGTTTCCCGACCGGCCGGGGGCGATCGAGAAATCGTCCCTCCCCAAGAGGGGGCATCGGCGACCGTGTCGCATCACGGGCCGCTGGCGGCAACGCCATTTACGGATAAGGCTTCCAAGGTGTGACCGGGTTCATCAATGCTGGCGGTTGCTTTCAATCCACCCATGAGAATCGATAAAAGTTTCTTTCGTGCCGGCCTCGTCGTGATTTTAAGCGCAGCGGGCCTGATTGGCGCGCACGCGCAAACCGCCCCCCAGCTGCTGGACGATCCCGCCTTGGAGCGACGGGTGGACGATTTGCTCGCCCAGATGACGCTGGAAGAGAAAGTCGGCCAGCTCGTTCTCTATGCCGCCGGAGCGGCCACCGGCCCGGGAACGACCCGCCTCGATTATCCGGATCAGATCGCCCGCGGTCAGGTCGGCTCGTTTCTGGGCCGGGTCGGCGCGGCGAAGGTCAACGCGTTCCAGCGTATCGCGGTTGAACAATCGCGCCTCCACATTCCGCTCCTGTTTGCCCTGGACGTGATTCACGGCTACCGCACGGAGTTCCCGATTCCGCTGGCGCTGGCGGCGACGTGGGATCCCGGCCTGGTTGAACAAGTCTCGCGCGTGGCCGCGCAAGAGGCGACCGCGGAGGGCATCCGGCAAACCTACTCTCCCATGGTCGACATCGCCCGCGATGCGCGTTGGGGGCGGATCGCCGAAGGAGCTGGAGAAGATCCGTACCTGGGCTCCGCGTTGGCTGCCGCCTACGTGCGCGGCTACCAGGGCAGTCTGGGTGATCCGCAATCGATGGCGGCTTGCCTCAAGCACTACGTGGGCTATGGCGCAGCGGAAGCCGGACGCGATTACAACAGCACGGAAATCTCGGAACGCACGCTGCGGCAAACCTACCTGCCGCCTTTCCATGCGGGTGTCCGGGCCGGGGCTGCCACCGTCATGAGCGCGTTCAACGCCCTGAATGGCGTGCCGGCCTCCGCCAATCATTTCACCCTCACCACCGTCCTGCGCGACGAATGGGGCTTTCGCGGCTTCGTCGAAAGCGATTGGGGCTCCATCTTCGAAATGAAGGCCCACGGGATCGGCAACGACGATGTCGCGGTCGGGCGCAAAGCCATGCTGGCCGGAGTGGACGTCGACATGGAGGGCGACGTTTATGCGAAACAACTGGCCGGACTCGTTCGATCCGGTGCGGTGCCCGCGTCCATCGTGGACGAAGCCGTTCGCCGGACGCTGCGGGTCAAGTTTGCGCTGGGATTGTTTGAACATCCCTACGTGACCGAACCGCCGTCCGGGGTCAGGCCGCCCCTCGCTTCGGCGAATGTCGACCTGGCGCGGATGGCGGCGGAACGGTCGTTTGTCCTGCTGAAAAACGATCGGACGGACGGGGACGCCCTGCTGCCGCTACGAGCCGGGGTCCGGACCCTGGCCTTGATCGGGCCCTTGGCCGACAGCCGCAGCGACATGCTCGGTTGCTGGACCGCGCAGGGCGATCCGAACGATGTGGTCACATTGCGGGCGGCCCTGGCCGGGCGGATGACCCAAGCCGGTGGAAAATTAATATACGCGCAAGGCACGAAAATTCTAAGCGATTCGACCGCCGGTTTTGCCGCGGCCGTCGCCGCGGCAAAAAAAGCCGACGTGGCGGTGCTCGCCCTCGGCGAAAATGCGCAGTGGATGAGCGGCGAAGCCGCCTCGCGCACTTCCCTCGATTTGCCGGGCAACCAGCAACAACTCCTCGAAGCGATCGTGGCCACCGGCAAGCCGGTGGTGCTGGTCGTTTTTAGCGGGCGGCCGCTGGTCCTCACCTGGTCCGCGGCTCATGTGCTCGCAATTCTGCAGGCGTGGTTTCCCGGTGTGCAAGCCGGCCCGGCGCTCACGCGCGTGATGTTCGGCGAAGCCAATCCGGCGGGAAAACTCACGGTTTCACTGCCGCGGTCGGTCGGACAGGAGCCGCTCCATTACGACGCGCTGAGTACCGGTCGCCCGCCGGAGAGGATCGATCTCAGCCATCCGCCGACGGTGGGCGCGGAGAAATTCCTTTCGCGCTACATCGATGAAAAGAACGACGCCCTGTATCCCTTCGGTTACGGGCTCAGTTACACCCGCTTCACCTATTCGGCGCTGACCTTGAGCGGGGACCAGCTCAGCGCCGCCGCGCTCAACGGCGGGCAGGCGGCGCCGCTGCACGTCTCGGCGACGGTCACGAATGCCGGATCGCGCGCCGGCGACGAGATCGTGCAGCTTTATCTCCGGTTGCGCGGAACCAGTGTGGCGCGACCAGTCAGGGAGCTTAAAGGGTTCCGGCGGCTTTCGCTTCAGCCCGGCGAATCGTCCCGGGTCGACTTCACCCTGGGCCGCGACGAGCTGGCCTTCTGGAACATCGATCTGCACGAAGTCGTCGAGCCTGCCCAGGCCACCGTCTGGGTCGGCCCCAGTTCAGTCGCCGGTCCGAACGCGGATTTCAGCATTACCCAGTGATAGCTGGGGCAACGTAAGCTCCCGGATGATGTCGGCTCAGGGCGGATGTGCCGTCGACTACCCGGGTGGATTGATTTCATTCGCGTTGGGCCCGGTGCCCGGAGCTTGATCCGGCTTGTGCGAACCGTAGGAGCCCGCTTGCAGGCGACCCCGCATGCGGCCCGTTGGCGGGCGTTCCGAATCGCCGGCCCCGCGACAGGCGCTGGGCCCTCAGCTTGTCGAATGGGCAAGCAGACTCCGCCAAAAATGCGAACAAACTGCGGGCCCGGAGAGTTGGAATGGGTTTGGACAATGCCCCGTAGCTTGCACCGAGGATCTTTTACTTTGATTCTCTGACTTCGCGCCTAGGGAAAGTTCTCGGTATGATTTGGGAATTCATGCCCTGCCATTGCCGGGATTCCGCCCACTAACCCGGCCAATCTTTCCCTGCTTTTGACCTCTATCCGTGCGCTGCCTTTTGCTCAACCAACTCAACCTGCCGAGTGAAAAGCGAAAGAATGTGGGAGCCCGGCAGCTCCAAGTTGAGACGCCATCCAACATTTCGCTAGTTTGACTGTATCCGATCCTCGGATTATGGTCCTGCCGAGATGAGCGCCGCTACAGCCCTATCCCGACTTTCGCGGGTTTTTATTCCCTTCATTCCGAAGGGTGGAATGGTATTATTCGCTCTCGGCTGTGGCGCGAACTTCGCTTGCGGGCAAACGATCTTGTCGAGCACCTATGATATTTCGGGCTATTGGAATGAGACTTGGATGTCGTATAACCTGGCTCCCTCTCTCGCCGCCGCGAGCGCACCTGCATTATACAGTGGACGTGGCGGCGGTTCTCAGTCGGGTGCCTTTTCCCTGACGAGTGCTGACGGCACGCCACTCAATTTAAACGTCGCCTCTTCTCCCTATGGTTATGAAACGGCCAGTGGAGCGGTGAGCGCGTTCGATTTGAAGGTGAGTGCGACGTCGGCGAATTACGATTACGGCTATCCTGATGCTTCAACCTATCCTTCGCAGATCTCGATCAGCGCGAATTCCACGACTGATTTTCGTCCGACCACCTCTCAACTGTCCCTCACCCTGACGGGAGCGGCGAGTTGGTTGTACAATCTGGCGCCGGCGATGTCCGTCGGCTTACAGGATTTGACGCAGCCATCGACGCTGCTGGGGATGAGCAACCTGGCCAATGTGCTCGATTCGAACTGGGTGCCCGCAACCTACAATTACACGTTCGATGTCAACCCGTCGGACGTCTACGAATTGTCGCTATCGGGCAGCGCTTTCAACGACAACCTCGATATCCCCATTCAGGGGGAACTGGTCGTCGGATTGGCTTCGATCCCCGAGCCCGGAGCCGAGATGGCAGAATTTGGCCTGGCAGCCTGCGTGTTGATCTTTATCCGTAAGCGGCTCCTTAGACAGCGCGGGTGACGTCAAATTTGGTGCGGCGGAATACTGAAACGCGGCGCCTCAGCCGGAACGATGCAGTTGAAAATGTAGGGCGGGGTCGCCGAACCCGGCCTTTTCGCGGAGGGACGATCTCCCGATCGTCCGCGGCCCGCCGGGAGACGGGCCCCCCATTGGCGGGATTTGGAAATCCCGCCCTCCAACGATTCACTTGCGAGGTGAATCCCTACTGAATTGCATTTGATCGATCATCCGTGCTCATTCGTGAAATCCGCGGTTTCAGCCGCGTTTTTCAGGTTGATTCGCTTGCCACCAAAACGCGTAAAAATCGATCCGTTGGCCCAGCGCTCCAAAAAACGGTGCACGTATGGCTAGAAACGCGGAGTCTGGGGACGTGTTGCGTCGATACATTGGTCATCATGACTTTCTCTTTCTTTGGCGATGCCGGCAGCGACTTCAGGCCCCAGACGCATGCGTGCGCCGGCTGCAGGTACTGGTCGATGGCGGTGGGGTGCTGCAATGCGGGCAGCCCCTATCATCTGAATACGTCAGTTCCGGCCAGATGCGAAAAGTTCAGCGGGATGCCGGTTTCACCGAAGGTCAGGATCACCGGCCCCAAGAGCTGCACGGTTTCGATGAAGTGATTGCGGTGGAATTGGGTTGGAACCTGCCGGAAGTTTTTTCGGCGTTGCCCGGGAATCCGGATGGCCGGAGAATGCCGGCGCGGTATTTCGGAATGCGAAGATACCGCACGCTCTTTACGACTGAAGGCAGGATTTGGTCGGATGGTTTTAGCCGAGAAAGCAGACCTGACCCCAACCCATGTCGGGGAAATAAGGCGCGGGGAAGAATCGGCCTCAACTGAAATGGTTGTCAGATTGGCGAAGGCTCTTGGTCGGACCGTCGCGCAATTGTTGGTACACGCAGGTCTCTAGATTTCGTCCGGCGGCTTGGCAGCACCCATGGTAAAAGCGTATATCCGTAGAACGTAGGTCAGAATGGCGGTTAAGATTGCCGAGCCGAGACACGCGACCAAACGATACATATGGGTATTGTCCATGCCGAGGATTGCCTCCGGTTTGAGAAGCGCTGCAATTAATGGGTCGATTTTAGAAAGCAAATACCCCGATGCGAAAAGGGATATGCCTTTCCAGAGACCGGTGAATTTCTTCTCCTCAACATCGGAATCCGGCGAAAGTATCATGCCTCCGACCCAACCGAGCGCTGAAAAAGTAACAACAAAGGCCGAATTTAAGCACGCCTCCTGAAATGTCGGTGCGATAAACCAACCGAGCAATCCAAGGATCAACAGTAGCGGGCCTACGACCCACACGGCGATTTTCCACGATGGATGATAAGGCCTCTTGGGTGCCATGATGGTCTAAAACGCCGTGTGACTAGCTCCCTTTCGCCGCCGACGCAATCGCTACCTTCGCAGCGATCTGGGGTGATTTCACGGAGAAAGCTCCAAGACCGCCACGATTTCGAGCCGATCGATGCCCTTTTCATTGGGATACGAGATTGGCCACGGCTTCTAGTCTGCTCGTGGGATCGCCGTCCAGGGAATAACGCTGGAAGAGATTGGCCTTAAACCCAAAAACGATTGGGAAGGAGGTAGTTTGAAAATAGAGCACTACCCTGAAAGCTTGGGTGTTGACAGGGTAGGGCAAAACCTTTCCCTTGGGCCCCTTTCCGCAATGAAAACCTATCTGGCCAAGAAAGAGACAGTCCAGCCCAAGTGGTATCTGATCGATGCCGAGGGCAAGGTTTTGGGCCGTCTGGCCGTCAAAATCGCCAACATCATCCGCGGCCGCAACAAGGCCATCTACACCCCGCACGTCGACACCGGCGACTTTGTGATCGTGATCAACGCCGAAAAGGTGGTTCTCACGGGCAAAAAGGAGGAGGCGAACAGCTACATGTCCTTCTCCGGCTACGTCGGCGGCGAGCGGCACCGCACGCTCACCGAGGTGCGCACCAAGAAGCCCGAATTCATCATCATGCAGGCGGTCAAGGGCATGCTGCCCCGCAACCGGCTCGCCCGCACCATGCTCACCAAGCTGCGCGTTTTCCGCGGCGCCGAGCACACCCACGCCGCGCAGAATCCCATCAAACTCTGACCTGATCCATGAGCGCTGACTCCACCGTTTATCTCGGCACCGGCCGCCGCAAGACCTCCACCGCCCGCGTGCGCCTCGTCGC
>CAYZGG010000058.1:0-22948 GCA_964477955.1 uncultured Opitutaceae bacterium
TGGCATGCCGTAGTTTCAAAGCCCAACCGCCCAAAGCACAAGCCTGCCTTTTTGCCGCCTGCGAGCCCCTGCGAGGAGGGTGGCGCACCGGTGTCCCTGGTATCCGAAGTGGACGCGAAAGTTGGATATTTGGGGACGGCGCCTCAAAACGAACAATGCACAGTTGGTAGGATGGCTGGCATCGAGGTGGTTTTCGATCGTGAGTATGCCCGTTTCAGCTTCATGGGTCTCCTGCGTGCCCATTGTTGCGCTGCTCGACCTCACCGTGCGGTCGTTACGTCAGTTTGATGGTAAAATCCGTTCTGCACCCAGGAGAGTGGATTTCATTGCAGCAACGAATCCAAAGAGGGAAAGAGGCTAGGTGTCGCCGTTCCGAAAAGGGATGTTACCTTGGTCTTCTCCGAAAAGCGTCCGATCCGGCCAGAATGACTTGCCAAAGGGAATGGTCCTGTTCTAAGTCGCGTTTTGCATGAGACGAGTTGCAGATGACGACTGTCGTTCGCGGGTTGGTCTGGGAGTGACTGGTGTCTTGGCAGGTTAGACCTAGTCAAGGAGGTATCCGGTGTCACAGAGAATATCTCGATCAACGCCTGCTGGTTCGAGTGGCTGCGACCCGCAGCCTTGCGTTAGAGTATGCAACAGGCGTGGTGTTTTTTCGCCCTTTAGCGCGGACCGAGTCGCCGGTACCTTGGTACGTGCCGGACTGGATGGGTGCAGGGCCCTCACGTATGCGGATCGTCTCGCGGACTTGGTTGAGGCGTCGGGTTTGGCGGTCGTCTCGACCGATGGCATCCGATTTGCGATCGGCGAACTGCTGACGGACTCCGGGCACGGCTGCGCGGGTGCGATCGCGAACCATCTCGCTGATGGCATCGCAGAGATCCCTGGTCCGGGACATGGTCCACTGGGCGAGGATCCGCGCAAGGGAGCGTTGCGGGAGAAAAAGGTCCGTGAAGCGATGAAGAAGGCTTGGGACGACTCCAAGGCTGGTGACCCGGCAAAGCGTCACGAGGAAGCAGGTTGGATAGTACAAAATGATGATGGTAGCTACGATGTCATTCCGATTTCGTCCGGTGGGAAAGACAGTGTTGGAGGCTACGATCAAATCGTCGACGGCAAGATCAACGGGAAGCGCGTTGTCGGCCGATACCACACGCATCCGAATCCACCTCCGGAGTACGAGCAGGGCCCGAGTCCTGCCGATAAAAGAAATTGCGAAAAATATAAACTGGGCGGCGAATACTACGTCATTTCCGGAGATAAGCTGTACCGCGTTAATGCGGACGGCTCAGTGACAGAACTTCCCAAATCCTATATCCTCGTCAATTGAGGTGAATATCATGCCCACGCCATTCAAGACGATCGAAGTTGTCCGCCAGAAGATGCAGTCGATCGGAAAGAATCCCGACGACTACGCCGTGGAGATCCGAGACGGGGGTTCCTTCTGGCAACTGCTACTATTGCCGGTCGCCGAGGTCGACGGGGGGGATTTCGAATTTGAAGTCACGAAGGCTGATTTCTCGATTTCGGATACGAAACGATTTCAATAGCGGGTGCGGGCGACTCTGGGTAGCGAGTCGCGACGGAGTTGAAGGTGCACGCACATTGGTCTAAACGCGGGCCGTTGCTGGAGGGGCTAACCCCGGGGCTCGCGCGAAGTACATGCGCCGGCCCGCGGATAAAATGGGGCGGCCAACGGGATTCGAACCCGCGACCCCAAGATTCATTCTGCTGGCCAGCAGAATGCTCTAACCTGCGGCAATCCAAGCTTGCAACTCGCGCTGGACGATTTCCTGTTTCACCCGGTGGCCGGCCCCGGCTTTGAAGTAGCGCTCCCTCCGGACCGCAGCGGTCCGGGTTGGGAACGCCTCCCAGTGGATCACGACCGGATCGGGGAGTTTGTCCCGGGTAGTGCGCGTCAAGCCGGCGCGGTGCAGCCGATACCGGCGGAGGAGATTGTCGGTTTGCCCGACGTAGGAGTGGCCGGTCTGGAGACAGGCGAGTATGTAGACGAAGTACATGCGCCGGCCCGCGGATAAAATGGGGCGGCCAACGGGACTCGAACCCGCGACCCCAAGATTCACAATCTTGTGCTCTAACCAACTGAGCTATGACCGCCGTAAAAAATTGAGGGGCCAACATCCAGACCCGGACAACCGCTGTCAATCTTTCTCCCGGCGGGGTAGTGGACGGCACCGCCGGTTGCAGCCCATGGGCCGCTCCGCCGGCCTCCTTGGCTGCACCCCCGGCGGGTTTTTGCCCGACCAGCAAATACTTGCGCGGGGCGCAGCGTGGCTTTCCGGTTGCGACCGGAGGCACATCGATCATGTTTGAACGATGGCGCACTGCCGGCTTCTGACCTTCAACATCGCCCATGCCCGCGGAGCCTCCCCATTGCACCAGAGCCTGCGGAGCCCCGCCCGGTTTCGCACGAACCTCCTCAAAATCGCCCGGCTGATCGTCCGGTTGGAAGCGGATATCGTCGCCTTGCAGGAAATCGACCAGGATTCGAGCTGGAACGGCAGTTTCGACCACCTCGAGTTTCTCCGCGAGCACACCGGCCTGGCCCACGCGGTTCACGGGGTGAACAACCGGCGCAGCGGGCGTTTCCAGCTCAATTACGGCAACGCTTTCCTTTCGCGTTTTCCCGTTCACCACCACGAAAACGTGAGCTTCGGTCGCGGTACCGTCGGGCAGAAGGGCTTCCTTTTCGCCGAGTTCGACACCCCGGCCGGCCGGGTGCCGGTGGTCAACGTCCACCTCCATCACAATTCCCGCGCGGCACGGCTGCGCCAGGTCGTGAAGCTGATGGATTTTATCGACCATCAGCGGACGCACCGGCGCGCGCGCTGGCGCACGGGGCCGTTGATTTGCGGCGACCTCAACAATCCTTCGCGCAAGCCCGACGCCACGGCGGTGTTGCTGGGTTATCTGGAGCAGTTCGAAAACTATGTGCTGCTGCCCAAGGGCCGTGCGCCAAACACGTTTCCCTCGATCTGGCCGAGCCGCGCGCTGGATTACATTTACTTGCCCGGCACCTGTGCCGAGACCCAGGCGGTGGTGGTGCGAAGTTATCTCTCCGACCACCGGCCGGTGCTGGCGCAGTTCGACGTGAGCCCGGCTGAGGCGACGCCACCGGGAAGAACGCGACCGCCGTTCGGGCCGTGAGGAAAATCACAGACGGGTCGGCGAGGCGCTCGGGCTCTAGAATCCCAGTTCTCCGCCATCCGGGCTGATCTGGATCGAGCTTGGCTGCACTCATGCCGTTGAGAAGGCCTTCTCAGCGAAATTGCTCTCTTGCAAGGTGGAGCCCGACCTCCGGGCGGGCTGATGCGTTCACGCCAGGAAAACCGGCCACGGAGGTCCGGTTCCACCTCATTTCGACTGGATGATTCCAGCTCGGTCGGGCCGGAATAGCCGGTGATGAATCCATCTGGCACAGTTGCCCGCAAGGCAGCCGCTCCGCGCACGCCTGCGGGGTTCGCCTTCGCCGAGGCTCCGGCGGACGAGGAGGGCACCCCGCCCACAACTGGGGCGGTCCGCTCCGTTCGTCGAATCGGTCCCCGTCCTTTTTTCGTGTCTTTTTGGTTTTTTCGTGGCCAATTCATCGCTCCGTTTCCCATGGACCGCCTCACCACCGCCTTCGACCGCACCCGCCGCGAGCAGCGCGCCGCCTTTGTCGCCTACCTCTGCGCCGGCGATCCGGATTTCGCCACCTCGCTGGCGGTTTGTCGCGCGGCACTTGATGCAGGTGTCGATATCCTCGAACTCGGTGTGCCCTTTACCGATCCGCTCGCGGATGGTCTCACGAACCAGCTGGCGGCGCAGCGGGCGCTGGAAAGCGGGATCACCGGCGCGCGCGTGCTCGAGCTCGTGCGCGAGATCCGGAAATTCAGCCAGGTGCCGGTCGTTTTCTACACGTACTACAATCTCATCTTCGCGAACGGCGTCGAGGCCTACGTTCGGGCGGCCCGCGAGGCGGGCGTCGACGCCTTGCTCACGCTCGATCTGCCGCCGGAGGAAGCGGGGGAATTGTCCGCGGCCTGCGCGCGGCACGGGGTGAAAACGGTTTTCATCGTGGCGCCCACGACGCCGGATGCGCGTCTGCCCATAATCTGCCAGGCGGCAACGGGTTTCCTTTATTATGTTTCCCGCGAGGGCGTGACCGGCGTGCGCGGCGATCTGGCGGCCAACATTCCGCAGGCGGTGGCGCGGATCAAAGCCCACACGGCGCTGCCGGTGGTCGTCGGTTTTGGCATCTCGACGCGCGAACACGTGCGGGCGGTGGCGAAGTCGGCCGACGGCGTGGTCGTGGGGAGTGCGCTCGTGAACGTCATCAAGTCCGGTCTCGCCGATCGCGCCAGTCTGCCGGCGAAACTGGGCGCGGTGGCCGCGGACCTGATCGCGGGGACGCGCTGAGGGAGTAGGTGGCATGGGTCTCCCAACCCGTGAAACCGTGGATGGAGGGCCCGTCTCCCGACGGGCCGCGGACGATCGGGAGATCGTCCTTCCGCAGGCAGTCGGGGTCCGCGATCACGGGTCGGGAGACCCGTGCCACGCGACGGGAGGCGCGAGGAAGGAGTAGATTGTACCAGTTGCGATCTGGTCTGGGCCTTTTCCCTTGTGGGCGGGGTGCCCTCACCCCGCAGTCGGCGCCTCGCGGGGTGAGGGGGCGGTGTGCCATAATTCGTTTACAGTTTGTGCCATAGTTTCGCTTACACATTTCCGAGAAAGAATTTTAAATGAAATGAGGGGTGGGTGGAGGGAGGGGCGGTTGCCCTCAACGGCCTTGGACGGTTGAGGGCAACCGCCCCTACCGCCATCGGGGTCCGCGATCACGGGTCGGGAGACCCGTGCCACGACCGTTCTTTCGGCAAATCAGGCCGGTCGCTTGGCCGGGACCATCACGCGCAGGCTGCGCGGGAGCAGGTTGATCTCCAGGCGGTGGGCTTCGGCGCGCGGTTCGCCGTCGGTGTGAATCCAGCCGGGCCGGGCTCGCTCGATGACAAAATGGCTGCCCTTGATGCGCGTCACGGGCTGGGCGCGTTCGAAGCTTTGGGTGGCGAGGTGCCAGATCAGCCCGCCGGCCCGGAGCAGGCTGACCCGCGGCACGGCGACGAGGTCGAAATGTCCATCGTCGACCTTGGCGCCGGGGGCGATGCGCGCGTCGTTGCCGTACTGGTCGGAGTTAAGGATCGCCAGGGTGAAGGCCTCGACGTTGGTGCGTCCGCCGGCGTGTTCGACCACGCAGTTTTCTGGTTTGTGGGCGAAGAATGACGGCACGCCGACGCGGATGTACCCGGCAAGGCCGCGCCGGGTCAGCCGGCTGAAGCGCACGGCGATGTCGGCCTCGAAGCCCAAGCCCATGACATTGAAAAACGGGTCGGCGTTGACGGTGCCCGTGTCGATCGCGAGCGGGTGTCCTTCGCTCAAGGTCTGGAAGGCGCCGTGGCCGGGTCCGGGGATGCCGAGGTGCCGGCCGAGGCCGTTGCCGGAGCCGCAGGGGATGAGGCCGAAGACCGCGGATGTGCCAACGAGGGCCGTGGCCACCTCGTTCATCGTGCCGTCGCCGCCGATGGCGACGACCATCTGGCAGCCGTCCGTCACGGCCTGGCGGGCGAGTTCCGTGGCGTGGCGTGGGTGGGTGGTGGAAACGACCGTGGCGTCCCAGCGGTGCCGGGCGATAAACTCGACCGCCCGATCGCGCAGGTAAGGGTTGCGGCGGTTGCGACCGGAATTGGGATTGAAGATAAACCGTGCTTTCAAACGTGCGACAGAGTGGCGAGTCAGGCGGTTTTGTCGCCCGTTGGCAAAAGGAGTTTTGCAACATGTCGATGACTTTTTGAAGGTCCGAAGATCTGGCGGGCGACGGGTGGGGGCTGCAGTTGCTGGGCCTAAGGATTTGCACACCGAGAGGGCGCAGCAAGACTACGCCGCTACAAGTGATCCGTTGACACACTCGGGCGGGGCTCTCGGATCGTTTCTCGCCCGGGAGCAAGTGGCTCTTGTCGAAAACGCCGCAATGGGAATGATTGGGGCATGTCCGCTCCACGCTACCGGGTTGCTTCCCCGCCGACGGGCAAGCCTTTGTTGTTGTGGGACGGCGAGTGCGGTTTTTGCAAACTCTGGGCCGAGCGTTGGAGCGAGATTTACGGTGATCGCGTGGATCTGGCCACCGCGCAATCGGAGGCGTATCGCTTTCCGGAAATTCCGGCCAGCGCCTATGACCAGGGCATCCAGCTCGTCGAAGGCGATGGGCAGGTGTATTCCGGCGCGGCGGCCGCGGTCCGGACGCGTCGTCACGGACGTGGTCGGGGCGATCCGTTGACGTGGTTGTACGAGCGGGTGCCCGGCGTGGCGCCGGTCTGCAATGCGGGCTACGGGTTCATCGCGCGGCACCGGCCGGCGTTTTCCCGGCTGACGCGCTGGTTGTGTGGACCGAGCCTGTGCACCCCGCAATTTTCGGTCGGGACGGGAGTTTTCCTGCGTCTGCTGGCGGCGGTTTACTTCGTCGCTTTCGCTTCCTTCTGGTGGCAGCTCGGCGGTCTGATCGGTCCCGACGGCATCCTTCCGGCGCAGGATTATCTCGACGCGGCCGCGCGGCAGCTGGGGGCGGGCCGGTTCGTGGATCTGCCGACCCTTTGCTGGTTTTTCGGCGGTGGGGTTTTTTTGCACGTGGCCTGTGCCGCCGGCGTGTCGCTGGCGGTGGGCTTGTTCTTCCGGCTGGTGCCGCCGGTCTGCCTGCTGCTCCTTTGGCTGCTTTACCTGTCGCTGTGCGCGGTCGGGCAGGTCTTCTATGACTTTCAATGGGACGCGCTGTTGCTTGAAACCGGCCTGCTCGCGGTATTTCTGGCGCCGTGGCGGTGGCGGGCGTCGGCACGGCACGAGCCGGCGGCCTTCGCCCGCTGGCTGCTGTGGTGGCTTCTATTCCGGCTGATGTTCATGTCGGGCTACGTCAAGCTCGCGAGCGGCGACCCCACCTGGCGCGACGGCATCGCGCTGCTGCACCACTACCAGACGCAACCTTTGCCGACATGGGTCGGGTGGTATGCGCATCAGCTTCCCGCGTGGTTCCAGCGGGTGTCTTGCGCGGCGATGTTCGGGCTTGAGCTGGGAGCGCCGTTCCTGCTGTTCGGCCCGCGCCGACTGCGGCGCGGTGCGGCGCTGGGTTTGATCGGGTTTCAACTGCTCATCGCCCTCACCGGAAATTATACGTTTTTCAACCTGCTCACCATCGCGCTCTGCCTGCTGTTTCTCGACGACGCCTGGTGGTCGCGCTTTTGCGGGCTCGTCTCCCGCCCCGGTGCCGTCGTGAACGCCGAGCGCCGGGCCGCTGACCCCGCGCCCGGGTGGAGGGCGCTCCGCCTCGTCATTTTTGCGGTCTTTTTCGCCGCCTCGCTGATCGTTACGCTGCCGAGTTTGTTGCGCCCCCGGGCATGGCCCGGGTGGCTGCTCGCCGCCTATCGCACGGTGGCGGTCACCCGGAGTGTGAACAGTTATGGGTTGTTTGCGGTGATGACCACGCACCGGCCGGAGATCATCATCGAGGGCAGCCGGGACGGTCAGACGTGGGCCGCCTATGAATTCAAATGGAAGGCGGGCGATGTGCAGAGGCGGCCGGAGTTTGTGGCGCCGTATCAGCCGCGGCTCGACTGGCAGCTGTGGTTTGCCGCGCTGGCTTATCCGGGCTACGATCGGTGGGTGATCCCCTTTTTTCGTCAGCTCGCGGCCAACGCCCCGGCGGTCACCCGGCTGCTGAAAACCAACCCGTTCGCCGCGGAACCGCCGCGCTATCTGCGCGCGGAGATCTACGATTATGAGTTCACCTCACCGGCCGAGCGCCGGCGCACCGGTGCGTGGTGGAAACGCTCCTTGGTCGGTTTCTATCTGCCACCGACCCAGGTGCGCTGACGACAGAAGCTGGCCGAAAACATTTCCCGAGAATCGCGCCGGAGCGATTGCAGGGGCGCAGGCTTGCTGCGCCTGCTCGGGTGGGAAAACCCAGGCGCGGCAAGACTGCGCCCCTACGCAAACAAACGCCGGACGATTTCGTCTGGAGAACCCGAATATTCTCTCCATTAAACCATGACCGATGACTGTGATCGATGCCCCGCATCTGTTTGGAGCCTTTGGCGCCGCTTTTTTGGCGGGAGCGATCAACTCGGTCGCCGGGGGAGGAACGATGATCACCTTTCCCGTCTTGATTGCGCTGGGTTTGAATCCGGTGATGGCGAACGCCACGAACACCGTGGGCATCTGGTCGGGTTCACTCGGCAGCATGTGGGGGTTCCGGAAGGAATTGGGGGGCGTGCCGCGACGCATGTTCTGGCTTTTGGTGCCGGCCTTCGTCGGCGGTCTGGCCGGGGCGTTGTTGCTCCGCATCACGCCGCCCCATGCTTTTGAAGCCATGGTTCCGTGGCTGCTGCTTTTTGCCACGGTGCTTTTTATCGTGCAGACGAGCGTGCAACGCAGACTGAAGTCGGTCGAGGCGGCCCGGCACGCGGGCGCGAAATGGCTTGCCGTCGCGCTCGCCGTCCAGTTCGGCGTCGCCATCTACGGCGGCTTTTTCGGCGCGGGCATGAGCATCATGGCCCTGTCCGTGCTGGGTCTGCTGGGCATGACGGACATTCTGGAAATGAGCGTGACCACGAGCCTGCTGGCGTGTGCGACCAACGGCTCCGCCGGGATCCTTTTTGCCTGGGCGGGACTGGTCGCCTGGCCCTACGCGCTCGCCATGACGGCCGGATCGCTGGCCGGCGGGTACGGCGCCGTCGGCATTGCCCGGAAAATCGGCAAGATCGCCGTCCGCCGTTTCGTCATTCTGGTCGGCGTCGCGATCACGGCGATTCTGTTTGTGAGGATTTTTGTGGGGAAGTGATTGGTGCGGTGGGCGGACCCTCACGGCGAGGCCACCTGCCACCGCGGACCAAGCGGGCGAGAGATCGGAAGAAACCAAGGATGACCTGAGCCGGCGGCAAAGTGAGAACTGCCGAAATCGGGCTAAAAGAAGGAAGGCGTCATGTCGGAACGGGTTCCCCAAGGATGCCTTCAACACCCCATGGCGCCTTTTCGTCGGACGGGGTACTGTGCGGCCCTCTCCACCGCCTATGAAAAAATTACTACGAAGAGGCTCTTCTGCCGGAGCCTTGCTCTTGACTCTGGGTCTGGTCACACCTGCGCTCGCGTCTCCGATCACGGGTTCGATTACAATCCAGGGCGGCCCAGCGAGCGCGCGGCATTTGTCGACCCAAACGGCAATCACAAACCCGTACTACAACTCGCCGATCGCGGCGGTCGGCCAGCAGACGGGACTCTACAACGTTCTCCCGACCGGTCTTCCGGTGATATTCCTGGCTCCAACCACGACCAACAAACCGTTCTGGATGTTTACCTATCTCGGGCGAAATTATTCGCTCGATACCACTTCCTTGGCGGCGGTCTTCGATGCGGGGTCAAACACCTGGAGCTATAATGGCCGAGGAATCCTGCGCGTCACGGGTTACGAGGATACCGCGGCCGCGTGGAGCTTCTCGTCCGGCTCGGCCGGCCATTCATTTGATTTTAAGGCGGCGGCCGCTTCGGCCGTCCCGATTGCCCCCGCGCCACTCGTGCCGGAGACCAGCGCGGTCGTGGTGTTGCTCGGCTTGGGGCTGGCCGGGGTCCTGGGGGTGCGGCGCCATTCCCGATTGAGCGCCTGATGCGTGATCCGATGGTGGCTTTGTGACCATTCCGAGGATTTGAATGCAAGGCAGCAGGGAATGGCACAAACAGCTTTTGCTGGAATTCCGGGCATGAAAAATTGGAAGAACGCCCCGGCATCGCTCCGGACGCAACTCAAGCGTCTCGTTGCGGACCTTTTTCTTTTCGGAGATTTGGGGGCGGACGACCTGGCCGACGAAGAACCATTGGTCGGCGGGCGCCTCGGCCTCGATTCGCTGGACGCATTCGAACTCGCCATTTGTATCGAAGAAGAGTTCGGCGTCGCCATCTGCGATCAGCGGGAAACGAACGCGGCTTTCGCCAGCATTGCCCGTCTGGCCGCCTTCATCGAGACCCGTCGCGGGCGGACAGGTCCCGCGGTCGTAAAAAGCCGGGCTGAAATTCAGACGGTATGCGGCGGGCTGAGTGCAGTCTTGCCGGGTTGAATCAACGGACGCGTGGGCCCGGCTCGCTCCCGGTGAGGCCGTCTTCCGAAGCTTGACGCTACCGATTGGTCCGCGGCGAGCGCGCGGAGGCCGGCGGGGACGGGCTAGATGACCGCCGTTCGACCGGAGTTCGCGATGATGATGCCCTGGGCGATGGCGTAGCGGGTCAAACCGGCCGTGTCGTGGATGTGCAGCTTGTTCATCAGGTGCTGGCGATGTTTTTGCACCGTCTTGACACTGATGCCCAGATCGGCGGCGATCTGTTTGTTCGCATGACTTTCGGCGATGAGCTGAACCACCTCGGTTTCCCTCGGGGTCAGGCCGAGGCCTCTGTTCGATCTTCCGCCGTCCGCCGTGACCGACTCTTTGTCCTGGTTCTCGAGGCGCCGCATGATCGACGGGCTGAAGAACCGGTTGCCGCGATGAACCTCGCGGATTGCCTGCGTGAGCATTTCCGCCGAGCTATGCTTGAACAAATAGCCCGCGGCACCGATGCCAATCAGACGGTCAACGCTGGCGTCATCGCTATAGCCGGAAAGGATGATCACATTGGTGGTGGGAAGCTCGGCGAGAATCTGCTGGGTCGCGACCAACCCGTTGAGCAACGGCATTGACAGGTCCATGAGGACCACATCCGGCCGGTGTTGTTTGGTCATCAGCACGGCTTCGCGGCCATTGCGGGCTTCGCCGACGACCTCGATGTCTTTGGCCAGGCAGAGCAACGCACGACACCCCTGGCGCACCAGGTTGTGATCGTCGGCGAGAAGCACGGAGATGGTTTTCATGGAGGCGGTGGAACTGGACCCGGAAAAACCGAGTTCGCGGCCTTCCGGAGCGGGCCGGATGCGCGCGCCCTTACAAATGACCGGGGAAATCTTTGCAGGTTCGCTTTAAAAGCAGAACATTTCGCCAGCCATTTGCGCACGCAAAGAAATCTGTATTCCACCGGCCGGCATAAGATTTCCTGCTGTGGTCCGGCCGTTCGAAAATGTATTACGCGAGCTAACGTACTAGTATTTTGCGCGGGCAGCCCGCCTTCGTTTCGCCAATTGTTTTTCGGTCGAGCGTTCGACTGCGGGCGGCCGGGGTCCGGGGCGAGCCATTTGCAAGGGGTCCAAGGCCTGGTCCAGATCGGTTGTGTTCATCAAGCCGCGTGCCAACACGACCTCCCGCAATGATTTCCCCGTGACCAGAGCTTCCTTCGCGATGCTCGCGGCCACGTCGTAGCCGAGAGCCGGATTGAGCGCAGTGACCAGCATCAGGGAGCTGTTCGCGAGCTCCCGGCAGCGAACTTCGTCGGCCTCGATTCCGGCCACGCACCTTTCCGCGAATACCCGGGTTCCGTGGGCGAGGCAATCGATGCATTCGTGAAGACAATGGGCGATCAGCGGCAGCGTCGCATTGAGCTCCAGTTGTCCTTCCCGTCCGCAGGCCATGACGGTCTGCATCAGACCTTGCGCATAAAGTCCCACCTGCACGAGCATTTCGCTCATCACGGGATTGACCTTGCCCGGCATGATCGAGGACCCCGGCTGGGTGGCGGGCAGGCGCAGCTCGGCGAGTCCCGCCCGCGGCCCGGAGGCCAGGAGGCGAACGTCGTTGGCAATCTTGGTCAGGCTGGCCGCGACTGCGGCCAGCTGCCCGGCAACCTCCACGCAATCGTCGCGCGCCGCCTGGGCCTCGAAGTGATTGCGCGCCTCGCGGAACGAAAGACCCGTCTCTTCGCTGAGGATCCGACAAACCCGCGCGGCAAACCCGGGATGGGCGTTGAGTCCGGTGCCAACCGCCGTGCCGCCAATGGCCAGTTCGCGCAGCAGGACGATGGCCCGTTGCACCCGTTCGCCGGCCTTGCCCGCCTGCCGGCAATAGCCGGAAAATTCCTGACCCAGCGTGACCGGGGTCGCGTCCATCAGATGAGTGCGGCCGATTTTCACCACTCCGGCGAAATCCGCCGATTTTTGCGCCAACGCCGCTTCCAGCACCGCGAGCGCCGGAGCCAGGTTCGTGTGCAGGGACCGGGCGACGCTTACGTGCAGCGCGGTTGGGATCACGTCGTTCGACGACTGCCCGAGATTGACGTCATCGTTGGCATGCAAGGGCGGCGCGCCGGCGAACTGCGCGGCCCGGCGGACAATCACCTCATTGGCGTTGGTGTTGGTCGAAGTGCCTGAGCCGGTCTGAAACACGTCGATAGGAAACTGGGCGATGAGCTTGCCTTCGGCGATCTCCCGGGCGGCTTTCTGGATCGACCGGCTTTTCGTGCGGGAGAGGCGCTTCAGCTCCTCGTTGGCCCGGGCCGCGGCCAGCTTCACCAGGCCCAGCGCGCGAATGAAGGCGGCGGGCATCGGCCGGCCGCTAACGGGAAAATTAAGCACCGCCCGCTGCGTCGAGGCACCCCAGAGCGCCTCGTCCGGCACCGCCATCTCACCCATCGAATCGAGCATCGTGCGCACGCCGTCAGACTATGCCTTGTCGCAGGACTCGCAAGTCGTCTTGAAAGTGGACTTACCGACGGCCGGCGAATACGCGGAGGAGAGGGAGCGCTCGCCGGGTGACGGAACAGCCGGTTTTTCGGTTTTACTGGCGGGCAGAAGCATCCTTCCGAGGCGGACTCCGAGCGGACGTTGGCTTGATTTTCGGTGGGTCTCATACCCCGAAGCTTGCTTCGGCTTGTTTGAGATGTAGGAGCCTGCTTGCAGGCGATTCAGAATGAGGTCCGTTGGCGTGCGTTCCGAATCGCCTGCAAGCAGGCTCCTACAAAAAGGCGAAGAAATAGCGAACATAGAGTTGGTGCTGGTTTGGTCGAATGCCCTGGAGCTTGCTCCGGGGATCTTTATTGATCGGCTCGACGGGGAGGATGGCAGTTCGGTCGGAACCGAGCGTTCCCCCGCTTGTCGCCGGCCCGATTCAACCCTTGATCGCTCCGTGCGAGAGGGCGGACCGAGGCCGGGTGAACCCTTTTTCCAGGGCGTAGCGAATCAATTCAGGAGAGGTGCGAACCCCCAGTTTGGCCATCAGGCGGCAGCGATAGTTGCGCGCGGTGACTTCGCTCAAGCCCACCTCGGCGGCCACCTGGCTGTTCGTGAAACCGCGCCAGAAAAGGCCCAGCAGATGTTGTTCGCGCTCGGAAAATATTTTATCGAACGAAGCGGGATTGTTGCGCTGGGTGGTGTGCAGGTCTTGAACGGCCGCCGGAAGATACCGTCCTCCATTCATCACGGTGCGGATTGCCTCCGCCAGGGCGTCAACCGTCTGTTCGTTTTTGTCCACGAAACCGTGCAGTTTCGACCGCAAGGCCCGGTGCAGGGTGAATTCATCCGTATACCCTGAGACGCTGATGACCTTGCTCCGGCGGCAGGCGGCCAGAAGGTCGTCCAGCAGATCCAGGCCATCGCGATCCGGCAGGGCCAGGTCGAGGATGATCACATCCGGTTGTTCGGCGCGGCACAGCTCCAGGCCGGTTTCGCCGTCGCGGGCGCCGCAAACTACGGAGTCGCGCAGCGCCTCCTTGCAGGCCTTGACGAGCAGGTCGCGCATCAGGGCGTGATCCTCTATGACGACGATTTTCACCGTGCAGGGGAAGATAGATTGCGCGCTCCGAAGCGGGCAAGCCTAGAGCCTCGCGCGGGCGAACCAGTAGTTCCTGTTGTCGGGCGGCAACCGGCTGGGTGTTTAAACACCAAACGGCCGTTTTGACCGAACGCGTTGATCCGGTAGATTGCCCGGGCCCGCACCAACTCCGTTCGCCATGCCCTGTTTTAAAATATTCCCTTCCGGCCAGATTCCATCTTCGGTCGGCCGACACGAGGATCCGCCAAAAGCCGGGCGATTCCGCATTCCCCGGCGGTTCAAAATCTTAAGGCAGGACCACTCCCGATGACCATCCCGCCTCCGCCGGACGCCAGCCTGCAGAAACCGCCCAGGCCGCCCGGCCTCGACTCTTCCGCTTTCTTGCCCGCAACCGAGCCGAAAAACGACGTGCTCGACGACACGGCCTGGGTGGAAAGGTTCAACCAGGCCAGCGATCAATCTGCCTTTGAAGAAATAGCCCGGCGCCACCACGGTCGGATTGTGGCGGGCGGCGCGGCAAGTGCTGCCTCGCTTCACCTTCCGGAATTTGCAAAAACCAGTTCACTCCGTTCGACCCTCCCGAGCAAGACAACGATCCACGAGGTTGATCCCTTGAGACCTTCCCATCCTGAACCACGAAACAAGCCGCACCAAGGCGGTGGCGAGCCGGGCGCCGCCACGGCCGGCCGGACGGTGCCGACGCATTCGCTTTTCGTCTGGCCGCGACGGCCGGCTGTCACGGAAGGTTGCGCATGAACATCCTCATCGTCGACGATCATCCCAATCTGGCTCGCATTACCGCTCTTGCGCTCCGTGGGATGGGATGTCTGACGTTTACGGTCAGGTCCACGGCTGCGGCGGATCGACTACTCGGAACGGAGGCGATCGACGGCATATTTCTTGACGTGAACCTGGGGGCGGAATCGGGTTGGGATTTTCTTTCGACCTTGGCGGCCCGGGTGGCCTGGCCGCCGGTCATCATGTTCACCGCTGGGTCCAGAGAGGAAGTGGCGGCCGAGGCCCTCCGACGCGGAGCGCTGGGTTGCCTCGTCAAGCCCTTCAACCTGGAGGAACTCCGGCAGCAAATCGACCGGATTGCCCAGCACCGACGCGAACATTCCCGCTGCTAGGCCTGTTTTATGGCGAACCCCAGATTTTTTCTCATGCAACTGTCCGCCCCCGCCCGCGCGGCGGTGAACGCCACCGTACTGGAGGCGTTCCCCGAGGCGGAAGTCGTCGAGGTGGGCACGATGGAGGAGGCGGAGCGCACGGCGGCGGCGGCCGGTCCTGAATTGTTGGTGCTGGACGCTTCCGCTTCCGCCCAAGTGATCGAGGGGACGCGGATCGCGGGCCGGGACGGGCTGCCGCGGTGGCCGGTGATCGTCCTTGGTCGCGGAGCGAGTGACCTGGCCGAGACCGTGCCTCCCGACGATTGGAATCCCCGCCACCTCGCTTATGTCTTCCGAGCGGCGCTGCAACAGCACGAACTGCTGTGCGAGAACCTTCGCCTGCGCGGAGACATGAAAACAGTCGCCCGCCGCTTCAGCCACGACGTATACACGCCGATCGGGTGCATTCTCACCAGCGCCTCGGTCTTGAAAGTCCTGCCTTCCGACCCGGGGCAATCGCGGGAGGTCATCGTTCAGGGCATCGCCGAGTCCGCCACGGAAATCTTCCAGCTCGTCGAACGTTTGAGCTTCGTGCTCCGGGCGTCGGCTGATTCGTTCGCTCCCAGCGAGGTGGAAATGGGCGAGGTTTTCGCGGCGGTTCGAAATCAGCTGGAGGCCGATATCCTGAAAGTGGGGGCGACGGTATCAACCCCGTCGTCGTGGCCGAAGGTTTCCGGCGTGCCCCAGTGGTTGAAGGTCATCTGGTGGAATCTCCTCGGCAACGCCCTCAAACACGGCGGGCCGGCCGGGCAAATCCGGATTGCGTGGAGCGCGGAGGACGACGGGCAGCGATTTTCGGTCATCGACAGCGGAGCCGGGGTCAAACCGGAAATGCAGGCCGAACTTTTCCGGCCCTTCGACCAGTTGCACCGGCAGCAGAGGCCGGGGCTTGGTTTGGCCATCGTCCACCGATTGACCGCGTTGCAGGGAGGGCGCTGTGGCTATTACCGGACGCTGGAGGGCGGGACCTGTTTTCACTTTACGCTGCCACCGGCAAGATCCTGAACCGGGAAGGAGGTTACCGTTCCCGGCCTCCTGTGCTCATTTGCGCGGGCTGGGCAGGCCGTCGATGGCGGACAAGGCTACGTCCAGGGATTGAACGCTCACGGGCTTGGTCAGGTGGGCCGCAAAGCCCGCGGCATGGCTCCGGTTCACATCTTCCTCCATGCCGTAGCCGGTCAGGGCAATGCCGGCCAGCTTTTGACGACGGCTGAGCTCCGCCATCAATTCGCAACCATTGCCGTCCGGGAGCCCGATGTCGGAGATCAGCACGTCAAACCTCTCCCGGTTGGCGGAAGCGCGTGCGTCCGCGAGGCAGGTGGCGACGACCACTTCAAAACCGCGGCGGGCGAGCAGGCTCTTCAGGGCCTGGGCGGTCGGCAGATGATCTTCGACCAACAGGAGGCGGCGCCTGGCACTTCCGTTGGCCGGCCCGGCGAACGATTGCACCCCCGCGGGCGGACTCACGGCGGCGGGCGCGGCGGGCATTGCGGGAATCAGGGGGAGTTTGATCAGGATCGTGGTCCCCTGGTTGCGCCCTTCGCTGGTGGCGGTGATTGAGCCGGAGTGCATTTTCGTCAGCATCCGAGAAATGGCCAGGCCCAGGCCCAGCCCGCCGAAATGATGAGTCCCTCCCTGCGTGGCGTGCTCGCCCTGGGAAAAAGCCTCGAAACTGCGCTCCAGTTCCGCCGGGGTCATGCCGATCCCGGTGTCGGTGATCTTGACGGCCAGCTCCTCGCCGTCTTCCGGTACATTGGTTTCGACGCCGATCCGGCCCCCCGCGGGCGTGAACTTCCCCGCGTTCTTGATGACATTCCAGAAAATTTGCTTCAACCGCACGTCATCACCGAGCACGACATGCCGCCGGGCATTCAAGCGGAGAGACAGAGTGATCTGTTTCTGGTCGATTTCCTCGCGCGCGAGCGCCAGGGCCTCGTGCAGCAGGGCGTGAATATCCAGGGGGCGCTTCTCGATCGCCAGTTTGCCCTGCGCGATCCGGGTCACGTCCAGCATGTCGTCGATGAGCCGGGCCTCGAGGGCCACGTTTCGGGCAATCACTTCAAAGTCGGCCCGCACTTCCGGCGGGATCAGCGGATTCTTGGCCGCTTCCGAAGCCAGCAACAACACCGGGTTGAGCGGGGTCCGCAACTCATGGGAAAGCGCGGCCAGAAAAACATCCTTGGCGCGCGAAGCGGCGATCGCCTGGGCTTCGCTCTCGAGCAGCGCCGCCTCGCGCTCGCGCAACTCCTCATTGACGCGGATCAGGTCGGCCGTGCGCGCCTGCACTTTGGCCTCCAGTTCGTTGTTGGCATGCCGGAGCGCCTCTTCGGCGGTCTGGCGTTGGGCGACCTCCAGCTCCAGGGCACCATTGGTTGCGGCCAGCGCCCGGGTCTTGCGGAACAGGTCCACAAAGACGCCGATCTTCGATTTCAGAATCTGCGGATTGATGGGCTTGGTGAGATAGTCCACGGCCCCGGTCCCATAGCCCTCCAGCACATCCTTGTCCTCCTGGAAATAGGCCGTGAGGAAAATGATCGGGATATGCTGGGTGCGTTTCCGCTGTTTGATCAGACTGGCCAGTTCGATGCCGGTCATCCCCGGCATCTGGATATCGAGCACAATGACCGCAAATTCGCCGCGCAGCAGCATCATCAACGCCTGGTCCGCAGTTTGCGCCCGCACGAGATTGTAGGCGGATGACACCAGGAAGCTTTCGAGCGCGTCCAGATTCCGCCCTTCGTCGTCGACCAGCAGAATGTTGATCCCCGAGTTTACGGGTGGTGGGTCGCCGGGTTTCATCGGACCAGGAGATTTGCCGGGCTCAGCGGTAGAGCCACACGCGCAGGAGCGAAAGCAGTTCATTGGTGTTGACCGGCTTGGCGACGTAATCGGAGGCGCCGGCCGCGAGACACTTGTCCCGGTCGCCCTTCATCGCCTTCGCCGTCAGGGCGAGAATGGGCAGCGGGCCAAATCTCGGGTCCTTGCGGATTTCCTGCATCGTCTGGTAACCGTCCATCTCCGGCATCATGATGTCCATCAGCACCACCCCGATGTCCGGCTGCTGCTCGAGCAGGTCGATGGCCAGGCGGCCGTTGGTCGCGCTGATGACCTCCATTTCGTGATTCTCCAGCATGGTCGTCAGGGCAAAGATGTTCCGGGCGTCGTCGTCGACCACCAGCACCTTGCGACCGCGCAGCACGTCGTTCGAGGTGTGCAGGTGATCGAGCATCCTTTGCTTGGTCTCGGGCAGACCGGACACCACGCGGTGGAGGAAGAGCGCGGTCTCGTCAAAGAGCCGCTCCGGCGACTGCACGTCCTTCAGCAGAACGCTCTTGGCCACGGTCCGCAGCTGCTGCTCCTCCTCGCGGGTCAGATCCTTGCCGGTGAAAACGACGATGGGAATCTCGCGCAGGGAAGGTTCCTCCTTGATTTTTTCCAACAATTCAAAACCGGTCATGTCCGGCAGCCGGAGATCCAGCACGCAACAGTCGAAGGGGCGGTCGAGCAGCCGTTCCATGGCCTCGGCCCCGGTGGCGGCCGTGAGAAGCTCAATGTCGTCGTGCCGCAACAGCTCCACGATGCTCTGGCGCTCGATTTCATTGTCCTCCACGACCAGCAGCCGTTTGACGCGGGGTTCGACGAATTTCCTGATCCGGTCCAGGCACTCGTCGAGGCCCTCGGTCGTGGACGGCTTGACGGCATACGCAAACGCGCCGTGGGCCAGCGCGTGCGACCGTTCCTCCTCCACCGAGATGATCTGCACCGGGATGTGGCGGGTGGCGGGGCTGAGCTTGAGGGTGTTCAGCACCGTCCAGCCCAGCATGTCCGGGAGGAAGACATCGAGGGTGATGGCCGTGGGCTGATACTGCCGCGCCAGAGTGAGGGCGGAATTGCCGCGGGTTGCGACGATGCCCTTGAACTTCTTGGCCCGGGCCAGGCCCAGCAGCACCCGGGCGTAGTGGGGGTCGTCCTCGATGATCAGCAGACTTTGGTCGCCAGGCTGCACCTGGTCCCGGTCATCGGGAATGCTTTCCTCCCGGGGCACCGGCAGGACCGTCGGGATAGCCGGCGAGGCCACCGCCCCGAGGTTTTTCTCCCCGTTGCGCGCGCTGAAGACCACGGGCAGATAGAGGGTGAACGTGCTGCCCTGACCGGCGACACTGCTCAGCCGGATTTCCCCGCCCAGCAAGGTCGCCAGTTCGCGCGAAATGGACAGGCCGAGACCGGTGCCGCCATATTTGCGGCTCGTGCCGGCGTCCGCCTGCTGGAAGGCCTCGAAGATCAGTTTCTGCTTGTCCGCCGCGATGCCGATGCCCGTGTCGCTGATGGCGAACGAGACCACCTGCGCCGCCCGGCTCAGCACCGGATGCCCGAAGGCCCATCCCTCCGTGGCCGGGCCGGCCTTCACCGCCACCCGGCCTTGAGCGGTGAACTTGAACGCGTTCGAAAGCAGGTTTTTCAGGATCTGCTGCAACCGCTTGGGATCGGTGGTGATCACGGGCGGCAGGTTCGGGGCGAACTCCACTTCAAAGGGCAGGTTTTTCGAATCGGCAATGTGACGGAAATTGCGCTCGATCGATTCCCGCAACGAATGGAAGCCGATCTCTTCCACGTCCACCGTCACGGTGCCGGATTCGATCTTCGACAGGTCGAGGATGTCGGTGATCAGGTTCAGCAGATCCGAACCGGAGGAATGGATGTTGCGGGCGAACTCCACCTGTTTGGACGTGAGGTTGCCCACGGCGTTCTCGGCCAGTTGCTGGCCCAGAATGAGGATGGAATTCAGCGGCGTGCGCAGTTCATGCGACATGTTGGCCAGAAACTCGGATTTGTATTTCGAAGTCAGGGCCAGCTCCGCGGCCTGTTCCTCCAGCGCGCGGCGCGCCTGCTCGACCTCCGTGTTCTTCCGCTCGACCTCGGCATTTTGATCGGCCAGCTGCCGGGCCTTCTGCGCCAGTTCCTCGTTGGTTTGCTGCAGCTCCTTCTGCTGCGATTGCAGTTCCACCGTCAGCTGCTGCGATTGTTGGAGGAGACCTTCCGTGCGCATCGTGGCCTCGATGGTGTTGAGCACCACGCCGATCGATTGCGTCAACTGCTCGAGAAACGCGATGTGCGTGATGCTGAAGGGCTGCAGCGACGCCAGCTCGATGACCGCCTTCGCCTGGCCTTCAAACAGGACCGGCAGGACGACGATGCTGACCGGCGCGGCGTCCCCGAGGCTCGAGTTGACGCGGGTGTAGCCGGAGGGGACGTCGTTGAGCAGGATGCGCTGCTTTTCCACCGCGCATTGGCCGACCAGACCTTCGCCGGCGGCCACAAGCTCGGGTACGCCCGGGCGTTGCGCGTAACCGGCCAGCAGGCGCAGGATCGGGCGCTTGGGTTCGGTGGCGTCCATCTGATAAATGGTGCCCTGCTGGGCGTTGACCAGCGGCGAAAGCTCGGAGAGCAGCATCTTGCCGACCGTGAAAAGGTCGCGCTGGCCCTGCAGCATCCGGGTGAATTTGGTGAGGTTGGTCTTCAACCAGTCCTGTTCCTGGTTGGTCTGCGTCGTGTTGCGGAGATTGTAGATCATCGTGTTGATGTTGTCCTTCAACTCCGCCACCTCTCCGCGGGCATCGACCTGAATGGAGCGGGTCAGATCGCCCTTCGTGACGGCCGTCGCGACCTCGGCGATGGCCCGCACCTGCGTGGTGAGGTTGGCCGCGAGCAGGTTGACGTTGCCGGTCAGATCCTTCCAGGTGCCGGCGGCCCCCGGGACGTGCGCCTGGCCGCCGAGGCGGCCCTCGACCCCGACCTCGCGCGCCACGTTGGTGACCTGCTCGGCGAACGTGGCCAGCGTATCCGTCATGTTGTTGATCGTGTCGGCCAGGCTCGCGACCTCGCCCTTGGCCTCGACGGTGAGTTTCTGCCGCAGGTTGCCGTTGGCGACGGCGGTCACGACCTTGACGATGCCGGAAACCTGGTCGGTGAGATTGGCCGCCATGACGTTGACCGAGTCGGTCAGATCCTTCCAGGTGCCGGCCACGCCGGGCACGAGGGCCTGACCGCCGAGCTTGCCTTCGGTGCCGACTTCGCGGGCCACGCGCGTCACCTCGGCGGAAAAGCCGTTGAGCTGGTCCACCATCGTGTTGATCGTGTTTTTCAACTCGAGGATTTCGCCGTTCACGTCGACGGTGATCTTGCGCGAAAGGTCGCCCCGGGCCACCGCGGTGGTGACCTCCGCGATGTTGCGCACCTGATCGGTGAGGTTGGCGCCCATGGCATTGACCGAGTCGGTCAAGTCTTTCCAGGTGCCGGCCACCCCGGGCACGACGGCCTGCACGCCGAGCCGGCCTTCGGTGCCGACCTCGCGGGCCACGCGCGTCACCTCGGAGGCAAAGGACCGCAGCTGCTCCACCATGGTGTTGATGGTTTCCTTGAGCTGCAGGATCTCCCCGCGCACGTCGACGGTGATCTTGCGCGACAAGTCCCCGTTGGCCACGGCGATGGTCACCTCCGCGATGTTGCGGACCTGCGTCGTCAGGTTGTTGGCCATGGAGTTGACGTTGTCGGTGAGGTCCTTCCAGGTGCCGGCCACGCCCGGCACGATGGCCTGGCCGCCGAGCTTGCCCTCGGTGCCGACCTCGCGGGCGACGCGCGTCACCTCGGAGGCGAAGCCGTTCAACTGGTCCACCATCGTGTTGATCGTGTTCTTCAGCTCGAGAATCTCGCCGCGCACGTCGACGGTGATTTTGCGCGAAAGGTCGCCGCGGGCCACCGCGGTGGTGACATCGGCGATGTTGCGGACCTGCGTCGTCAGGTTGTTGGCCATGGAGTTGACGTTGTCGGTGAGATCCTCCCACGTGCCGGCCACGCCCTGCACCTGGGCCTGGCCGCCGAGTTTGCCCTCGGTGCCGACCTCGCGGGCGACGCGGCTCACCTCGGACGCGAAGGCGTTGAGCTGGTCGACCATTGTGTTGATGGTGTTTTTGAGCGCGAGAATCTCGCCGCGCACGTCGACGGTGATCTTGCGCGACAAGTCGCCTTTGGCCACCGCGGTCGTCACGTCGGCGATATTCCGCACCTGGGCGGTAAGATTGGTCGCCATCGCGTTGACGGAGTCGGTCAGATCCTTCCACGTGCCCGCGACGCCGGGCACCACCGCCTGGCCGCCCAATTCGCCCTCGGTGCCGACCTCGCGGGCGACGCGGGTGACCTCGGAAGCGAAGCCATTGAGCTGGTCGACCATCGTATTGATCGTGTCCTTGAGCTCCAGAATCTCGCCCTTCACGTCGACGGTGATCTTGCGGGACAGGTTGCCGCGGGCCACCGCGGTTGCCACCTCCGCGATGTTGCGCACCTGGCCGGTGAGATTGGCCGCCATCAAATTGACGTTGTTCGTCAAATCCTTCCAGGTGCCGGCCACCCCCTGCACCTGGGCCTGGCCGCCGAGCTTGCCCTCGGTGCCGACCTCGCGGGCGACGCGGCTCACCTCGGAGGCGAACGCGTTGAGCCGGTCCACCATCGTGTTGATGGTCTCCTTCAACTGGAGGATTTCGCCCTTCACATCGACGGTGATCTTGCGGGACAGATCCCCGAGCGCGACGGCGGTGGTGACGTCCGCGATGTTGCGCACCTGGCCGGTGAGGTTGGCCGCCATCAGATTGACGTTGTCGGTGAGATCCTTCCAGGTGCCGCCCACGCCCTGCACCTGGGCCTGACCGCCGAGCTTGCCCTCGGTGCCGACCTCGCGGGCGACGCGGCTCACCTCGGAAGCGAAGGCGTTGAGGCGGTCGACCATCGTGTTGATGGTTTCCTTCAGCTGCAAAATCTCGCCTTTGACGTCGACGGTGATCTTGCGGGACAAGTCGCCGAGCGCGACGGCGGTGGTGACGTCGGCGATGTTGCGGACCTGGGTCGTGAGGTTGTTCGCCATCGAGTTGACGTTGTCGGTGAGATCCTTCCAGGTGCCGGCCACCCCGGGCACCGTGGCCTGGCCGCCGAGCTTGCCTTCGGTGCCGACCTCGCGGGCGACGCGGGTCACTTCGGAGGCGAAGCCGTTGAGCTGGTCGACCATGGTGTTGA
>CAYZGG010000059.1:0-22746 GCA_964477955.1 uncultured Opitutaceae bacterium
CACGTCGGTGTTGAACTGGTCGGTGTCCCAGCCGAGCAGCAGATCGCCGGCGTTGGCGTCGATGCTGCCGAGCATGCCCGCCGCCGCGGCAACCTCGATCTCGTGCTGGAAGGTGTGCCCCGCCAGGGTCGCGTGATTGGTCTCGATGTTGAACTTGAAGTGTTTCTCCAGGCCGTACGTGCGCAGGAAGGCGATGCCGCTGGCCACGTCGAAATCGTACTGGTGCTTGGTCGGCTCCTTCGGCTTCGGCTCGATCAGGAACTGTCCCTTGAAGCCGATGACCTTCGCGTAATCCACCGCCATGTGCAGAAACCGGCCGAGATGATCCTGCTCCCGCTTGAGATTCGTGTTGAGCAGCGTCTCGTACCCTTCGCGGCCGCCCCAGAAGACGTAGTTCTCGCCGCCGAGCTCCTTGGTCACCTCCATCGCCTTTTTCACCTGCGCGGCGGCATAGGCGAAGACATGGGCGTCGGGATTGGTGGCGCCCCCGCACATGTAGCGCGGGTTGCTGAACAGATTCGCCGTGCCCCAGAGGAGCTTCACGCCGGTGGCCTTCTGATGCTGCTTCGCGTGCGCGACGAGCTGGTCGAGATTCTTGTTCGATTCCGCGAGGGAACTGCCTTCCGGCGCGATGTCGCGGTCGTGGAAGCACCAGAACGGCGCATCGATCTTGGTGAAAAATTCAAACGCCGCGTCCATCCGGTTCTTGGCGATCGACACCGCATCCCGACCCGTTTCCCACGGGCGGCTGATCGTGCCGGGACCAAAGGGATCGGCGCCGACCCCGCGGAAGGAGTGCCAGTACGCGATCGAAAAGCGCATGTGATCCTTCAGCGACCGGCCGTCGACCAGCTCCTCGGGATTGTAGTGTCTGAAGGCCAGGGCATTCGTGGAATGCACTCCCTCATAACGGATGGGATTGATTTTGGAAAAGCCGGGGGAAGAGCTCATGGAAAGGAATGTTCAGTGTTGACCTCGACCAAGCCAAGGCAAAATTCACTGCGCACTAACAATAGACTGCCTACCCCTGCTACATGGCCCAAAAACGCCGCGTTACCCTCGCCGACATTGCCAAGGCTGCCGGCGTGCACGTCACCACCGTCTCCCTGGCTTTGCGCAACCATCCGCGGCTGCCCGCGGCCACGCGCGAACGTCTGCAGCTGCTCGCCCAGGAAATGGGCTACGCACCCGATCCCTACCTCCGGGCCCTCGTCGCCTACCGGAACAAGGTCTCGCCCCACCTGAACCCGCCGACCCTCGCCTACGTCACCAACTGGAACACCCGCTGGGGCTGGAAGGAAGTCACCGCCCATCCGCAGTTCCACGCCGGCGCCGAGGCCAAGGCCAAGGAACTCGGCTTCAAACTGGCCCATTTCTGGATGGGCGAGCCAAACCTCACCCACGAACGCCTCAGCCGGATGCTCTATGCCCGCGGCATCAACGGCCTCATCATCGCCTCCCACGGACGCGAGACGGACGTGGCGCTCCAGTTCGACTGGAGCAAATTCAGCGCCGTCAAGATCGACTACTTTCCCCACCGACCGGAGCTGCACAATGTCACCAACGACCAGTGCAACATCGTCCGCCTGGCCATGCGTCGCGTCATGGCGGCCGGCTACCGGCGCATCGGTTTCGTCATGCACCGCGGCTGGGACCACGCGGTCGACCATATGTGGACCGCCGGCTATCTCTGCGAACAGCAGAATCTCCTCCCGGAAGAATTGATCCCGGCCCTGATCTTCCCCGAAGCGGTGCCCGTCGAACGCTGGTTCAACGAAAACCGCGCCGATGTCGTGCCCGACCAGCGCCCCCTCCGCCTGTGGTACGAAAAATACCGGCCGGAGGTCATCATCAGCAAGGGCTCGTTCGTTCTACCCCGGCTCCGCGAGATGAAGCTGCGCATCCCGCGGGACGTCGCCTTCGCCGATATTTTCCTCGACGATTTCTCGAGCAGGACAGCCGGCGTGCGGCAAAATCACGAAACCGTGGGCGCAATGGCCGTGGAACTGCTCGCCAGCCAGCTCCAACACAACAACCGCGGCATCCCGGAAATCCCCACCACCACCTTCGTCGAGGGAACTTGGTTCGATGGCCACTCGCTCGACAAGCCCTGAACCGCAGAATCCCGGGGTTTCTTCGCATTTTTGTAGGAGCCTGCTCGCGGGCGATTCGGAACGCCCGCCAACGGACCAAACGCCGAATCGCCTGCAAGCAGGCTCCTGCTCTTCAAACAAGCCGGCGCAAGCTCCCGGGTATCGGCCCTCCCGCGAATGAATTTAAATCGGGATTCCTTCCTGAATTTCTTCTGTATCCGTGCCGACCCGTGCTCACTGTGGTTAAATCGGTTCAAGGGCCGGTTCCGCTCGCCCGGAAATTCGTCTAATGTTAGTATCTGGGCTTGCTTGAGGAGGCTCCGTCCGATTCTACTTTTCGAACACCGGGCGACGCGCCCCGCTTTCCCGGCCTCCTTCTCTCACCCCTTGGCCTCGTCGCCCCGCTTTCCGGCGTATCCGCCCGTTCTCCCGGGCCGCGCTGCCGGCTGGGCCCGGGCCTTTCCTCCCCCCTCATGAGCGTCCCCATCCAAAAACTCTCGTTCCTCGAAAAAGCCGGCTACAGCGCAGGCGACGCCGCCGCCAATTTCGTTTTCATGTCGATGGTGCTTTTCCAAGGCGCTTTCTACGCGAACGACTACGGCCTGTCGGCCAGCGCCGCCACCGCCATTTTGCTCTGGCCCCGCCTCTGGGACGCCGCTTTCGACCCGATCATGGGCGTGCTCGCCGATCGCACCAACACCCGCTGGGGCAAGTTTCGCCCGTGGATCCTCTGGACCTCCCTGCCATGGGCCGTGGTCATGGTCCTGGCCTACACCACGCCGCAGGGTTGGAGCATGGGCGCGATGATCGCCTGGGCCGGCATCACCAACACCGTCCTGATGACGCTCTACTCGATGAACAACATGCCGTACTCCGCCTTGGGCGGCGTCATGACGGCCGACCTCGACGAACGCACCAAGGTCAATTCCTTCCGCTTCGTCTCTGCTAACATCGCCCAGTTCATCGTCGGTGGCCTCACCCTCCCGCTAGTCTCCAAGTTCTCCGAGGGTTCGAACCGCCAGCACGGCTGGCAGATGACCATGACGATTTGGGCCGTCGTTTGCTTCGTGCTTTTCCTCGTGACTTTTTTCAGCACCAAAGAGCGCATCCAGCCCGTCGTCGCCGCCCAGTCTTCCCCCAAACAGGACTTCCTCGATCTGCTGAAGAACAGCCCGTGGATCGCCTTGTTTGTATATACCGGGTTCCATTTCGCCATGCTGGTCTATCGCGGCAACGCCCACTTCAACTACTACCACCACTATGCTGACAAGGCAGCGATGTTTGACTTCGTCCAGAAGCTCGGCTTGACCACCCCGGAAATGGCCAAAGGTTCGGGGATCTTGGATTTCATCGGCTACATCGTCCACGGCACCCGTGAGACCGCCGCCACCTCCAACGCGGCCGACGTCTTCAATAGCATCGTCAACATGCTCGGCACCGGTACCACAATCCTCTTCATCATTCTTTCATCAGGCCTTTCCAAGAAATTCGGCCGGAAGAACGTAGCCCTCGTCTGCTTCTCGCTCGCGGCGCTCAACGCCTTCGCGATGTATCTGCTCCCACCGACGGCCACCTGGGCCATGGCGCTTCTCGCCGTCACCGGTTCGATCGTCTACGCCCCAACCTGCGCGATCATGTGGGCCATGTACGCCGATGCCGCCGACTACTCCGAGTGGCAGACCGGCCGCCGCTTTACCGGCATGGTCTTCGCCACCATCGGCTTCGCCCTCAAATCCGGTCTGGCCCTTGGCGGCGCCGCCTTCTTTTGGGTCATGGTGGGCCTCTGGGATTACGATACTAAGCTGCAGGACGCTCCGAACGCGATTGCGGGCTACCGCACGTCGTCCAGCATCGTCGTCGGCCTATTCTTCGTGGCCTGCGTGCTTTCCGTCGCGTGCTGCAAGCTGACCAAGGCCCGCACCCTGCAGATGGCCGACGAGCTCGCCACCCGGCGTGCCAAGGCCGGCGCCGCCTGATGCCGTCACCGGCCGCTCTCGCGCCATGCTCCTGCCGCCTCGAAACGGGCCATCCTCAAGTTTGGATTGCCGCAGGCGAGCGACTGGAATGAAGCCGTATGCTTTGCTCGCGGCCGCCGGCCTCTTCGTCGGCTGCGCCGGTCCGCCCGCTCCCTCCGCTCCATCCACAAAACCGGTTGCGAGCGGGACCGCGCCAGTCCCGGTCACGCTCGACAACCTCCGGAAAGGCATGACCGCGGCGGAAATCGTCGGACAGTGGGGCAAGCCCGATGAGCAGCGAACATTGCAAACGGCGGCTGGCGCGGCAAACATCTGGGTTTATCGCCGGGTCGTTCACTCCTACCAGCGGCAGGTGGCCACCTCAACCCAGCTCGTTCCCGTGTTCGACCCGCTGACAGGTGGGGTGAAAGAGATGCCGGAGGTGGTCTATTCCCAGGAACTCGTGGAAACCGTCCGGACCTCCGAACTGCTGGTTTTTCAGGACCACTTGGTGGACTGGAAGGTATCGGAGGAGAACCAAAAGCGTCTCTTTTGACCGCCGCCGATCCACGCCGGAACGCTGCTGCGAAATCCTGCCCCAAACCCGGCATCCAACCATGGAAATGCTCCTCCTTGCCGTTCGGCCCAGCCGGTGTCGCCCCGACCACCCGAGGTTTGCCCCTCGCTCCCTGCGGCGCGGGTTTTGCACCGTCAGGATTCTGCTCGTGCTCGGAGCACTGACGTCCGCCGGGGTGCTCGCGGCGCAGCCCGCCGCCGGCGGGGCCTTCGCCACCGGCCAGTACCGCAATCTCTTTCGCGAATTGCTGGGCAAATCCGAAACCGAGCTCGACGGCAAGCTCGCCGCCGCGTGGCAGCAGATAACCCGGGGCGATCCCGCGAACCAGCAGCTCATTTACCCGCTTGGTGGCGACATGGCTTATATTCCCGACGTCGGCAACCGGGATGTGCGCACCGAGGGATTGTCCTACGGCATGATGATCGCCGTGCAGCTCGACCATCAGAAGGAGTTCAACCAACTCTGGAAATTCGCCCGGACTTTCATGTACCACGACCGGGGGCCATTGCGCGGCTACTTCACCTGGCATACCGCGTACAACGGCACCATGACCCGGGACGACGGCAGCGTCATCCGCGGCAGCGGCCCGGCCCCCGATGGCGAGGAATGGTTTGTCATGGCGCTCTTCTTCGCCACGCACCGTTGGGGCAATGGGTCCGGCATTTTCAACTACGAAACCGAGGCCCAGTCGCTCCTGCGGACCATGATCCACAAGGACGACGAACCGGACCGCGGACCGGTTGCCAGCATGTTCGATCCCGTCGCAAAACAGATCAAATTTGTTCCGGACGGCCCGCGCGCCCACTTCACCGATGCCTCGTACCACCTGCCCGCCTTCTACGAACTCTGGGCCCGCTGGGCCGCGGATCCGGCCGACCGCGCCTTTCTGGCGGAAGTCGCGAAAGCCAGCCGCGTTCTGTTCAAGCGGGTGGCGCATCCGGTCACCGGACTGATGCCCAACTTCTCGGCGTTCGACGGCGGCACCGCGGGCATGATGGGCGCTGGCGAATTTCGCGAGGACGCCTGGCGGACGTTGTCCAATCCTGCTTTGGACTATTCCTGGTGGGCCGCCGATCCGTGGGCGGTGGAACAATCCAACCGCATTTTGAAATTTTTCGCCACCCAGCCGTCCGACGACTGGCCGACCCATTTCAAGGTCGACGGCACGCCCACCCGCACCGGCGAAAAATCCCCCGGTCTCTACGCGATGGCCGCCTGCGCCGGCCTCGCCGCCGACCCGGCGATCGCCAGGCCCTTTGTCCAGCGCCTCTGGAACCTCCCCTTCCCGGACGATCGCGGACGCAACGCCGACGGCATGCGCAAGCCCGGCGAACTGCGCAGCCAGCGCTACTATGACGGACTGCTGACCATGCTCGCGCTGCTGGAAGTCGGCGGCCGTTTCCGAATCTATGGACCGCCCACCACCCCGTAGACTGGCCGACCTACCCCGCCCCGTTCCTTCCGTGAAAAAATTCCGTCTCCTGGGTCTCCTCTGGTGCTCGCTGCTCGTCGGCGGGCTGGGCGCCGCCCCGACCCCGGCTTCCGGGGCTTTTCCCCCCGGCCCAGACCGCAACCTGTTCGCCGCGCTGCTCGGCAAATCCGAAGCCGAGCTCGACGGCAAACTGGCCGCCGCCTGGCAACAGCTCTTCCACGGCGACGACCGCACTCAACGTCTGTATTTCCCGGTCGGCGACGACCTCGCCTACCTCGCGGATGTCGGGAGTGGCGACGTCCGGACCGAGGGCATGTCGTACGGCCTGATGCTGGCGGTGCAGACCGACCACCGCGCTGAATTCGACCGGCTTTGGCGCTGGGCCGACAAATTCATGCGCCATGCTGCGGGCCCTCGCCGCGGCTATTTTGCCTGGCACTGCCGGTACAACGGCACCTCCCTTGATCCGGGTTCGGCCAGCGACGGCGAGGAGTGGATCGCCATGGCGCTGTTCATCGCCGCGCACCGTTGGGGCCACACGGCCGGTGGCATCAACTACGAGGCGGAAGCGCAGGATCTGCTCCGGGAAATGTTGCACAAGCCGCGCAGCGACGGGGTCACCCCCATCTTCGATCCCGCCGAAAAACAGGTCGTCTTCGCCCCAAACCCGGACGCCGCAGATTTCACCGATCCGTCCTACCAGCTCCCGGCGTTCTACGACTGCTGGGCGGCGTGGGCGTCCGATCCCGCTGACCGCCAATTCTGGGCGGAAGCCGCCGCCACCAGCCGCAGGTTTTTCCACGCCGCCGCGCATCCGGTGACCGGTCTGATGCCCGAGTACAGCGGGTTCGACGGCCGGCCGGACCCCCGCTTGGGCGCCGGCCGCGAGGATTTTCGCTTCGACGCCTGGCGCACGCCGGCCAACGTCGGCCTCGACTACGCCTGGTGGCACGCCGACCCCTGGCAGGTCGGGCAGAGCAATCGCCTCCTGCGGTTCCTCGCCTCGCACTGGCCCAAGTTGCCGAACCAGTTCACCCTCGAGGGCCGGCCGCTTTCGACCGATGTCTCCATTGGATTGATTGCGATGGCCGCCGTCGCCGGGCAGGCCGCCGACCCGGATCTCGCCCGCCCGTTTGTGCGACGCCTGTGGGACGCGCCGGTGCCCGCGGGTCGGTGGCGCTACTACGATGGCCTGCTCTATTTTCTTGGTTTGCTCGAAGCCGGAGGAAGATTTCGCACTTGGGATATCCCGCTCGCCAGCAGCCCCGCCGCGGCACCGCGTTGATCCCGCTCGCTTTCATCTTCGTCCCGCCCTCGATTCGCCCATGAATTCCCTTCGCCTCGCCCTTCTCGCCTTCGCCTTGGCCGCCACGGCTCGCGGCGACGATGGCTACCGCCTCTGGCTGCGCTTCGATCCGATTCCCGACGCCGGCCTGCGCCGAAGCGTCGCCGCCGCGATCCCGGAGATTGTCCTGCCAGAGCAGCCCCGGCCGATCCTGACGACTGCCGGGGCCGAACTTGCCGCCGGACTGCGAGGCTTGCTCGGCATCGACGTCCCGATCACCGCCCAGGCCACGCGAAACCAGGCCCTGCTGTTCGCCCGCCCGACGGATCCGGCCACCGCGGCGTTCGTCACCGAAACGGACCTGCGCGCCGCCGGCGAGGAAGGCTACATCGTCCGCCGCGTCGCGCACGACGGCACGCAGCGCATTGTGATCGTCGCCAACCGCGACCGCGGCTTTCTCTACGGCGCCTACGCTCTGCTGCGCCACCTCCAGACCGGTCACTCTCTCGAGAATCTCAACCTGGTCAGCGCGCCGAAGATCGAACGGCGCATTCTGGATCACTGGGACCAACTCGACCGCTTCATCGAGCGCGGCTACGCGGGCTTCTCGCTCTGGGAATGGTTCTACCTGCCGGATTATCGCACCCCGCGTTACCGGGACTATGCCCGCGCCTGCGCCTCGCTCGGAATCAACGGCACCGTGCTGAACAACGTCAACGCCGACGCCCTGATCCTCACCCCGGCCTACCTCACGAAAGTCGCCGCCCTCGCGGACGAATTCCGCCCCTACGGCATCCGCGTTTACCTCTCCGCACGTTTCAGCGCCCCGATGGCCATCGGCGGCCTCAAGACCGCCGACCCGCTCGATCCGTCCGTCGCAGCATGGTGGCACAACAAGGCCGACGAGATCTACCGCCTCATCCCCGACTTCGGCGGGTTCCTCGTGAAGGCCAATTCCGAGGGCCAGCCGGGCCCGCAGGACTATCACCGCACCCATGCCGATGGAGCCAACCTGCTCGCCGACGCCCTCTCGCCGCATGATGGGATCGTGATGTGGCGCGCCTTTGTCTATAAGGCCGACGCCAAGGAGGACCGCATCAAGCAGGCCTACAGCGAATTCACCCCGCTCGACGGCCAGTTCCGCCAGAACGTCGTTGTCCAGATCAAGAACGGACCGCTCGATTTCATGCCGCGCGAACCGTTTTCTCCGCTGTTCGGCGCCATGCCCAAAACCCGCCTCGCCCTGGAAGTCCAGCTCTCCCAGGAGTATCTCGGTCAGTCCACCCAGGTCGCCTTCCTCGCCCCGATGTGGAAGGAAGTGCTGGATTCCGACACTTACGCCGCCGGGGCGGGCTCGACCGTCGCGCACGTGATTGACGGCAGCCTGAAACTGCAGTCGCCGAGCGTCATGGCCGGGGTCGCCAATACCGGCACAGATCGCGATTGGACCGGCCACCCGCTCGCGCAGGCCAACTGGTACGCCTTCGGCCGGCTCGCCTGGGACCCGGCGTTGAATCCGGAACAGATCGCCGACGAGTGGACTCGCCAGACCTTCGGCGGAGATCCGACGGTCGTCTCCACAATCTCAAAAATTCTCCTGGGCTCGCGCGAAACCGTGGTCAATTACTCGATGCCGCTGGGCCTGCACCACATCATGGCCGAAGGACACCATTATGGACCAGGTCCGTGGGTCGACGGCCTCGCCCGCTCGGATTGGAACGCCACCTACTACCACCGCGCCGACGCGGTCGGCCTCGGTCGCGATCGCACCGCGACCGGTTCGAACGCACTGGAACAATACGCTCCCGAACTCGCCCAGCTCTGGGGCGATCCCGCCACCTGCCCCGACAAATTCCTTCTCTGGTTCCATCATCTCCCTTGGGATTACAAAATGAAATCCGGCCGCACCCTGTGGGACGAACTCTGCCTGCGTTACCAGCGGGGCGTCGACGAGGTCCGCACGATGCAACACGAATGGGAGTCACTCGCCGGCCGGATCGATCCGGAGCTGCACGCCCACGTCCAGGCGCTCATGCGGCGCCAGGAACACGACGCTTGCGACTGGCGCGACGCCTGCCTGCTCTATTTCGGTCAATTCTCCCACCGTCCGCTCCCGGCTGGCGTCGAGCCGCCCGCCCACGATCTCGCCTATTACGAGAACCTGAAACTGCACTTCGCTCCCGGCCATCCGGGCGACCACTGATCCACCATGAAACCATTCGCCCTCACTCTCGCTCTCGCCTTGTCCCTCCACGCCGTTAGGGTCGCCGCTGTCATGCCCGCCCCGGTCACCTTCAAATCGTTCGCCTACTCCGGACACGACGACGTCTTTGCCGTCGCCAGGCCGGCTGGAACCTACCTGAACCCCATCCTCGCCGGCTACTACCCCGACCCGAGCGTGTGCCGCGTGGGCGACGATTTCTATCTCCTCAACTCCACGTTCGCCTTTTTCCCCGGCATTCCCGTTTTCCACAGCCGGGACCTCGTCAACTGGCGACAAATCGGCAGCGTAATCGACCGCCCGACCCAGCTGAAATATGACGGGCTTCCCATCACACAGGGGATCTACGCGCCCGCGCTGAGCTACCGCGCCGGGGTCTTCTATGTCACGTGCACCATGGTCCAAGCGGGCGGAAATTTCCTCATGACCGCGACAAACCCAGCCGGCCCCTGGTCGGATCCGGTCTGGCTCGATTTTGAAGGCATCGACCCGTCGTTGTTTTTCGATGACGACGGGCGGGCCTGGATGATCAACAACGGCCCGCCCGAGGGCCCGCCACTCTACCAGGGACACCGCGCGATCTGGATTCAGGAATTTGACGCCGCGGCGAAAAAACTGGTGAGGCCCCGCAAAGTGATCGTCAACGGCGGCGTCAAGCCCGCCGACAAGCCGATCTGGATCGAGGGCCCGCACATCTTCAAAAAGGATGGTTGGTATTACCTCTGCTGCGCCGAGGGCGGAACCTCCCTCCAACATTCGCAGGTGATCCTGCGCAGCAAATCCGTCGCCGGGCCGTTCCTGCCCTGGGAAAAAAATCCCATCCTGACCCAGCGCGATCTCGATGGCACCGTCCCGCACGCCGTCACCTGCACGGGCCATGCCCAGCTCGTCGTGGGGCCCGACGGGAACTGGTGGGCCACGTTCCTCGCCTGCCGGCCCTTCGCCGGCGAATACTGGCTCACCGGACGCGAAACCTTCCTGCTGCCGGTGAAATGGACCGACGACGGCTGGCCCGTGATCCTCCCGCCCGGCGAACGCGTGCCCTACCTCATGCCCGCACCCAAGAGGGACGGCGCCGACCTCAGCGCATTTTCGGCCAGTCCCGCCAAACCGGAGCCGGCAGGGACGGCGGGCGCCGCCTCAGCCGGATCCTTCCCGTTGACCGGCAACTTCGTGTGGACCGACGATTTCACCGCGCCCGTGCTTTCGTCCGCCTGGACCATGCTTCGCGCGCCGCACGAGACCTGGTGGCAGGTTGGCGGCGGCAAACTGAGCCTTTCTCCCCGCCCCGCGATGTTGCATGGCCACGACAACCCCTCGTTTTTAGGCCGGCGGGTGCAGCACGCCAAATTTGAGGCCACGACCGTTCTTCAACCGCCCGTGACGGAGGGCACCTCGGCGGGCCTGGCTGTTTTCCAGAACGAGAATCATCACTATTATTTCGCCGTCCGCCGCACGGCCGGAGGACTGAGCGCAATCGTCGAAAAATGGAATGGTCCTGCCGCGGAGCTTCTCATCACCAGCCTGCTCCCGGAAACACCGGAAATCACCCTGCGCATTGCCGAGGATGAAAAGAACCTGTCGTTTGCCTACGCGCTCAAGGCGGGCGAATGGCACACGGTTGTCCCCGCCGCCGACGCCTTGGCGATTTCCGTGCAGGCGGCCGGCAACGGTCTGCATTTCACGGGGGCCGTGGTCGGACCTCACGCTCGCTTCGAGCAGTGAGGCTCGGTCACGAGCAACCGCTGAAGGGGCACGGCACTCTTGACCACCTCGTCAAGACGGGCCTCCAACGAAGCCGCGCGAGCGACCTTCATCACAGCCTTCGAGCGGCGACATGGCTCTATTCCGGTTCGTCAACTGAGTTCGGCACGGTTTTTCAAAATGTGGGAGCGGCATGACCCGCGACGTCCAGTGACGACTACAGCGAGCTGCCGTGAATCGACATCAATATAACATTAGCAACCTGACCCTTTGGGATCGCTCGGCACTCTTGATCACCTCGTCAAGATGGGCCTCCCCCAAAGCCGCGCGAGCGACCTTCATCACAGCCTTCGAGCAAGGACTATGTTTTTTTAGGACGGCGGCATGGCTCTATTCCGCTTCGCCAACTGAGTTCGGCACGGTTTTTCAAAATGTGGGAGCGGCATGACCCGCGACGCCCAGCAACGACTACGGCGGGCTGTCGTGAATCGACATTAATATAACATTAGCAACCTGACCCTTTTGGATCGCTTCTGATAGAGTGGACCGCGATTCGAGAGCAGCACCAGGCCGACGGCCCGCACTGCGCCAGTGGCAGGAGTGTGGCAAGCCCACCGTTTGTGAAATCCAGGGTGACTGTAAAACCAATGCGGTTCAGCATCCGTTGCAGGGTTATACCCCATGGAAGAGTGCGCGAGGCTCGTGTATCAGAGGCCATTCGAATTTCGGCGCCCCAAAAATGAAAACCAAAACAACCTTTTTCGTTGGAGTTCCCCTTTTGCTCGGCATCGCGCTTTTCACCGGCCGCAGTTTACGCGGCGAAGAACAAACCAATGCCTTGGCCACGAGTTCCGAGGTCGGTGCCTTTCAAGCGATCGCAAAGACGATCGCGGCGGACATCAGTGTCAAATTGCAGCCCGTGCTGGAGCACATTGACGTTGTCACAGACATCAACGTCGTTGGGAATACGCTCTTCGTCTGCACTCAGCCAGGGCGCCTCTATCGCGTGAGCCTGTCCGCAAACAGCGCACCCTCCGTTTTTCTCGACCTGCGCTCGGCCGTGGGTAAACTCGGAAATCACGTTCCCGGCCTTCCCTCGCTTGGCTATCCGACTCCGGAAACTTATGATGAGCGAGGGCTGCTCAGCTTCGCCGCTGATCCAAAGTTCGAATCGAACGGTCGATTCTGGGTGTGGTATTCCAATATCAACGAACGCAGCGGGTCCCCACCTTTCTTTTTCCAATGGCTCGTTTCGACGTCGGACCCTTGGAACATGGCTGAATACGACCACGTCGACCACCTTGAAGAATACCGGGTAGTTCATGGCGTTCCCGCGTTTCAGCGCACGCTCCTGAAGATCAAACGCCCCTACTTCAACCATACTGGGTTCCAGTCGCTGACGTGGTCGCCCGAATTGAACACGCTCCTTCTCGGGCTAGGCGACGGCGGCAGCGAGTACGATCCCAACAATATCGCACAGGATGATGATCAGTTATCGGGAAAACTGCTGAAGCTTGACCTCGATAAACTGGCGGGAAGAGATTTCACGAACGCCGCCCCCGTTGCCACATTCACCGACCTGCGAGCGCAGCAGGTGCCGGCCGGATCATTTGTCACTCTGGTGAAGGGACTGCGCAATCCGAGCAAAGTTCACCACGAGTATATAGAAGGCAGCGGAAAAGCAGAAGAGGACGGGCCGGGTGGTCCCCGTAACCCCGCTCGCTGGATCAAGTACCTCGCCAACACGGGACAAGATACGATCGAGTACGTCCACGGATTCGAAAAGTACGGTATCAATTTCGGCTTCCGCCCGTGGGAAGGGATCTTCCCCACTTCCTTTGAACAGGACGGTGATGTTCGCACTCTTGCCTACGGCCTCGAAGCTTCGAGATTGCCGAACTTCTACCGTCCCCTGGTGGAATACACTCATCTTGATGCAATCCTCGGGGCCAACGCCAATACCGGATCCGCTCTGTACCAAGGCCAGAGCATTCCCGGCCTGCGGGGGCAGCTGGTGTTCACCGACTGGATATCTTTTGTCCCGACGCCCCCGCACGGCTTGTTGATGCATGCGCCGGTCAACAGGAACAACCTTGAGGAAGCCCAGCCGGTCATGCTCTTCGACGTAGACCTCGCGGCGGTCAAACTGCAGTCCGACGACGTCCTTTTCTACACTTCGATAAACACGGATCTCGAGGGCAAGAGAATCTTCGTCGGTGGCTACAAGAAACTGGACTACATTATCAATCAGCGAGAAAATCCGAGCGGAGCCGGTGGTGTTTACGAGGTGGTTGGCAAGTAGTTTGGTCGAGGTGGCTACGCGCCTGGCTCAGCCGGTCTCGGCCCAAACGAGACGGACGCTGAACCCTTCCTGGAGGTGCAGCCGAACCGCCCTGCGCTTCTCCTCAAAGCGGTACCGATATCGCTTTTGCCCGGTTCGCGGTTCGAGGACCGGCTTCTTCTCCACCGTCTCTTTCGCTTCCATGGCAACACTCCTTTTCTGTCTGGAGTGTCACCCAATTATTCCATGTTTCTGTGTCTATGATCCGGTAGTTGGAGTTCATTTCAAAACCGCTGATGAAGGACGCGTGCACAGATGATGATGCAGCCGTGGGAAAGGAAAGCGTGATGTACGCCGGGGCGACACTCATAGCGCACGCGCAGACGGCGGAAGGCGTGCAACCAGGCGATGGCGCGCTCCACCACCCAGCGATATCGACCGAGTCGTTGGCCGGACTCGACGCCGCGCCGGGCGATGCGCAGAGTGAGCCGCGTGCGCGCAGGGCGCGGCGGCAAGCTCCGGCTGCCCTGAACGGTAGCCTTCCGATTCGGAGCGGCGACAGGAGATCCTGAAGTGCGCCCCCGGGGTTGGAGGGCGCCTCAGCCGGGCATCGTGGTGCAAAAAACCAAATCACCTTGGATTGTCGAACCCATGTCGTTTCCGACGATTCCCAGCAACAATCCTGGAAAACAAAAAGCCCGCAACCTTTTGAGTTGCGGGCCTAAAACTGGCGGGATGGACGAGACTCGAACTCGCGACCTTCTGCGTGACAGGCAGACGCTCTAACCAACTGAGCTACCACCCCGGGGATCGGGAAAGAGGCGGGAACGTAGATTCCGACCTAGGCAAGTCAAGCCGTTGTTTGCCGATTCAACCGCGGGCGATCCGACCGAAGAAATCCAGCGCATCCCGCCGGTCCTGCGCGATTTGGGCGGCCAGCTCGGCCACGCCGGGGAATTTTTTTTCCGGCCGCAGAAAATGCAGCCAGTTGACGGTGATCGCCCGGCCCGGTCCCAAGGCGGTTTCGCCCAGGAGATGCACCTCGAGCAGCGGCCGGGTCGTCTGTTCCACCGTCGGTCGCAGGCCGTAGTTGGCCACGCCCGGGCTGGGCCGGCCCGTTTCATCCAGCACGGAAACCGCATAAACGCCGTAACGAGGCAGCAGTTCAGGCTCCCAGGCAAGATTGAGCGTTGGAAAACCAAGCTGGCGACCGAGCTGGCGGCCGGTCTGCACCACCCCCTCGGCGAAATAGGCGTAACCCAGCAGCGCGTTGGCCGCGGCGATCTGCCCGCTCGCAATCAGCTCCCGGATCCGCGAACTGCTGACCGGCGCGCCATCCTGCTCCAGCCGCGGCACGCGGACCACCTCCAGACCGGCCGTGCGGGCGTCCGCGGTCAGCCGGGCGACGTCGCCCTCGCGCGCGCGGCCGAAACGCCAGTTTTCCCCGACGGAGATCGAGGCCAGCCGCGGCAGGTGACGGAGCAGCAGCGGCACGAATTCGTCCGCCCCGACGCCCGCGAATTCCCGGGTAAACGGCTGATCGATGACGCCATCCAGCCCCAACCGGGAGAGGACGCGGAGTTTCGCCTCCCGTCCCAGAATCATGCGCACGGGATTTTCGGGGTGGAACAGCCGGCTCGGATGCGGCCAGAACGTCAGCACGACGGCGAGCCCCCCGCCGCGTCCGGCAGTCTCCACGGCCGAACCGATGACCGCCTGGTGCCCGCGGTGCACGCCATCGAACATCCCCACGGCAAGATGCAGCGGTCGGTCCGGCAAAGCCACCCGGTCGAGTCCATCGAACTGCCGCAGGGTGTTCACAGCGCCACGCTAGGCGCCGCTTCGTGCACCGGGATCAGGCGCTTTTCGATCTCCGGCAAAGACAGTTCCTGGATCTCCGCCAGGGGCGTGCACTGGGCGAGGGAGAATTTGCCGCTGCCCGTCCGGCGCAGCGCCGAGAGATGCGCACCCGTTCCCAGTTTCTGGCCGAGATCGTTCGCGATCGTGCGGACGTAGGTCCCTTTGGTGCAGGCGAGCCGGAAGGTCAGTTTCGGAGACTGGAACGAAAGCAGATCGAAGGCGGCCACGCGGATGAAGCGCGGCTCGCGCACGACCTCCTCGCCCTGCCGCGCCTTCTTGTACAATGGCACCCCGTCGATCTTGATCGCCGAAAACATCGGCGGAATCTGGTACTGGTCGCCGAGAAATGTTTTCATCTGCTCGCGCACCTGGTCCTCGGTGAGCGCCGGCACGGGGCGCGTCTCCATCACCTCGCCCTCCGCGTCCTGGGAGTTGGTGGTGACCCCGAGCGTGATCTCGCCCTCGTAAATCTTGTCGACGCTGATGAGATACTGGGAGATGCGTGTGGCCTTTCCGATCAGCATGATGAGCAGCCCGGTGGCCATCGGGTCGAGCGTGCCGGCGTGGCCGATGCGCTGCATCTGCAGCTTGCGGCGCAGGCGGTACACGACGTCGTGCGACGTCATGCCGGCCGGTTTGTCGACCAGAAGGACGCCCTCGATTTCCTTCGCCGGCTTGAGGCTCATTTGTGGAGGGAATCGAGCTCGGCCAGGCGCCGGGTGAGTGCGGCCACGAGCTTCGGGTAGAACGAGTCAAGCGTGTCGGCGCAGTTCAAGCCGGCCGCGCTGGCATGGCCGCCGCCGCCGAACTGGCTGGCGATCGTGTCCATCCGGTACGTGCTGTGCTTGGCCCGGAGGCTGGCCTTGATCACGCCCGGACGCTCCTCGATCAGGACGCCGATTTCCACGCCCTCGATCGAACGCGCGTAGTCGACCAGCCCCTCGGTGTCCTCGACGGTCGCGCCGAGCTGCTCGAAAATGCCCAGCGGCAGCACGCCGAGGCAGATGCGCCCGCCGGCTTCGAGCTTCAGCGAACTGATGTAATGCTGGAGCAGCTTCAGTTTGGCCGAGGTCTCGCGCTCGTAGAGTTCCATTCCGGCCTGGGCCGGATTGGCCCCGCGGGCGACCAGATCGGCGCAGAGGCGGAAAACACGTTCGGTCGTCGATGGAAACCGGAACTGTCCGGTGTCGGTCATCATGCCGGTGTAGAGCGCCTGGGCGGTGATGGCGTCGACCCGCAGGTCGGCATCGTGGAACAGGCCCGCCAGCACCTCGGCGGTGGCGGCCGAGTTGACGTCGACAAAATTGTGTTTCGCGAAACCCTCGTTCGACACGTGGTGGTCGAAACAGGCGAACGGCGCGGGATAAAGCTGCTTCAGCTTGTCGCCGGCCCGGCCGTGGTCGGCGCAGTCGGTGAACACCGCCACCCGGCCCTCGTGCGAAAAATCGTCGCGCTTCAGGAAGGGCGTGTCGCCGAGCAGGAACTTGATGCGCCGTGGCACCGGATCGGCGTTGACGCAGACGGCATCGATCCCCTGCCCGCGCAGCATCCGGCACAGCGCGACCTGCGAGCCGATGCAATCGCCGTCGGGCCGCTGGTGGCCGATGACGACGACCTGGCGCCCGTGCAGCTCATGCAGCAGCACGGCGAAACGGCCGGCGAACCTCGGGTAATAGTTCATGCCTTCGGCTCCTTGTCGTCGAGCTGGTCGAGGAGCGTCTCGATGCGCAGGGCGCGGGTGCCCGCGAGATCGAGGTGGAAGGTGAGCAAGGGCACGTGCCGCAGGACGACGTTCTTGGCGACCATCGAGCGGATTTCGGGGCGCTTCCGGCGCAGCCAGTGGCCGGCGCGCTCCCCGGCCTCGGGTCCGCCCACCACCGAGAAATAGACCTTGGCCTCGCGCAGGTCGCCGGTGACGTCGACGCCGGAGATCGTGATCGCGACGGTCTCACTGGAATAGCGCGAGTGCAGGTACGCGCTGATTTCGCGCTGCATCAGCTCGTTGACGCGGAGAAGACGGTTGGACATCGGATTTTCGATTTCGGATTCTTGATTTTCGATTTCCGTCCGGCTCCGGGCTAAGGAAATCGAAGATCAAAGACCGGAAATCATAGCGAGGCTCTGACCTTCTGGATTTCGAAGCACTCGATCTTGTCGCCGGGTTTGTAATCGTCGAAGCCGTCGAGGCGGATGCCGCATTCGAGTCCGGCGCGCACCTCGTTGGCGTCGTCCTTGAAGCGGCGCAGCGTGCTGACCTTGCTCTCGTGCAGCGAATCCTTGCCGCGGCGGACCCGGGCCATGACGCCACGGTTGACCTTGCCCTCGGTGACGAGGCAGCCGGCGACGAAGCCCTTGGAAACGGGGAAGACCTGGCGGACGTCGGCCACGCCGAGCTTGATTTCCTTGAGATCCGGTTCGAGCAGGTCGGCCAGCATCTCCTTCACCTTGTCGCCGAGCTCGTAGATGATCTCGAAACTCTGGATGACGACGCCGTGGTGTTTGGCCAGGGCGGAGACGCCGTTCTCCTGCTTGACGTTGAAACCGATGATCACGGCCTTGGCGGCGCCGGCCATCAGCACGTCGTTCTTGCTGATGATGCCCACGTCGGCGGCGACGATGTCGAGCTTCACCTTGGTGCTCTTGATGCCGTCGAGCACGTTGCGGAGAGCCTCGAGGGAACCGAACACGTCGGACTTGATGACCGCGCGGAGGACCTTTTCCTGGGTGGCGGCGATGTTGGCAAAAAGGGCGTCGATCGAAGTGTCCTTGGGCGTGGCGGCGGCCGTCACGGCCTCCTTGCGCACGCGGTGCAATTCGTCCTCGGCGAGGTTTTCGGCCTCGCGGGCGTTTTTCACCGCGACAAAGTGGGCGCCCGAATCCGGCGTGCCCGACCAGCCGATGACCCGCACCGGGGTGGAAGGCGGAGCCTCCTTGATGTTCTGGCCCTGGTCGTCGAACATCGCGCGGACCTTCGCCCAATGCGCGCCGCACACGATGGCGTCACCCACGCGCAGCGTTCCCCGCTGGACGATGACGGTGGCCAGCGGACCGCGCCCCACGTCGACCTGCGACTCGATGATGACGCCACTGGCCTCGGCCTTCGGGTTGGAGCGGAGTTCCAGGACGTCGGCCTGGAGGAGGATCATTTCCAGCAGTTCGGTGATGCCCTGGCCCTTGATCGCGGCGACCGGCACGGTGACGGTTTCGCCACCCCAGTCTTCCGGCGTGATGCCGCGTTCCTGCATCTGCGTTTTCACGCGGTCGAGGTTGGCCCCCTTCACGTCCATCTTGTTGACCGCGGTGATCAGGGCGAATTTGTCGGGCTGCTGTTCCTTGACCGCGAGCGCGATTTTCAGCGCCTCGTCGGTCTGGGGCATGAAGCCGTCGTCGGCCGCGACCACGAGGATGGCGATGTCGGTGGCGCTGGCGCCGCGCGAACGCATCTTCGTGAAAGCCGCATGGCCGGGCGTGTCCAGGAAGGTGATCTTGCGACCGTTGTATTCGATCTGGTAGGCGCCGATGTGCTGCGTGATGCCGCCCGCCTCGCCCTCGGCGACGTGGGCCTTGCGGATGGCGTCGAGCAGGGAGGTTTTGCCGTGATCGACGTGGCCGAGAATGCAGACCACGGGAGGACGCGGCGCGAGATTCTTGAGATCTTCTTCGCGCGCTTTCTCCTCCTTGGACTTTTTCTGTTCTTCCTTCTTCGGTGCGGGCGCCGGAGTCTCACCCCGGTGCTTGATGTCGAGCAGGAAGCCGTGCTTTTCCGCCAGCTTGGTGGCGACGGCCGCGTCGATCGGCTGGTTCATCGACGCGAAGATGCTCATCTCCATGAGCTCCGAAATGAGTTTGAACGGCTTCAGTCCCAGCGCGACGGCGAAGTCCCGGACGATGACCGGCGGCTTGACGTGGATGACCTTGACGCCGCCCTCCTCGGTGACCGTGACCGAGGACGGAGCCGGAGCCATGGGCGCGGAAGGCGCCGTGCGGGCGGCGGGCGGCGGCAGCGGCGAAGTCGAGCGGGCGGTGGGCACCGGCGGCGGCGCGACCGGCATCTTGGCCACGGGCGCGACCGGGGCCTGCCTGGGCGGCATCCCTTGGAAAGGTGCGGGCTTCGGGGCGGCCACCGGCAGAGGCATGGGTGAATTGCTGCGCACGCTGACGGCCGGGAGCACCGGCGCGGGCTTGGCCATCTGCACCGGCGCGGGCGGCTTTGGAATGGAGACCGGAGCCGGCGCGGGAGCCGGAGCCGGCGGCGGCACGACGGCGGCGGCGCGGGCGGCGGCGACGGCCTTGGCCGCGTCCTCTTTCTCGCGCACCACGTCCTGTGCCGATTTGACGAACACCCCGGCTGGCAACCTGATCTTGGGTGCTTCGACCGGCTCGGCCGGCGGCGGAGCGGTTTCTACGGCCGTCGCGGCGGCCACGGGTTTGGCACCGTACTTCTTGGCGATCTCGTCGTAATAGATCTTGCTGACCGTGCTGGAGACCGAGCGCGTGTCCGCCGAGACAAAGCCCTGTTCCTTGAGCCAGGTGAGCATGTCCTTGGGCTCAACGTTGTATTGCTTGGCAATCTCGTGAATACGGGCGCTCATTCAGTGGGTGGTCGGGCGGGTCGGAATCGGTCGGATCAGGAATTGTTGGTGGACACTTTAGCGATGATGTCACCGGCTTCGGACTCGGTAAACCCGAAATCGCCGACCAGATCGCCCGCCTCGACGCCCTCGAAGGCGGCGGGGGAATTGATGCCGTGGGCCACGAGGCGCTCGGCGACACCCTTGTCGAAGCCGAAGGCGGCCACGAGCAGGGTGATGGCCTGGGCGCGCGGATCGGAGGCCTCGGGCTTCCATTCCTCGATGTCGAGCCTCCAGCCGACCAGGCGCGAGGTCAGTCGTGCGTTCTGTCCCTTGCGGCCGATCGCGACCGCGAGGTCCTCGTTGGCCACCTTGATCAAAATGCGCTTGTTCTTCTCGTCGAGATAGGTCTCGCGCGGGACGGCGGGCTTGAGCGCCTCGATGAGCATTTCCTTCGGATCGGCGTGATACGGAATGATGTCGATTTTTTCGCCGCCCAGTTCGCGCACGATGCTCTTCACGCGCGCACCGCGGGCGCCGACGCAGGCGCCCACTGGATCGACCTTCGGGTCGGTGCTGGTGACGGCAATCTTGGTGCGGTAGCCCGGCTCGCGGGCAAAGGCGTCGATGCGCACCGTGCCGTCGGCGATCTCGGTGACCTCGAGCTCGAAGAGGCGCCGGACAAACTTGCTGCTGGCGCGGCTGAGGATGACCTCGGGGCCGCGGCTGCCGTTTTCAATCTCCAGCAAAAGGCAGCGGATGCGCTCGCCCGGGGAATACTCCTCGCCGGGCACCTGCTCTTTGCCGGGCATGACGGCCTCGGCCTTGCCCAGGTCGATGAAAAGGTCGTTGCGCTCGCGCCGGCGCACGGTGCCGCTGACGATGTCGCCGATGGAATCCTTGAAATCGTCGTAGATGCGTTCCTTTTCGAACTGACGCAGGCGTTGCATGATGGCCTGCCGGGCGGTCTGGGCGGCGATGCGACCGAGAAAAGCGGGATCGATTTCCTTTTCGATCAGCTCCCCGACCACGGCCCCGTGTTTGAAGACCTGGGCCTTTTCCACATGAATTTCCTTCTTCGGATCGGCCACGGAATCGACCACTTTCATGATGGCCCACGCCTTCATCTGCCCGTTTTTCGGGCTGATCTCAATCTTGAGCTCCTGGCCTGAATTCACGCCTTTCAACGCGGCCGTTTTGATCGCATTGACGATGGCGGAGATCATGTCGGCACGGGGAATGCCCTTCTCCTTTTCCATGTACTCAAGAACGGACAGGATTTCGCTGCTCATGTGGTGATGTGTGTGATTATGGGAAAAAAAAGGCGGACCCGAAGGCCCACCATTTGAAAGTGAACTATAATTGGGTTCCTAAAATAGGGTCTCGCCCAAAGCATTGTCAAGCCCCGCACTAGAGTGGTTCCAGTCAGGAAGTTGCACTAGCTTGGTGATCCATCATCCACCCCAGCAAACCCTGTCCGTAGCCATGGCATTGCGGAGCGGTCGGGCCGGAGCAAACCCCGAGCCGTCCCAACGCCCGGCGAACGCCGCCGGGAATATCGCCGAGAATCCAATGAAACCAGAGGTCGGAGGGGTCGCAGCCCGTGCGCGCGGCGGCCAACGGCAGCCAACCGTCGCAAACCAGCGTGTCAAATCGCGACCCGCCCAGTTTGTCTCCGGCCACCTCGTCGGAAATTCGCCGTCGCCACCCGCGAAGATCCAGGCTTTTCCGGTCGGTCGCAGCGAAATCCCGCGGCGCCTCCCCGCCGGGAAAATCGCCGGCCAGATCCACGAGCCGCTGCGGCCAATCGGGACGGGCTCGCACCCACTCCGCGTATTGTCGCAACCGCAGCCGCGGGTGATTGGCCGGCCGCACTCCGTGCCGGTGCCAGAGCGGAGCCGCCTCGCGCCAAATCTGGTCGCAGTCGACTCCATCCGACCAGACGGCGAAGGGTTGGCGGGTCGCCACGGCCAGCATCGCCGCCCGGTTGCGCCGGTAACCCAGAATCTCAAGCGCCGTCTGGTGCGCCGCCTCGGTCCAGCCCAGCTTTTCGATCCGCAGCCGGGCAAACCGCACTTTCTGCAGCCAGCGCTGCCGCGCCCGGGCCCGAAGCAGCGCCCGCAGCTCGTCCACCGGTTTCCCTCCCAGCTCGGCAAACCGCCGCCATTCATCGCGCGCCGTGATCGCCTCCAGGGCGTCGTCCGCCGCATATTCCTCGAGGTCGCGGTGCAGCAGCGGCAGCAAAACCAAGGTCGGAATCGCCCCGCTTTCCTGGTGAATCGCCGGCAACTCCCCCGGCTCCGGAGGGAACAGCACCACATGCAGCACGACGCCCGAGTAGGCCGCGTCAACCGCGTGGCCATGCGCGCGCCAGTCGGAGACATGGAAATGAACCTCGATGTCCCCGCCCACCTCCCGGCCGTCAAAACGCAGCCGCGCCCGGCGAAAATCGGGTCCGCCCAGCAGATTCCACTCTCCCGGCGCCAGCACCTCGACCGCGCGGCCGTCGGTCAACCGGGCCCGCGGCAGGGCGAAATCCCGCCGCAGCCAGATCTTTTGCAGCACCTTTTCGGCCACGGTGAACGGACCGTAGAGTCCCTGAAATTCGGCAACCGCCTGAGCTGATCCGGCCATGGGGAAAATCCGCCTGGCCCGGGCGGGTGTTTGCAGGCTCGACACTGGCCCAAAGACGCGAAAAGTGCGAGGAGAAATGTTTGATTTTCCGGAAGGGTGGCAGAGTGGTCTATCGCGGCGGTCTTGAAAACCG
>CAYZGG010000060.1:0-22598 GCA_964477955.1 uncultured Opitutaceae bacterium
CTTAGAGCATATTGGACAATAGTGTGGCCGACCTTGCCTGTTGTAGCCGGGGTCGCTGACCCCGGTCCGGGATAGAAACGCGCAAACACCGGGGTCAGCGACCCCGGCTACAGTTCAATTTAATACGCTCTAGCCATGAGCACGGCAAAGGACTCCCGTTTGCATGCCAGCAAAGCGGCTAGTCCGGCGCCGAGCAGCAACAACGTGCTGCCGGTTTCAGGTGCCGTCGCCGGACCGCCGCCCGTGCCGCCCGTTCCACCTGTACCGCCGCCCGTGCCACCCGAGCCGCCGGTGTCACCGGTAGTGTCACTGCTGCAGACCGCCAGGGTAATAGTGTTGGTGTCCAGCGTCACCGCGCCGTTCTGGGCCAACACCCGGCCGTCAACAGTTGCGCCGGTATCGAGAGTGATGGAGGTCAAAGCCAGAATGTTCCCCTCGAAATCGGTGCCGGTGCCCAGGGTCGCCGAGCTGCCGACCTGCCAGAAAACATGACAGGCCTGCGCGCCACCGATCAGGTCGATCGTGCTGTTCGATGCGGTGATGAGCGTGGACCCAGCCTGGAAAATCCAGACCGCATCGGGGTTGCCCTGGGCGTCGAGCGTCAGCGTTCCGGAAAGGAAAAGCGAAGTGGCGTCATGGTAGACGCCCGAGGTCAACGTTTGCCCGACGAGGTCGAAGCCCCCGGCGTAAGTTGTCCCGGAGGCGCGCCCGACGGCGTCGTTGTACGCCGTGAGCAGGTCGGATTTGGCCTGTTGCGTCACCGCATTGCCGGCGTCGTTCGCCCCGTTCAGGGTGACGTTTTGGAAGCCCGTGATCGAGGTGGTTGGAAATGTACCGATATCCCCGGTGATTTTGGTCGGGCCGGTGATGGTGATCCCGCTTCCGGCGAGGACGGCAAAACCAGCGTCCGAACCGAGAGTTACCACCGCAGGAGTTGCGATGGCGTTCTGGTGCAGGCCCGTCAGCGCCAGCGCGACGATCAGGCTCAGGTGAATTCGTTTCACGCCGCCGGTCAGGGCGAGGGACAAAATACATGTTTTCATCGAACATTTCTCCTCTTTGTTTTCCGGCTTGAGTTAAGCGTGGAACGGCGACCCTGCGCTTAACGCCGCGCTTTTGCTATGGGGTGGCTGACCCATATTGAAGAGAAGAGCGCTGACGGGTAGGGCGCACCGGCCCGGTGCGCCGTGAGCGTGGGTACGTTCGCGGACGGCCCGGCGGTCCGTCCCTACCGGCACTGGCGCGCCAAAGTCTAAATCGGACGGGCGGCTGGTATTAGGGTTGGGGTTGCCCTGAGTTGACGGTCAGTGAGTTGTAGGGCGGGGTCGCTGACCCCGCCGCGAACGTAACCTGAGATCCCAAGCAGGCAGGGTCGGCGACCCCGCCCTACAAAGTGAATGGGATCGGGTGGCTCAGCGCGCCATCGCGGGGACCGATCTATCGTAGACCAGCCGCAGGCCCCAGTCGGTTTTTTCAGGGAAATCCGGGAGGGCGATGGTGCCGATCTTGTCGGCGCGGACTTTTCCGTCGCCGGCGTCGAGCCAGGTGCCGTCGCGGGGGTTGAACCATTGGGCGCGATACACGCTGTTCAATTTGGCGCCGCGGATCTGAGACTTCGGGCAACTGTTCTCAAAATAGGCGAGAAAGATTTCCTTGTCGTCGGTCCGTGCGCAATACGCCCAGCCGTCGTAACTAAGCACGTCGGCCGTCTTGTTGGGCGAGACGAGATCGGCGAGGGGCACGAGGTCCTGGTAGCGCCGGCCGATCGAAAACGCGAAGGTCCGGAGGAACTGGACTTCAGCGCCTGACCGCCACTGGAACGCGTCCCACATCTTCGTGGGCGCGGCGGACTCGATGTCGGCGCCCCAGATGCCCTCGGCGCCGTAGACGTGGCCGGCCAGTCCGCCCGAGAGAAACGAACCGTAGAGTCCGGAGCGGCAGAGCTGATTGTCGCGCTCCGTGCCGCCGTCGGCGCCGAGCTTGTAGTTCACCGCGCCGACGCCGCGGTTGTCCTTGAAGCCGGCATAGTAGGGCTCGCCGTTGAGCGCGGGCGTCGGGCTTTTCAGGTTAAAGATTTCGGTGAGGTACCAATAATTGTTATGTTCACGCATGTTGCCGATCTGGTGGAGCGTGACCCAGGAATGCTCGCCCCAGTTTTCGAGGGTGGAGGGATTGGCGTTGGCCGACAGCAACGTGCCGAAGGGCGGCGGACCGAATTTATCCTTCACGACGCGGACGGCGTCGGAGTAATCGTCCGGGCTGACGGTTTCGTAGATAATGTCGAGGTGGACCGGGCTGAGCACGGTGTTGTTGGCCTGGTAGCGCGACCAGATGTACTGGACATACCGCACGTACGAATCAGGCCACGCATAGTATTTATTCCAACAGAGGCCGGAATCGCGCCGCGAGGCTTCGATGAAAGGAACGAACCCGTGGGCATTGAGGTAATCTATCTTCCGGTCGAGATATTTGAAGTACTCCGGATTGATCCGGTCCATGTCTGGAAAATAGTCCGCGTAGCCGGGGACCTTGCCCGGGTAATAGAACGGGCGGCCGCCCTCGTTGTCCATGTTCTTGGCGCTGCCCGTGCCGAACTCGACCCACGCGGTACGAATCGTCGTCTCCGCGGCGTCGTTCATCTTGAACCGCCACGGCTTGTCGTCGGTCTTCCAATTGGGAAACGCGGCAATGACGTTGACCCAGTTGTAACCCTGCGCCCGCCGGTAACGCACAAAATCCTTGAATCCCGCGGTTGGGCCGATCGGGCGCTGTTGATCATCGTCGTACCATTTGAAGCGATTCGCCGCGAGGGCGTACCAGGTGTCACCGATGGCGAGATAGGGCGTGCCGTCGGAATACTCGAGGGCGTGATGGTTGGCAGTGGCGCGGATCATCCCGCGGCGCAGGGGATTTTCGTTCAGCTCGGCCTCGGTCCAGACGACAGCGGTGAACGTGCCGGTTTTTCCGGTCAGCCCCGGATCGGCGGGGGACGAGCCGCTCTTCCAAGTCCAGGTGCCCGGCGCCGTGGCGAGGAGGCGCAGGTGGAAAATCTGCCCGCCGTCCCAGAATCCGTAGATGCGCTTGTTGAAACCGGGCCCGGTGAGGTCGACCCAGAGGATGACGTCGGTGTATGCGTTCTTGTAACTGTTCTCTGCGGTAAACGTGAGCTCTTGTTTTTCCCACGCGTGCACGGGGGCGGCGGCAAAACCGGAGACCGCCGCGATCAGCAAAACGGTCAAAAGCGAAAACAGGCGGGCGAAGGGCAACATGGGTGGAACGGGATGGGCCGGGGACGAATCCCGCTGGCCGGACATTCGGGCCAATCAACCGGAGCGTCAAATCCCGAGTCCGGCTCAGGTCGCTGGCATCAGTGCTTAGATGAATCCCCCAGCTCGCCGAGCTCCCGGCCGACGAGGGCTTCCTCTCCCAGATACTGTGCGACGGCGAGGCTGTCGTGGGCCCGCAAACCGGTGACGAGATGGCGGTAGCTGGCGAGGCGCAGATCGAAGACCCGGACCAGCGCCGCCCGGGTGCGGGCAGTGGACCTGGCCGGAGCGAGCGTCAGAGCGGAAAGTTTGCCGCGCCAATTTTCATAAAACGGAATGAGACGGGCTTCGAGCCAATCGGCGTAACCGTCATCGTCGATACGCGGAGTCAGACGGGCGAAGAATTTTTCGTTCTGCGCGAGCAGATCGGTTTCCTGTTCACCGAAACCACGGTTTGCGTCGTCCCAGGCGAGGACCTCCGCAACGCGGTAATCGAAGCGCGGCGTCAGCGCGACACCGGCGGCGATCAGGGCAGCCAGCACCACCAGCCCGAGCTGAAACTTTTTCCCGGCGAGGCGTTCGCGGCTCTCCCGGTCCACCGGCAGGGCCAGGAGCCACCCGAAGACCAGGCCGCCGAGCACTCCGCCGACGTGGGCGGAGTTGTCCACGCCCGCCCGCAGGCCGTAGAGAATGTTGTAGCCGGCGAAAGTGAGCGTGCTCTTCAACATTGGCTGGTAGATGCCCGCAGGCAGGGACTGCTTTTCCCGCAGCAGGTAGCCGAGGATGGCGCCGTAGACTCCGAAGATCGCCCCCGAGGCTCCGGCGCTCCAAGTCTGGTCGCCGTGCCAGCCGATGCTGACGAAGCCGCCCGCGAGTCCACTGGCCAGATAGGTCAGGCCGTACAGCCAGCGGCCCTGCAGCTTCTCGAGAAAATGGCCGGCCTGATAGAGCGCCCACATGTTCAGCGCGAGATGCATGAAACCATAGTGCATGAACATGCTGGTGAGCAGCCGCCACCACTCGCCATCCGTTGTTGCGGCCCCGTTGTTGGCACCGTAGCGGACGTAGGGCGTCATGCTGTCCACCTGAAACCAGCCGGCGCCGAGGGCGCCCATGACGACGAACACCACGACGTTGAGCGCGATGATGATGTTGGTGACGGAACTCCACGGGCTCCGGGCCTCGGCCAGGGCGTCGAGGCGGACTAAAAATTCGCGAGTCGCCGTGATCTGGGGATCGCTGGCCGCCGGCAAAAGCGCGGCTACGGCGCGGGCTTCGGCCTCATCGCGACAAAAGAACACAAAGGGACCGGTCTTCTCCCGGGCATGCGATGAGAACCGGATCATCCGCCCGTCGGTTGTTACATCGGTGATCTGGGCCGCGGTGAAAGCCCGGCTGACGGGCCGGCTGTCGAAGACGTCCCGTTGGAAGCCGGTGAAAACGTATTCGGGTCCGGTTGGCTTGATCGTCAGAGTGCCGCGGTTTTTGAGCTCCTCGTTGGCGCGGTCGTCGTCAGGCACGTCATATTCGACAGGGAAGATGGTTTCTAGCGGCAGAGCGGGAGGCGTTTCCGGCATGCAAGGAGGGGACCCAGTGAATCGGCAGGCTGAATTCGCCGTGATCCAAGTCAAGCGCGTGGGGTTTCGCGCGTGCCATCGGAATTGGCCGCCGCCATGCCGGTCCGCGATATCGTACTCCGGAAGGCGGAGGCCGACCTGGCCCAAACTCTGAAACGCTCCGCTGGCCGACCGGGGCTGGGATGGAGTCAGGAATTGCGCGGCTCGCCCTGACCAATCCATGCCCGCGCATCGCGCAGATTCCGGAAGAGGGCCCGTTCGATCAGCGGATTGTTGGTCACGGTGTGATACATCCGCACCATTCCGTAGTGCACCGGCTCGGGTGCCACCAAAGCGGAACGGAACCGGTTCGGCGGCACGGCGCGCTCGCGGGCGCGGGCGAAGGCCGGAAAATCATTGTACCCGACCGCCAGGTGCAGGGCGCATCGGGAGAGGTCGACGATCCGGTCCGGGGCCCGCCGTTCGCGGGCCTCAAATTCCTGTACGCGGGTGATAAGTTCCAAAAGATCGGCGAGGGTGACGCGGTCCACCAGTTCGATTATAAGCAGGTCGGCTTCGGGACGAAGTTGGATGGCCATGGAGCGTGGGTTGGCCGCGGAGTGAGTACGAATTGATGTCGGGCAGCAAGCCCGACCCGCCAATCGCGCCCAAACAATCGCCAGCCCAATCTCTCCCGGCCGACCCGGGCCAACCGCGGGTCTGGCGTCCGGTCCGAATGGCGGCACCGCGAAATCGCGCGCCGGTTGCCGGGCCATCGCTCGCGCCAGAGGCTGGGACAATGCCGCTGAGATAAAGTGGAAACGGACTTCCGGGCCGGTGTTCCGTGTGCGACCCGATCAGCCCGCCCGGAGGTCGGGCTCCGCCTTCAAGCGAACAACCTCGCGGGGAAAACCGTTTTCAACAGCTGAGTCCGCTTAGCCTTGCTGGGCGGCGAGGAGGCGGACGAGGCCCTGCTCTGTCGAAGAATGCTCGACGACGAGCCCGGTTGTGGCGAGCAGGGCGGCGACGCGCGCCGCATCGAGCCTCAGCTTGCGGTAGGAACTGGTGGAAAATTTCCAGGTGCCGGCGACCCGCTCGTACAGCAGGTCGTTCACCTCGACCCAATCGCGCTGGTAGTCGAGGAAGCAGGTGAAAAGCCGGTCCGGCTCGCTGCGGACCGGGATGAAGCGCTGTGCGCCCTTTAACTCGTGCGTGGCGAGATCACGGAAGCCGAGGACGATGCGTCCGCCCGGCGCAAGGACGTGCGCCGCTTCGCGGAAAAGCGCTGCCACCGACTCGACCGAGGGCAGGTGGGTGAGCGTGTCGCCCATGCATACGATCAGCGTCGGGGCGGCATCGCAGTGCGCGGCGAAATTCGCAAGATCGTCGCGGACGGCGCGGATCGGCCGGCTGCCGGCCTGCGCGCGCAGCTCCGCGAGCAGCGGTTCGCAGAGGTCGAGGCCGAGCACACGGTAGCCGGCGTCAGCCAGCGGAACGGACTGGAAGCCCGAACCGCAGCCCAGGTCGACGGCCAGGCCCCGCGGCCACTGCGCGAGCCCGAGCGCGGCGAGTTGCTGGCGGTTGCGCTCCATCGCGGCCTCAAAGCCGCCGGCCATCCAAGTGTAAACCGGGCCGAGCAGTTGATCGTAGTGGGCTTGGGCGGTGTTCACGAGAAAGGAGGACCAAACGGAATGCCGGTAGTTGCCAAGGAGAAAGGGGAAATCAGGAGAAGCGGCGCCGTTGTCGTGGCACGGGTCTCCCGACCCGTGAGGGAAGAATTCACGGGTCGGGAGACCCGTGCCACCTGGATACGGGCCGAGGCGCAGGGTGTCACAGGCCGACTTCCTGCCGGACGAATTTCACCGCGGGGCTGCCAACGGAAAGCACCCGATCGTGGTATTGTTTCAGATTGAAGGCCGCGCCGGCCTTCTTTTCCGCGGCGGCGCGCATGTCGTCGTGTTCGGTTGTGCCGACGAAATAAGTGGCGAGCTGGCCATAGGAAAGCTGGGCGCGCTGCCACTTCGCCACGGCTTCGCCCTCCTCCTGGAAGCCACGCTTCATCATGAGGTCGAGGGCCTGTTCCTTCGTCATGCCGGCCATGTGGATCTTCTGGTCGAGGATGGCGTTGCAGAGCACGCGCAGCCGCATCTTGAGCTGCTGGATCCGCGTCTCCGGCCCGCCGAAACCCGCCTCGGCCATGACGCGCTCGGTGTAGACCGCCCAGCCCTCGATGAAGCTGCCGCTCTGGAACACGGCGCGCACGAGTGTCGGCGCCTGGAACTGGTTGGAATGCGCCAGCTGCACAAAATGGCCGGGCATGGCTTCATGCACCAACAGATCGCGCAACATGTACGTGTTGTACTCGCGGAAAAACGATTCGCGGCGCGCCGGGGTCCATTCGGCGGGCGTGGGCTCGATGGCGATGAAGGTCTCGCCCTGGGGCTCGAGCGCGCCGGGCGAATCGCAGTACGCGATGCCACGCCCGCGTTTGAATTCGGGCGTGACGATCACCTGGATCGGCGTGTCGGGAATGGTCACCAGATCGTGCGTCCGCACAAAGTCGGTCGCGAGCTGGAGCGTTTCCCGGGCGCGGGCGACCTGGTTGCTGTCGTCGGCGTGGTCCTGCGCGAGGTGGGCGAGCACCGCCTTGATCACCTTGGCCTGGTCGGCTTCCGGCGCCGTGCCGGCGCCAGGAAAATAGCTCCGGTAGAGCGGCAGCGCGGCGGTGTACAGCGCGGTGGTCGTGGTCTCCAGCCCGCGTTCCGCGCGGGCGAGGATTTCCTCGGGGGTGAGATCGGAGGCGAGGACGTAGTGCAGGTATTTGCGATAGTGGTCGGGACCGATGCGGAAATCACCCTTCGATCGCGGCAGCAGATCCTTTTCGAGCCACTGTTTGTACTCGGTCAGCGCGGCGACGGCTTTTTCCTGGAGCGGCGCGAGCTCGCTGCGGAGGGTGGGCGTTTCCTTGAGCAACGGATCGAATCCTTCGCGCACGAGGCCGATGGCGCCGCCCACCTGTTTGATCGCGGTCTGCGTATAGATCTCGGGCGGATTGACGAGATTAGCCTTGGCCTGGGCGATCACGACGGGAATTCCGGCCAGGCGCAGTTCGGCGCTGTGCAACCGGTCCGCCGCGGGGGCGAATTCGCGGGCGGTCAACAGATAAAGGCTGTTGGCCAGGCTGTCGTTGTAGGAGAGCGGATCCCACGCCTGCGTTTTCAGTTCAACGATGCGAAAGATCTCGGCCTCGAGGTTGAGCTGCAGGATTTGCGCATCGACCCGGTTCGGGCCGCTCAAGTCCTTCGGGTTGATGCCGGCGAGAGCGGCGAGGTACCGTTGCATGGCGGCCACGCGGGCCTGGACGCCGGCGGGGCTGTAGTCCGTCAGTTTCCCGTCGAAACGGTGGTCGCCGAGCTGGGTGGCGTTTTCCGGATTGAGGCGGAGGTAGTCATCGAGACAGGACTTGGCGATGGTTTCGAAGGCGGCGTCGGCCGGGGTTTTCGCCGGTTCGGCGCGGAGGCAGACCGCGCTGACGAGGAGGAGAAACAGGCTGCGAAGGAGTTTCATTTGTCGCGCAATCTGAGTCTGCCGCGGGTCTGGCTCAAGCGAAGAAGGGCGCATGGCGCAGGCCGCGGGGGCGGCGTGGCGCGAAGAGTCCGGGCCGCGTGGCGTGCAGTTCGGTGCGAAAAACGCTGCGCCCACCGACGCGACGCAAACTCCAATCGCGAAATCGAGCCATCAGCCCGGCGGTCGCCGGGCGGAGCTCACCAGTTGGCGGCTGAGTTGCGGACGGCCGAGCCGACCGGCCAGTTGGTCACCGGCCGCGCGATCTCGCCGGGAAAATAGCCGTGTCTTTCAAGCGTTTGCCGGGATACCGCCGAACCCACCGGATGAGGACCCACCGGCGAGAGAAGCGTGTAGAGCTCGATCGCCGGGTTGGGCCCGAAGCCGGGTTGGATGCCGAGAAACCGGGCGGGAACCGTCGTCGTTGAAGGCGTGGAAACAGCGGCGCTCATGGAACAGCGGCACTATAGCCCGTTGCCCGAAAAATGAAAGTGGCCGGAAGACCAAGAGGCTGCGCCTTTCGGCCCGTCGGGGTTTGTGCGGCCCGGGCTGCGCGGCGGCAGCAGCCAGTTGTATCAGTTTGCTTCTGCTGGCCATTGTGAGAGCGGGTTTGCCCCGCGACGAGTCGCGGGCACAAAGCCGCTCGCACAAGCAAACTGATGCACTCTCCTGCGGCCCGACCGCTTGCGTGCCCGCGAAAATTTGGTTAAACTACGGCATGAAGTATTTCTACGCCAGGCTCAACGCCCCGCGCACGGATTTTGCGCGGACCATGACGACCGCTGAGGGCAAACTAATGCAGGAACATGCCACCTACTTGCAGGGCTTTGCCGAAAAACGTTGGGCGGTGGCCTATGGTCCGGTGGCGGACCCGCGCGGAGCGTTCGGGGTCGCGCTCTGGGAGGTGCCCGACGATGCGGACCTCGCGGCGATCTGTGCCGGGGACCCGGTGATCAAATCCGGTCAGGGTTTTCATTACGAGCTGCACCCGATGCCGCGCCTGGTGACCCGGAAGTAGCCGAATCGGCCGCCGCTCCGCTCCGCCTAATTGTCACGTATTGCGTGACAATTACGTCGAGGGGCGGTTGGGAATGTCACGTATTACGTGACAAAATCGAAGAGCGATTAGAGGGGAATGTCACGTTTTGCGTGACAGGTGCTGGAAGAGCTCGCTGACCGGCTCGGGGATTTTTCGGACGGCAGGCGGCGGGCACCGGGGGTTCACCCTTTGGTCACGCCGCGTCGCTTGGCGCTGACCCAGACAAGCAGCAGAAGGGTGCGTTCGGCGTCGGGTCCGGCGCTTTTCGCCATCAGAAATTCATGCACGCGTTGCCGGGGCAGGCCAAGGAACCGGCCGAGGTTCGCCTTCTCGCCGCGTTTCCTGATCAGCCGGCGGGTCTCGGCTGCCAACTCGTTCCAAAGAGGCGTGTCCGGCCCCGGCCGGATCGTGCCGCCGCGGGATTTGCGATGGCGTTTCCTGATTGTCTTGGCCGCTTCGCGGGCGGCGTCCTCCGCGATGTCCAGCAGGCCATCGGCAAGACGGAACAGGTAGGGGAACTGGCCGGAGATGAGCATGGGGATATGAGTTGCCCGGCCCGTTTAGCGAAAAAGACGCTTGCACGCTGCCAAACGCAACTTCGAAACCGGAGAGATTGGTCACGCAGGGCGGATCGAAAAACGGCAGGAACATCCCGAGGGAATGTCACGTATTACGTGACAAGTGACCGGGGGGCGGAGACGGGGCGGGCGAGGCTGTCGGGCAGGGGGAGGCGCGAGAAGCGGGGAGGCCGGAGGGGCGGTTGTGGAGACGAGGGGTTCGGCGAGGTTGACCCGGGCGGGGTTGGCGGGCCTGATGACAGGCATGGCGAGAAGCGTCATCCTCCGATCCGCGCCGCGGTGTGCCGGGTGTCGGTTCACGCCGCGCTGGTGCATCTGCGCGGGATTGGAGGAGGTTGAGTGTTCGTTGCAGGTCGATGTGCTCATTCACCAGCGCGAATTCTGGCGACCGACCAGCACGGGCCGGCTGATCAACCGGGTGATGCCGGCATCGCGCGCGCATCTTTTCCGGCGCGACACGCGACCCGACCGGGAGGCCGTGGTATTGCCGAAGCGCACGCTGTGGATTTTGCACCCGCGCGGTGAACCGCTGCCCGCCGGAGCCGCCCCCGCCGGTCTGCAGGTGCTGCTGCTCGACGGCAGCTGGCGTGAGGCGGCACGGATGGCGCAGGCCGTCGCGCCTTGGGGCCGGCTGGTGCGCCTGCCGGAGGCGGGGCCGAGCCGCAACCGGCTGCGCAGCCAGGAACAGGCGGGAAATTATTCCACGATCGAATCGCTGCTTTTTCTGTTTGCGGCCCTCGGGTTGGACGAGGCGGAGGTCCGGCTCCGGCGCCAATTCGAGCTGCACGTCTACGCCGGCCTGCGCAACCGCGGGGCCAAGGCGCAGGCGGATGAATTTCTCGCGACTACATCCCTGCGCGAAACCTTCCCGGATCTGTTGCAGGAAATGGACCGGCCGCGCCGGCGCGAGTGACGGCGACCCGGCGGTTGGGGCCAGGGCGTGGATCCCGTTTCAGCAGCCGTCGCGTAAATTACAAAACCTGATGGCACCGTCTCGCTCGAGTCGCGGAACGGGTCCGTCGGCCAGCCGGCCCCCTTCAGTCGGTATCGGTGGCGACCACGAGTATGAGCGAAAAGAGAACGAGGGCGGCGATCATGGGGCAGAGTCTAGTTCAAATTGAGCCGCTTTGCACTTGGCCGGCCGGCCCGTTGGGGCTGGGCCGGCCGGCCAAGCCCAGAATTGAACTTCCGCCGGCCGCCCGTCGGAAAATCCGTGAAGCAAATGGCCAGGAGGCTATTTTTCCTTTACGAACTCCAGCAGGTCGCCGGGCTGGCATTTGAGCTCCCGGCAGAGGGCTTCGAGCGTGCTGAAACGCACCGCCTTGGCCTTGTTGGTTTTCAAGATGGAGAGATTGGCGAGGGTGATGCCCACCCGCTCCGCCAGCTCGGTCAGGCTGATCTGTCGTTCGGCCATGACCTGGTCGAGATTGAGTCGGATTGGCATGGCTTAGACGGTTAGATCGTTTTCGGATTTGAGCGCGAGGCCCTGTTGGAATGCCTCGCTGATCATCAGCACGAGCCCTCGAGGCCCGCGAAGGGAACCTGGCCCGCGCTGGAAATGAAATGCGGTGCGCCCGACCCGCCGGGTGCGCTCGCCGCCGTTTTCAAGCCGGTCAGCACGACGTGATGGGCGAGATACGCACTCATTACCTGACTCGCGAGGAAACCGACGGCCACGCCGACGACGCCGGAGCCGATGAGAATCCAGCCGATACCCCGGACGAGGCGGAGATTGTCTTCGCTGAACACATTGCCCCGTTCGATGCTGGCGCACAGTTTCTTGAGCGAACCGAAGAACAGCCAGCCAAAGGCGGCCAGGACGGCGATCGACGGCAGCGCCGTCCACCGCAACGCCGAGACAAGCGCCGGGTCCTCGCTGCACAGATCGACCTGGAGGGCCCCTTGGAGATCGACCAGCCCCAGCGAGCCGGGTTTCGCGGTGTCGGACTTCAGCCCGATCGCGTCGGGTGGGGATTGGAGCGAGACGTGACCCACCGAGACCAGCAGTCTCGGTTTGTCGTTGGAAAGATTCGGGATCCAGGCGAAGGAGGCCAGCATGAGGATCCAGGCGAGAGACGCCGCCACGGATCCTACTTGGAGGATGCCGAAGAGCGCCCGAAGATTACCGGGGAGTTTGGGGGATATTTTCATGGGAAGAGGAATTCAGGTGATATCGATAATCAATAAAACAGAAATTAGTGCCGTCAACAAAAAATTATCGTTTATCAATAAATATCATTTCGCACGAAATACGGCGGCGTGGCCTGGTCGCGGAACCGCGCCCATATCGAGACGCCGACGCCGGACTCACCTACGGCGCAGCCTGACTTCGGCCGGTGGTTCTCAGCCAAAAGCTGCGGTTGAGCCCGCTTCCCCCTGTGAACTTGTTCTCCTGAATGGCGGAGCCCGGACTCCAGGCGGGCCGAGGCGGTCACGCAAAGAAAGCCGGCCCGGAGGTCCGGTTCACCTCATTTCAACTGCATGATCCGCGCTCAGAGCGGGCGCAACTCGACGAGCCAGACATCGTTCTCGCGGAGATCGAAGCGGCGCGTGAGACGGCCGTCGGCCGGCACCTCGATTTTCTCGATGAGGACGGGTGCGCCGGACGCGGCCTGGCGCAAGGTCGCGACCTGAAGACGGGTGAGCTGGGACGGCGAACCGAGGTCGCGCCAGGCGGATTGCACGTCGTTGGCGCGGTAGCCGACCTTCGTGGCGAGCAGGCGATACGCGCCGGGTTTGAGGCCGGTGAGATGCAGCTCGGCAAGGCCTTTCGGTTTGGCCGGATGGTCGGCCTTGTAGTATTCCTGATCGATGATCGACGGGCCGGGGTGGGTGATCGTGAAGTCCCAGAAGAGCGCCTGCACGCCACCGGCGCCGTCGCGACAGACAAACGCATCGGCATCGTCGCAGGCGAGCTCGGTGTCGCCGAGCCGGTGCAGAAACTGGTAGGCGAAGAAGGACGGCTTCGGGAGGTGCTGGTAGTTGAGCAGGCCAAAACCGCCGTGAAACGGGGTCATGCGCGGGCCGGCTTCCTCGAAGATGTCGGTGAACGTCCAATACGACATCGACGCAGCGGCGTCCCCGATGTGGCGGATCTTGTCGAGGATGAAGGCGGCGCTGTGGTAACTGTCGTGGATCGGATCGAACGGCGTGTACGAGCTGCTCCATTCGGTGTAGTGAAGCTCGGATTTTGAAAAGGCCGAGCGGTCCATCTTGGCGCGCACGCCCTTCACCTCGTCGGTGATGGCATGGCGGTCGGGCGAAAACACGGTGCCGGCACTGCCGTTCTCGTCGAGATAGCCGCTCATCGTCGCATAGCTGTGGGTGCTGATGAAATCGAGGGGCAGTTTGTTTTCGGTGCAATGGGCGAGCGTCTCATCGATCCAGCCGCTGCCGGCGGTGGCGGGGCCGCCGACGCGGTAGGCGGCGTCGACGGATTTCACGGCCCGCGCGGTCGTCGCGTAGAGCTTGTAGTACTCGGCGCGGGCGACCGGCGCGAATTCCTTGTCGGTTTTGCCGCCGGTGGTACCCATCCAGAAGCCGGTGAGGTTGGGCTCGTTCCAGACCTCGAAATACCAGGTCCGCACCTCGGCGGCGCCGTAGCGCTCGGTCTCGTGGCGGACAAAGGCGGCGATGAACGCCTCCCATTTCGCGTAGTCCTTCGGCGGAGTGACGTTCGCCTTGTACCAGAAGATCGTCTGCGGGCCGCTCGCGAGGGCGCCGGGCATGAAGCCGAGCTCGACGAACGGCTTCATCCCGATGCTCTCGAGAAAATCAAAGAGCTCGTCCACATACTGCCAGTTGTAGACCGACCGGCCCTGACGGTCCTCTTGGTAAACTCCCATGTCGTCGCAAAACAGCCCGTGAAACCGGATATAGCGGAACCCGCACTCGTCGTGGGCGCGGCGCAGCTGCCGCTGCCAGTCGGCCCGCAGCCCCTCGTTGGCGCGGCCCGCCCCGACGCAGAAGTTGTACATCCGGCTCATCGCGCCGCGCGCCTGGGTGAGATTGGCGTCGATCACGCGGGGAGCGGGATCGGCGCGCAGGCCGAGGGGAAGGACCAGCAGCAGGCCGAGGACAAAGGATTTGTTCATTGGGCAGGAGATGAACTTTCATGCAGGAGCATTTTTGGGCCGCAGTCAAAGCAACGCGCACGCGCAATCTCTGACGGCCGGCGCCCGGGGACGAGCGACATTCCTGGTGGAAACTTCCGCCTCGCTCGGGAGGACGATTTTGCCCAGCTGCCGCGCTGCCTGATCGCCGCCAAATAGCATCCCGACGGGCCGGGGCCGGCGGCCGGCGCGTATTCTTACTCTCCCGAATTTACTCCCGCGGCCGTCCGGGCTGTCCGCTCATTTCGCCGGAGCGGCGCGCTTGGCGGTGATCTGCTCGGTGGCAAAGTCACCGACATGACGGGTGAGCGCCATCTCATCCCCCTTGATCGTGCCTTCGTAGGAGATGATGATATCGGTGCCGTTCAGCGAAAACGGCTCGGCAAACGAAACCTTGTCGCCGTCGACTTTGATTGATTTCAGATCGGCGGTGCCCTTGCCATACTGGTGGTCGTGGGTCGCCTGGCCGGTGAGGTGGTCGCCGTCGTGCTTGAATTCGAACACATACTTCTGGAGGCCGATCTGCGAATCGAACTCGGAGGTCCACTTGCCGGCGAGATCGGCGGCGCGGGCCGGGAGGAAGGCGGCAAGGCTCAGGGCAAGCAGAATGAGGCAGCGGATTTTCATGGGAGAGGAGGGAGTCCCTCACCATGCAGATTTTCGCCGCGATGGAAACTCCGGAATTGCGATCTGTCCGCCAAGGCTGGGCTCGTTCGTTGAGTATTTGAAATCCCTCAGCTTCAGCACCACTCTCATTGACAGGAGAACAACCATCATGTCCACGAAGACCAATACCATCCGTCTGCACCGCGTCCTCAAAGCGACGCCCGAGAAAGTCTACCGCGCGTTTCTCAACGCCGAGGCCCTGGCCAAATGGATTCCGCCGCACGGCTTCACGTGCCAGGTCCACCAGCAGGACCCCAAGGTTGGCGGCACCTACAAGATGTCGTTCACAAATTTCACCACGGGGAAGAGCCATTCCTTTGGCGGGACTTACCGGGAGCTCGTGCCCGGCGAACGCCTCCGCTACACGGACAAGTTCGACGACCCGAACCTGCCGGGGGAAATCGAGGTGACGATTGCGCTGAAGAAGGTGTTGGTCGGCACCGAGGTGAACATCGAGCAGGCTGGCGTGCCGGCCGTCATCCCCCCGGAGATGTGCTACCTCGGCTGGCAGGAATCGTTGGAGCAGCTGGCGATGCTCGTCGAGCCCGAGATTCCGAATTGAGGCGTGCCTGGTTTTAGGGACCGGGTGGCCATTTCACCGTGACGGGACGGGCAGGATCCGGGCGTTTCGCGCGCTCAATCGCGCGAACACACAGGCATGGTCGGCCTCGAGGTTGTAGTCGTTGAAACAGATTCTTTTCTCTACTTCCGGTCCCGGGTCGGTCGTGCCGACGGCCAATTCGTGCTTTCGGAATGCGGGAGGTTGATCAACCTTGCACTCCGTGAATACCCCCACCGCGCCCGTCCTCGCACATTTTCCGCCCACCGCTCAGAATTTCCCGCCCTCCGCTGCGGTGGAAATCCCACGCGTCCAACCCGGGGCTTACCGGCAGCCGACGAAAGGGGACCTGGCTTTTCCGGGATCGGTCGGGCGCGTTTTCGCAGGATGGTCGGCCCGACGGATCGCCGGTATTCTGCTCGGGCTTGCCCTGGCCTCGGCCGCCCACGCGCAATCCAACGAGCGCTTGGATCTCGGCACCCTGCCGACCGGCGCGACGGTTTCTTTTGTTCGCGGCGAGGGACAGGCATGGGGCCTGGCAATCGAGGGAGCGGCCACGACGGGTTTTCGCCAGCCGCAACCTGCCCGGATCGAAGTCTACCACGACGAGGAGAACATCCGTCCGCTCATTGCCGGTTACCAGTCGGTCGAAAAATCGGCCGAAGGCGTCAAGGCCCGGGCCGATCTCGCTTATGGCCAGGACGTGATCTTCCACGTGGACGACCGCTGGACCCTGGCGGGCGCGGTCGTGACCGTGCACCGGACTGTGGAAATCAGCGGGACCGCCTCAGACGGGTTCAGCTCCTCCGTAGAGTTTGACGTCGATCCGGCGGTAAAATGGGCCGACGTAAATTGCCTGGCCCCGGGCGCGCTTTATGGCGATCCCACTTACGATGGCGAGCGTTCGCCCGGGGGCACGCGGAACCAGGCGGACCGCCGTTTCCTCATGCGGGAGGATATTCTGCCGGCGCCTTTGTTCGCGCTTTCGCTTCCCGGCGGCGGGTCCGTGGCCACGTTGGATCCTTCGCCGCGCGGCGATTCGACAGCGGCGGAAACCACGCTCGCGCAGGCGGTGATGATCGACGCCCGTTTTCAATTCGGCGCGCTCGGGGCCTGGCAGACGGCCGACCGGCCGATCGAGTTCGGCTTCCGGTTTCCCGGCACGGCGAGCCTGTACACCGGCGCCCCCACCGCCACCACGCCCGCGCAATGGATCCGCCGCTATCATCCGATCGCCCCCGGTACGGCGCACCACTACGAGGTGAGTTTCCGTTTTGGGCAGAACGAATCTTTCCATGATCTCACGCGCAACTCGTGGCGCTGGGCCTGGGCCACGCTCCGTCCCGTCGTCGCGCCGATCGACGTCGCCCAAGTGCGTCGCGTCCTGCTCGACCATCTCGCCGCGCAGGCCGCCACCATCGACGGCCGCACGGGCATTCCATTCGTCCTGAGCACCGTCACCGACAAGCTGCAATGGAACTGGACGATGGTGGCGATGGGTTTTGTGGGCAAGACGATCGAGTGTGCGGATCAGTTGTTGCGCGAAGGCGATCGCGACCCGACCGAACGCGGAAGCAAGATGCGTCAGACCGGCCTCGCGATCATCTCCTCGCTGATCCAGGCGCTGCCGACCGTCCCGCTGCAGGGCACCGGCTACGACCTCGCGACAGGAAAACCATGGGACCACGTCTGGCTGGCGCCTTGGCTGCGCAACGCCACGGAGGACATGCGCGTGCTCATGCGAGCCTACCGACGCGAGCGCGCCTTGGGCCGGCTGCATCCGGAATGGTTCAATTGGACGAAGACCTATGTGGACTGGCTGATCTTGCGGCAACGCGAGGACGGGTCGTTTCCCCGCCGGTGGAAGGTCGGGAGCAATGAGGAAGCGGAGCCGACGGGCACCGCCAGCTATTGCCCCGTGCCGCTGCTCGTCATGATGACGGAGGAGACCGGCGATCCCAAATATCAGCAGGCCGCCGTCCGGGCCGCCGAGTTTATCTGGACCAACTGGGGTAACCGCGGCCTGTTCATCGGCGGAGCCAGCGACAATCCGAACATCACGGACAAGGAGGCCGGGATGCTGAGCCTGGAGGCCTTTCTGAGTCTTTATGACCGGACGAAGGATCCGAAATGGCTCGAGCGGGCCGAGGTGGCCGCGGATTTTGCGGAGAGCTGGATCTGGATCTGGAACCTGCCCATGCCCGCGGATGCCGACGACGCGAAACTTTGCTGGAAGAAAGGTGTGCCGACGATCGGCATCCAGGGCATCACCGCGCTTCATGCCGGCAGCGCGGACGAATATCTCGATTGGGCCGTGTCATCCTACGCCAAGCTCTACCGTCTGACGGGAGACGCGCATTATCTCGAGGTGGCGCGCGTTCTCCTGCATGGCACGAAATCCATGGTCGCGTTGCCGGGCCGCCAGTACGACATGAAGGGAATCGGATGGCAGCAGGAGGGCTGGCGGATGGGACCGGGCGGGGGCGGCCGCGGCAGCAGCGGGCATCGGTTCTGGTTGCCGTGGATTTCGGCCAATCATCTCTACGGCATCACAGGATTGGAGGAATACGACCCCGCCCTTTTCCAATTGCTGTCCGCCGGCCTACCCACGGCACCCCGCTAGCCCGGAGATTTCACCTCGGGATCGGTGTGGTGAAAAAAGGGCCCGCGTGCCGGTCGATTTTTGCCGCCATGCTGCCCCAAAATACTCGCGCTGACGCGGGAGTGCAGTCCTCGGCGCCCACGAGCACCGCTCCGGCAATCCTTCGCCCACTACCACCTCCGGCTCCGCCCCAGCTGGTTCTCGGTGAAACCGGCGGCGGTGAAACCAAGTCGGAGCCCGTGTGGAGCTACCTCGGCTCGGAGCGGGAAACAGTGATTGCTCCCATCCAGGCTTGTCGCTGGGACGTGCACGCCTTCAGCTGATCAACAGCAGGCGCGGCCGACCGGGTACCGTCGCGGGAGCGCGGTGGATGCACGGGGGCACGGGACTTCCGGGCCAATCGACGGCGATGCGCCAGAGGTGGCCGAGGCCGAAGGAAAACGGTTGGGCGCCCGGTGCCGGCGCGTAATGCAGGTCGTAGCAGTGGTCGCGGAGAAACTGGCGGAAGCCGTCGTCGTCGTCTCCGCCATACTCCCGCAGCAGCGCGGCGCGGGTGGCGGGCACGGCGATGCGCGGCACGGCCTCGTCATTGCGCAGGCCCTCGGACGCGGCGCCGTGGTAGGTGCAAAGCCAGGTGGCGGCTTCGATCGGCGCGCGATCGGCGTGAAATGAGAACACGTCAGTCCGGACCGCCGCCGCTTCGTCGTCGCGCGCGTAGCCGTGGATGCAGTTGAGCTCGGGCGCCAGGCCGTGGGCGCGCAAGAGGCGCAGATCGGTCAGGACGGTTTCGCGGGCCACCTGGCCGTCGGGAGTCAGCGCGAGTGCCGCGAGCCGGGCGTCGTCGAGCGGTTCGATGCCCTCGCCCGAGCCGAGCGCAGCCACGATTTCGCCAAAATTCCCCCGCAGCGTCCGCGGCCAGCACAGGGCGTTGACGCCGCCGTCTAACGGCGTCTCAAGCAAAGCCGCGAAGCTTGTGACCGTCTTGAGACGCGGATAGCCGGGAGGAAGGACGAAATCGGGCATACGGGCGACCAGCCCACCGGCCCCCGGAAATTTGTCAACCTGCACTCCCCCAACAAAATCAGCAGATGGCCGGGGCGGTTGCCCGGCTCCCGCTTGCTCTTCTGTTCCGTCCTGACCGCCGCCCGATCACGGGAGCGTCGGCAGGGTTGGGAAAACTTTAGCGATATTTTGATAATTTTGTCGCGGTCCCCGGAAAAATGGACGGAATTGCAAATGTCATGCGTAACCCGCGTACGTACGTTTTCCTTGTGATGGCCCTCGGGGCGATCTTGGGACTCGCCGGCCGTTCATGGCTGGATACGCGCGTTGCGTCGGGCGATTCCCCAACTGGAGCGCTCGCGGCGCAACCAGACCGCATCGACGGTGCGCATCGGGAGGTGGCCTTCGCTGCCGGCGAGCCACTTGATCATCCCGTGCCAGCAAGGCCGCCGCCCAAAATGGAACCCTTGGAACTCTCCTCTGATGACAACCTGCTCGTGGCGGAGATGTGCGACCTGCAATTGATGGCCCAAGGCACCAATCTTGCGCTGGATAGTACGCAATGGTCGTCACTCGCGGCGGTGGTGCTGCGGACCCAGGCCATCCGGCACGCGTTCGAGGCGCAGATTGCGACTTCGCAAAAGATCGCGCCTGACCGTTATCGGATGGAAATTCCCTCGTATGCAGACGCAGGCGAGGTGCTGCGCGAGAAGTTTGTCGCGGAACTGACGGCGAAGCTCGGCGAACCGGCGGCGAAGGAAGTGATGGCGAAGCTCGGCGGCGCGCTCGAAGGACGCTTTGCCGGATTCGGAGTGAGCGTTCAGACGCTCGAGATCACTGCGAGTCCCGGCGGAGAACCAAGCGACTCCCAGATCGTGCGGACGGCGGAGTATTGGAACCGCGTGGAAAACACTGAGCGCGTGGCGACCCGGCGCGAGGTTCACTTCCCATTCCTCGAGGATCCAACCGGCGATACTTGGGGCGCGTTGCTGGCCATGACAAGCGCTGCCGGCACGGAAAACGGCCCGGGCTAGCTCTCAGCCAGGCAAGTTCGCCGCGAATTGCAGGAACCTGCTTGCAGGCGACCCTCGGAAGTGGCTCGGGTCTCCCGACCCATACGTAGTCCACTCATCACGGGTCGGGAGACCCGTGCCACAAAGATCGCTTGCAAGCAGGCTCCTCCAAGAAAAGGCAGGCTGTCTGCTGCGATGGATCTTTGAGTTCTATGGCAAGAACTCACCTGCCAGGACCTAGTGCCCAGACCGCTGGCCGGCAGCGATCACCGCATCATAAGCCGGCTTGCGTTGGAAATGGTCGTCGAACAGCAGCGGGCTCGAGCGGCGGCGCCAAGACTCGGAATCGCGGAGCCCCCAAAAGGTCACGCGTGTGATCGATTGCCGGTGCCGCATGAGCACCGCGAAGATTTCGCCGTAACGTTTGGCAAGGTCGCTTTGCTGTTCGGCCGTGAGCGGGGGTGGCGGAGGGCCGACCGGACCGCGCAACGGTTCCGCCATCATCTCGGCGAAGGGCGCGCGTTGCGATTCGGTCAGGAGCTTCGCGACCGCGTCGCTCGTCGTCTCGCGAATTTCGCCGATGAGATGATATTCGGTGGCGGCGATTGCCGCGCTGATGTCCGTGGAGGCCTTTTCGAAAAGCGGTTCGATCTGTGCGACCTGCGCGTCGGTCAGCGTCAGTTTCGATTTCAGGGTGTCCATCGGCGGGAAGAAGCGCCGGGGTGGCTGAGTGCCGCCGGTGTTGGCCCCGACCGCGCCGGTCACGTGGGCGTCGCGAATCGCCTCCACGTCGAGCTCGGTGATCATCACCTTGAGCCCGAGGTCGGCGAACATCTGGATGGTTTCGTCGATCTTCGCCGCCGTGGGCGTGGCGAGATTATAATGGCCTTGGAGGCCGATGCCGTCGATGTGCGCGCCTTGGTCGCGGAGGTACTTCACCAGCTCGATCGCGCGGGCGCGCTTGGCATCGTCGGCATCGAGATTGTAGTCGTTGTAATAAAGCTCGGCGTTGGGGTCGGCTTCATGCGCCCACTTGAACGCGAGGGCGATGTATTCGCGTCCGATCAGGCGGAAGAAAACGGTCTTCCGGTATTCGCCGTCGCCGTCGTGAATCGCCTCGTTGACGACGTCCCAGCCGCGAACCTTGCCCTTGAAGTGGGCGGCGACGGTCTGGACGTGGTTCTTGAGGCGGGCGAGCAGGACCTCCTTGGTGAGCGTTTCCTGGCCCGGGTCGGGCTTGGAGACCCAGGACGGCAGCTGGGCGTGCCAGCAGAGGTTGTGGCCGATGACGACGAGATCATGCCGGTGGCAGAAATCGATGAATTGATCGGCGCGCTCGAAGCGGAAGGTGTTGGGCTTGGGCTCGAGCGCCTGCCACTTCATGTCGTTTTCGGCCGTCGCGCAGTTGAATTCGTGGGTGATGACCGCGGTGGTTTGCGGGTCCGTGTCACCGAACTGGCGCGGATTGAGCGCGACGCCGATGAGGAAATCATCCTTGAAGGTGTCCTTGAGCGAGGCCGATGCCGGAGCCTTGGACGCGGCGGATTCGCTCGCAGGGGCGGGTGTATCGGCCCGGGTGCTCGCGAACGCGAGCACGCTGGCGGCAAACAGGGAAAGGAGCCGAAGGCTGGGAGTAGGGAAGAGCATGCGGGGCAGTGAGGGAAAGCGAAGATAGTCCACGCCCGTGCGGGCGCAAATGGAATTCGACCGGAAGCGCCGGGGCGAAAACGCGCCCGCGCGTGAGGCTTTGCTTTTGAGCCACCGTTCGGAGACGGCCGAGAAATTCGTCACGGACGGTTGAACCCGGATCCGGTTCACTCGCGGTGGGTCCGATACCCCGAAGCCTGCTTCGGCTTGTTTGAGCTGGAGGAGCCTGCTTGCAGGCGATTCAGCGTGTAGTCCGTTGGTGAGCGTTCCGAATCGCCTGCGAGCAGGCTCCTACAAAAAGGCGAAGAAATAGCGGGCCTGGAGAATTGGCGTTGGTTTGGTCAAATGCCCGGGCTTGCCCCTGGGATCTTTACTCTTCCCGGCTGCTTTGCCGGAGCCTGCTTTGTCCTTTTACCCATCGCGCGAGGAGCGCGCCGAGGCCCGCGGTGCCGGCGAGAACCCCCAGCCCTGCCGCCCAGGGCCCGGTCGGACTGCTCGTCCCGCCGCAGAGTTCCGGACCGCCGAGTCCGAGCGCGGCTCCGAGGCCGGCGTACGCCAGCAGGCAAAGCACGCACTTGGGCGCCAGCGCGAGCAACGCGGCCGGGATCAACCAGCCGCGGACCCGGGCAAGTCGCCAGCGAAGGATTTCAGGCGCTCGCGGTGACATGTTCGTAGCGGTCGTGATGGCGGACCCAGCTCATGGTGGCTTCGGGGTCTTCGTCCCGGCCCTTGGGCACGAGGTCGAGGAGCTGGTAAGTGCCCATGACCACTTCCACGCCCCGGCCATAGGTGGAGTAGGTATGGTACACGGCGCCGGCGGCATCACGGGCAAAGACACTGATGCCGGGGGCTTCTTCGACCGGAAATTCCTGCAAGCCGAAGTTATAGTTGACCTTCCCCCGGGCCAGTTCCTCGGCCGTGAAGGACACGTGGTAGTCCTGGTTGAAATCGGTGCCGTGCGCCGAGACCCAGTTGACCGCCCAACCCATCCGCG
>CAYZGG010000061.1:0-22464 GCA_964477955.1 uncultured Opitutaceae bacterium
AGCACGGCGCCGATGTCATCCGGCTCTGGATCGCCTCGCAGGATTTCCGCGACGACATTCCCGTCGACGACGAAATCCTGAAAAACGTGGGCGAATCGTACCGGCTTTTCCGCAATACGTTCCGATTCCAGCTTTCGACGCTGTTCGACTTCGACGCCGGCCAGCACAGCGTGCCGGTCGCCCAGATGGACGCGCTCGACCGCTGGGCACTGCACCAGACGGCGGTGCTGCTGGACGAATGCACGAAGGCCTACGACGCCTACGAATTCCACCGCGTTTATCAGCTCTGCAACCAATTCTGCTCGGTGACGCTGTCGGCCGTCTACCACGACATCCTGAAGGACCGGTTGTACACCCTTGGTGCCAACCACCCGCTCCGGCGCTCGTCCCAGACCGCCATCCGGCAGATTTTCGAGACTTTACTGAAGATTCTGGCCCCGGTCGTCACTTTCACGGCCGACGAGGCCTGGAGCTACGCGAAGACCGGGCAGGAGTATTCGGAGGAATCCGTCCACTTGCAGGACTGGCCGGTGGCGCCGACGGATTGGGTTAATTCCGAAATCTCCGGGGATTTCGCCACCTTGTTGCGGGTCCGGGCGGAAGTGAACGAATCCATCGAGCCTCTCCGGGCCGCCGGCAAGCTCGGCAAATCGCTCGACGCCATCGTCGAACTCCTTGGGGCACCGGGTGACGCAACGTTTGGCCTGCTGGAGAAGTATCGTGATTTTCTGCCCGAACTTTTCATCGTCTCTCAAGTCCAAGTCAGGCCTTTTGCCGAATTGCCCGTAAAATCATCAACCGATGAAGGATTAACTTTTTCTACCGCGGTTCGGCCTTGCCTTGAGCACGGCCTTGTCCGTTGTCCCCGCTGCTGGCGCTGGGTCCCAAAATTGTCCGTGACTTCACACGGAGAAGTTTGCCCTCGCTGCGCAGAAGCCCTTAACTCCTAACTCAATTTACCGATTATGGCCAAGAGCAAGAAACCCACCGCGAAGAAACCTGCCGCCAAGGCACCGGAACCGAAACCGGCCGCCAAGGCTGCCGCTCCGGTCAAACCTGCCGGCAAACCCGTCGCGAAACCCGCGCCCGCCCCGGCTTCCACCGCCTCCAAGGCCCCCATGTCCGCAGCCGATCTCAAACGCAAAATCCTCGAACGCAAATCAGCCGGGCCGGCCAAGTCGATCGCCTTCTCGCTGGACGAAGTGCGCGAGATCGCCAAGAAAAACGAAAAGCAGGCCGAATCCCCCGCCCTGACGACCCGCAACGGCGCGAAGAGTCCCGCGGGCAACGGCAAGGCCGTCGATCCCGCGCTCAAGACCGAGAAGCCGGCCAAGCCAAATCACATCAAGCCCGCTTCGCTGTCCGACATTCTCGGCTTCAACCCCGCCCACGGCCGCAAACCGCACCTCGAACTCGAGGACTCGGAAATCCCGGAGAAATTCAAGCGCTACTACCGGCTCCTGATCGATCTCCGCCACCACGTGCTGACCCAGCTGGGCGAACACACCGAGGAGACGCTGCGCAAGTCGGCCAAGGAGGATTCCGGCGACCTGTCCGGTTACGGCCAGCACATGGCCGACGCCGGCACCGACACCTTCGACCGCGACTTTGCCCTCAGCCTGGTCTCGAGCGAACAGGAGGCCCTTTCCGAGATCGAGGCGGCGATCAAGCGCATCCACGACGGCACCTACGGCATTTGCGAGTCCACGCAGCAGCCGATCGCGAGGGAACGCCTGCTGGCGGTCCCGTTCACCCGCTACTCGGCCGAAGCGAAGAAGCAGGTCGAGCGTCACTCCCACCGCTCGCAGCAGCGCGGCGGCCTCTTCGGCGACACGACCGAGGAGGATGGCGGCAAGATCACCGAGGAAAGAGGCGGCGACGACGAGTGAACTTAGTTTCGATTTTCGAATCTCGATTCTCGATTTTGGATTTATGACTGAAGTGGTCCGAACCAGGGCTTCTGTGGAATCGAGCGTCGAGCTTCCCACCTCGAAAATGCAGCGCACCCTCGCCTACCGCTGGCTTTGGGCCTGTGCGCTGCTGGCCTTCGGTCTCGACCAAGGCAGCAAACTCTGGATCGCCGCCCGTTTTCCGCTCCGCGGCTTCCATCTCCATGAAGTCACCGTGGTGCCGGGATTTTTCTACCTTGTCCACGTGGGCAACACCGGGGCGGCCTGGAGCATGTTCAACGGCCAGAGCACGCTGCTGGCGGTCGTCGCCATCGGGACGCTCGCCGCGATCTTTTTCTGGCGCCGGCAGCTCAGCCTGCGCCAGGCGTACACGCAGGTGTGTTTCGGGCTGCTCTGCGGCGGCACGCTGGGCAATCTGGCCGACCGTCTCCGGCACAACTATGTGACCGATTTCCTGGATTTTCATTTCGGCGACTACATTTTTCCCACCTTCAACATCGCCGATTCCGCGATCTTCCTCGGTGTCGCCGGCTACCTCATCTGGTCCCTGCGCCAGCCGTCGGCTGAAAGTGACAAGTAGGGAGGACCAAGTATCAAGGCTGGCGGCCGGCCCTTGTCACTTGGCCACTTGATCCTTGTTACTTCGTGGAATGAGCCAGGGCTCATTCCACGTTCGCGATCTGTTCGCGGATGCGCTCGTGCTCGTTCTTGAATTCGATCACGCGCTGGGAAATCTGCAGATCGTTCGCCTTGCTGCCGATGGTGTGGATCTCGCGTCCGATTTCCTGCAGCAAGAACTCCGCCTTGCGCCCGGTCTCGCCGTCGCCGCGCAACAGTTCCGTCAGCTGGCCCAGATGGCTGCGCAGCCGCGTGATTTCCTCCGAGACATCGCACCGGTCGGCAAAAAGCGCGATTTCCTTGAGTACCCGTTCGTCGTTGACCTCGAGCGTCAGCCCGGCCGCGCGGAGGCGTTGCAGCAGCTGTTCGCGGTAGTTTCCCGCCACCTGCGGCGAACGGACGGCGATGGCCTCGAGCTGGTGGCGCAGTTTCTCCAGGCGCCCGAGGAAATCCACCAGCAGCGCCTCGCCCTCCCGGGCGCGCATGGCCACGAGCCCGCGCAAGGCCGTCTGCAGCGCCTGCTCCAGCGCCGGCCACGCGACCGACGGATCGGGCGCCGCATCGCCGCTCTCCGCGGACTGGGCGATCTGCCAGAGCAGCTCCGCGGTCGGCTGGAACGGCACGCGCCGGGCCTCTGCGAGTTGTTGCAGCCGGTCCAGGGCCTCGCCCACCGCCTTGGCGTCCCAGGCCCGGGCCGCATCGCCCCCTTCGAGCGCGACCGCCACGTGCACCTTGCCGCGGGTGACATGTTTCCGCACGGCCTCCGCGACCGGCGCCTCCAGCTGCGCCCAGGCATCGGGCATGGCGAGCGTCAGGTCGAGCCCGCGCCGGTTGACGGAGTTCACCTGCACGGTGAGGTTGCGATTGCCGAGGGCGGCCGCGCCGCGGCCAAAACCGGTCATGCTGTTCATGGCTTAAAATCCAAACGCCAAACGGCCAAAGGCCAAAGAAAATCGAAGGGGAAAATCCGGCCGCTCATTCGAGTTTCTTGATGATCGTGGTCAAAATGAGCTTAATTTGTGGGCCTCCTGCCACAGTGCCTGACGCTGGGTCTGCAAGGCGGTATCGTCATTGGTATAAAGCAAACGCAGCCAAAGCTGGCTTTCCTTGGCTTCCTTCCGCGAAGTGCGAAAGCGCATGATGCGGTCCTTTCCGCCCAAAGCCTCGTTCGCTTCGATGCAGTTGGCCGCAACCGATCCCGAAGAACGGACCAATTGTTTCACATCCTCGCAATTGGAAACCGTCCGGGGCAACTGCCTCACAAAAATCCGCACGGAGGCCGCAAATTCCGCCGTTCTCAGCTCCAAGTCCCTCGGCTTTTCTGCCATAAGCTTTCTTTGGAGTTTGGCGCCTTGGCGTTTGGATTTTACGCCTTCTGCTCCAGAAGGCGTTGCACCTGCTGCACATCCTTGTCCCCGCGACCGCTGAGATTCACCACGATGACCTTGTCGGCCGAAAGCGCCCGGGCGCGCTTCATCGCGTGGGCCAGCGCGTGGGTGGATTCCAGCGCCGGAATGATGCCCTCGAGGCGCGAGCACAATTGGAAGGTTTCCAACACCTCGTCGTCCGTCGCGTAGGCGAATTCGATCCGGCCTTTGTCGCGATAGAAGGCGTGCTCCGGGCCGACCGCGGCGTAGTCGAGGCCCGCGCTGACCGAGTGCGTCAGCTCGATCTGGCCCTCGGCGTCCTGCAGCAGGAACGTCTTGCAACCCTGCAGGACGCCGAGGCGCCCGCCGGCAAAACGGGCCGCGTGCTCGCCGCGGATGATCCCGTGGCCGCCCGCTTCGACGCCGATCAGCTTCACGCCGGGCTCGTCGAGGAACTCGAAAAACAGGCCGATGGCGTTGCTGCCGCCGCCGACACAGGCGATCATCTCGTCGGGCAGCCGGCCCTCGCGGGCCAGAATCTGTGCCTTGGCCTCCAGGCCGATCACCCGGTGGAAATCGCGCACCATTTTCGGATAAGGATGCGAACCGTAGGCGGTGCCCAGGATGTAGTGGGTGTTGCGGACGTTGGTCACCCAGTCGCGCATCGCCTCGTTGATGGCCTCCTTGAGCGTCTTCTGGCCGGCTTCGACGCCCACGACCTTTGCGCCCATCAGGCGCATGCGGAAAACGTTCAGCGCCTGGCGTTCCATGTCGTGCGCGCCCATGTAGACGACGCATTCCAAGCCGAACTTGGCGCAGGCGGCGGCGGTCGCCACGCCGTGTTGGCCGGCGCCGGTCTCCGCGATGATGCGCTGCTTGCCCATGCGCCGGGCGAGGAGCGCCTGCGCGAGGGCATTGTTGATCTTGTGCGCGCCGGTGTGAAGCAAGTCCTCGCGCTTGAGGTAGATTTTGGCGCCGCCGCCGTGCTGGGTCAGGCGTTCGGCAAAATAGAGCTCGGTCGGCCGGCCGGCGAATTCCTTGAGATGGTGGTTCAGCTCGGCCTGAAACCCGGGATCCTGGCGGGCCTTTTCATAGGCGGCGTCCAGTTCCTGGAGGGCGGTCATCAGGGTCTCCGGCACGAACACGCCGCCGTAAGGTCCGAAGTGCCCGGAGGCATCGGGCTGGTCGAAGCGCGGCGACGATTGGGCGGCGGACGTGGCGGTGGCGGACATGACGCGCGATCAGTACAATCCCGCCGGCGAAAGGCAAACGGGATTTCCGCCGGGTCGAGCGGACAAAGCGCCTCAAACCCGCTTCACGGTCAGCAGCGTGAAGTCGTCGCGCTGTTCGATGTCGCCGGTGAAGCGTTGGACCGCCTTCAGGATCGCATCGTTGATTTCCCGGGCGCCGCCACGACAGCCGGTGTGCAGGGCGTCGGCCAGCCGGGTCCGCCCAAACTCCTGCTCGGCTTCGTTGGGCGCCTCCGTGAGACCGTCGGTGTAGAGCACCAGCACATCGCCGACCGCAAAAGACACGCTTTTGTCCTCGATGACCTCCTCGAACATCGGTGCCGGGACGAGCCCGAGCGGCATGCCCTCGGAGGTCGGGAAAAAGCTGACCGGCTGACCGGTGTCGGCCGCGCGGGCCAGAAACAGCGGGAGTTCGTGTCCAGCGCGCGCATAAGTCACCACGCCGACCGTCGGATCGATCACGGCATAGGTCATCGTGATGTACATGCCGCCGCGAATGTCGGCCGAAATGGTGCGGTTCAGCTCGGCCAAGGCGCGGGCGGGCGAATCGTGCCGGGGCGCGATCTGGTTCAGCAGCGTGCGGCAGATGGCCATCAGCAACGAGGCCGAGATGCCCTTGCCCGACACGTCGGCGACCGCCACCCCGAGTTTTTCGCCGAGCGGAAACACATCGTAGAGATCGCCGGTCACCTTCTGCGCCGCGAGATACCGCGCGTCGACCTCCAGGCCGGCCACGTTCGGCAGGGCCGGCGGCAGCAGCACCTGTTGGACGTCGCTCGCCAACGCCAGGTCCACATCCAGTCGCTGCTTCTCGACCTGCAGGGCGATGAAATCGGCGTTGTGCACCGCGAGGCCGGCCTGCTCGGCCAGCGCCGACACGAGGGAATAGTCTGTCTCGGTGAACGGCAGGCCGTCGGCCGCGTTGCAGACGCAGAGCACGCCGATCAGCCGGCGGCGGACGAAGATCGGCGCAGCGATGACCGAACGCACCACGAGGGCGGGATCGTCGTGTTTCACCACGCGTGAATCACCCGGAGCGTTCGCGATCAGTTCGCCCTGGCCGGTGGCCGCGACCTGGCCGACGACGCCCTCGCCGACCGGGAATTCCTCGGATTTCAGCACCTGTTCGATGAATTTGGCCCGGCCCGCGTTGAGATCTTCCGTCTCCGCGAGCGGCCGGTGCGGAGGGAACAGACCCTCCACGGCGACCCCGCGCATGAGGTTGTCCTCCCCTTTCTCGAAGATGCAGGCGCTCAACGCCCCCGTGCTCAGAATGGCGGCGTGCACAATGCGTTGAAAGAGTTCCTCGCGGCTCAACCGTTCGCCCACGGCGTCGACCATGCTGTGCATGAATTCAAGCACGACAGCCCGCTCCTCCAGCAGGGAAAGTTTCTCCTCCTCATGGCGCGCCGCGTCGCTCCGCGCCAGCCAATACAGGGCGCCGACGATGACGGCACCAAGGCAGCCGCCGAGTAGAAAGGAAAGCATGGACCGCAGACTAGCGGGATTCGAGGCGGTTCCGCAAGAAAGCGAGTACGTCCTGAAACTTGGCTGCGTTGGCCGAATCCGTGGCCACGAGGTTTTCGTGGGCTTCCAGCACCAGGCGGGCGCTTTCGATCTCGGTCCGCGTGCGCTCGGTCAGGGGCTGCGCCTCGCCCCCCGGTTCGATCGAGGCCGTCCCGGCGTCGACAATGGCCAGCCGGTGAAGACCGAGGTTGCGGATGAGCTCGAGATGGCGCTCGCTCATCCGCGCCAGCGTCAGCGCCCCGGGCACGGGCAACTTCCGCAGTTCCAGCGCCACGCCGGCCAGGACGCCGAGAAACGTGCTGTCCATGCTGGAGCAATGGTGGAAATCGACCACGAACCGGGTCTTCCCCTGCCGGCTCATCTCGCTGAAAAAATCCCGCAGTCCCCCGCTGTTGAGAAACGAGGCCCGGCCCTGAATGCGCACCAACACCGGATCGGCGTAAGCGTCGACCAGAAAAACTGGCGCGTCGACAGAATCGGGCATTTTTGATCGCAGGGGTCAGTTCTGCGCCACGATCTGGCGAAGGACATAGGGCAAGATGCCCCCGTGCTGATAATATTCAATCTCGATGGGGGTATCGATGCGACATGTCACCGGAACGTCACTCGCCCGGCCTTCCCGCGGCGTGATGCGCAGGATCAGGTCCTGTTGCGGCTTGAGCGCCGGCGAGAGCCCGATGACGTCGTAGGTCTCCGTTCCGTCGAGCTGCAGCGTCTGCACGGTGACGCCGTCCTTGAACTGGAGGGGCAGCACGCCCATGCCGACGAGATTGGACCGGTGGATGCGTTCGAAGCTCTGGGCGACGACGACCTTGACGCCGAGCAGGTTGGTGCCCTTGGCGGCCCAGTCGCGCGACGAGCCGGTGCCGTATTCCTGTCCGGCGAGGATGATGAGCGGCGTGCCCTGCTTTTGATAGGCCATGGAGGCATCGTAGATCGACATCTTCGCATACTCGACCCGGCGGATCGTCGTGACGTCGGCCGGTTTCGGGCCGTCGCGGTAGGCCATCATGTTCTGGTCGACGGGCCCGAAGAGGGTGTTGCCGCCTTCCTCGCCGCCGAGCATGAGGTTCTTGATCCGCACATTGGCGAAAGTGCCGCGGGTCATCACTCGGTCGTTGCCGCGGCGGGAACCGTAGGAATTGAAATCCTCGAACGCGACGCCGTTTTCGACGAGATATTTTCCGGCGGGCGAGGTTTTCTTGATGGCGCCGGCGGGCGAAATGTGGTCGGTCGTGACCGAATCGCCGAAGATGCCCAGCGCGCGCGCGCCGCGGATTTCCGTGATCGTGCCCGGCTGCAGGCCGAAGTTGGTGAAGAACGGCGGCTCTTGGATGTAGGTGGACTTCAGGTCAAAGGTGTAGACGTTGCCCGTGGACGAGGGAATTTCGTTCCACTTCGGATTCTGCGCGGCAAAATCAGTGTAGAGCCGGCGGAAGACCTCGGGCTTGAGCGCGGCCTGCATCTGGTCGCGGACCTCCTGCAGACTGGGCCAGATGTCTTTCAAGAGAACCGGCTTCCCGTCCTTGCCGTTGCCGATGGGCTCGGTGGACAGGTCGATGTCGGCGCGGCCGGCGAGGGCGAAGGCCACCACCAGTGGCGGCGACATGAGGAAATTGGCCTTGATGTTCTGGTGGACGCGCGCCTCGAAATTGCGGTTGCCGGACAGGACGGAGGCGGCGACCAGATCGTTCTTCACCACCGCTTCCTCCACCGGCGCGGCGAGCGGGCCGGAGTTGCCGATGCAGGTCGTGCAGCCGTAGCCGACGGTCTGGAAACCGAGCTGGTCGAGGTAGGGCGTGAGACCGGTCTTGTCGAGATAGTCGGTGACGACGCGGGAACCGGGCGCGAGCGAGCTCTTGACGAGCGGCCCGGGCTTGAGTCCCTTCTCCACGGCCTTCTTGGCGAGCAGCCCGGCGGCGAGCATGACGCTCGGGTTCGAGGTATTGGTGCAGCTTGTGATGGCCGCGATGAGCACCGAGCCGTGGCCCACCTTCTGACCGTACACCTCGGCGCTGACCGAGGAGAACTCCTCGGCCTTCTTGCCAAACCCATTTTCGGCCACGGGCTTTGAAAACAAACTCACAAAGCTCTCCTTGAGCTTGCTCAGCTCGATGCGGTCCTGCGGGCGTTTCGGGCCGGCCACGCTCGGAACCACCGTGCCCAGGTCGAAGTCGACGACCTGCGAATAGTCGATCTGGCCCTTCTGCGGGATGCCCCAGAGGCCCTGGGCCTTGTAATAGGCCTCGTACGTCGCGATGTGTTTTTCGTCGCGCCCGGTGGCGCGCAGATAATGCGACGACTCGGCGTCGATCGGAAAAAATCCCATGGTCGCGCCGTACTCGGGCGCCATGTTGGCGATGGTCGCGCGATCGACGACTGGCAGCGCCGCGGCGCCGGGTCCGAAGAACTCCACGAATTTGCCGACCACCTTCGTCTTGCGCATGATCTGGGTCACGGTGAGCGCGAGGTCGGTGGCGGTGACGCCTTCCTTGAGCGCGCCGGTCAGGTGCACGCCCACGACGTCGGGGGTCAGGAAATAAACGGGCTGACCGAGCATGCCGGCCTCGGCCTCGATGCCGCCCACGCCCCAGCCGACAATCCCGAGGCCGTTGATCATCGTGGTATGAGAATCGGTGCCGACGAGGGTGTCGGGATAATACACGTCGCCGGCGTTGAGCAGGCCCTTGGCGAGGTATTCAAGATTCACCTGGTGGACGATGCCGATGCCCGGGGGCACGACCTTGAAGGTGTCGAAGGCCTGCATGCCCCATTTCAGGAACTGGTAGCGTTCCCGGTTGCGGCTGAACTCAAGTTCGAGGTTCTTGCCCAGCGCCTCCGCCGATCCCGCGAAATCCACCTGCACGGAATGGTCGACCACGAGATCGACCGGCACCAGCGGCTCGATGATCTTCGGGTTCTTGCCCAGCTTCGTGACCGCGGAGCGCATGGCGGCCAGGTCCACGAGCAACGGCACGCCCGTGAAGTCCTGAAGGACGATGCGGGCGACGACGAAGGGGATCTCGGCGATGCGCGCCTCGTTCGGCTTCCAGGCCGCCAGCTGGCTCACGTTGGATTCGAGCACGCGCTTGCCATCGCAGTTGCGCAAAACGGCCTCGAGCACCAGCCGGAGGCTCACCGGCAGGCGTGACACGGCGGGAAAGTGCCGGGCGAGCGCGGGCAGCGAATAGAATTTCCTGCCACCATCGAAGGTTTGCAGGGTGTTGAACGGGTTCGGGAGGGACATGGAAAGAAAAGACGGGAAGAGCGAAGGGCGGAAAGGCTGAACTCCCACCTGGCGGCTTAGCTCCAGGTTCAGTTGTTCAGTCTTTCAGTTTTCAGCCTTTCGCTAGCGCCGCCTTCACCGCCGCGAAATTCGGCAGGTCCTTCGGGGTCGCGGTCTGTTCGGCGTACTTGATGATGCCATCCTTGCTGATGACGAAGGCGGCGCGGGCGGAGGTTTCATACATGCCGACGAGGTTGGGGAAAAGCACGCCGTAGGCCTTGGTGACCGTCTTGTTCTGGTCGCTGACGAGGGTCAGCTTGATGCTGTTGGCCTTGGCCCATGCTTCCTGGGCGAAGGGACCGTCGACGCTGATGCCGTAGACGGTGGCGCCGAGCTTCTCGTATTCGCCGAGTCCGGCCGTTGCGTCGCACATTTCCTGGGTGCAGACGCCGGTGAACGCCGCGGGGAAGAACAACAGGACGGTCTGCTGTTTGCCGAAATTATCGCTCAGCCTGACGTCCTTCGGGCCGTCGGCGGCCTTGGTCTTGAGGGTGAAATCCGGGGCTTTGGTTCCGATGGCAAGGGGCATGGTGGGTGGGCGTGTGGGGTTGACGTGTTGCGGCGGTTGGGCCGCGGAAAGGAAGGCCAAACTAGAACCCGCCACCAGCCCGCCGCAACCCATTTTCCAAGGTATGAGCGCGGTTACTGAAATCGGGGCCGCCGCCATTAGACCCGTTGCCGGACGGTTTCGACCGTCTTGGAGCTGGTCGAAAGGGCCGCCCCCGCCAGCGCCGGCCGGGCAAAATTGGGTGCAACGCGAGGCCATCGCCGGACTTGGCCCGCAGCCGGCACCGCGCTCGTACACGGAAAATCTCCCCTTGCCTCCCGCGCCTCCCGCCGCGTTAACTGCCCGCCTTCCCCATGACCGACATCCTGGCCGAACTCGAGTGGCGTGGACTCTACGCCGACAGCACCGACCGCGACGCGCTGGCCAAGCGCCTCGCCGAGGGACCGACCGCGCTTTACTGCGGCTTCGACCCGACCGCCGACTCGCTCCACGTCGGCAATCTCGTGCCGTTGTTCGCCCTCCGTCGCTTCCAGCTCGCCGGCCACCACCCCATTGCCCTCGCCGGCGGCGCCACCGGTATGGTGGGAGATCCCTCCGGCAAGTCCGACGAGCGCAATCTCCAGACGCCCGAACAGGTCGCGCACAACATCGCCGCGATCCGGACGCAGCTCGCGAAATTCCTCGATTTCGACGCCGCCAAAAATCCCGCGCGCCTGGTCAACAACGGCGACTGGATCGGCCCGATGACGTTTCTCGAGTTCCTGCGCGACGTCGGCAAGCACATCACCGTGAACTCGATGGTCGCGAAGGATTCCGTGCGCTCGCGTATGGAGGACCGCAGCACCGGCATCAGTTTCACCGAGTTCAGCTACATGCTGCTGCAGGGTTACGATTTCTATCACCTGCGGAAGGAGTTGAACTGCGAGCTGCAGGTCGGCGCCACCGACCAATGGGGCAACATCACCGTCGGCACCGAGCTCGTCCGCAAGAAACTCGGCGCCACTGTCTGGGGCCTCGTCTTCCCGCTCCTGACCAAGGCCGACGGCTCCAAATATGGCAAGACCGCCACCGGCACCGTCTGGCTCGACCCGAAGAAAACCAGCCCGTATCGTTTCTACCAGTTCTTCGTCAACGCCGACGACGCGGATGTCATCAAGCTGCTCAAGACGCTGACGTTTCTTTCGCGCGAGGAAATCGGCGCACTTGAAACCGAACTGCAGGCCAGCCCCGGCGCCCGCGCCGCGCAGAAGGCGCTGGCCAGGGACATGACGACGCTCGTCCACGGCGCCGAATCCCTCGCCGGTGCGCTCAAGGCCAGCGAAATCTTGTTTGGCGGCCCGCTCGACGGTGTAACGGAAACGATTTTCAACGACGTTGTCGGGGAAGTTCCGACGAAAGATCTCGAACGCGCGAAACTCGACGGCGCGGGAGCGTCCATCGCCGACCTCGTTGTCCATGCCGGTCTTGCGCCGTCAAAGGGCCAAGCCCGCAAGGATCTCGAGTCCGGCGGCATTTACCTCAACAACGTCCGCGTCGACCACACGCGTGCAGTGACGGCGAGCGACCTGCTTTTCGGAAAACATCTTCTTCTCCGCAAAGGCAAGCGCACCTACACGGTGCTTCGCGCTGGCTAGGCCGGGCTCTGGTCTCGTCTCTTCGGACAGAGTTTGATTCGGCCGACCAAAACCCGACTTGCCAAGGTTTCCGCCGCAGCTGGAATCGCACCGTGACGTTGCTGCAGATTCAGCGCAAAGTGAAGGCGTTGCCCCGCTCCGAGCGGCTCGCCCTCTCGGCGTATCTGCGGCACCTCTCCCGGGCCGACAGTCCAACCAATCAACGGTCGCTCGACGCGGCGGCCGGACGCATGGCCAGGGGTGAGAAGGTGTCGCGCGCACAACTGCAGCGCCTGCACAAGTCACTCAAGGCCGCCCGGGCCTGATGCCGGCCTCCAGCTATGCGCTCTGCGACCAAGCGAACCTATGCGGTGCTTCGGGTCGGATAAAAGTCGCGCACCCGTTAGCTACCGAACCGGAGGCGGCGCCGATTCCTCAAACTGGACCTCGAATCCCCCGATCCAACCGGCGAGCAGATTATAGACGAAGGCGCCTATGACCCCGAAGATGAAGCCCATGACCGCATAGAGGACGGGTAAGAACAGCAGAAACCCCACACCCATTCCGAACATCATGGGCAGCGGCGCGCTGGAGCCGCCATGACTTCGAGCCGCCAAGCCGGCCACGGCGAAGAAACAAAGGAAGATCGGAACCATCACCAAGGAAAGCAGCCCGTAAAGGGCCGCGAGCATCTTGCCCGCCTGCAACGGCGCGACACGTTTCAATTTGAGTGTCATCACTGAGACCTAACACCGGTGTCTCCCGAGTCGAACTTTCCGTGACGCCTTGTTTCGCCCGAGCAGGCGGTTTGGCGACGAACACGAATGAGTCAGGGAGGTTGGCCTGTTAGCGACCGTTCGCAGCTCGGGCACGAGGTTCGATTCACTGATGGACGCAGCGACCACCAACTGGCGTCCCGGACAGATCTTGTCACCTGCAGTCTGCATTTCTTGCGCAAAGCACGGCCTCTCCCGTGCTAAACTAGGGTGGAAGCCTCGATTAAGGAACATCCGTCGCGCCTGCAGGTATCATGTCAACTAATTGGACAACTATGAAATCAGCGGTATCATACTCGCACCACGAGCCGATCGTCCCCTGGCTTCCTGACGACCGGTCCACCATTCAATCTGCGATCACATGAGCTCTGCGCTAGCCGACTCCGCGCCGCGAGGCACTCGCAAGACGAACGAGGAATCCAAGGGAAATTATCGTCGCACCTATGCGGACTTTCAGGCGTTGGACCGGGCCTTGGTTGACTCGGACCTCGCCGCCACCCGCCGAGCCTTCGCGCAGCTGCAAAAGGATTCGCCGGGTCTGGCCGAACTGCTTCGCAGCCCCGCGACCGCGACCGACAGTCCCCGCCGGGTTTATTTCCGCATGCTGGCCGACGCCGTGGCCATCGGCGACATGGGCCAGGCGCAGGAGGCCTTCACGTGGCTGCAGCAGGTGGCGGCCGACATCACCTACCCGCCTTTTGCCGCCAGCGGACCGCTCGACAGCCCGGCCGTTGATCTGTCCCCGCTGGCTTCGCTGGAGTGACGGCAGCGTCGGCAAGCCTCCCTTTTTGCCGGCGCGCAATCAGGCTTGGTCACAGGCTGGAGTAAGGTTTTACCCTAGCCGCTGCGCCGCAAGGATATCGCAGAAAACGTGGACTCAAGTTTCAGCGGCCGGCGACGAATACTGTAGCGACGGTGCTTTGGGCCGTCTGCAGTCCAAAATCAACCACGTATCTAAATCCATGACCGTTTCATCCGTTTCTTCCAGCGGTGGTGTCAATGCCACCAACGCCAGCCCGGCACTCTCGCAAACCCGCGCTGATTTCCAAGCCATCGCGACCGCCCTGCAATCCGGCGACCTGAACTCCGCCCAACAAGCTTTCGCCCAGTTGCAAAAAGACAATCCACGCCTCGCCCAGGCGTTGAACTCGGGCTCCAGCAGCTCGGACAACTCCCGGATCGGTGATCTCAAAACACTCGCGAACGCGCTGCAGTCCGGCGACCTGTCCGGCGCCCAGCAGGCCTTCGCCAACCTGCAACAGACCGCCAAATCCGGCGGCGGACATCACCATCATCACCACGCCACTTCGGAAGCGGCGGCCCAGCCGACTCCCGCCGTCCAGCCCACAGGCACGGACAGCGACGGCGACAACGACGGTTCCTCGACCACCGGCTCCGCCATCAACGCCACGGCCTAGTCTTTCAACGACGTCCGCGCGCCCTTCGAAGCCGGCCTCCCAGGCCGGCCTTTGTTTTCCCCCAATCCATCGCTCGGATCGCCGGCCGCGAGCGGCGGGTCAGGTCACGGCGAAACTCAGATTCTTCGCCATGTTGGCGACGTACAGGTCCATCGAATGTTCCTTGATGGTGTCCGGCGGATCCCTGAGGACATCGAGCCCCACCTCGACCTCCATCAGGAATTTGTTCCAGAAATGGTCGTCGTCGTGCAGCACCGCCTTGTCGTCGAAAAACATCATCTGGTCGGCGTGGCTGAAGCCCAGCACTCGCGGATAGAGGCGGGTGACGATGTCGCAGTCGTTGACGAAGCGGAAGGTCTTGTCGCCGAACTCCGCGTCGAAGCGGTTCGCGAAATCGACGTCGCCGGTGCGCGGCTGGCCGAAGGTGTAGAGATTGTTCACGGGCCGGCGCTCCTCGAGCAACAGGCGGGCCACGCACACGCAGGCGAGGGCCGCGCCCAGACTGTGACCCGTCACCCAGAGGGACTGGGCGTTGGTCCGGTATTTGTCCAGCGCCGCCAGCAAATCATCCCAGACGGCATCCAGCGCGTCGTAGAAGCCAAGGTGGATGCGGCCCGCGATGAACGGCCGGAGGATCACGTCCATATCCGTCAGCCAATCCTTCGCGCTGTCGGGCTGCGTGCCGCGAAAGGAAATCACAATCGCATCGTCCGAACAGGCCACGAAGCCCTGGGTGTCGAGCATCGGGTGGTCGCTCTTGGATTCGAGAAAGACAAACCGGTTCGGATCGAACCCCCAGGCGCCGACCTGTTGCTGGATGGGCGCGGCGTCGGAGTAGGCCAGCAAGGCGGCGTTGGCGAGGGCCAGGGCGTTGGCGGGCACCCAGCGCGTGGTGTTGGGATTGAAGGAGGCAAACGGTCCGTTCATGGCGATGACTTTCGGTTCGTGGTTGGACGGGAGTGCCCGCGATCGGCGGGAGGCCCGCATTTGCGAGCACTGTCCTAACCGGCGCGAGTCCGGAGTCGAACAAAACCGAAGACTCCGCGCGCAGCCGGAATAGTGCCAGGGAATGAGCGTTGCGCCCCTTTTCCTGTACGGTTTAGCGTAGGGCGGGATTTCCAAATCCCGCCTGTCTTCCGAGCGCAGACGGGGTTCGGCAACCCCCGCCCCACCCTACGAACCGGGCAAGTCCGCCGCTCACCCTTCGGCGCGCCGGCGGGCATCGGCGTCGATGAGCTTCTTCAGGTGATCGAGGGTCGAGCGGGCTTTGGCCTTGGCCCCGGCCAGATCGGTCGCGCTGTGCACCGGTTCCCGGGCGAAGAGGTAGAACTTCATCTTCGGCTCCGTGCCGCTGCCGCGCGCCGCGAAAGAGTAACCGTTGGCCAGCGTGACCACGTACAGGTCCTGCGCGGGAATCGCCTCTCCGTCCGTGTCAAAGATATTTTCCCGGCCGAAATCCTGAAAACGCGACACCGCCACGTCGCCAAAGCCCTGCGGCGGGGCGGAACGGTAGGTGTCGAGGATGCGCTTGATCTTCGCCGCGCCCGAGGCGCCTTCGAAATAGATGTTGATCACGCCCTCGAGGAAGAACCCGCAGCGCAGGTAGATTTCGTCGAGGTATTCGGGCACGGTCAGCCCGCGGGCCTTCACCCAGGCGCACAGCTCGGCGAACATGAGGCAGGCGGCGTTGCCGTCCTTGTCGCGCACATAGTCGTTAGGCAGGTAGCCGTAGCTCTCCTCGCTGCCGAACAGGTAGAATGTACTGTGCTTTTGCAGCAGCGCCGCCCGTTCGCGGAACGGCGTGGCGTCGTAGTCGAAGCCCGGCCCCATCGCCGCGGCGAGCTTCTCCTCGTAACCGCGCATCTTCGCGGCGATCCACTTGAAACCGGTGAGCGTGTTGACGACCTTCACCCCCTGGGCGTGGCCGATCGCGTCCTGCAACGGCGACGTCACATAGGTCTTGATCAGGCAGGCCGACGTCGTGCCCTCGTGCGGAATCCAGCCCAGTTCCTTGTACTTGCCCAACCGGTAGTCGGCCAGCAGCGCGCCGACCTGGTTGCCGGTGAGCAGTTCCATCTGGCCGCTGCGGTTGCGGACGGCGGTGCCCATCCGGTCGCTGTCGGGGTCGGTCGCCATCACCGCGTGCTGCCCGCCCTTCTCCGCCAGTGCGACCGCGAGCGCCAGCGCCTCGGCGTTTTCCGGGTTCGGCGATTTCACGGTCGGAAAACGGGCATCGAACTCCGCCTGTTCCGGCACCTCCGTGACGTCCACCCCGGCGTGAATCAGCAGCGGCACGGTCGAAACACCTCCCACGCCGTGAATGTTCGTGTAGACAACCCGCAGGCGGGCCGCGCGGACCAACGGCGGGTCGATCATCGCCTGCGCCGCTACCGCCAGATAGTCGTCATCGGCCTCCCGCCCGAGCGTCACGACCCCGGCGAGATTCGTGGTCAAATATTCCCGCACGGCGGAAAGAGCCGTGGCGTTGACCTCGTCGATGATGCCCTTGTCATGCGGCGGGGTCACCTGGCCGCCGTCCTCGAAGTAGGCCTTGAAGCCGTTGTCGTGGGGCGGATTGTGGCTGGCGGTGATGACCACGCCGCAGTGGGCTTGAAAATGGCGCACCGAGAAGCTGAGCTGGGGCGTGGACCGCGGGCCGTCGAAAATGTACGCCTCGCCACCGAGCCGGACCCAGGCGGAGGCCGCCAGTTCACAGAAATGACGGGAGAAATGCCGCACGTCGTGCGCGATCACGATGCGGGGGCGCGCGGCGCTCTGTTTTTGCCGGAGATATTTGTCCACGTAACGGTACAGGCCGAGCGTCGCGCGCAGCAGGGTGAAATCGTTGAGCATGTTGCTGCCGACGCCGGCATGCTCGGGCGTGCCCAAGGCACTCGGCCGGCCGGTTTCGGCCGCGGCGGGAACAGCGCCGATGGTGCGCCCGCGCATGCCGCCGGTACCGAATTCAAGGTAGCGGTAGAAGCGGTCGTTCAATTCGGTCCACGCCGCTTTTGCCACGAGCTCGTTCATGCTGCCGGTCACCCAATCGGGCAGACCGCCCTGCCACCACGCGGTCAGGTTCTCGACGGTCGAAGGCAGCAGTTGGCCCGCCTGCGCGGCGGAGCGGAGTTGGTCGGGAAGGCTCATGATTTATTCGAGATAAAGTCCCTCGCGCACAACCGGCGGGGGCGAAAGTTTGCGCCAGGACTGGCCAAAGCTGGCGACGTCGTCGCCGAAGAGCGGCGAGACCTCCAGGCGAAAGAGCGGCAGCCCCGTGGCGTCGGCCGGCACCGGCGCTCCGGCCGCCTTCAGCCAGCGGGCAAACTGCCGGAGCTGGTCGTCGCGGCAGGTCTGCGGCGAATCCACGCCCTCGGCATTCTTGACCGGACTGAAGTCGTCGGACCGCGCCGTTTCGATCACGACCGAGTTGTCCGCAAACGGCAGTGCATCGAACACAAAAAGTTCGAACTTCACGCCGTTCGGCTTGTCCGGCTTGAGCGGCTGGCCGAACGCATCGATCGTCTGGATTTTTTTGTCGGCGCGATGAAACGGCAGCGCGACGCCTTCGCCGCCGGCCGCCATGCGCCGGGCGAATTCGCGGTCGATCACGTGAATCGCGATGCTCCCGGCGCCGAAGCGCAACGACCCGTCGGGGTTGGTCTCCCGCTGCATCGCCGGCGGCATGTCGCTGTATTCCACGACGCAGACCCGGCCGTTCTGCAGACAGAAATGACCGACCTTTTCCTCGGGGTAGGCTTTGGTGACCGTCTTGCTCGACATTTCCGAACGGCGGAGCAGATGAAAACCGATGAAGTCCGGGTCGATGCAACGCACGAGCGGATTGTCCACCTGGAAGTAGCTCAGCGTGTCGACGCCCTCGGATTGCATGAGATCGAGGGCGCCGCTGCGGTGCAAAGCGCGCAGGGATCCGCCATGTCCGTCCGGGCTGAGCGCGAGGGTCGACGGGGTTTCGAGCAAGATTTTTCCCTGAAAATCCACGGCCGGCATCCGGCCCTGGCGGAAAAAATGCACGCGGCCCGCGTCGAGACCGAAGAACCGATTCTCCGCGAAAAAGCCTTCGGTCTGCTCGTGATTCGCATGGCTGGTCATGATGAACCAGTGCAGCGGCCGGCCATAGCGCCGGCCGGCGGCGACGATTTTTTCTGCAAAAACCTGAAACAGCGTTTTGCTGCGCACCGGCGTGACGGGGAAAGTTCCCTTGGGGCCGTCGTAGCCCAGCCGCGTCCCCTGCCCTCCGGCGACGGTGAAAGCCGCAACGCGTCCGGCCCGCAAAGCCGCCTCGCCGGTGGTCCGCGCGAGGGCCCAGTCTCCGGCGTGTCCGCCTTTTTCGGGCAGTTTTTCGTAGGGAGCGGGCGCCAGTCCCTCGAGCGACACGCCCGCCACCGACTTGGTCGCCACCAGGGTGCGATAAAGTCGTTCCACCTCGCCGAGGTCGACCTCGCCCGCCTGGGCCAGCAACACTGCGCGCTGGGTGCCGTTAAGTTGGTTCCAAAAGGCAAAAACCTGGCCTTGGCCGGCGGCTTGGAATCGGGAAATCAAAGGTTCGGTCATCACGGGTTGCGGTTGTCTTCGAAGCGGAAAACAAACTCACCAGCACGAACGTAGCCAAGTTTTTTCCGAATCACCGACTCGATGAGGGCCGGATCGTGCTGGAGGCGGTCCAGATATTTTTGCTGCTCCGCCAATTTGGCCTGCGCTTCTTTCAGCCGGAGATCGTTGGCGGCCTCCTGCGTGCGCTGCGCGGTCAATTCGCGATGCATTTGCAGAAAGAAAAGCCCCGCGCACAGGGCGATGCCGGCAAAAAGCAGGACAAACAAACCGGAAACGAGTTTGGGCCAGTTCATCGCGAAGGAGGCGTCAGGTATTGGCGCGGCCCGAGGGGCAGGCAAGTTTTTTGAACCGATTTTTGACGCCGAATTGGCGTGCGTTTCAAAGCCGCCCAAGAATAGTCTGCCCGCGATGTATCAGGGCTATTACGGCTTCACGGAGATGCCTTTCCACATTACTCCGGACCCGAAATTTCTCTACCTGAGCGCCACGCATCAGGAGGCTCTGCAGCATTTGAAATATGGGGTGGCGGAGCGCAAGGGTTTCATCGTGCTGGTCGGCGAGGTCGGCTGCGGGAAGACGACGCTCTGCCGGCGATTTCTGAACGAACTCGACCACACGCGCTACGACACGGCGTTGATCCTCAATCCCCGCCTCGACGAGACGCAGATGCTGCGCGCCATCCTCACCGAGCTCGGCGAGGGCAATCTCGCCAACGAAAAGGCCGACCTGATCAGCCAGATCAACCAGGTGCTGCTGAAACGCATCGCCGCCGGTCGCGATATCGTGCTCATCATCGACGAGGCGCAGAATCTTTCGTTCGACGTTTTCGAACAGGTGCGGCTGCTGTCCAACCTTGAGACCGACAAGCAAAAGCTGCTGCAGATCGTGCTGATGGGGCAGCCCGAGCTGAAGGAAAAGCTCGCGGCCGACGAGCTTCGGCAGCTGCGGCAGCGCATCCTGGTGCATTACGAGTTGCAGCCGTTCTCGCAGGAGGAACTCGAGCACTACATCCAGCACCGGCTGACGATGGCCGGCGGCAACGGCCGGCCCTATTTCACGCGACGGGCGATGCGGCACATCTTCCGGCGCAGCGACGGCATTCCGCGCATCATCAACAATCTTTGCGACAAGGCCCTGCTGGCCGCCTACGTCCGCGATTCGGACGAGGTCAATTATTGGGACGCACGCCGCGCCTCCAAGGATGTGGACACCCTAACCGACTAATCCCATGAGCCTCATCAACGACGCCCTGAAAAAGGCCCAGCGGCAACACTCCGAAGGCACCGTGCCCGCCCAGCCGCCGTCCACTCCGCCCGTCGCGGGCGACTCCACCGGCCCGCTGCAGCGCGTGGCCCGCCGCGAGAAACCGCCGGCCTTTCAGTCTCAGCTGGTGCTCGTGGGCATCGGGGCGGGCGCCGTGGTCGTCCTCCTGGCCGTCGGAGCCTTTTTCTACTTTCGCTCGAGCGGAGCCGCCCTGAAGCCCGTGATCGCCGCCCAGACCGCCCCGGCACAGACCCCCGGTCCGTCCCTGCCGGTCGCGGCGCCCGCCGTGGCCGTGCCGCCGCCCGCCGTTGTCCAGCCCGCGCCGGTGACAGTGGCGGACCAGACCAAGGCGATGCCGGCGCCAGTTGCCCCACCCGCGGCGACGCTTCCGGCGGTGGCCGCGGCACCCGCGCCTACATCGGACACGGGCGCAATCGCCAACCAGGCCGGCTCGGAGCCGGACGCGCCCAATTCCGTGCAGGCGTCCAAGCCGAATGAACATCCGAAGCCTTCCAACCGGATGGTCGCGGTCATCGAAAGCCTCAAGGTCACCGGCATTCGATCGGCCGGACCCGACAGCAAGGTGCTGATGAACGACCGCGTTTACCGACTCAACGACATCGTGGATCACGAACTTGGCATCCGGTTGACCGCGGTTGCCGGCAAGACTCTGACGTTCGAGGATGATCACGGCGTGGCTTACTCCCGCACCTTTTGAGAAACATCGGGTAATCGCCCCTGTCCGAATGACGTCTCGTGCTTGCGGCCGCTGATTTTCTCACGTCGGCCTGCCGCTGTTCTTGCCAACCCATGGCCATCCCCTTTGCATGACATCTTTCCTGTCCGTTCTTGATTTGCTTCCTCGTGCCCGTCGTCCCATTCCATCTATCTGCATGAACCATTTCTTCCGCGTCAGCCTTCAGTTGCTGTTAGCCGTTCCCCTGGTTGCAACCTTGTCGGCGCAACCCATGCCCCTTCCGCCCAGCCAAGCTGGCCAGCCCGGCCAGCCTGGCCCGGTCACGATGACGCCGCCGGGCAATTTCTCCGCTCCGATGGCGGGTCCGGACGACATGATCGGACCGATCAACATGCCGGGCGACAGCGTCGATTCGCTGCTGGGCCTGCTGGAACGCTGGACGGGCAAGGCCGTTCTCCGCCCGCAAAATCTTCCCGACGCCAGCATCACCCTTGTGCTGAAGGAAAAGGTCACGAAGCGCGAGGCCATCCAGGCGGTCGAAACCCTGTTGAACCTCAATGGCGTGGCCCTGACTCCGCTCGGTGGACGTTTTCTCAAGGCCACTCCGCTGGCGCTCGCCAAGTCCGAGGCGCCCGAGTACATCGAGGGTTCGACGCTCGAGCTGACTCCCAGCGGGCAGATCGCCAGCAAGCTGTTCCAGTTGAATTTCCTGCGCATCTCCGAATTCATGCCGCAAATTGCCGGTTTGCTGAACCCCGCGGCCGGCAGTCCGCCGGTTGTTTTCGAAAAGGCCAATGCCGCTTTAGTCACCGATTCGATCAGCAACCTGCAGCGGATCGAGACCTTGGTGGTGCGGCTGGATCAGCCCACTCTCGCCGGTCTGCAGCCGAAGTTCTACCCGATCCACAACACCAAGGCAAGCGACGTGGTCAACAAGATGCGCGCCCTGTTCTCCGGCCCGCTGCAGATGCAGATCGGCACGGCCACCGCGTACAGCGCGGACGACCGGACGAATCAAATCGTCCTCGTTTCCGATTCTCGTCAGTATGCGTTCTTCGACGAGCTGGTCGAGAAACTGGATGTGAAGTCCGACCCGAACACCCGGAACGAAGTCATCCCTCTCAAACACGCCGTCGCCAAGGACGTCGCGACGATTCTCAGCCAGCTGGTGACCGGCCAGAACAATGCATCCAAGGCCGCCGGGCAGGACACCATCACCCGCCCCGGGCAGGCACCCACACCCGGAATGCCACCGAACCAGGCCTCAAACGGAACGCCGGTCCCGACTCCCGCGGCCGCACCCGTCTCCGCCGCCACCCTTGGATTGCAGGCCGAAAGTACAAATCAATTCAGCTCCACCCTCACCATCCTGGCTGAAGATCGCACCAACTCCATCGTCGTTTCCGGTACCATCGACGACATGCGACTGATTCGTGAACTGATCGAAAAGCTTGACATTCTCCTCGCGCAGGTGCGCATCGAGATCGTTGTGGCCGAGGTCACCCTCAGCGACAAGGCCACCACCGGTATCGACGCCCTCGGGCTGCAGGTGGTCGGCAGCCACTTGGTTGGCATCAACGGATCTGGCTCGGGCACGACCGTCACCGGCAACAGCACCACGACATCGGGCACCACCACGACCTCGACTTTCGCGCAACT
>CAYZGG010000062.1:0-22443 GCA_964477955.1 uncultured Opitutaceae bacterium
CGAAAGGTTTTGAACGTTTGTGGTAGTAGCCTGCTTGCTGGCTATTCTTTGTGGCAGGGGTCACCCGACCGGTGATCGACACAACCGGGGTGGGGAGACCCGTGCCACGCCTGCTTGTCGCCTGCGAGCAGGCTCCTACACCCGAACGAGTGTCCGGCCGAAGGTGGCCCGGATTTTAACGCTTGCCGAGGGCGGGGGGACCGCGTGCGATGCGGCCCCTCCCATCATGAGCCTGACTTTTACCAATCGTGTTGCCCTGGTCACCGGAGCGGGGCGCGGCATCGGCAAGGCCATTGCCGAGTTGCTGGCCCGGAACGGCGTCAATGTGATCTGCGTGAGCAAATCGCTCGAGAGTTGCGGCGCAACGGCGACGGCCATCACCGCCGCGGGCGGCAAAGCCAAGGCCCTCGCGGTCGATGTCGCCGATGGTGCGGCGGTCGCGAAGGCCAGCGCCGAGTTGATCGCCGAGTTCGGCACGATCGACATTCTCGTGAACAACGCCGGCATCACGAAGGACGGGCTGCTTTTTCGCATGTCGGAGGACGACTGGCAGTCGGTGCTCTCGACCAATCTGAACAGCTGCTATTTCTGGACGAAGCATCTCGCGCGCCCGATGACGCAGAAGCGCTGGGGCCGCATCGTCAACATCACGTCGGTGGTCGGGCTCATGGGCAACGCCGGCCAGGCCAATTATTGCGCGGCGAAGGCCGGCATGATCGGTTTCACGAAGGCCATCGCCAAGGAGTTCGCCTCGCGCAACGTCACGAGCAACGCCGTGGCGCCCGGATTCATCAAGACCGACATGACCGCGGCGCTGCCACCCGAGGCTGCCGAGAAGATTTCGGCGGTGATTCCGCTCAAACGACTCGGCGAGGCCGCGGATATTGCGAACATGACGGCGTATTTGTGTTCCGAAGAGGCCGGCTACATCACCGGACAAGTTTTTACCGTTGACGGCGGCATGGTGATGTGATGCCTCATTCTCAGCGAAATCCCCCCATCTCTCTCCCACATGGCCGACCAAAAAACCATCGAACAACGCGTCAAGCAGATCATTGTTAACCAACTGAATGTTAACGAAGAACAAATCACTCGCGAGGCATCTTTCCTGGATGATCTCGGAGCCGATTCCCTCGACACGGTCGAATTGATCATGGCCTTCGAGGAGGAATTTAAAAACGAAATCAAGGGAGAGATTCCCGAGTCCGATGCCGAGAAGCTGCAGACGGTCGGCGATGTGATCGGCTACATTGAACAAAAAGCCGGCGCCAAGTAATTTGCCCATTCGCGATGGCGTTCTACCGTCTGGCTGGCCCGGCGTGTAGGACGCCTTTTTCGTTTCATCTACCCTGATCATGGAAACCGTTTCACCGCACAAGCGTGTCGTCGTCACCGGCATGGGCGTCATCGCCTCGCTCGGCCACAACGTCGCCGATTTCTGGGCGAACATCCTCGCCGGCACGAACGGCATCGAGCGCGTCACGCTGTTCGATCCCAAGGATTATGCCTGCCAGATCGGGGCGGAGGTCCGTGGCTGGGAGGCGGCGCAGCACATGGATGCGAAGGAGGTCCGCCGCAACGACCGTTACACGCACTTTGGTTTTTGCGCCGCCAAGCAGGCGGTGGCCGACGCGAAGCTCGACATGGCGAAGGAGGATCCCGACCGCGTGGGCGTGATCATCGGCTCGGGCATCGGCGGGATGTTGACGATTGAGACGCAGCACTCGGTGCTGCTCGAGCGCGGGCCGCGCAAGGTCTCGCCGTTCATGATCCCCGCCCTGATCAGCAACATGTGCGGCGGGCTCGTCGCGATCGAATTGGGCGCGCGCGGGCCGAACTTCGGCGTCGTCAGTGCCTGTGCCACGGCTACGCACGCGATCGGCGAGTCGCTCCGCATGGTGCGCGGCGGCGAGGCCGACGTGATGGTTTGCGGCGGTTCGGAGGCGGCCATCACTCCGCTGGCTTATGCCGGCTTCTGCTCGATGAAGGCGATGAGCACGAACAACGAGGCACCGCACAAGGCCAGCCGTCCCTTCGATGCCAACCGCGACGGTTTCATCATGGGCGAGGGCGCCGGCATCCTCGTGATCGAGAGCCTGGAGCACGCGCTGGCCCGCGGCGCGCGGATTTATTGCGAGTTGTCCGGTTATGCCGCGACCTGCGACGCTTACCACATCACGTCGCCGGATCCGGAGGGCAAGGGCCTTTCCTTGGCCATGACCCGCGCGCTCAGCGACGCCCGGGTGGCGCCGCACGAGATCGACTATATCAACGCGCACGGCACCTCGACGCCATACAACGACAAGTTCGAGACGCTCGCCATCAAGAAGGTTTTCGGCGAACACGCGCGCAAGGTTCTCATCAGCTCCACCAAGTCCATGACCGGCCACCTCCTCGGCGCGGCGGGCGGGATCGAGTCGATCATCAGCGTCAAGACGATCGAGACCGGCGAGGTGCCGCCGACGATCAACTACGAGACGCCCGATCCGGAGTGCGATCTCGACTACGTGCCCAACGTCAAGCGCTCGGCCGACGTCAAGACGGTGCTCAGCGACAACCTTGGTTTCGGCGGCCAGAACGCCGCGCTGGTCTTCCGCAAGATCTGAGGCGGGAGCGGGCGGTTGAGTTGAGGTGGAACCGGACCTCCGGGCCGGTTTTTCTGGTGGGCCCCGATCAGCCCGCTCGGAGATCGGGCTCCGCCTTCCAAGAGAGCAGGTTCGCCGGGAAATCATTCTTAACTGCATGGGTCCGGCTGAGCATACGGGCCCGGCGTCGCGCCGCCTGGTCTGGGGCCGTCCTCGCCTTCCGGCAGATTGTCCAAATTCCCCGTTGACGCGTTGGAGTCGGGGTCTTTTATCACCCGTTCCGCTAGTTGGGGCAAGTTAGCTCAGTTGGTAGAGCAGAGGACTGAAAATCCTTGTGTCCCCGGTTCGATTCCGGGACTTGCCACCACTTTGATGGACAGTGGCCTAGGGTACTCTTTGCCATTAGAGGAAAGTCTGGCTTGGCCTGGACTTGGCAGAACATTGAGAGAAGTTGGCTCCAGAAAGGTTTCAACACTGCCAAAACTACGCGTCGCCGGTTGGCCAGAGAAGGGCTGCTGCCTGCCGATGGGAGGGAAACGCGGCCACCCCGGGGCCAGCCCCTCCCCCCAGACCCGGGTAGCATCGCATCGTCACCCCTTTCCCAATCGCGCATGTTTTTAAGAATTGGCCGCCACGAGGCATTAACGTCACGTCAGAATGGTGAACATTTTGACGGCGGCCATCTCAGCGCTTTTCCCGAAAGTTCGCGGCTGGGGGATTACGCCTCATACTCAAGAAGTGGGATTTTTACGTGAGTGGCTCAATGCGTGGCTCAATGCGTGGTTGGGTAATAATTTCCTACCGCCCTTTTGGGCCCCTGCGTTGGGGGCTTGATTTCGTCATGTGGGTAGCTGATAAACAATTATGAGTTTGATTGAGCCAACTCGAGGGATGGTTGATTAAACGTTCGGGAATGATAGTGATGATTTCGTGGACAAAAGCATTGGCGCTGTGGTGGAGCTTTACCTGGCGCTTTATCGCCTTCGGGTTGCCGTTTATATTCGTAGTCGGATTTATCGCATACCCGGTTGCTCAAGCCTTGGGAATACCCGAAAGCGATCACCAAATTGCCGTGGTCCTTGGACAACTCCTCTGGTTTCCTGCTTCGGTGCTCGCTCTAAGATTCGCACTCTTACGTTACCCGGAATTGTTTGTGGCCACAGCGTTCCGTTTTACTTGGGCAAAAACGTTTTCGGTTTGGTGGAGTTTTCTGTGGAGAATTTCGGTCTATGGTTTGTTGATTGGGCTGCTGCTGGGGCTTTTCGTTTCTGTATTCGTTGGGCGACCATCGGAGCATCCTGGCTACCTATTAGTCACTATTTTAGTCGGAGTTGTCCCAATTGAACTCGCGGCACTTCGCGGAGCAGTATCGAAACAAACGTTTTCTATTGGTCGTTTTTCCAATAGTGCGATCGTCCCGAACCACACGGCGGAACCAGGCTCGCCAAGCCGAGCCGGTTCACCGTAACGTTGGGCCGCCGAGCAATAAGATCGATGAACTGGCAAGCACAGTCGACGCGTAAATTGGTTCACGTTCTCTTCGCATGCACGATCGGAGCAGAAGTTTGTCTTTTTGCATTCGCTCGGATCAACGATCTCATGGGCTATTTCGTGGCGGCACTACCATTGTGTGTATGTGCCGCAAACATCGTGGGCGCGGAACTCAAAGGCACCTTCAATTGGAAACATCGAGCGCCAATCGATCGGGATTCTAAGCCGACGGAATTCTACAACAATCTATTGCTCGCGGTAATTTTGTTCGGCAGCTTGGCATTGGCCTGGAGCGCCTTGGTCCTCTATTAAATGTGAACACCGAGCCCAACCACTTTTCGGAACCGGCGCGTGGCGCGGTTCACTAAGAACGTTCGGCTTACCCGGGAATGAAACTCACAGCCATCATCTGTGTATTCGCCGGCCTCCTTTTGTTGGCAGCCACCTACGAGCAAAAACGTCGTGCGCCATCGGGCGCCGCGGCAACCCACATGACGCGGCATGACGATCTTGTCTTCTTGTGTGACGCCAATGAGGCATATTTCAGAGCGGAAAGGAGTGTGATCGTGGAGCATGATCCCAGTTGGGCGGCTTACATGGACGCGTTCCTAGCAATTCGCCTAGCCGATCTCCGGTATCAACGCCATCAGTTGGAGAACATCCCAAACGACGAACGCTTCCCCGTGAGAGTGGCCAACGAGGGTTGGGGCGCTCTACAGATCGGCGATAACCAAACATTTAGCGCTCCGGCTGATCTTGCAGAGATCCTTCAGCTGTATGAGCGCCACCATCCCAACGCCTATGCGGAGTATGTCACGCTCATCAAGAAGTGGCGCGAAGAGATACTCCGAAAATCGGGTATCAATAGGGCGCAGTGGGATTCCATATCGAGGCGCTATATGCCTTTGCAAACAGATAGAAATGCGCCGAACCAATCACCGAAACCGACTCTGGCCGAGGGCCAGAGCGGTTAATTTCAACGTTGGGCTTTGGGGAATGAACAAATCAGACCACAAACATGTTCGTTGGTCTTTGATCGCAGAACGGATTGTCTGCGGTTTGTTTGCAGCGCTTGTACTCGTTTACGCCATCCGCGGCGTCTACGTAGACGACTTCTATTTTCCGAGCGCAAGAATGGCATATCGAGGTGTTCATTTTCACGGATTGAGTGCATGGCTTATGTCTGGAGCGATGATTTGCCTCGCTGTATTTGTGCTGTTTTTCACTTACCGCACGACAGTCCGCCACCATGATAAGAGAGGCTATCGACTGTTTGGTATTTGGATTCGCATAATCGGGCTGAGTCTTGCAGTTTGCGGAATTATCGTGAGAGAATTGGTTCGATAAGAAAATGAACGCGGAGCCCAACCAATCATCGAAACCGACTCAGGCCGAGGGCCTGAGCGGTTAATCTCAACGTTGGGCCCGAGATGAGCACGGAAATATATGTCCTGATGGCGCTGTTTGTCGGCGCGATTAGTGCACTTGTAGCGATGCTCGCGTCCATTCCCACTGTGCGGGCGGACCTGCAATGTATTCGGCGCAATGCAGGAGAGCGAGGATGGGAAATACTTTCCCTTGAAAGAGCATATACCCGATGGTCCGAACCGGCACGCTACTTCCTACGCTATCGGGATCACGATGGGGCTGTTCATGAAGCGATGCTCGAAAGAAATGGGACATCACCCATCGCGATCAGGCATTCTATTCAGCTCCCAAAAGATGCTGAACTGGCCATGACCGATTTATCTTTGGAAATGGATTGCAGAAAATGCGGGACAACGATTCCCAAATTCAGCGATCGCTGTCCATATTGTAGCGCGGCACGCGATTATTTCAGAATGCCCAACCACACGGCGGAACCAGTCTCGCCAAGCCGAGCTGGTTCACCATAACGTTGGGCCCCAAAATATGAGCGCAGCATTGCGAGGTGTATTCGCGACTGATTCCGGAATGCTTGCGATTTGGAACAAGTCCCATTTCGGGCAAATCGGGGACTATGAGAGTTGGGAGCGTGCGCTCTTGGAGGATGAGGACATCGTGACGCACATCAAGGCGGGTGCGTTTGTGCCCATCAATATTCGATCTGACGGTGCCTTTGCATGTGAGATTCGGTGCGGTGCGGCCAACGATCCGGCCGATCTCACGTCGAGAGAAAGGCAATATCTTGTTGTCGCTTCAGAGCCGTACTTATTTCGGAGTGATGGTGAATTGCTGATTAGCGGTATCGAGCGCATCGAAAACGCTCCCGGTGATGGTGTGGGCAAATTGCGGCTGCCAGATGGCGAATACACGACGATGGTCCACCTCGTCGGCTGGGACGATGAGCCAGGAATGAAAGAGGAAGACGGAAAGCCAATGCCGACAGCGTTGCCGGACTTCGTGCTGCTTTTGAACCCAGTAGTTGGCCAACAGGTGAACTTCAGGAAGAAGGTCGATACCTTTGAAAAACCGGCCTAACCACACGGCAGAACCAGCCTCGCCAAGCCGCGGTGGTTCACCGTAACGTCTTGCCCCTAATCGCTCCCGGTAGTCGATGATCAACCTTACACCGTTCTTATTGTTCGATGGCAATTGTGGCGCAGCCATGGCGTTCTACCAATCCTGTCTCGGCGGAGAGTTAACTCTGACAAAAGTCGGTGATACTCCCATGAAAGACCGGATGCCGCCAGAGCATCACCATAAGGTTGTCTTTGCCCACTTGAAGAGCGGGGCCATCGAATTTACGGCCACCGATTGGATTCACCCCACGAGAATTCCGAAGCAGGGCAATACAGTTTGCATGTATATCAACGGCGGGAAGTACATCGAACTGAGAGCCATCTTCGACAAACTTTCCGAGGGAGCGGACAAAACACTCCTCGACGACTTGCGCGACATGCCGTTTGGCATTTATGGGCATTTCGCCGACAGATTTGGCGTCCATTGGTTCTTCCAAGGAGACAAAAGGCATGAGGCCTAGCCGAATATGCCTGTGGTAGCCGGGGTGCCGACCAATGCGGTCCAGTCATAAGTAGTCGTCTCTGATAAAATGCTCATCACATTTTTTAGTACGATGATAGACATGATATATGCTCGTATCGTTTGCCGGAAAACCGGTCACGAAGGTCGGATTTCCGGCAAACTCCGACGATGAAACCCAGTCCCGATTTCGTACCGCAGCTGCAATTCCTGCCGCCCGATCTGGCGACGATGCTCGATGCCCGCCAACCTTTGCGTCAACTGGCGCGCCGGATCGACTGCGCGCAGTTTGAGGCGGCGTTCGGCTCGCTTTATGAGAACGAGGGCCGGCCCGGTTTGCCGATCCGGCGCATGGTCGGTCTGCTCTTGCTCAAGCAACTGCACAATCTGTCCGACGAACGCGCGGTCGAACGGTGGACGCTCAATCCGTAACTCCAATTTTTCTGCGGGGAACGGAAGTTTCAGTGGGGTGCGCCCTATGCGGCGAGCGAACTGGTGCACTTTCGCCACCGCATCGGTCCGGGCGGAACCGAAAGGCTGCGGGCTCTTTCCGTCGCCTTGCACGGCGACCAGGCCAAGGAAAAGGAAGTCATCCTTGATCCCACCGCGCAGGAAAAGGCGATCACGTTTCCCACGGATGCGAAGTTGGACGGGAAGGTGATCAAGACGGCGCGCCGGATCGCGGCCAAGCACGAGATGGGGTTGCGCCAGTCGTATGCGCGCACGGTGCCGAAATTGCTCCAGGCGCAACGCGGCTGGCGGCGCCCGCGCACCCGGCCGCAGGCCCGCAAGGCCCTCCGCAAATTGAAAACGATCGCCGGCCGGCTCGTGCGCGAACTGGAGCGCAAGCTCCCGGCCGGTCATCGCCCCCCAGCCACTCCGCCAGCGGACTTCCGCTCAGTCGCTTACGCACCGAGCACCCTTTGTTCACCGGACGGTATTGCTCACCGACCCCCGGTGTCTGCGCCTGCGCCTCCCGGATCGGGGTCACCGACCCCGGCTACAACAGGCCTATTCGGCGACAGCACTATTTAATCTGCTCCAATGCCCGGAATTTGCCCCGGGGATTCTTACCGCCGGTAGCTGTTGGCGGACTTGTCGAGCGATTCGGTTTGCCAGTCGCTCGGCCGGACGAAGGTCCGGTCGATTTCCACGGTCAGGCTCTTGCTCCCTGAAAAATCACCGGCCCGGCGGAAGCCGTCGGCCAGATCGGTGAGATTCTGGATCTTCTCGAGACGGTCGTCGTCGCGGGCCATCAGCAAGGCGTAGTTGGGCAGGTTGGAGTGCAGCGGATCGGGTCCCGGAGGCAGGGCCCCCGGATAGCGTTTTTTTAGGACGGCCACCGAGGCGGGTGCCGTCAACAGGTCGCGTTCGTCGAAAGCGGGGGTTTTGGCGTCGCGCACCACCACGTTGGGCAACCGGACCGCATCGTCCGGTTCGTCTTGCAGCCGGGGTGTCGCGATTTCGACGAGATGAAAGCGGGGCAGGCTCGTGCGGATCGCGGCGGACACCTGCGGCGAAAGGCTGTCCGGGCGGGCCGGCTCGGGTGCGGCCGGCGGAGTGGTCGTGTCGGCGGCCGGCAGGCTCGTCCCCGGCAGCGCGACCAGGACGAGAAGAAGAAAACAGAGGCGGCGCAGGGTCATCGGAATGGTTCCGCGATTCGGCGCCGGTGCGTGCGTGGATGGGTCAGGCAGGCCGCCGCTCGAGCAGGAAGGTTTCCATCGGGCCGACGTTGCGCACCTCGATCACCCCGACCGGTTCGAAGTTGAACTTGCCCTCGAGAACGCGTTTGACCTGGGCGCTGACGTGGATGCGTCCGGGCTGGCCATGTGATTCCATGCGCGCGGCGATGTTGACGGTGTCGCCCCAGAGGTCGTAGGCGAATTTCTTCGTGCCGATGATGCCGGCGACGACGGGGCCGCTGTTCATGCCGATGCGCACCTGCCAGTCGAGCTGATGGCGCCGATTGAAAACCCGCAGGGCCTCCAACATTTCGACGGCGGCATTGGCGCAGGCCTCGGCATGGTCGGGATTGATGACGGGCAGGCCGCCCACCATCATGTACGAGTCGCCGATGGTCTTGATTTTTTCCAGCTGGAAGAGCTCCGCGACGCGGTCGAAATTGGAAAACAGGTCGTTGAGGAGCTGGACGGTGCGGCTCGGGGAGTTGCGGGCGGCGATGCGGGTGAAACCCACGATGTCGGCGAAGAGCACGGTCGCATCGAGGAAGCTGTCGACGATCGTGCGTTCGCCAGCCTTGAGGCGGTCGGCGACGGCCCGCGGCAGGACGTTGAGGAGGAGGCGCTCGGATTTCGAACGCTCGTTTTGCAGCTGCGCGAGGAAGGCCTGCTCCTGGTCGCGCAGGCGCTTTTTTTCCAAGGAGGCGACGATGCGGGCCCGGAGAATGACCGGATTGAACGGCTTGGGGACAAAGTCCTCGGCGCCCGCCTCGATGCAGCGCACGGTGCTTTCGACGTCGTCGAGGGCGGTGATCATGACGATCGGAAGATGGCGCAGGCGCGGGTCAGCCTTGATGAACTCGAGGGTCTGAAAACCATCCATTTCGGGCATGACAATGTCGAGGAGAACGAGATCGCATTTGCTCTCCTTGAGCTTTTGGAGGGCCTCCCGTCCGTTGGTGGCTTCCGAAACCTCGTAGCCCAATTTTTGCAGGCGGCGGCAAAGCATTTCCCGGTTCAGGTCGTTGTCCTCGACGACGAGAAGCTTGGCCGCCACGGCGTCGGGCGCCGGGGTGGTGGGGTCGACGGCGATCTGGACGAAGGGGGCCGGGGTGGACGGAATGCTGGCGGAGGGGGCCGGGCCGGTCGGGCTCGCGCTGCCGGTCGCAATTGCGGGGGAGGGTGCACCCGGGCCGAACTGGGAGGGAAAATCCTTGTCCTCGAAAAGGTGGTAGAGGTTGAGGGCGGCCTTGTGGATTTTCTTGAGGTCCGCCGCCATGGCTTCGTGGCCGGGCAGGGCGGTTTCGTCCAGGCAGAGCTCGGCATAGCCGATGATGGCATTGAGGGGGGTGCGCATGTCGCGCCGCATGGATTCCACGTCGAGCTTGCCGGTCTCGATTTTCCACGGAGCGAGCGCATCGTTGATGAGTGCGAGCAGCTGTCCGCCGGAAGTGTGAATCCGTTTCAGGTCCCCGAGAATGTCGGTGACTCCGGTTTCCTCGGCGGCCTCCATCAGCATTTCGCAATAACCGATGATCTGGTTCAGGGGGGTGCGGAGCGAGTGACGCAGGCGCGTGAGGGCCTCCTGATCCCGGGTTTGGATCGCCCGGAGGAAAGGTCCGAGGGAGAGGGGCTGGTTGCTGCCGCCTCGGGACGCTTTCGATTCGGAAGCGGGCTTCATCAGGCGGGTGCCCGGCCCTTTTTCAGGAGATCCTCAATCTTGCCGAGCAGCCGGGGCAGCTCCACGGGCTTCGTGTCGAAATCATTGCACCCGACGCTGAGGCACTTCTCGCGGTCGCTCGACATGGCGTGGGCCGTGAGGGCAATGATGGGCGTGGCGGAGATTTCCGCGTCGGCCCGGATCATTTTGGTGGCTTCCCAGCCATCGATGACCGGCAGGCTCATGTCCATCAGGATCAGGTCGGGTTTTTCCGCCTTGGCCTGGGCGAAGCCGGCGGCGCCATCGACTGCCACGACGACGGTGAAGCCACGTTTTTCCAGCCGCCGCGTGAGCATATCACGGTTCATTTCATTGTCTTCGATCAAGAGAATCTTGGGCATGACAGGAGAAGATTTAAGTAGGGCGGTTCTTTTGGGTGGTCAAGTGGCTCTGGACGGCCTCATGCACGCGGTGGATGAGTTCTTCGCGAGGATAGTTGCCTTTCTGAAAAATACCCGCGGTGCGAGTGGATAGCTTCTCCCGGATTTCCTGGGTAATGTCCATGGAGGTGAAGACAAAAAGGGGTAAATGCCGCCAGACCGGATTACCGTGAACGCGATCGATCAGCTGAAATCCGTTCATGATTGGCATTTTCAAATCCAACACCACGGCGGCGGGCAGTACTTGCTCAAGGATTGCGATAGCGATCTGTCCGTTGGCGGCGGTGCGGACTTTCCAGCCCTCGCGTTCCAGAACGCGAGCCATCATATCGCGGGTGGGAGGGTCGTCTTCGACCAGCAGCACGTCGCACGGAGAATCGTCCACCTCGGGTGCGGCCGGGACCGCCTGAAAGGGCGGCACGGTTTCCGTGGGAATCGTCGCGGGGTCGATCTCGATCAGGCGGTGCGCGATGTTTTGCACCTGAAGGGGAAGACGAACAGCAAAAGTCGTACCCACTCCCTGCGTACTTTCCACGGTGATGTTTCCGCCCATCATGCGGGCGAACTGGCGGGAGATGGCGAGACCGAGGCCCGTGCCGCCAAACTTGCTCGCCGTGGAGGCATCGGCCTGGCTGAAGGCCTTGAAGAGCTTGGTGAGCTGTTCGGGCGACATGCCGATGCCGGTGTCGGAGACCTTCATGAGAACGTGCAGACCGTCGATGTCGCGGGCGACGGAGAGGGTGATGCCGCCCTTCTCGGTGAACTTGCTCGCGTTGCTGAGCAGGTTGAGCAGCATCTGCCGGACCTTGGTCGAGTCGGCCTGCATGTCGCCGATGTCCGGGGCGCAATCGATGTACAGGGTGTTGCCCTTTTTGCCGACGAGGGGCTGGACGGTAGCAGCGACCTCGTGGATGAGCTTGGAGATCTCGAACGTCTCGATGTAGAGCTCCATCTTGCCGGCCTCGATCTTGGAGATGTCGAGCACGTCGTTGATGAGTCCGAGCAGGTAGCGCGCGGCGGTGAGGATTTTGTCGAGATCCGCGGCGGTGGACTTGTTGCCGTCATCCTGGGCGTCCTCGAGCAGGATTTCGCTGTAGCCGATGATGGCGTTGAGGGGGGTGCGCAGCTCGTGGCTCATCTTGGCGAGGAAGGAGCTCTTGGCCTTGTTGGCTTCGTCCGCGGCCTTCACGGCGCTGGCGAGGTCGCGGGTGCGCTCCTCGACGCGGGCTTCGAGGGTGCGATTGGCATCTTCGAGCTGGAGATTGCTGAAATGGAGGTTTTCCCGCGCCTTTTCGATCTCAGCCGTGCGTTGCCCGATGGTGCTGAGCATGAGGTTGAACGAGGCGATCAGCTCGCCAATTTCGCCGGTGGCTCCCTGGGCGACGCGGAAGGAATAGTCCCGCTGCTCGGAGATGTGGCGGGCCGCGCCGACGAGTTCCGTGATGGGCTCGGAAATGCCGCTCTGGAGGCGATACCCGGCGGCGGCCGAGATCAGGGATGAAACGAGAAAGATGATCCCGGCCGCCTGCAGGAGAATCGCAAAGCGGTCGCGTTCCGCGTCGGTGAGCTTCGCGCGGAGAAACAGAACGCCCAGGACGTGCCCATTTTTCTTGATCACGGTCTGCACGATTCCCCGGCCGGAACCCACCCACTGGCCAATCCGGGTGGAACTGGGCTCGAAGGGCTCTCCTTCGGTCGGGCTGAAGCGGGCGAGCTGGCGGTTGTCCGTGGAATAGAGCGCGGCGGCGTCAATCAGGGGATCGGCCAGCAGGCCTTGAAGGGAATTTTCCAAATCGGGTGATTTCTCCTCAAGCAGCGGCGTGAGCTTTTCCACAAGGGCCCGCCGGGGGGGGTCCAGGCGGCGCTCCACATCGGCACGAAACTCATAAAAATCGTGCACATACAGGCCGACAAAAGCCAAAGCCAGCGTCACACCGCTTGTCAGGGCGATCAGAAGGGTGAGCTTCCAACGAAATGGCAGGCCTTTCACGAGTGGTGCGCTTACTCGGGATTTTCCTTTTAATCCCCTGACTGTCAATCGGCTAAATACTTAATTTTACAGATTCAATTTTCGGGCGCGTCAACTCCTGACGGGGCAGGTTTTACGCCAACATGCGTAAAGTCACTGTAATCCGACTGCAAATTCTCCTCGACCGACTTAACGACGAGCACGCGCCCACGGAAGTGTGAGCTGGTGTGTTGCGGCAGGCCGGGCCGGTCGGCGCGGGGCGGACTGAAAGTGGTTTGCACATCCAGTTCGAGGGTTTTCATGGTCAGAACCGGTGAGTATGGCGCCACCAGGGCAAGGCGGAATGCTTCAATCGTCTCCGGTTGTTTGCTCACGCGAAGGGTCACTTGCAGGTGATCGAGCAACGGATCGTTCGCATCAGTCCGAAAACGGCACGAAAAGACGGCATGCGTCGAATCCTCGTGTTCCAGGCGCAGCGTGCCATAGTCGAGATCGCCGCGCCCGAAGGTTGCCCGCACGGCTTCCGCATTGGTGGTCTTGTAACTCAGGTATTGGTGGATGTCCTCCGCGGTGGGCGCGCGGCCATTGCGTTGCACGAGGGTCCATTGGTGGCTCGCGGGAGCCGAGGGATCGAAATGTTCAAGCGCTTGCTCGCTGCCGCGCGTGGTTGTGATCGAGTAAGCCCAACCCCGGGGGACATCGGGGCTGAAACGGGCCAAGGCGATCCGAAGGTAGGCCGGCATCTCCACCGCCCCGAGCCGGAGACAGAGAAACAGCAGCAACAGGGAAGAAAAAAGTCGGCGCATCGGGCTTTGGGCTGCGTTTATCTGCAGGGCCCGACCGGGGAGTCAACTCTCGCGTCCTGGCCGGAATTTCGGCGGGCGGCCTCCTAAGAAAGCGTGAGTTGGTTCGTGGTATTAGGCAGAGGTCACTATGAATATCCAACGTTATCTCCTGCCTGCCTCGATGGCCGCGGCGTTTCACGCCGCTGTGTTCTATGGATTTCCGTCCAACGCCGGAACGATTCGCCCGCCAATTCTGCGGAAGCTTTCGGTCGATCGCCCGCCCGAGGCCCCGTTTGAAATGCCCGATCCTCCTCCGGCGGCCCAGCCCGCGGACCAGCCGGCCGCTTCTCCACGACGTGGAAATGAGCGTCCGGAACTTCCGCCTTCTCTGCCCAATAACGAACTCAAGGCCGGGTTCGAAATGCCCGCCGATACTTCCTGGAAGACAAGGACGCCGGTGGAAATCACGCAGATTGGTCCGCCGGGCACCCCGGACGGAACGGCCGTGGACGGCCCCGCCGGTCCTGGCACGCCAACTGGAGATATTGGTACACTTGATGGCGTGCCGCGCACCTTGGCTCAAATGCCCCCGGAATATCCGGCGACGCTCAGACGCGACCGGGTCGAGGGATCCGCTTTGGTCGAGTTCGTCGTGGATATCAGCGGCCACGTTCGCAGCGCCCATGTGGTCAATTGCAGCCGTCCCGAGTTCGCCGCGCCGACGGTGCGTGCCGTGATGCGCTGGCGTTTCGAACCGGGACGGCGGAATGGACTCCTGGTGCCGTTCCGGATGGCGGTGCCGGTCAACTACCGGCTCGAATCAGACTGAAGGCTCTGCCGTTCGGTCCGCACGTTGGCTGACGAAGCGATTCACGCGCTCCACCAGCTCGTGCGGGCTGAACGGCTTGGTGATGTAATCCAGCGCACCCAGCTCCAGGCCCAGGTTGCGGGAATCCAGCGACGCCCACGCGGAAATGATGATGATCGGAATCGTCGCAGTAGCCGGGTCACGGCGGAGCAGTTCGCAAACGCCGAAGCCGTCGAGATCGGGGAGCATCAGGTCGAGCAGGATCACATCGGGTCTTTCGCGGTGGATGGAGTCGATCGCCTCCCATCCGTTGGCGGCGGTGGTCACCTGATAGCCGAGCCGGCCCAAGTGATAGGTAATGAGCTCGGTGAGCTCGGGTTCGTCGTCAACTGCCAGGATCTTGGCTGCGGTCATCGGAAGAGTGTGCCCGCTGCTGGTGACGGACGCGTGAGGGCAGTGTTACGTTCGGGAAAAGAAAGATGACCACTCAAGACTACCACTTGGCGTAGGCCGGATGGCCGGGTTTCACCGCGACGAAGATCCCGCGGCACGTGGCGCGCAGCCGCCCGGCGGCGGAAAGCGTGCCTTCGACCACCACCCGGTCGCCGCTGTTTTCGACGACATGCGCCGAGAGTTCCACGGGGCTCGCCGTCGGGGTGGGGCGGAGGAGTTTGATCGCATACTCGGAGGTGACGGTGCACGGTGGCTGAACGAGCTGGTCGCGGGTGAGCAGGTGCCATGCTGCGGTCCAGTTGCAATGGCAGTCGAGCAGGGTGCCGATGATTCCGCCATTGAGCATGTCCGGGAAGGCCTCATGGTGGGTCTCCGGCTGCCAGGCGGCGACGACCGCGGTGCCTTGGGCGAAGCTTTTCAGGCGGAGGCCCCGGGGATTGGCCGGCCCGCAACCGAAGCAAAGACCTCCTGGGGAATATAGGTCTTGCAGACTGGATTCGCTCATGGAAGGGTGGCGCAAAGGGAGCTGGCCAGAGGGTAAATCGGCTGACTGGTTCCGGTGATGGTTAATCTTGATCTTTTTTTTAACTCGCGCTCAGTAACAGGCTTGGCATTCTTCGGACACTTTATCTAATACCTGCAAAAATGGCACGCAAAATTGCCTTCATCAACTACAAGGGCGGCGTTGGCAAAACGTCGCTGATCGTAAATACCGCGGCCAGCCTGGCAAAACGCGGCTTGCGAGTATTGCTGTTGGATTTCGACACCCAGTCCAACGCCAGCATCTGGCTGATGAGGCTCGACAAATGGAACAAGGTCAACGCCACCGGCGAAGGCTCCGTCTATTCCATCTTCGACCCCGGCAAGGCGACGTTGAAGGACCTTATCATCAAGGATGTGGTGGAGGACAAGAACGGCACGAAAATGCTGCCCGGCCTCGATCTCGTGCCGACGGCCTTCAACCTGGTTGATCTGGAAGGCGAATACAAACCCGATCCGAAGCGTCCGTCCTATGTGATTTTTCAGCAGCAGCTCGCCGAGGTGGAGAATAACTACGACATCATCCTGTTCGATTGCCCGCCGAACATCCTCCGGGCCTCGCAGAACGGTGTCTACGTCGCCAACGAAATCTATGTGCCGTCCAATCCCGATGCGCTGAGCCTCATCGGGTTCACCCTGCTGATCGAAAAGCTCATGCGGTTCCAGCAGTCCTCGGCCAGCTTCCGCACGGCCACGATGGGGCCGGCCTCGCAGGTTTACGGCATTGTTTTCAACGCCATCAAGACCAACGTGGACATCGAGGTCCCCAAGATGCGGATGCAGCTTCGCCTGAATCAATTCAAGGCGCAGAAGCGCGGCGTCGCACCTTCGGCCAAGATTTTCAGCACGCAAATTCGCGATGCCATGATTGTCCGCCGCGCCGTCACCCTGGGTCTGCCGGTGCTGCTCGTCGGTCACGACAACAGCGAGGAAGACAGTGTCGCGAATGACTATTTGAAGTTTGCCGGGGAGATCATCGATCACGCGCCGGCGATTTGAGCAAGTACCCAAAACGAAACCCGCCCCATGGCCAAATATACCTCCACCGATTGGGATGATGTTCGCAAGAAGTTCCGCAATTCGATCATGGCCGAGACCTCTCTGGTCAGCCTGGCCCAGAATCTTGACATGGCTGACTGGCCGCACAGCGGCGAGGAAGAGAAGCCGACCAAATACATCGACTTCACCTGGGATGAGCTTTTGCTGATGCCCGAGATCGCCGGCAAGGCGGAACGGATCCAGCAACTGGTCGCCATCCTCAAGGAAACCCTGGCCTTCGACGATCCGTTCGGAGAGATGGTCGCCCAGGTCGAAGAGACCCATTCCAAGGAGAATCCCATTCTCAAGACATTGGACCGTCTCGGAATTTCCTGGGATTATCCCCTGCAGCTGGCCAACTTTAGCGACGCGACCCGCGAGGTGTGCATTTCGGAGGGAGTCAGCACGATCGGCGAATTCGCCAATCTCGGCCAGAAGATGGCCACCCGCGTGGTGTTGGGCGGTGATTTCCGGAACGCCCTCAATGCCCTGACCCACGGCGATATCGAGGGCATCGGCCAGTACCTGCCTTATCGCAAGGGCTCGACCGGTCTGCATCTGGCCGAGGCCATCGGCCTGATCGTTTCCACCTTGAGCCGGGCCGAACAGCTGGCCCTGGCAAAATACTACGGCGCCAAGCTGCTGGCGTCCGACGCCGCCTCCGTGTCGGTCGTCCTCACCCGCGATCAGGCCGGCCGGCTGGTGCTGCCGTTGCATCCGAAAGCGGTGGCCGTCATGGAATGGTTCAAAGCCGACAAGGCGGCCTTGTTGAAGAATTTGGGCGAGGGGCTTACCCTCGAGCGCTATTTTGTCGTGCTGAATGATGCCGCGCGCGAGGCGATCGCCGTCAGACTCGCCGCCAGCGTGATTCAGCCGGAACAAATCAGTCGGAAATCGACTCCACCGGTGGTGGTGGAAGCGCCCAAGAAAAAAGGTCTTTTCGCCCGCTTGTTTGGATGATTTGATTTCCTCTCCCGCTCCGTGAATCAAGACAAACCTCCCGGTTCCACTCCACCGCCCACTCCTCCTTCCGGAGCGCGGCCGCAGGGCATGTCGGCCCTCAAGATTGGCGGAGGTGGATTGAAGCCGGCCTCGCCCTTCCCGCCGCCCATGTCGGCCCTCAAGCTGGGCGGAGGCGGATTGAAGCCGCTGGTGCTGCCGCGCCGGGCCAGCCCGCTGCAACGGGTCCAGGAGGCCTCCCAAGCCACCGCGGTCGCGCGCAAATCCATCGATGCGATCCTCTCGCAGTCGCGTTCGCCGTGGGGCGGCAGTGAATCCAGGCTCAACACCACCCAGATCGACGAGCTGCAGAAGACCATTCACATGCTCGAGGCCAAACTGGCCGAACGGGAACTGGCCCTCACCGAGGCGGAAAACAAGCTGATCGATCGCGAACGCGCCCTGGCCGAGGCCGAAGCCTTGCTGGCGGCGCGGGCGGAAGTCGTCGCCGCGGCCCAAAAACAGGGCGAACTCGGCGCCGCCATGAGCAAGGAGCAGGAAGATGCGCTGCAGAAACTCAAGGATGAGCTCGACCGCCAGGAAGCGTCCATCAAGGAGCAACGCGCCGCCCACAAAGAGCGCGAGGATTTTCTGGAGCAGAGCGAGATCGCCCTGTTTGAGAAAATGCAGGCCCAGCAGGAAAAGGAGACCGAGCTCGAGCAGAAGGAAGAGGATCTCAAGCGCCTCGCGCGCCAGGCCGCCGGTATCCTCAAGGGCGAACCGGACGAACCGATGGAGAAGGCGTGAGGGAACATTCGGTTTTTTCGCCTTTCCTATTCCCTGTCTTTTGCTTTCTCTCTCCCCCTGCATGAATTTCCTGTACCGGCTCGTCTTTGCCATTCTCGCCAGCGCGGCCATCGCGCATTCCTCTTATGCGGACGACGACGACGATGATGATGACGAAGACGAGGTTAATCCCTACGGCTTTTACCGTCGCGTGCCGGATAACGTCGAGGTTTCCGCCCATTTCAACAACGGCCCGAAGGTAAAGTTTGGCAACGTCGGCGACGTGCCCGTTCCGGGCACCTTTCTGGCCACGTCGACCTCGGCCGGAGCCATCGGACGGACGTACATGAACGGCTCAGTCGGCTTGGACACCCCGCGCGCCAACGAGTTGGACGCCAATCTTGGCAACCAAACCTCGTCCAAGGGGCTGACCTATCCAATCTATTCCAGTGATGGCTCCGGTGGGCTGGTCTCGCTGAATCTCAGTTACACCAAGGGGCAGACGCGCGAATATGCCGTGACCAACAGCGACCAGGTCCAGACGACCGGCTCGCAGACCACCGTCGCCTTTAACAACTACTCCGCCGATACCCAGGGCGAGAGTGTTTCCGGCCGCCGCACCGTGGCGGGCGGGCTCGGGCTCGATCTCAAGCATCAGTTCACGAAGATGAACAGCCGCGTGTCCCTGAGCCTGGTGGGCGGCCTGACGTTCAACTCCATCTACAGCTCGCGTTCCGCGAGTAACCTTTCGTCCGCGCTGCGGACCTCGACAGATGTCTACAAGGCGATCGACGAGACGGGGGTCTTGCAGGCCACGGGAGCGGGAAACACCAACAACACGCCGCCGGTGCCGATCGGATCGATCGCTGCCACGGGCGGTTTCGACTCCACCATTCTCCCGATTTACGGCGCCACCAACCAAAATGGGACTAGTATCGAGACCACCATGCCCTTGGTCACCACTCCGACGACGTTGCCCGACACCGTCCAGGCCAACGGCGCAACGGTCAGCGGCAACTGGAAGATTCGCGGCGCCTTCTATACCCTCCGGGTCGGTCCGCAGGTTTCGGCAAAAATCACGCCGACATTGTCGCTGAGCGCCGGAGCCGGTATCGCCGGAGCTTACGCCGGAACCACCTACAGTTCCATCGAGCAGTTCTACGCTCCGGAAGTCACCGCCGCCGTCGTTTATGACGACAGCAGCGTGACGGCCAAGCTTCTGGCCGGCTATTATGCCAATGTCGATGCCACCTGGGAGGTGAATGAACGCTCGGGACTTTTCGCCGGCGTCAGCGTCGAGGGCTACGGCAGTTACAGCCAGACCTTGGGCAATCAGACGGCCAAAGTGGATCTGGGCAATACGCTCGGCTTGCACGGCGGCATCAGCATCAAGTTCTGAGCTGCGCCGCGACGGCGCCCCGTCAACCTCCTGCGCCGGCGGTGCCGGGATTCTCCCACGCGCGCAACACGGCCTCCACGCTGTGCAGTTCCTCCGCGGGGAAAAACGAATTGAGCCGGGTCAGAACCTGTTGAATCAGACCGTCCGGACAGGAGGCGCCCCCGGTGAGCAGGATTTTCTTGGGCGCCCGGTCCTCGGCGGGCCAGAGAGGGTGCAATTGCGTGTGACCGCCCTGCCCGTGACCGGCCGCCGGAAAAACATAATGCTCGATTTCGCAGCGTGAACGGATGTTGGCCTCCGACTGGATGAAGAAGGCCCGGGTCCCCAGCTTTTGCTCGCACAGCCGGTAGAGCTGGTAGGTGTTGGAACTATTCTTGCCCCCGATGATGAAAGCCGCATCGAGCGGCTCCGCCAGCGCACGGCTGAGCGCGTCCTGGTTGACCTGCGTGGCGTAGCACAGGGTGTCTTTTTTGCCGGCGCCGCCCACATGCGCCGGGCCTTCCACCGGGCCGTATTTTCCGATGAAGACCGACTTCAGATAATCGATGATGGCGGACGTCTCGTTCATCAACAGCGTTGTCTGGTTCACCACGGCCACGCGCAAGAGATGGCGCGCGGGGTCGAAACCCGGCGTGTACAGTCCGCGGAAGCGTTCCCGGATGGCCTCCGCCGCGCGGTCGGTCGGCTGGGCCACGTACTCCCCCAGCAGGCGCGCTTCGGCCATGTTGCGAATGATCAGGGAAGGGGCGTGCCGCCGGGAATTCGAAAACGTGGCCTTGGTCTCCTCGTGTTCGCTCTTGCCGTGGATGACGATCGTGTACCCCTCGCGACCGAAGGCCCGGGCGGCTTTCCAGACCTTTTCGACCAGCATGCAGGTGGCGTCGTACTGCGCCACGCGGATGCCTTTCCGGACCAGTCGCTGCTTGTCCTCATCGGTGGCGCCGAACGCGGGAATGATGACCACGTCGTCCGCCGTCAGCGTGTCCCATCCCAGGATTTCCCCCGGCGCCCCGCTGGAAACGCGCCCTTCCACGGTGTAGGGCACGCCCTTGTCGGACTGCAAAAACCTCAGGCCGCGCCGCAGGAGATCCTCGTTGACGAAGGGATTGTGGATCAGCTCGCTCAGCATGAAGACCCGCCGGCCGGGGTTTTCGGCCAGCGTTTCATACGCGCGCTCGATGGCGTTCTTGACACCCAGGCAGAATCCAAAATGGCTCGGGATCACGTAACTGACCGCGCCGAAATCCAGCGCCGCCGGTCGCGTGGCCGTCCGTTCGTTGGTGCGCGACTGCGCCTTGATCGCCTCGCACAGCTTGCTTTGGTAAAGGGCGCGCGTCGACTCGTCCTGCTGGTAGATGCTCCGGTTGCGGTCCTTTTCGACGCGGAACTTGTAGATGTAATCGTTTTCCCCGAGGTGCAGATACGGGATTTCAATGAGAAAAGGGTCCAGCCGGCCGAGCACCGCGGCGAGCTCCGGCGCCAACGGCTCGGGGCCGTCCCGCAACTGTTCGAGAGACCGGAATTCCAAACCGGCGCCCGCCTTTCCCTGCACTTGGGAAAAAAATACGCGCAGGGTGCGGCCCGCGCCATCGGTGGTGAAATATTCCGCCGGCGGGGTGTGCCGTGCGAACCCGTCGGCGAGGTCGGCCGCGGCGGCTTCCGGGTCGGCACCGGCGAACGGCAAAACCAGACGCCCGGCTTCGGGCCGCACGGCCAGCTGATTGCTGGCGTTGAAGGCGAGAATCACGCTCACGGCTCCGGTGGGTGCGACCATGCCTCCAACGAAACACAATCCGCCGGATCGTCAACGGACCTGTTTCGGGGGTGGTGGATCCGTTTTCATTCGCGGTGGGTCCGACTCCCCGAAGCTTGCTTCGGCTTGTTTGGGCTGTAGGAGCCTGCTTGCAGGCGATTCAGCGTGTGGTCCGTTGGTGGGCGTTCCGAATCGCCTGCAAGCAGGCTCCTACAAAAAGGCGAAGAAATAGCAGCCATGGAGAATTGGCGTTGGTTTGGTCAAATGCTCCGGGGATCTTTACGTAGGAGGGGCTTTGTGCCCCGACTCGTTGCGGTAAACCCGCTCCCACCTTGGCCAGCAGAAGCAAACTGGTGCACGACCACGCGTCGGCGCGGCTTGCGCTGCGGCCGGCACCATGGCACGCTGGGCCGATGAATCTGCAGGAAATGCGGCGCAACTATGCGCAACAGGCGCTCGATCTCAGCGACCTGAATCCTGATCCGTTTGCGCAATTCGACCGCTGGATGCGCGAAGCGATCGAATCGCAGCTGCTCGAGCCCAACGCGATGTCGCTGGCGACGGTCGACGCCGGCGGCCAGCCGACTCTCCGGACCGTCCTGCTCAAGGGCTTCGATGCGCGCGGTCTCGTTTTCTACACCAACCACGGCAGCAGCAAGGCCCGCCAGATCGCGCAGAATCCGCAGGTGGCGCTGCTCTTTCCCTGGCTGCCGTTGGAACGTCAGGTGACCGTGACCGGGGGCGCGGAGAAGATCTCCCCGGTGGAGGCGTTGAAATATTTTCTTTCCCGTCCGCGCGACACCCAGATCGGTGCCTGGGCCTCGCGGCAGAGCGAGGTGATCACGAACCGTTCCCTGCTCGAAGCGCAGTTTGCCGCGATGAAGGCGAAGTTTGCCCAGGGGGAGGTGCCGCTGCCGGAATTCTGGGGCGGTTACCGGGTGACGCCCGATTCCTTCGAATTCTGGCAGGGCCGGCCGAACCGGTTGCACGACCGTTTCCGCTACGCCCGCCAGCCCGACGCCACCTGGAAAATCGACCGGCTGATGCCGTAGGTGGTTGAGGGAGATTGTCGCAATTTGTAGGAGCCTGCTTGCAGGCGACACTTTGTGGCACGGGTCTCCCGACCCGTGATGATCGGCACACGGGTCGGGAGACCC
>CAYZGG010000063.1:0-22406 GCA_964477955.1 uncultured Opitutaceae bacterium
TTTCGTGGCCGACCTCGCTGTTGCCCATCACGCCGTCGGGCAGGCCGACATCGAGTCCGGACGCTTTTACAAGTGTCACGGGATATTTGGCGTGCAACATGTCATCACAGGGCTTTCGCGCCTGGACGGTGGCGTTGAACTTATCCTGGGTAGGATCGGGATTCTTGCCCCAGCCATCGCGGATGACCAGGAGGACGGGCGGACGGAGTGAACTCATGGGAAATTGTGCCGATATGGACAGGAGATTGAACTAACCGGCGGCAAATAACACCAGATAAAATCCAACTTCGCCCAAGGAACGGCATACAATTTGCAGAAAGGATTCTGCCATGACCCTCGTCATCCGCGATCAGCTGGTTTGTCCGCCCACGTGGTTCGCCTCGTTTCGCGACCTGACGCTTTACTGTCACATCATGCTGAAGCTCGAGATTGTGATCGAGAGTGAGGAAGCCGACACTTATTATCGCTGGATCAAGCCGCGAGGTGGCATGGATTTCATCGAGGATTTTGTGCGACCCGGCACCGAAGACGGCGCGCGCCTCGATCTAGCCTGCACGACGGCGCGGACGATCGTCACCGACCGGATCGCGCCGGAAAATGTCCACCGGTTGATCGCCTCGATTCGGTCGCTGGCCGCTTGAGCCGGGCCGGGCAGTTGCGACCGATTTCCCTGCGAACTTGCCCGCTTGGATGGTGGAGACATATCTCTGGTCGGGCTGATCGGCGACCGCAAAGAAAACCGGCCGCGGAGGTCCGGTTCCACCTCAATTTACCGGTACGATCCGCTTCGCCTCGGCGCACAACCGACTCAAACCCGGCTGACCTGCGCCGGTCCGTTCACGTCGGGCTTCGGGAGCAATTCGCGCAAGACGCGGGTGAGATCCTCGATTTCGTAAGGCTTGGCGACCACCGCGCTGAATCCGTGGGCCCGGTGGTTGGCCAGAATCGGGTCGCTGGAATACCCGCTGGAAACCACCGCCTTCACCCGCGGATCGATCGCGCGCAGTTTGCCGATCGCCGCCAGCCCGCCCATGCCACCGGGGACCGTGAGATCCATGATGACCAGATCAAAAGGCCGCCCGGCCGACAGAGCGGCCTGGTATTTTTCCACGGTCTCCGCGCCATCGGACACGCACACCACTTCCAACCCGAACCGTCCCAGGAGCATCGAGGCCATCTCGCGAATGATTTGTTCGTCATCCATGAAGAGGACCCGGCCCCGCAACTTGACCTCCGAGATGGAGGTGCGAACCTCCGCCACCGCCGCCTCGCCCCGCAGGGCCGGGAGCCAGATGCGAAACGTCGTGCCGACGCCCTCCTGCGACTCGACCTCGATGTGACCGCGGTGTTTTTTCACGATGGAGTACACCGCCGCCAGGCCGAGGCCGCTGCCCGATTGCTTGGTCGTGAAATAGGGATCGAAAATCCGCGGCAGGTGTTCCGTTTTGATGCCTTCCCCCGTGTCGCTGATCGCAATCTGCAGATAGGCCCCGGGGGCCAGGCCGGGCCGGGTGAGACCGTCAACCAGATCGTTCCGCGCACTCACCCGCATCGTTCCGCCGTGCGGCATGGCCTGCACCGCGTTGATCACCAGATTCTGCACGACCCGGCCGATCTGGCCTTTGTCGGCATCGGCCGGCCAGAGATTGGGCGCCAGGTCGAAGAAGGCCTTCACCTGCGAGCCATGCAGGGCGAAATCCGTCATCTCCCGCACGACGGCCTCCAGCTGCACCGCGGCCCGCACGGGTTCCCCGCCTTTGGCGAAAGTCAGCAGCTGATGCGTGAGGTCGCGCGCCCGCAGCGTGGCTTTCTCCGCGGCGCGCAAGCTCATCCCCACCGACGTCTCCGACCTGGTTTCCAGCAGCGCCAGCGCGAGGTTGCCCATGACGGCCGTGAGGATGTTGTTGAAATCGTGGGCAATGCCCCCGGCGAGAATGCCGACCGATTCCAGCCGCGTCGCCCGCACGAGTTCCTGCTCAAGGCGCTCCTGTTCCGTCACGTCGCGAAAGACCAGGACCGCGCCGACGACCTTGCTGTCCACTGCGTGGATCGGGGCGCAGCAACCTTCCACCTGCAGCTTGCCGCCGGAACGGGGGATCAGCTTGGTCTGCAACGGCAGATCCACCACCACATCTCCCCTCACCACGCGCGCCACGGGGACCTTGACCTCCACCCCGGCCCGGTCGTTTTCAAAGCGGCAGATCTCGGTCACCGGGGCGCCAATCGCCGTGCTCGCGTCGCATTCCGCCATGGCCGCGGCCGCGGGGTTGATGAAGAGAATCCGTCCGTCCACGTCGGTGGTGATGACCCCCTCGGTCATGGCGCGGAGGGTCACCGCCAGCCGCTCTTTCTCGGCCGCCAGATCCGCCTCGGCTTTCTTCAAATCAGTCAGATCGACGTAGACCATGACGGCCTGGCCGAGGTCCACGCCGGCCTCGTTGCGTCCGACCCACCAGCGCAGGTCCATAAAATGCAGTCCGCCTTCGAAATCCCGCATGGTGAACTGGGCCTCGAGCGTGTTGCGCCCCTCCCAGATCGCCATGAAAGTGTCCCGGACCGCCCGCAGGGCGCCTGGCGTGGACAGGCTGTTCCGATGGCGAAAATCCGCCGGGCTTTGCGCCCGGAACATCCGCAGGGCGTTTTCATTGCAATTCGTCACCTGCGCCAGGGTCGCGCCCACCGTCAGACGCCGTTGGTCCGCGTCCAGCCAGGCCCCCAGGTCCTGCACGCCGTCGGCGCGCAGCGAATCCAGCCAGCGCCCGACCGCGCTGAAGTCCGACTCGACGATCGCCACGGGGGTGTGCTGGAAGAGCGAACGGTAGCGGGCCTCGGAGGCATGCACGGCCAGCTCGGCTCCGCGTTGCGCGGTGATGTCGGTGATGACGCCGACCAGCCGCGACTGGCCGGACTCCAGCGGCCGGATCGTGACCACTTCCCGCAACCAGAGGACCCCCCGGGGTTGCACGACGCGAAATTCCTGCTCATAGCCCGGCGCGCGATTCTGCACAGCTTCGAAGGCCCGTACCTTCATCTCCTCGAGTTCGGGCACATTGACCAGATACCAATCCAGTTCCGCCCGGGAATTCTCGCCGAAGATCCGCCGGTAGAGGGCGGACTGCGGGGTATAAATCGACCATTCGAGCGTGTGATCCGCCTTCGGTTTCACCGTCGCCTCCCATACCATGCAATCCGCCAGCTCGAGCAGGTTGCCCAGCCGCGCCTCGCTCGCCCGCCAGGCCTCCTCCGCCTCATGCCGCGCGGTGATGTCGGCGATGATGCCGACGAGCTCCCATTCTCCCGGTCCGGTCGCCCGGATGCTGGTCCGTTCGCTCAACCAGATGTTGCCTTCGGGTTTCGGCACATGGAACACCTGCGCGTAGCCCGAGGCACCACTGAGCATGGCCTCGCGGGAACGATCCTTCATCTCGGCAAATTCCGGCACGCCCATCTGCTGCCAGTAGAAAATGGGGTGGTCGCCCGGATCGCGGTTGAAAATCCGCCGGAAGAGCTGCGAACGGGGAATGAAGGTGGCCCATTGGAATTCCCCCGCGGGCGTCTCGCAGACCTTCGCCTGCCAGATCAGGCAGTCCGCCCGTTCGAGCAGATAAGCCAGGTGCTGCTCGCTCTTCGTCTTGTCGTCCTCGGCCCTTTTTTGCGCGGTGATGTCGATCACCACGCCCTCGAGGCTCCATTCGTTGGGTCCGGTCGGTCGGATCTGGGCCTGCTCGTGCATCCAGAGCACCTCTCCCCGGAGCAAGACCCGGAAAATCTGGTCGTAGCCGGACAAACCTTGCAGCATGGCGTCCCGACTGCGGTTCTCGAGCTCGGCGAACTCGGGCACGTTGGCGTGGCTCCACGGCATTTTCACCACCTGGCCGGGATCCTCTCCCGCAATGCGATGGTACAGCTCTGATCGCGGGAGATACCACTGCCAGTCGAAGTTGCCGGCGGCATCGCGAGTCACCCGGGCCTGCCAAAGCATGCAATTGGCATGGGCCAGCAGCTGCCCGAGCTGGGCCTGACTCTCGTTGCGCGCCCGCTCGGCCTCCCGTTGCATCGTGGTTTCGGTCGCAAGGCCCACGAGCCAGAATTCGTTCGAGCCCGTCGGGGTGATCAAGACGCTCTCATGGATCCAAATTGTCCGGTCGCCGACCAGACGGAAATCCTGCTGGTAGCCGGCCAGTCCTTTTTCCATGGCCTCCCGAGCGCGCTGATCCATCTCCGCCCGCTCCGGAACCTTGAATGCATACCACAACCCGACCGCTTTGGACGGTTTTGTGTTGCCGAAAATGCGCCGAGAAAGCGCCGAAGTGCGCAGCGTAAGGTCCCATTCCATGCCGTCCGGCTTGACCAGCACGCGGGCTTCCCAGAGGAGACCGTCGACGTGTTCGATCAGGGAATTGACCTGCGTCAGGGCATGCATGGCCTGCAACCCGGTCCGGCGCCGGGTATTCCGATCCAGGTACCAAGCCAGTCCCCCTCCGCCCAGGGCTGCCACTAAAAGGGCGATCCACCAGCCCGTTCCGGGGGAGACCGCCCCCGCGGCCGCCGCCGCCTGCGCGCGAGCCGAAAGCCCGCAAAAACAGAAAACAGGAATCAGCACCCGCCGGGAAACCGGGTTGAATGGAAGACGCAAATTCATCAACGGATGCGCCATGGACCGGCGCGGGTAACAAAGCTGGGGTTGGGGTAGAACAAAAGATCGACGGGACAGGGGCAGAGGTTAAGCAATTCACCCTAGCTTGCCGAGAAAAAGAATTTGCACCCAGACGTTTCACGGGGTGATCACACCGTTTGACATTTTGCGTCAGTCAAAGTTTTACTGGCTTTTGCATGTCCCAAAGTGCCGTCCTTCTGCTTAACCTCGGTTCCCCCGACTCGACCTCGGTCGCGGATGTCCGGCGCTATCTGCGCGAATTTCTGGGCGACGAACGCGTCATCGACCGGCCGGTCCGCCCGTTGCGCTGGCTGCTCGTCAACGCGGTGATCGTGCCGTTTCGCGCGGCCAAGTCCGCCGAGGCCTACGCCAGCGTTTGGACGCCCGAAGGTTCTCCGCTCATCGCCACCAGCCGGCGGGTGCAGGCCGCGTTGCAGCAAAGGACCGAACTGCCGGTCAGGCTCGCGATGAACTACGGCCAGCCCTCGATTCCGGAAGCCTTGCGCGAGTTGTCCGCCCTCGGGGTCGGGCGCCTGCTCCTTTTTCCGCAATACCCGCACTATGCCATGTCGAGCTGGGAGACGGTCGTGGCCAAGGTTCACCGCGAGGCCGTGGTGCACGCCCCGGGCATGCGCATCGAGTGCGTGCTGCCGTACTACGCCGACCCGGATTACATCGAGGCGCTGGTCGCCAGTGCCCGTCCCTATCTGAGCGAACCGCACGACCACCTGCTTTTCAGCTATCACGGCATTCCCCGGCGCCATCTGCGCAAAGCCGATTCATCTCACGCCCATTGCCTGACCGTGCCCGATTGCTGCAACGTCTGCGCCCCGGCCCACGCCACCTGCTACCGGGCGCAGATCACGCAGACGACCAGGCTTTTCGCCCAAAAGGCCGGCCTTGATCCGACCCGCTGGTCGATCTCCTTCCAATCGCGTCTGGCCGGTGAACCGTGGCTCACGCCTTACACCGACTTCGAATACCGCCGTCTCGCCGCCGCCGGCAAAAAACGCCTGCTGGTCATCACCCCGGCCTTCGTCACCGACTGCTTGGAAACCTTGGAGGAAATCCGGATGCGGGGCGCCGAGGATTTCAAGGAAGCCGGCGGCACCGCGTTCACTCACATCCCCTGCCTCAACGAGCAACCCGCTTGGATCGACGTGCTCGCGCGCCGGGTGGACCAGTGGAAGCGGAGCCCCGCCCCCGCAGGTTCTCCCTGAGTAGTTCCCCTTAAGTGGCTGGTAAAACCGTTTTCAAACTTCCCCCGCGCCCAGATCGAGCGCGTTCTGTGCTCGGAAATTCGGTGGGGCCTACTACCCAGTATATATCTTACACATGACGCCGATTGCTGCCCGACAAGCCGGTCCCTCTGTCGCGGTCTCCCCAAGCCCGGCTGTTTTGGTGCTGGACGCCCACGGTCGCGTCGAACTGGCCAATCCCGAGGCCCGCACGCTCTGGCAGGCGGGACCCAACGAACTGATCGGCGAGTTTTTCCCCAACCTTTTTGCCTTTGAGGTGACCTCGGCGGAGAAAAACTGGATCGAAACCCAATGGGAGGTGCTGCTGGCCGCCGCCCTCGCCCGCCCGGCGAACCTCAAGATTCAGCCGAAGGAAGCCGGCTCCTTCGAGGCCGTGGTCCGCTTGGAGCAATGCTCCGCCGATCCGGTCCGCTATTTTGCCTTCTGCACCGCCGTCCCCCGCCCGGTTACCCCCGCCGCGTCCGCCACCGGAAACGAATCCATTTTCGGCATCCTGGCCGATGGCAGCGCCCTCGGCTTCTTCGACTTGAATTTCGTGCGCAAGGAGACCTATTACTCGCCTGCTTGGAAACGCATGCTCGGCTACGGGGAGAACGATCTGCCCAGCACCTACGATTCCTGGCTGGCGATCATCCATCCGGATGACTCCGCCGCCGCCCCGGACAAGCTGTCCGGCCGCAGCCCCACGGTGGGGGCCCGGCCGTTCTCGGTCGAATACCGGCTCCGCCACGCGCGCGGCCATTACCTCTGGATGCAGGGGGTGGGCGTGCAGATCCACGGCCCCAACGGCGCCCTCCAGCGCGTGGTGGGAGTGAACCTTGACATCCATGATCGCAAGGAATTCGACGAGTCCGCCCTGCGCGCCGAGGAACGCCTCAACCTGATCGCCGAGCATGGCCGCCTCGCTTTCTTCGATCTTGATTTCACGGGCCACCGCTCCTGGCTTTCCCCGGCCTTCAAGGGCCTGTTGGGCTATGCCTCCTCGGAACTGCCGGACGCACCGGACTCGGTCCTCCACGCGCTTCCAGTCGGAGAAACTGCCGGCGGACTGGCGGCCTATTTCCTCACTCCGCAACCGGGCCAGACCTTCTTTTTCACCACGATCCGCCTGCGCCACCGCAGTGGCGGCGAGCTTTGCCTCTACGCGGGCATCGTGCGGCTGATTTCTCCCAAACGGGAACTGCATCGGGTCCTCGGCTTCGTCGCCCCGCTGCCGGAAAACTCCGTGGACGGAGCGGGATTGCCGACCGAACATCTCTCCGTGCTTCTCGCCGAGTTGCGCGAAGGCGCCCTCCTGGCCGATGCCCGGGGCCGGGTGATCTTTGTCAACCCCGTCGCCGAGCGCCTGCTGGGCCGCCCGGCGGACCGCATCGTCGACCAGCCTTGTTCCGAGGTCTTCCGCCTGGTGCACCGCCTGAGCAACGCCCCTGGGGAAAATCCGGTCGATCGTGCCATTGCACTCGGCGAAATCTCCCCGCTCAACAATGAGTTCGCCCTCGATGGCAGCCCGCTCTCCCCCCCGCTGCCCGTGACCTACAGCTGCCGGCCGGTGATCGGTCCCGACGGCCGCACCGCAGGCGCCGTCCTCGTCTTCCGCAACCCCGGGGAAATGAGCCTGACGCCCGAGGAGCTCATCCGCTCCAACCGCTTTGAAGCCCTCGGCCAGCTCGCCGGCGGCATCGCCCACGATTTCAACAACCTGCTCACCACGATCCTCGGCGGCATCTCGCTCGCCAAGGACAACCGCGAATACACCGGCCTCGACAACAGCGAGCGCGCCTGTCTCGCCGCCAAGGCCCTCAGCAAACAGCTGCTCGCCTTCGCCAAGGGCGGCGCCACCGTCCGCCAGGTCATCAAGCCCGGAGAACTGCTGGCCGACGCCGTCCGCATCTCCTCGGCCGGCTCCGCCGTGAAGGTCGAGCTGACGGTCCCGGCCGACCTCGGAGTCGTCTGCGCCGACCGCGCGCAGTTGCTGCAGGTTTTCCAAAACCTGCTCATCAACGCCATCCAGGCGATGCCCGCCGGCCAGGGCAACATCTGGGTCACCGCCGGCAACCTCACGCTGGTCGACGACCAGATCGCCCCGCTCCCGGCCGGCCACTATGTGGGCATCGAGGTGCGCGACAACGGCAGCGGCATCAAACCCGAGCTGCTCGCCAAGATTTTCGACCCGTTCTTCACCACCAAACAGGGCGGCACCGGGCTGGGCCTCGCCACCGTCCTTTCCATCGTCAAGCGCCACGGCGGACAGCTGGGCGTCGATTCCGAGCTCGATGTCGGCACGACCTTCACCGTTTTCCTGCCCCGCACCGCCGAGGAAATCGAGGTCGAAGCCCGCCGCGCGCCCTCGCTGCGCTTCGGCACCGGCCGGGTCCTGTTCATGGACGACGATCCGAACATCAGCTACCTGACGGGCACGATGCTCGAAAGCCTGGGCTACAAGTTCGACCTCGCGAAGACCGGCGACGAAGCGATCCAGTTCTACAAGCGCTACCTCAACGTCGGCCGGCCCTACGACCTCGTGATCATGGACCTCACGATCGTCGGCGGCATGGGCGGCGAGGAGGCCTTCAAACACCTGCGCGAACTCGACCCCGGCGTCCGCGCCATCATCGCCAGCGGCTACGACGACGATGACATGGCGCGACAGCTGCTCGACCTGGGCTTCTGCGGCTACCTCACCAAGCCTTACCGCGTCGGGGACCTCGGTCGCGTCATCAAAAAAGTCCTGGGCAACTGAGCGGGACGCGCGCCGCTGCGGGGAGATAAACCCGGTCGGTGGCAGGCTGGTCCCGCCACTTTTTGTGGCGCGGCCAGCGCGCAATCTGTGTCCTCGGAAGGTGGAGCCCGACCTCCGGGCGGGCCGATGCGGCCACGCGAACAACCCCGTCAGCGGAGATCCGGTTCCGCCTCTTTTCAGCTGCCTCAGTCCGCTTGAGGCCTACTTCGCCGTCACCAGCTCGCGCGCCCGCGCCACGGCCGACTCCAGGTCGGCGCACACGTTCTCCCGGCCGAGCACGTCGAAGAAACCGGCCTTCTCCATCATGAAATACGGCTGCGTGTGCGGCCCGCTGAGGATCAGGTGCTCCCGGTGCTTCTTCATTTTGGCGTGCATGTTTTCGATGCGGTTCAACGCCGTCGCATCCATCGCCGTGACCGCCGCCACATGCAAAATCACCACCTTCGTTTCGCCGCCGGAACGGCGGATGATGCGGTCCAGTTTTTCCGCGGAACCGAACAGGAGCGCGCCAAACACCCGGTAGACCATCACCCCGGGCGGCAGTCCGCTCACCCGCTCGTGGCCCTGCGTGCCCAGCTCCCCCTCGCCCGCCATGGCGTGGACCTGCGTCGTGTCGGCGACGCGCTTGATGAACGAGAAGGCCGCCAGCACCAGGCCCACCTCCACGGCGACGGTCAGGTCGAAAAGCACGGTCAGCCCAAAGGTCGCGAGAAACACCGCGGTGTCACCCTTGGGCTTCTTGTTCAGCAGGCCGAACTCTTCCCATTCTCCCATCCGGAGCGCCACGACCGCCAGCACCGCCGCAAGCACGCACAGGGGAATGTCCTTCGCCAGCGGCGCCGCCACCAGCAGCACGACCAGTAAAAACACCGCATGAACGATGCCGGCCACCGGCGAGCCCGCCCCGCAACGGATGTTGGTGGCCGTGCGGGCAATCACCCCCGTCGCCGGCAGGCCGCCGAAAAGCGAGGTCGAGAAATTGGCCACTCCCATGGCCATCAACTCCTGGTTCGAATCGTGGCGATCGTCGATCATCCCGTCCGCCACCACCGCCGAAAGCAGCGATTCGATCGCGCACAACAGCGCAATGGTGAATGCCGGACGGACGAGTCCGCCCAGGTGATCCAGGTTCAGCGCCGGAAAGTGAAAAGTAGGGAGCCCCCGCGGAATCCCGCCATATTTGCTGCCGATGGTCTCGAAACCCACCCCCGGCTGGACGTGGTTGCAAACGACGACCACAACGGTGCCGAGCAGCACCGCCACGATCGACCCGGGCACCCGGCTCCACCGTTTCGGCCAGTACATGATCAGAACCAACGAAAACAGCGAAAGCGCCACCGTCGGCCAATGCAGGCCCGGCAGACCACGCACGAGCGCACCCACCTTTGGCAAAAACTCCGCGGGCTCCGGGTTGAGCTGCAGCCCGAGCAGCGCCCGGACCTGCAACGCGAAAATCGTCACCGCGATCCCGCAAGTGAAGCCCGTCGTGACCGGATGCGGCACGAACTTGATCAGGTCCCCCAGCCGCAACGCGCCCATCGCAAACAAAATCAGCCCTGCCATCATCGTGCACAGCAGCACATCGGCCATGCCGTAGTGGGCCACCAGCATGGCCAGCAATCCCGCAAAGGCCCCCGCCGGCCCGCCGACCTGCACCCGCGAGCCGCCGAGCGCGGAAACCAGAAACCCGCCGATGATGCCGGTGTAGAGTCCGGCCTGGGGCGTGGCGCCGGAGGAGATGCCCAGGCCGATGCACAGCGACAGCGCCACCACGCCGACCGTCAGGCCGGCGCCGAGATCGTTGAAAAACTTTTCCCGCGAATAATCCTTCAGTGCCACCACCATCCGCGGGCGAAAGCGGAAGCGGGCGGGCTTAAACGGCACAGCCGATTCATTCATAACCCACGAAGTGTGTCCCTTGCCCAACCAACCAGCAAGCCGGGATCGCTGATTGACAAGCTTCTGCCAACCGATGCGCACCCGGGGCCGGAGCGGATCTCACTCGCGCCAGGTATAGGCGTGGCACAACGCCACGCCCGCCGCATCCGCCTCATCATAGGCCAGCGCGCGGCCGTGCCCGAGCAGGGCCATCACCGTGCGGGCCATCTGCTCCTTGCTCGCCCGCCCCGCACCCACCACCGCCTGTTTCACGCGCAACGGAGGATACTCAAACACCTCGTGCCCGCCGAGCGCCACCGCCGCGATCGCCGCCCCGCGCGCCGCGCCCAAAATCTGTGCCGTCTGGAAATTCTGCACGAAGATCGTCTGCTCCAGCGCCACATGCCGGGGCTCGAAATCCGCCACGAACGCCGCCACCGCCCGGTGGATTTCGCCCAGACAGTGCGCCATCGAAAGTTTCGCGTGGATTTTCACGGTCTGGCAGCGCAGCAGCACCGGCGACCGCCCGGGCGCAAACTCAATCAGCGCGAGCCCCGTCCCGCGGAGGCTGGGATCGATGCCCAGCACGCGCCCAACAAATGCCGTCCGCATCGCCGCGGGAGCCTCCGGCCATGCCTTGGCCGCCAGGTTGCCCTCGAGCTTGGCCTTCCAGAGTTGTCTGACGGACATCCGCGCCATGGTCGCCTTAGCAAATCCGGCCCGCCTCGACTTGCAACACCTGCCACGCATCATCGCCGGCGACCGGCGGCACCGTGCCGGTGGCGACCACCTGTGGCTCGCCGTCGAGCGACGCCCAGAACCGCGCCCGGCGGTCCGGATCGAGCTCGCCGAGCACGTCGTCGCACAACAGCACCGGCCTCACTCCGCCCTTCGCCTGGAAATAGGCCGCCTGCGCCAGCCGCAGCGCGATCACCAGGCAGCGTTGCTGCCCCTCCGAGGCAAAAAGCCGGGCGGGCCGGCCGTTGAGGTCGAATTCCACGTCGTCGCGGTGCGGACCGCGGCCGGTGGATTTCAACAGCGTGTCCCGGGGCCGGCTGCCCGCCAGCACCGCGGCGAATTCCCCGCGGTCCTCCGTCGCCACGTCGGGCGCGTACGCCAGCGCGGCCAGCTCGCCGTCCCGCACGAGCCGGCGGTGCGCCGTCCGGAAATGACCGCTGACCTCCGCCACCCCGGCGCGGCGGCGCGCAATGAGTTGCGCGCCGTGGCCCGCCGCCTCGTGCTCGAACGCCTCCAGTTGAGCGGCATCCCGGCCGCCGCGCTTGAGCAGGAGATTGCGCTCCGCGACGGCGCGCGTGTAGCCCTGCAGCGCCGCCAGGTAGCCGCCGTCCATCGCCGCCAGCGTCAGGTCCAGCCACCGCCGCCGCAACGCCGGTGCGCCGCGCAACAGCTGTCCGTCTTGCGAAGAAAAAACCACCGTCGGGAATTGTCCGATGATCTCCGCCAAGCGCGTCACCCGGCCTTTCTCCCACTCGACGATGCGCCCCGCCGGACCCAGCGTGATCGTCACCCGCGTCTGGCCGAACTGCTCGTGCTCGAGCGCAAAGCCCAGACCCGCCTCCGGCTGGCCGTGTGCCACCAAAGCCGACGGTTCGGCTGCCCGGAAGGAACGCAGCGCCGTCAGATACCCGAGCGCCTCGAGAAAATTCGTCTTCCCCTGCCCGTTGGCCCCGGCCAGAAAAGTCCGGCGCCCGGCGAGCTCCACCCGCACCAGCGGCAGGTTGCGATAGTTTTGGAGGGTGACCGATTGGTAGCGCATGAATCCCGGGGCGCAAATTACGCGGAGGAACCACCGGGAAGGGAAACCAAATCGGCGCGCCCCGACCGTCCGCGGACATTTCGCCGTTGCCTCCCCGGCCCCCTGTGCAGAATGCGCGACATGTCCTTCGAAGCGTCCCAGCAGGAAACGATTCGCGCCCTCCAGGGTCTGGCCGCGCTGCGCCCGGCCATCGATCGCGCGGGACAATTGATCCTGTCCGCCCTGCAAGCCGGCCGGAAAATCCTGGTCTGCGGCAACGGCGGCAGCGCCGCGGAGGCCCAGCATTTCGCCACCGAACTGGTCGGACGCTACGCCCAAGAGCGCCGGCCCCTGCCGGCCATCGCCCTCGGCGCCGACAGTTCTCTCCTTACCTGTATCGCCAACGACTACGGCTACGAGCGGGTGTTTGCCCGGCAGATCGCCGGCCTCGCCCAGCCGGGCGACGTCGTAGTGGTGCTTTCCTCGAGCGGAAATTCCAAGAACATCATCGCCGCCCTCGCCGAGGCCCGGCAGTTGGGACTGCAAAGCATCGCCCTGCTCGGACGCAGCGGCGGTGCAGCGCGCGGCCAGGCCACCTGCGAGATCATCGTCCCGGGCGGAAGCGGTGCGGCTGCCCAGGAGTGCCACCTTTTTCTCATCCATCATTTTTGCGCACTGCTGGACGCAGCCTTGGGCTCGACCTGAGAGCGGCCGCGGCAGAGGCTCAGGGAGTCAGCTGCCATCCGAGATAACTTAAGAGGGAGGCCCGGGGCTCGTCGTGATTCGAAATTTCCCGGCCAATCGACGCCAGGAGCGTGCCGTGATCCGTGCAATGAAGCCGGACGCCGAAATTAACCGCCAGCTCGCCCCGCCCCAGACCGGCGTCGCTTTCACCGTGCAGCTCCACCGCAAGTTCCATCCGCCTCCCGACCGATCGTCCGAGTGCGCAGCCATAGATCCAGCTGTCGTCGGAATGGACGTGCAAGAGCCGGCCCACCTCGATGTTGATTCCCACCGGACCCAGCGCCTTCTGGATCTCCACCGGCAGCAGCAGGGAGTTTTCCTCTTCGACGAGACCACGACGGGCGGAGGAGGAACGGGGATTGCGAAATTCGAATTGCGGATAGGTGGAGATCTGCCATCCGGTTTTGTCGTCGTCGACAAACCGCCACTTCACGCCCACGAGCGAATTGCTCAGGCCGGACTCGCGAGGCCGGCCGGCGACCTGCGAACGCAGCCGGGAGGCCTCGTATTTCAGCTGCACGCGATCTTCCAGGCCGTAGTTGATATCGAGCAGCGGCAGTTCGTCCAGATTCGCCCCCGGACTGCGCTCGGTCAGCCAGGCCGTGTTGATTTCCCAATGGCCTTTGTCTGGCGTACCGGGGTCGTCCGTCAACATCGGTGGCCCACCTTGAGCCCGCAGCAGCCAGGGCCAGAGCCCGAGGATCAGCGCAGGAAAAAGAAAACGACGCATGCCCGGACCCATCCTCAATGTCCGACCACCAGGATCGCGAAGCTGCCCGGCTGCAGTCGGTGGCCCGCGGGGTCAAAAGTTCCCGTCGGGACGAAGATCCGATGGCCGGCCGCATCCAAGGCCATGGTGCGAGCCCCGGCGCCGGTGGGAACGGCCGGCAACTCCTGGTAAACGTCCGGACCGGTCTGCTTGATCACACTCAGCCAGCCCTCGCGGCACGACGCAAACGCCAGTCCCGCCTCGGCGTCGAAAGCCGCACCATCGGGGTCGGCCGCGATCGCCGGCGTGGCGACCACCCGGCCACTGTCGGTGTCGAGCACGACCATCACCTTGTTGGCGCAGGCGAGAAACAACCGGTGGTGGGCCCGATCGATCGCCATGCCGGTGGGCTCCTCTCCCGGAGCGAGCGGCCAGTGCGCCAGGACTTTCAGCCCCCGGGAGTCGACCACGTGCACCAGACTGCGGTCCTCGGACGCCACAAACAGCCGGCCCTGCCCGTCGAGCGCCATGTCCTCGAGTTTGCCGCCGAGGTCGACCGTACCGGTGATCGCGCCCGCGGTCGCGTCAATCACCGTCAGATCCCCGCCCAGCTTCGGATCGCCATTGGCGACGAACACGCGCTTGGTGTCGGGATCGTAGAGGATCGCATCGGGTTTGACGCCCGTGTATTTGATCACCCGCAATGTCGCGAGGGTCTTGAGGTCGAATTGCGTGACGGAACGCTCCGCGCCATTGCTGGTGAACCCGCAGCCCAGTTCCGGCGCGAAGGTCGTGCCGTGCACGCCCGGGGTCGGGGCGATCTCGCCGACTTTCCGGCCGGTGTCCGTGTCCAGCACCTCGACCTTCGTGCCGTGGGCGACAAAAAGCCGGCGGGTGCTCGCTTCATATTTGAGGTAATCGTAGCCGCCTTCGCCGCCGATTTCATAGCGGGCGATGACGTGCAGGCCTGAGGGATCGGCCGCCAGGACGGAAAGAGCCGGTAGTGCGGCCAGCAAAAAGAGCAGGGGTCTGGTTTTCATCGAGGGGAATCGAGTCAGCGGTGGAGAGACCGGCAATCCGGTAAAGTCCGAGCCTCTTCGACGCATTCAGGAAACGAGTACGCAAGCACCGGCAAAAAGCGAGTGTGCAAACCCGGTTTTGACAACCGCGGTCCACGGCCCAAGCCTCTCCGCGCACATGGATCATCTGCATGCTTACTGGCGCATGGAATACATCGAGGCGCCGCGGCTGCCCGAGGGCGGCAACCCTTTCACCGACCTGCCCGCGCTCGGCGACGACGCCAAGGCGCACATCATTCACCGCAGCCGGCTGAGCTATCTGATCCTCAACCGTTATCCCTACAACCCGGGCCACCTGCTTGCCGTGCCCTTCCGCGCCGCCACCGATGTGACCGCGCTCGATGCGGCCGAGCGCGCCGACCTGATGGACGAGATCATTCTGGGCAAGGAGGTGCTCCAGGCCGCCATCAACCCCAACGGCTTCAACATCGGTTTCAATCTCGGCGCTGCCGCCGGCGGCAGCATCCCCCACCTGCACGCCCACATCGTCCCGCGCTGGAACGGCGACACCAACTTCATGCCGGTGATCGGCCAGACCCGCGTCCTCCCGCAGTCCCTCGAAGCCACCTACCAACGGCTCAAGGAAACCCTGGAAAAACTCAAGCGCTGAGTGCAGACGCACCCAATCCACCGACTTTTCCTGTTCACCGCTCCCTGCTCTCCGCTCACCGCCTCCTTTCACCTCGTGCCCACCAGCAAGACCCTCCCTTTTCCCAGCGCCCGTCAGCTCAGCCAGCTTTATTGCAGCGACGAGAAAAACCTCGACCTCGTCGAACAGAAACTCGGCGTGCGGCTGGTCACCCGCGACGACTGGCTGAAGGTCGACGGCCCAGCCGAGGCCGTGGAACGGGTCGAATTGTTCTTCCACCTGCTGAGCGAAGGCCGCACCCAGGGGCTGGCCCTGCGCTCGGCCGATTTTGTCCGGCTGCTCGATACGTTTTTGCGCGACGACGGCGCCGAGCGGCTGCACTCTCTCTTCTCCGAGCCTCTGGTCATCGCCACCAACCGGAAAAGCGTGGTGCCGAAAACGGTTGGGCAAAAATTGTACCTGCAGGCCATCCAGAAAAACCCCATCGTCTTCGGCATCGGACCCGCCGGCACCGGCAAGACCTACCTCGCCATGGCGTCCGCCATCAGCGCCCTGCTCAAAGGCCAGGTGCAACGCGTCGTCCTCACGCGCCCCGCCGTCGAGGCCGGCGAGGCGCTCGGCTTCCTGCCGGGTGACCTGCGCGAAAAGATCCTGCCGTACCTCCGCCCGCTCTACGATGCCATGCACGATCTCCTCGACCCCGAGGATGCGGCCCGCCTCGCGGAGAAAGGCGTGATCGAAATCGCCCCGCTCGCCTACATGCGCGGCCGCACGCTCGCCAACGCCTGCATCATCCTCGACGAGGCCCAGAACACTTCGCCCGAACAGATGATGATGTTCCTCACCCGGCTCGGCGACGAATCCCGGATGATCGTCACCGGCGACATCACCCAGGTCGACCTGCCGCGCTCAAAGCAGTCCGGTCTTGTGCACGCCCCGCACGTCCTGAAAAACATTCCCGGCATCGAAGTCCACCACTTCACCGCCTCCGACGTCGTCCGCCACCCGCTCGTGCAGCGCATCATCGACGCCTACGAACAGGCCAAATCCGCCGAGTCCGGCGGATCCGGATCCCAATAGAATCCGCCCATGCCGCCGTGGCTCGAATGTGGGCGGGGCTTGATGCCCCGACGGATCGCGCGTCACGCTCAGTCCGGATCCCATGCCGTCCCGATGGTTCGCCCGACCGCAAGCGCCCGACCGAATCCGTGAAGCGCACCGTTTCCATCCGCAACGCCCACCCGCGCCTGCACGCCCCCGCCGCGCAGATCCGCCGCACCGTCGCCCGGCTCGACGCCGAATTCGCGACGCTTCCCGGCGACCTCCCGCACCTGACCGTGTCGCCTGCTCGTGTGCTTTCTCTTCAATCGAAAATCAAGAATCGAAAATCAAAAATCTCCGCCGTCTGCCCCCCGGGCGAACTCTCTCTGGTTTTCCTGTCCGACGCTGCCCTCGCCCAAGTCCACGGCGATTTCATGGGCGATCCGACCGCCACCGATGTCATCACCTTCGAGGGCGACCCGCTCGCCGGAACTGCCGGCGAGATTTGCGTTTCCGTCGACACCGCGGCCTCCCAGGCCCGGCGACACGGCCAGACCTTCGCGGAGGAGCTGACGCTTTACCTGGTCCACGGCTGGCTGCACCTGACCGGCTACGACGACCTGCAGCCGGCGAAGAAGCGCCGAATGCGCGCCGCCGAGAAGCGGGCCCTGACCCTCCTGCGCCGGGCGAGGGCGATCCCGGCGTTCCGGCTCCGGTGATTTATTTTGCGTCGGCGGAGGTTTGCGCCAGACTCGCCAGCCATGGCCGAAACCCGTTTCACGTCGCTGCGCAACGCCTTCCTGACCGGCTTGCTTCTGCTCGCCCCGCTCGGCGTGACCATCTGGGTGCTGCGCTTGATCATCGAGGTGCTCGGCGGATCCATCACCCCGCTGTTCTCGCCCTATCTGCCGCAATCGTTGCAGAACCTGCCGGCCTTGTTTTGGGAGATCATCGCCACGATCATCGGCCTGACCCTGATCACCCTGCTGGGCTACCTGTCCCGCTACGTGTTCGGCCAGTTCTTCGGCGCGCTGGCTGAGCGATTCATTCACGGCATTCCTGGGATCGGCAGCTTCTACACGAGCGTCAAGCAGTTCATCGAAACCTTCGGGGCGAAGGACCGCACCCAGTTCAGCAAGGTCGTGCTCGTGCAATTTCCACGGCCCGGCGCCTGGACGGTCGGGTTTCTCACCAACACCTCCGCCGGCGAACCCCATTCCCACGTGCGAAGCGAACACTGGGCCGTCTTCGTCCCCACCTGCCCGAGCCCGGTCAACGGGTTCTTCATGTACCTGCCGAGCTCCGAAATCGTCGAAATGGAAATGTCCGTCGGCGAAGGCATGAAGGTCGTGATCTCCTGCGGTGCGTTCCTCCCCTCCTGGCCCGACGCCACCAGCGCCAAGGCGGCGCTGAGAAGTGAAAGGGAAAGTGGAAAGTGAGAGGGGGGGCTGCTCCCGCTCTCACCTCCGTTTCCATTTTCCACCCTCGCTCTCACTTTTTCCTTTCACTTTCCCCTCCTCGCCTCGATGCCCGGCCAGCAGCTCCAGACCACCGCCTTCCTGCTCGCCCGGAAGCCTTCGGGCGCGGATGCCTTTGAGCAGGTGACGGCCTTTGGCGAGGAACACGGACTGCTCGCGTGCCTGTTCCGGCTGAGCCGGAAGGCCTCCGCCTCGTCCGTCACGCCGCCCGATCTTTTTGACGAGGCGGAACTCTGGCTCGAGTCCTCCAACCAGGGCCGCACCTGGTTCATCAAGGAGCACCGGATCCTCGCGCGGCATGCCGGCGTCGGCCGTTCCTACGAGGCGCTCCAAACCGCCTCCGCCCTCGCCACCCTGATTGCCCGCAATCCCGTGGACGAGGACTCCCGCGGGGCACTCATGAATCTGCTGCGACAAAGCCTGGCGGCCCTCGAGCAGGGTGCACGCCCGGACCTCGTGTGGTTCAAGGCGCTCTTCTGCTTCCTCCGCGACGAAGGCTATCCGGTCAAACAGCAGTGGTGGGCGCAACTCCCCGCCCCCGACGGCGAGGCCGCCGCCCAGATTCTGAACCAGCCGGTCGCGACCCAGAACCCGGAACCCAAGCTCGTCGCCTCACTCACCCGACAGCTGCAGGATTGGATCGCCCAGGAAACCGAGGTGCGCGTTTAGAGAGTATAGATTGAGCTGTAGCCGGGGTCACTGACCCCGGGTCTGCGCGTTTGTCTCCACCGTAGTCCGGTCACTGCCCGGGCGCAGCCTCGCCCTCCGGAGCTTTCAGTTCTCCAGCCGCCGGCTCCGGCTCGGGCCATTTCGCCGGGGAGGCGAGAACCTCGACGTAGACTGTCGTTGCGCCCGCCTGCGCCACCGCGTCGATGGCTTCGATGACCAGTTTGATCGGCTGGACGGTGGCCGTCGCGTCGTCCGGCCCGACCCGGCAGCCGAACTCCCAGAGGTCGAAGCCCTCGGGCGGCGCCTTGCGGCGTTCCCGCTTCACGTATTTGCGGACTTCGTGTTTGACGGCCTCAAGCACGCGCTGGTCGTCGCGGGCGGGATCCTTGAGTGGAAAATTTTTCTTCATGGGTGAAACGTTCGACGATCAGCGCGCAGGCGGCGGGAACACTCAATCTCCAATTGCGCGCGAGCCGGTCGGGAAACCGGAGCCGGAGTCAGGCAATTGGATTGTCATCCTACTCCTGGTCGTCGGATCTCTAGTTTGTAGGGCGGGGTCGCCGACCCCGCCACGAACGTTCCAACATGTTCGCAGCAAGGCGGGGTCGGCGACCCCGCCCTACAGTGCCAATGCCAAGTGGCGGCCACCTCCGCGTGACGCGTCGTGGAACGGACCTTGCACTTGCGGGACATTTGCCGGATAATGACCGACGCCCTCGGGGAAACAAACATTCCGAAGGTGAGAACACTCAACGAAAGAAAATCCACCATGGGCGATAGATCTCCGAAATCGGTACAGAAACAAGCGTCGCAAAAGCAGTCGAAAAGCAACGACGTGAACCAGAAAAAACAGGCGCTGATCACCTCGCAGCAGGCCACGAAGGCCAAGGCCGCGGCGAACAAGAAAAAGTAAGTCTGCGGATTGGCGGGGTGTGCCCGGCTGCAGCGCACCGATCCCCAAGAAAATCTCCCGGCGCCTCTCCCAAAGCGGTGCCAGGGCGGAAACGCGGACCTCCTTCTGCGGTCCCGTCCGGCGGCGATTCTTTGCTGTTGCCGCGGAGCGGGCGACGAACAATCGTCCCGCCTGCGTCGCGCACCCTCACCCCGATCCCCAGTCTTGGAATGCCATGAAAAAGCTCCTCCTGCCTGCCCTGTTTGCCACGCTGTCCGTCCTGTCCCTCCGCGCCGATGACGGCGCACCGGCCGCCGCCTCGCCGGCGAAAGGCGGCCTGCGTTACACCATCGCCGTCACCAAGTTTGAAAACCGGTCGAACTACGCCGGCCAGTTTGCGCTGAGCGACACCTTCGGGGCCGTGCTCACCGACTCGCTGCAGAACACCGGACGGTTCATCGTCGTGGCCGAGTCCGACATGCGCAACGCGGCGATGGCGGAGCAGGATTTCGCAGCGTCCGGCCGGACGGCCAAGGGAGACAAGGCGCCCGTCACCGGCCAGATGACGCCGGTCCAGCTCCTGGTGAAAGGCGAGATCACGGCCTTCCAGGACGGCACCGAGGGCGGCAGCGGCGGGATCGGCTTCGCCGGCATCCACGTCGGCGGCGGCACCCGCACCGCGGAGATCAACGCGGTGATTTATCTCGTCGACTCGACCACCGGTCAGGTGAAGGCGTCGAAGAAGGTCGTCGGCCAGGTGAAGAGCAACGGCCTGAACGTCGGTTTCACCAACCGCAATTTCGCCGGCGACATCGGCGGTTTCAAAAAGACCAACGTCGGCAAGGCCGTCGAGGCGGCGATCGATCAGGCGGTGGACTTCTGCATGGCGCAGCTCGAGAGTGTGCCGTGGACGGGCGATGTGATTCTGGTGAAGGGCGAACAGGTGTACATCAACCGCGGCTCCCGCGAGGGCGTGACGCCTGGACAGGTCTTCCGCGTCGGCACCAACGAGGTGCTGCGCGACCCCGGCACTGGCGAGGTCCTGGACAACAGCCTGACGGAAAAGGCGAAGATCAAGGTCGATTCGGTGAAGGAAAAGATTTCGATCTGCTCGATCGTGTCGGGCGGCGGAGTGGAAAAGGGCATGAGCGCCACGCCTTGAGCCGGGCGCGAGCGAGTCGGCGGTCCGGCCCATTTATCGCTGGCGTCCCGCAGCGCGGACGGCATTTCTTGACGCGTGAATCGTCCCTTGGAACCGGTCGCCGGAAATATTCCCGCAAACTTTCCGGTGCGGCGCTGGCTGCTGGTGCTGGTGGCGGCGATGCCGTTTCAATTGCTGCTCATGCAACACGTTTGGATGGGACCGAGCGCGACGGGCTTTCTGAACTATGACAGTGTTTACTATGCCGCCAACGGGCGGGCGATTTTCGAGCGCGGCAACGGCCTGACCTACCCCAATCCCTCCGACATCGACCCGCATTCCCCGGCAATCTATTTCCACTGGCTCATCTGGGTACTCGGTTTTGGAATCAAGTTTCTGCACCTCGACCCCGGGGTGTTTTATGCCTCCCTGGGCGTGATCGGCGGGGTGGTCTGCAGCGCGCTAACGCTACGCTTGGTCGAATTGACACTGCCAGATCCCAAAGGGCGGACGATCCTTTACCTGCTGACCATGTGGGGCGGAGGCGTCCTCTGTATCGCCGCGGCCGCGGTCAATCTGGGGGAAGGCCATGCCTGGTCGGACAACCTGATGCGCTTTGATCCGACGAAGGGCTGGTGGTTTCAGAATTGGGGTCGCAACATCGTGTTGCCCTTGGAGGCCGTCTACCACTGTTTTGTGGCCTGGGCGTGGATGGCGATTCTGCAAAGACGCTGGCGTGTGGCCATCTTCGCGGTGGCTGCACTGGCCGCCACCCATCCCTTCTCCGGCGCCCAGCATCTCTTGATTCTCGGTGGCTGGCTCGGCTGGCTGGCGTTGCGCGAACGTACCCGGGCCATGAGCGGACGCCTCGCGCTCGTGGGAGTGCTCCTGGCGGTTTTCCTTTTGTACTATTTTTGGTTTCTCAACCGATTTCCGGGCCACCGGGCGGTCCAGATCCAATGGGCCTCGCTCTACCCGGTCCCGCTGGTCAGCATCCTGCTCTCGGCGGGACCGCTGCTCCTGATGGGCGTCGGGCGGGTTTGCCGCCAGCACTGGCAGACCGGCGACCCCGAAAAATTCTGGCTGGTCTCGGCTGCCGTGTCGTTCCTGCTGATGGAGCATTCCTGGTTCATCCCGGCTCATCAGCCGGCCCACTTCAGTCGCGGCTATCTCTGGCTGTCGCTCTGGCTGCTGGCGCTGCCTTTGGCGCAATCGTGGCTGATATCACTGCTCGCCCCGCCAGTCCGGCTGACCCGGGTCGCCGGTCTCGCGACGATCTGCGCGCTGTTCTGCACCGACAATGCCGGCTTCCTCTTCACGGAATGGCACGACGGGCCGATCAACCGCGTTTACGTGAGCCCGACCGAGCGGGAGATGTTTTCCTGGATCGGTCGCGCGGAGCTCCGCGGCGTGCTGCTTTGCGCCGAACCACGGCTCAGCTACTACGCCTCGGCCTACACCGGCTTGCGGCCGTATCTCGGCCATCTCGCCAACACTCTGGATATCCACGCCCACTGGTACAACGTGGTGGCCTGGCAGCAGCGAGGCGAAACCGGCCCGTGGTTCGCGACCATCGACTACGTGCTGATCCGGAAAACGGCCCCGCCGGCGGACTTTGATCGCCGCGGATGGATCGAACTGCACCGCAACGACGACTTCGGACTGCTCGGCCGGGTCCCGGCCACCGACGCCGGAAAATCGGGGCCGCCGGGCTCGCGTTGATGCCGGTGCCGCGCAGGAGCGGCGTACCCGGGGTTTCTGCTGGCGTCGGTCT
>CAYZGG010000064.1:0-7060 GCA_964477955.1 uncultured Opitutaceae bacterium
TCAACCTGGAGTTTCTGCCCTCGATTTACATGGGCAAGGCTTACCTCGTGGACGGAACCAAGGCCGGCATCTTCCCGCGCACGCCGGAGGACCCGATGGTCAAGGTCTCGCCGTTGCTCGACGAACCGAAGAAGGCATACTACCTCGAGGACTGGGACAAGGCCAAGGGATACACTCAGCCTCTGCCGTTCGCCGTGGGCAAAACCATCAGCCTGGGAGTCGACGACGCGCTGGCCCGCATCAGCGTTCAGTCGGATACGGCCGACCTCATGCTGTTCGATGGACGCAGCCGCGCGCAGAACGGCTGGTTCGTTTTGCGTTCACTGATCCCTGCGGGCAAGACCACGGGCGCCATCGTGTGGCACATCAGACCGGACGTGATACCGAACTGGACGCGGCCGCCGATGATCGCGCACAGCCAGGTCGGTTATGCGCCGGCTTTCTCCAAGGTGGCGGTGCTCGAACTCGACCCGAAGTACAACGGCCCGAAGACGGCCAAAGTGCTCCGTCTGATGGAGGACGGATCTTACAGGCAGGCGTTCGAAGGTCCGATCACACCTGCCACCCCGTGGCTCCGCTACGTCTATTCGAAATTCGATTTCACCCCGGTCAAGGACCCCGGCCTTTATATCATCGAGTATGCAGACCAGCGGACGGCGGCTTTTCCGATCTCCACAGAAGTTTACGCTCACATCTGGCAGCCTAGCCTGGACCATCACCTGGCAGTCCAGATGGATCATGTTTCCGTTCGCGAAGCCTACCGCATCTGGCACGGGGTTTCTCACCTGGATGACGGCCGGCTGGCACCGGTGGTGGGGGAGCAATTCGACGGTTGGAATCAGGCGACGGCAACGGATGGGAAATATAAAGGCGGCGATCACATTCCCGGGATGAACGTGGGCGGCTGGTATGATGCCGGCGACTTCGACCTCGAGGAGCCTGCGCAACTGAATGTGATTCAGAGCCTGGCTCTGGGATATCGCGAATTTAATCTCAAGTACGACGAGCTCACGGTAAATGAGGCCGCACGAGAGGTTGAGATGCACCGGCCCGACGGCGTGCCGGATGCGGTGCAGCAGGTCAAGCACGGCGCCCTGTACATCCTGGCGCAGTTCCACAACATCGGCCACGCGATCCGCGGCACGCACGAACCGGATCTGCGCCAGTACACGCACTTGGGTGACGGAGCGTCGAAGACCGACGGCCGCATCTATGACCCGACACTCGGGCCCAACGAGGTGAAGGGCGACACCTCCGGCAAGCCGGACGACCGCTGGATTTTTTCCACCAACAACCCGTTCTTTCAGTGGAATGCCATCGCGGCGCTGGCCGCGGCCGCCGATACGCTGAAAGGCTGGGATGATGCCTTGGCGAAAGACTGTCTTGAAACCGCGATCAAGGCATGGAACGACGAAAAGGCTCACCCAACCCCGACGCCGAAAGGAGGGTGGAACTTCGAAGCAGACGAAGACGCCTCCGGAGGTGGCGTGCTGGCTGCCTCTCAAGGGGCCGTGGCTGGAGCTCAAGGCACAGGTAACGGTCCGGGTCGCTCGGCCGCCCCGACCGGTTCTGCCACACCTGCCGCGCCGTCGGCCGCCTCCCGCTGGCGCGCCTTTGGCGTCGGAATGGACTGGGCCGCGGCGCTGGAGCTGACCATCGCCACGAATGGGGCCGAGCCCTATAGATCCCGTCTGAAGGAACTGTTTCCTCAGATGATCACCCCTGAGCAGATGGACTTCCGTGGTTGGACGGCCGTGCGAGGACTGCCCTATTTGGATGCGGGCGCAAAAGAGCAAATGCGCGCAGCGGTGAAGACCTACCTGGCGGGTCTGGACCAGCAGTTGGCGGCCACTCCGTTCGGCGTTCCCCCGAGCCTGCGCACTTGGGGCGGATCGGAAGCGGTGGTGGAGATGGCGATCCGGATGTATTTCCTGCACAAGGCGTTTCCCGATCTGGTGGGTCCCGAATATACCCTTCGCGCCGTGAACTACATTCTCGGCACGCATCCGGTATCCAGCACTTCGTATGTCGCAGGCGTCGGTACGGTCTCGAAGACGAAGACGTACAGCAACAATCGGGCGGACAACGCTTATATTCCCGGCGCGGTGATTCCGGGATACATCATCATCAAGCCTGATTTTCCGGAGTGCATCGACGACTTTGGATTCCTCTGGTTTGAGGATGAAGCCGTCGTGGCCGGGTCGGCCAGCTGGGTCGTCGCCGGCAACGCGGCGGACGCAATCACCAAGGAAACACAGCCATGAATAAGCGGACGCCATTCGTGTCCATTAAGCCGGCGTGCTTCCACGCGGACTGAAGGGGGTGGCCGAAATTGAATTCTGGTTTCCAGCCAATTTGCGATTTAGCACGATCCCCGAATGAGCTATGACCTGTACCTTGATCGATCAACAGTAGTAACCTCCGACGAGTTCCGGGCGTTCTTCACTCAGTTGCCGCACTGCAAAGCGGAGAACACGCAGGCGGTCTACCAGAACGACGATACCGGAGTCTATTTTCTGTTCGATCTTGCGACCGAGCCGGACGATGAAGGACCAAGTTTCAAGATCAGCTTTAACCTTAACTATTTCCGGCCTCATTTCTTTGGCATCGAAGCGGCTCCGATATTGAGAGCGGTGATCGATGGCTTCGGATTCACGATTCACGACCCGCAGAATGATGGGATGGGCGATGGACCGTTTACCGAGGAGGGATTTTTGCGCGGCTGGAACAAAGGCAATGCCTTCGGCTATCGCGCAATCCTTCGGTCCGACAAACCACCCAAAGAGGTGTATGCGAGACCAAGGGAGGAAACCGGAGCGATCTGGAGGTGGAACTATGAAAAGGAGAATACTCAACAGACCTTCGGCGAACGGATTTTTGTCCCGCGGATTTTCTGGGTCGTTGCCGACGGAGCCTTGTGCTCTGCGGCAGTTTGGCCCGACGGAATCGCAGAATTAGTGCCGGCAGTGGATCTCTACTTCATCGACCGCGATCGGCTCGCACCACGACGTCTCTTCACCCGCAAGAAGGACTCGTGCTTGGTTAGGCGATCAGAGCTGGAGGCAGCATTGGGTCCGTTCGAGTCCACCAAATATCCCCTGCCTTGCCGCCTCTTTGATCATCAGGAACCATCCAAAGAGGTTCGGAAATTCGTCGGCGAAATTCGATCGGAGGCCAAAAAATCGAGCGGCCTGGCGATGGATCAAGTTCTCGATCGTGAACTCGTCGAGGAATCATCCAACAGATGATCACCGCAAGATTCATTGATCCTAAAAAAATCTGCCAAGTCGTGCGGTCGTTGCAGATCGCAACACCCGTCCAACGTGACGTTGATGGAACACCGAAGGGGTCGCATCGCGCAAAAGTACCCGCGATGAGGTACCTCACCCCACAGCGTTGATGCCGCCGGATTTCGCGGCTTGCTTCACCAGCCCCATCACGGCGGCGAGATTCAGGTCCTCAAGCTTCTTGAAGTTGATGCAACTGCGGCCGGTCTTTACCTTGCCGAGCTTCGCGGCATTCCGTTCGACCAAATAGCCGTCCTTTCCGCCGGCGCAAATATGGAGGCTGTAGTCGCTTTTCCCCACGGCGAGCCCGATCAGAAACCATTCGCCTTCGCGACCGCTGGCCGACTTGTAATGATACTTGCCGTAGCCGATGAGGGGCGACGCGCCCATGCCGGACATCATCGCCGGCGCGAGTTTCGGCACGGCTTTGCGGATTGCCTTGTGGACCGCCGTCATCGTCTCGCGGCGACCCGCGGGGAGCGCGGCGAGGAATTCGTCGAGGGTGGGGAGTGCTTTGGGCATGGGGCGAAACTGGGCCCCCGATGGTCAGCGAGCAAACCTGAATCCGCGGCCCGGGCAGCCGGGCCCGAGTTCCGACCACCAGCCATCGCCCGAGCCCGGCGCCAACCCGCGTCCGGCATGGGAGGCGACGAGACACATTTAGCGGCCCCGTTCCTCGACGTGCGTGACGACCTGGTGGCTGCGCCGGCAGTGCGCTGCGATTGGCGACCGCTTGGGCTGACCGCCGTCCGCGCTTGAAAAAGCGGCGAGACCGGCAAACGTCGTGCGAACCCTCCGCCGCTGGGTCGCCGGCGGCGCATTTTCCCCCAACCCACGCCTCATGCGACATCCTTGGCGCATCGCCGTTCTCGTCAGCTGCGCGATCGCGATCAGCTACCTCGACCGACAGACACTTCCCATCGCCATCGGTGAGATTCAGCGTGAATTTCCCCTCTCCAACTCGGTCAAGGCGTTTCTCGATTCCGCCTTTCTCGTCACGTATGGATTGATGTACGTCGGAGGAGGCCGGCTGATGGACTGGCTCGGCACGCGACGCGGTTTTCTGCTGATCATGCTTTTCTGGTCGGCGGCCTGCGCGAGCCACGGCCTGGCGGGCGGAGTGCTGGCGCTGGCCGCCAGCCGGCTGATGCTCGGCGTTGGTGAAGGCGGCGGATTCCCCGCGGCCACCCGCGTGGTGGCGGAATGGTTTCCCGCGAAAGATCGCGCCACGGCGATGGGTCTCATCAACGCCGGCACCGGGATCGGCGGTGTGGTCGCCCCGCCGCTCATCGCCGCGATCATCCTCAACGTTCATTGGCTGGGCCTCGCCTCGTGGCGCTGGGTTTTCTTCCTCACCGGCGCACTCGGGGTCCTCTGGTGCGGCGGCTGGTCCGGGCTCTCCCGCACTCCCGCGGGCGTCCCCTCCCCGACCGCCAGCCCGCGCCCCGTGCCGATGCGCACTCTTCTCGGATTCCGGGAAACCTGGGGCCTGATCGGCGCCAAGTTTCTCTCCGACGCCGCGTGGTATTTCTACATGTTCTGGCTCCCGAAATACCTGCTCGACACCCGCGGCTTCAACATCAAGGCGGTCGGCTCCGTGGCCTGGATACCCTTCGGCGCCGCCGCGCTCGGCTGTCTGGCCGGAGGCGGACTCTCAAGCTGGCTGTTGCACGCGGGATATTCGGTCAACTCCGCCCGGAAAATCGCGCTGGGCCTCAGCGCCGCGCTCATGCCGTGCGTCATGCTCGTGCCGCAGGTGACCGTGCCGTGGGTCATTGTGCTTTTCAGCCTCGCCTTCTTCGGGCAGCAGTCTTGGTCCACCCTCGTCATGACGCTGCCCACCGACCTGTTCCCACGCCACGCGCTCGGCACTGTGGCGGGTTTCGTCGGCCTGGGCGGAGCGCTCGGCGGTGTGGTGCTGGGCCAGATCGCCGGGCTCCTGCTGGATCATGGTTTCAGTTATACTCCGGTACTCGTCATTGCGGGCTCGCTGCATGTCGCCGCGTTTCTCGTCATCCTCGTCACGGTGCCCTCGCTCCAGCCGCTCCGACTGCCGGAGCCATCGTCTGACGCGGTTCGCCTCGAACGCAAAACTTCACTCGCCGGCGACGACCCCACGGCGCGTCCCATCCCATGACTTCACCGGCGTCCGCGTCCCGTCCGCTTCGCCTGGGCTGCTGTGGCAGCATGATTTCACCCGTCACCGATCCCCTCGGTGCGGCTATCGCCGGTCAGCTGGCAGCCGCAGGGTTCGACTACCTCGAACTCTCGCTGCGCGACCTGGCGGCCTTGTCCGAGTCCGCGCAGGCGGATCTCGCCGCCGAGCTGCGGCGCGCGGGCATCGGTTGCGAAGCGTGCAACAACTTCTTCCCGCCGGACATCCGGCTCACCGGTCCGGCCGCCGATTTGTCCGGCGCGCTGCGTTACGCGGAACGGGCGCTCGCCGCCGCGGCCCGCCTCGGCGCGACCACCGTCGTCTTCGGCAGCTCCGGCGCACGCAACGTTCCCGCGGGCTTCTCCGTCAAGGCCGCCTGGAGCCAACTCCACGCATTGCTGTCGGCGCTCGGTTCGATTGCCGCCCGCCACCACATCACCATCGCCATCGAACATCTGAACCGCAGCGAATCCAATATTCTCAACACGGTCGCCGAAGGTTGGCGCATGATGCGAGAGGTCGGGCACCCCCGCGTTCGTCTGCTCGTTGACGCCTATCACCTGCAGCAGGAGAATGAAAGCTCCTCCATCGTTGCCGAGGTTGCCCGTGACGTGGCCCACGTGCACGTCGCCGAGGGCGCGGACCGGGTTTTCCCTTCCGGCGACGATGCCGCGCTGCGGGATTTTTTCGCGCACCTTCGCGCCTCCGGCTACACCGGCCGCTGCAGCATCGAAGCCTTTACGCGCGATTTTTCCGCGGACGCCCCGCGCGCCCTCCGAGTGTGTCGCGAGCTCGCCACCGGCTGAGGACTGTCCTGCGGCGTTTCCCTTTACTCCGGTCCCGATTGCGCCAACTCTCACGTCATGGTTAAAAATCTCGCTGGAAAAAAACTGGGCATAATCCACGCCGCGCTCATCACCACGCGGGCAGTCCAGAAATTCATCGACGAACTCGTCCCGGAGGTCGAGGTCGTCCATTTCGTTGACGATACCATTCAAAACACCAATTTCGCCTGCGCCCCGGGCGTGATTCCGCCGGGCAATTACGCAAAATTTGTGCAGGCCGCCCTCTCCCAGCAGGAGTATGGCGTCGACCTGATCCTGCTCGCGTGTTCAACGTTCAACCGCGCGGTCGAGTACGCGCGCCCGATGATCCGGGTGCCGCTTCTCCAAATCGACCGGCCGATGATGGATCTCGCGGTGCAGCACGGCTCGCGGCTCGGACTCCTCGCCACCGTGCCGACCACGGTGCCTGCGTCGGAGCGCCTCCTGCGGCTCGCCGCGAACGACGCCGGTCGCGCCGTCGAGATCAAGACGCGCCTGTGCTCCGAGGCTTTCGCGGCCCTCAAGGCCGGCCAGACCGAAAAACACAACGAGCTCCTGCTCGCCGAGATCGAACGCCTCTCGACCGAGGTGGACGCGATCGTGCTCGCGCAGCTTTCCATGAGCGCACTTGAGCCGCGACTGTCGTCGACAAAGGTTCCGGTCTACAACAGCGGGCGCACCGCATTCACCCACATTCGCAGAATTCTCGAGGAGGGGCATTGAGGGTTCGCGCTGCCACTGGAGCTTGCAATGCGAGTCCCCTGTTCCGTTTGTGTTGCGTTGGCGGTTCTGCC
>CAYZGG010000064.1:7160-22393 GCA_964477955.1 uncultured Opitutaceae bacterium
TCTGCCGCGATCGGGCGCGTTCATTCAGTTGTCGGCGGCGGCAATGGGGCGAAGCGGCGGGTTGCCGCCACAAGCCGCCTCGCAGCTTAACGCATCTCCCGCAGTGACTCCGACGACGCACCGACTCCCTCCCCGACCCCACCTCGCCGTGTCGAGTCCCGCTCCACGATTTCGTCGACTCCATTGCTCCCTCCTGCTGTGCGCCGCAGCCTGGTTCGCGGGTTGTTTATCATTGCCCAGCGTGTTCGCCACCGAATCGGGCGTGGCGGTGCTCCTGGTGGACACGGATCGCGTTGCCGGCCTGATCGACGAGCGGATCTACGGCCAGTTTCTTGAACACATCAACCATTCGGTGGTCGATGGCCTGTATGCAGAACAGGTCCGCGGCCAGGGTTTTGAAGGCAAGGACTTCGATGACTACTGGCAGGCGTTTGGTGAAAAAGGTCGGGCCGCGCCAGTGGCGGAAAAATTCGGACGGGGAGAACGCAGCGTCCGGCTCGCCCCCGCCGGCGGAACGGCCGGGGTGCGCCAAAGTCGCCTATATTTGCAGGCCGCGCAGGCCTATGACGGTTCGGTGTGGATCAAGCCGGAGCAGGGCGCGCCAGAGGTCAGTCTCCGCATCAAGGACTCGACGGGTGGGATGCTCGCCCAGCTCCCGCTGGCGACACGCGGAGAGGGCTGGCAGGAAGTGGGTTTCAAGTTCGTGAGCGCAAGAACCGATCAACAGGCCGTGCTGGAGATCGTCGCCACCGGAACCGGCTCCGTGCTGGTGGATTTTGTGTCGCTCATGCGCGCCGACGCGCGCGCGAACGGCAAGCTTCGCCCGGATTTGCTGGCCGCGCTCCAAGGACTCAAGCCGGCGTTCATCCGCTGGCCGGGCGGTTCGTATGCTTCGATCTACAAATGGCGGGATGGCATTGGTCCGGCGGTCGCGCGCAAATACAACCCGAACACAATTTGGGGCGGCTACTCCGATTACTACGGTTTCGGCACGGATGAGTTTCTGGAGCTTTGCCGGCAGCTCGGCGCTGAGCCTTTGATCGTGCTGGCGGCAACCGGCCTGGATCCGGCGCAGCTCGAGTATGCGATGGACTGGGTGCACTACCTGCTTGATCCGCCGGCGACCGAGTGGGGCCGGCGCCGCGCAGCGAACGGACATCCGGAACCCTACCGAATCCCCTATATCCAGATCGACAACGAGCCGATGAATCACGAGCTGTCGCCCGACGCCTACGCCGCGATCGTCAACCTCTACGGCCGCCGCCTGCGGGAAATCGCGCCCCAGGTAAAGATCGTGGCCTGCGGCCAGAAACGTTCGAACGACATGAATTGGAGCCAGAAGCTGATTGATCTCGCTGGCGACAACTTCGACATCCTCGGCTGTCACAACTATGAATACGAACCGAAGAACTTCGCCACCGGCGTGCAGCGGATCGAAGAGTACCTGGAGAAATTGTCGGACTACGTGCGAATCTCCGCCCATCCCGCCATCAAGCTCGCGGTCCTGGAATGGGGACTTTGTCGCACCCACGACTGGCGTGCCGGATTGCATGCCGCGGGCAGCCTCCTGAGCTACGAAAAATTGAGCCCGGCGCTGGCGATGACCTGCCCGGCGCTGTTGATGCGCAACACCACGGACGATCCCGACTGGCACTCCTGGATTTATCATGACCACGTCTCGTGGTTCGCCGGGGGCGGCTATGTGGTCGAAAAGCTCTTTCGCGAGCACTACGCCCCCAGGCGCTACGCCTTCACCTCGGGCACGTTCAGGGACATTCCGCGGCGCGCCGACTTTTTCGATCAAATCTCGCAGATGAAGCCGGAGGACTGGACGCCCAACACGGTGGACGCGATCGCCACCGGCACCGCCGACGGCCGACGCTTCGTCGTGAAGGCCGTCAACTATGATCGCATACCTCATACGTTGCTGACCCGGTTCCAAGGCGCCCGCGCACCGGCTGCGGCGACCGTGAAGATCACCAGCGTCACCGGCGCCCCGGAAGATGAAAATTCCCTCGCTGTGCCGGACAAGATCCATCCGCTGGAAACCACCATGCCGTACTCGCGCGACCTCGCGGTCGAACTGCCGCCTTATACGGTCGCCGTAATCGAGATCACGCCGAATGACGCCAAGTAAAGATCCCCGGTGCATTTGAACAAACCAACGCCAATTCTCCATGCCCGCTATTTCTTCGCCTTTTTGCGGGAGCCCGCTTGCAGGCGAAGCGGAACGCCCACCAACGGACCACACGCTGAATCGCCTGCAGCAGGCTCCTGCAGCTCAAACCAGCCGAAACAAGCTTCGGGGGATCGGACCCACCGCGAATGAACATCTTCCCCTCGCGCCGTGACATGACAATTCTGGCACACCGCATACCGACCTGCATCAACACAAATAGCTTTTCGGCAGCACCGGCGGTTGCGATCGAATCGCCGGACAATACGCGGGACTTGAATTCACAAACGGTCGCATTGTTCCTGCGGCATTCGCGGACATCGATGTCCATTGGTCTTTTCGTTTCGCCCACGTCCAGTTCCCCGGGCCCGGCGGCGTGGCCTGCCCGAATCCAATTTCCATCATGAGCGCCATCGAACTCTACAACCTGACCGGAAAGATTGCCCTCGTGACCGGCGCCAGCCGCGGATTGGGGCGCGAGTTTGCCCTGACGCTCGCCGGGGCCGGCGCCGACGTGGCGATCACGAGCCGCGAGCTGAGCGCACTGGAACCGACGCGAATCGCGGTCGAAAAACTCGGCCGGCGTTGCCTGCCGGTAGCGCTGGATGTGCGCAACCACGCGAGCATTGAGGCCGCCGCCGCCGCCGTTCAATCGGGCCTGGGCCCGATCGATATCCTCGTAAACAACGCCGGCTGCAATGTCCGCAAACCCGCATTGGAAGTAACCTGGGATGACTGGAACGAGATCCTCGACACCAATCTGCGCGGACCGTTTTTCGTGGCCCAGGCTGTCGCGCGGCAAATGGTCGCGCGCGGTCGCGGCCGGATCATAAACATCGGTTCCCTGACGAGCGTGGCCGGATTCGCCGGCCTCGGGCCGTATGGGGCCAGCCGCGGCGGGATCCGCCAGCTCACCATGAGTCTCGCGGCCGACTGGGGCCCGCATGGCGTCACCGTGAATTGTCTGGCACCCGGCTGGTTCAGGACCGCCCAGAACGCCGTCCTGTACGAAGACCCGGAGTGGCTCGGCTATCTGACCGACAAGATCCCGCTCCGGCGACCCGGCCGCAGTGGTGATCTCGACGGAGCCCTGCTTTTCCTTGCGAGCGACGCCAGCGACTACGTGACCGGACAAACGCTGCTCGTCGACGGCGGCATGTCGGTGAACGACACCCGCGCCTTGCCGCGCCGGCGCTGACCGCAATCTTCTCCCCAAATCGAAACGCGCGACACGCAGCATTCGGGGCGGTTCACTCCACGCCATGTGAAGCGATTTCTTTTGCCGAAACCGCCGGTGTTCAGAAAACACTATTGGGGAAAATGATCACCACCTGCTGCGTGGGAATCTGCCGTGGTGACTTGAAACCGACAAAACCCGCACCGGCTGTCAGACAATCGCCAACAACTCCCAAACGTAGCCAAACAAAAGCCGGACGCCCGAGACTTGGCGCGCCTCCTCCCTCAACGGCTGATGTCGTTCAGCATCGCATCGAGCGTGGCGTAGCCCTCAAGCAGTTTGCGACTGGCGGCGCAGCGCTCCTTCGAGGCCAGGCCGGTGTTCTCGGCGAGGAAGATCAGGTAACCGGCGACGCGCTGGGCATAGCGGAGCCGGGCCTCGGCGCTGACGGCGTAGAACCGCGCGCGCTGGGCGTAGCCGGCGGGCGTGTGGTCGCCGAGGGCCGCTTTCTCCGGCCGTCCTCCGGCCGCGAGCACGTAGAGAAAATTGTATTCAAAAAAAATCATGTGCTCCGCCGACGGCACCAGCGCGGCAAGCGCGGTCCGGCATTCGGCGGCAGAGGCAAACACCTCCGCCGGGCGGCCCGCGTCCGCGAGCGTCGCGGCCACGAACAGCCGCGCCATCTTTTGCTCGGTGGCGTCGACGCTGAACGCCCCGGCGACGGCCAGGTCGACCGTGAACTGATACCAGTCGCGCCAGAGCGCCGCATCGGCGGCATTCCGGGACGCCGCCACGGCGACGCCCATCTCGTACGTATAGCGGCCGCTGGTCTTGATCTCGAGCGCCCCACCCGTGACCCGCCCCATCACCTGGTAATTCTCCGCGGACTTGCCGGAACCGGAGTGGAAGCCGATGCTGACGCCGAATTTCGCGCAGACTTTCCATTGCGCCTCGATGAGTTGCTGCAACGCCGCGTTGTCGGGGTACGGCGTGTTTTTCTGGAAACCGAAGGCCGGCGCCACGAAATTGACCGGCATCCCAAGCACCTCGCACAAGGCGAGCATGAGCGCTGTGGTCTCGGGCGTGGTCAGGCCGGGCAGCTCGTCGATCGAAAGCTCGCGCAGGTAAGCGCGACCCACCGGTGCGCGGAACGCCGCCGCCCGGGCCGCGGCGTATTTCTCGTCGCGCCGCTTCATCTTGAGCAACGAGGGCCAGACCGTCGCCAACAGGCGGCCAAAAGTCTCCTCGCTCAGCGCCAGGCCGGCCGCGTTCACGCGCGCCCGGGTGCGGTCGATCACGTCGGCAGGGACGTCGGCAAGCTTCGCCGGCTGGTTGAGCGCGAGTTCGGGCGAGAGATCGAAGGTGACATAGCTCGCGAGCAGGCAGCCGCGCACGAGGTCGTCCTCGCGCCGGTCGAACTTGCCCCCGATGGGCTGATGGTCGGCGTTGAACGACCACGCGATCCCCCGGCGATGAAAGCCTGTCTTGAGTTTTGAGAGGACGCAGCCGTGGCTCATGCCCTCGACGCTCTGCCCCTGGTGCCCCTCCGGCACCTGCGTGCCGATGAATGGAAACGGCACCGTGTCGAGCCGCTGGCCGAGCATGGCATCCACGTCATAGACGAGTTCGCGCGGGATGGAGTTCTGGTTGGCGGTGAGCCCGAGTTCGAGCGCACTCATCGCCCACTCCACCGCCGGCCAGTGCAGTGTCGTGAACCGCGCTCCCACTCCAAGCGTGCTCCGGCCGAGGTTGGCCCCGGCGGTCGGAAAGATCGTGGAGGCGGGGTTGTGTTCCTGCGCGAGATTCTTGAGCTCAAGCAGATTTTCCCATGAGGCCGGAAAAAATGTCGCTCCGCCGTGGGTAAAACCGTCGGCCAGCGGCACCGCGGCGGCCGCCAGCTTCCACGCACAGTCGCCGGCGGCGTTCTCGACGAGCGCCCATTCGCCCGCGCCGGTGGTGAACCGGCTCTTGGGGTATTCCGTCGTGCGACCGGCCTTCAGGTCTGCCTGCAAGGCCGGCCAGTCGAGGCAGAAATCGGGGCTGATGCAGGGATTCTGCGCGATCCTCAGGTGATGGGTCAGCAAAAACTCGTTGATGGGTTTCATGACAGGTTCAGACCGTCACTTCGCGGTCGCCAAAGCAATCTCCGTTCAGTGGGCGTGCATGGGACGGGGCGCGTTGTCCGACGGCGCGATCGACCCCGCCGTCGCCGCGACGCACCGCATTTACGCCCACACCCTCCGGCTTGATCCCGGCCCCGCTCCGGCTCCCAGCCCCTGAACCGGGATTCAGGCAATTAAAATTGGGTGGAACCGGACACCGTTGCTCCTGGGCGGCTTCAATTGCGCGACCGCATCGGGCCGCCCGGTTGGGGTCCGCCTTGATGTTTCGTGTCGTTGGGGTGGCTCCGAATCCACTCCGGCGCCTCAGGCGAGCCGGACAATCCGGCCGGCAATGTCCGCTCTCAACCGCTCCACGTGGCCCAGGGTGAAGTCCGCCACGTCGAGCGTGCTGTCACTGACCAATGGCGTGAGATCCATCGCCCAGGTGATGCCGGTGACCCGGTCGGTCGCGTGCGAGGTGTGAAACGTGGCGTTGGCCGCGCGACGCCCGATGGTGGCGAGATCGTAGCGTTTGCCCCCGGTCACCTGGGAATCGAAAGCCTTGAGCAATTCGGCGGCCAGCTCGGGGTGGCGCCCGGAGTCCAGGCCGATTTTGTCGGTATCCACCAACCAGTCGAGATCGCGCCAGACTTCGCAACCGAGCACCCGGCGCGGACGCTCCGCCACGGGCAGGGCGCGCAGCGCCTCCAGGCAGCGGAGCAGAACTGCCACGTGGGTGTCGTGCTTGTCGGCGGGATTGTGCAGGTAGACGACTTCCGGCGTGCAACCTCCGAAGATGGCGGCGAGGTCGGCGGCGAGGCCGGCGTGCCCCGATTTTTTCACGTCGGCACTCGAGTGCGCCAGCTGAAGCTGGATCCCGTACCGGCCCAGCTGCGCGGCCTTGCGCTGCTCTTCGCGCCGCACGACCTGCATCTGTTCGTCCGTCAGATGGGCGTAGGCCCCGGTGCGGGGCGAACCCGCGCCGTTCGTAACCACGACGCCGCCGAAAGACCGGCCCGGGGTGTCGAGGCAGTCGGTGATCCCGGCATGGGCCATGATCTCAATGTCGTCCTGATGGGCGACGACGCAAAGGTGCGTCACCTGGCGCAAGGCCGTCACCGGCGCGAGGCCGGCGACGGGAACAAAGATATCGGCCCGGGGATGGGAGAGTTTCATGAGTTGGCGGGGTTGAAGGCTCCGTTTCGTTTCAAGACGGGGAGGCTGGCGGCGGCGATGGCCTGGCCGTGACGCCGGGCTTTTTCGTCGGGCACATGGAGTTGGATTTTCCCGGCGAGTTCGGGAAATTCCGACTGCAGGACGGCGGTGGCGCGGTCAAGAATCACCGCCCCACCCTCGCCTGAAGTCACCCGGCCAAGCAAGAGAAGATGCCGGAGTTCGTAGAAATCGGCGTAGTGCCCCAAGGCATAGCCAAAGCAGGTGCCGACGGTTTCGTACACGGCGCGGGCGCGCGGATCGCCCGCCGCCATGGCCTGCTGCACCGCGACCAGCCGCTCCGGCACGGGCTGGTTTTCCGGAAACGCCAGGCCGGCGCGGCCGGCGTAGCGCACCACGCCCTGCTGCGAAAAATACTGCACGCCGCACCCGGCGTCACCCGACCACTCGTCGCGCGGAGCCGCGGGGTTGTAGTCGACGGGCGCGAAGGCCAGCTCGTTGAGCCACGGCGTGATGTCGCCGGATGCGCGCACATAGCCGCCGGCCATGCTGGTGCCCATGGAAACGCCGAGCACGGCATTGTCTCCCAGCGACATCGAACCGGCGAGTGCGGCGACTTCGCCGTCGTTGGCGACCTCGAAGGGCACGCCGCCCCAGCGGTCGCGCAGAGTGAAAAACATCCGCCGGATGTGCCGTTCGAACAGATCGGGCGGCACACCGCGAAAGAGCGAGGCGACCCTGACCTCGTTGTTGACGTAGACGCCGGCCGCGCTGCCTCCGATGGCATCCACGCGCGGCAGATGGGCGGCGGCCCGGAGCAGCGAGGCCTGCACGCCGTCACAATGATAGGACGGATCCTTCTGAAAATACGGATCCCACGTGACTTCCTCGGAAAACACCACGTGGCCGTCGATCAGCGCCGCCACCTTCCGGTCGCTGCCGCCGATGTCGAAGCCGATGCGACAGCCTTCCAGATTGCGACCCAGCGGAAGCCCGGACGCCCGGGCCTCTGGCAGCGAGGAGAAATCCGCCGCCTCCAGCGTGAAGGGGCGCCGGTAGACCTGCTCACCCATGAACGCATGGTCGAAGGCCCGCTCGCCCGCCGGGCTGTAGATCGCCGCCAGCGGCGCCGCGAGTTCATCGGCGCCCGCCACCAGCACGCGATGGCCGCCCTGTTGCCAGAGCAGGAATTTCAACAGGCGCTCGGCATAGCGCAGATTCAGCGCCGCTTCCGGATGATGCGGTCCGAGCACGCGGCTGTCGTGGCGGGTCACCGTGCCGTCGGACCGCAGCAGCACGAGCGCAAAAGGCCGGGCGGCCGGATCGCGGGCCACCCGGGCGCGGTAGGCCCGGTTCCACAACGAGGCGGGCTGGAAGTGCGGTTCGAGGGAGAGGGGGAATTGGCGTGGAAGGTCTGACATCGGGGACAGGGGAAAATTTAGACAAGGCTCCCGCCAGGCGTGACGGACACGCCGGGGGAATTTCAACGAGAGGCAGTGGTCTGGCTAGGAGGGGCTACCCTCGGCGGCGGCGCCTTTCTCAAAATGCGCTTCGATCTCCTCGAGCGTCCGGCCCTTGGTCTCGGGCAGGAAAAACGCCGCGGTGATGAAGTAGATCACGGTGCAGCCGGCGAAGGCGAAAAACATGGTCGAATAACCGTACTTGCCGACGGTCGGCAGAAACACGGCGGCGATGGTGGTCGAGACGGCCTGATTCAACGTCAGCGCGATGCTCATGCCGTTCGAGCGAATCCGGGTGGGCATCAGCTCGGACAGCGCCAGCCACACGCACACGCCCGGTCCGATGGCGAAAAACGCCATGAAGCAGAAGGTGAAGCCGGCCGTCAGCCAGCCGTTCTGTGTGCTCGGCACCGGCGTGATCAGCGCGTTTTCGATGACGAGCGGGGCCGACTGGGCCTCGGCGAGACTGGCGAATGGATTGGAAAAGAAAGCGCTGACGCGGTTGCTCGGCACGCAGCTGTCGCGTGTGATCTCCAGCGGCGCCGCAGCGGTGTCGTCCGAGCGCACGATCGCCGTGGTGGAGCGGAATCCGCCGTAGGAATAGATGACGCTGAGCGTGAGCGGCTGGCCGTTGAGTGCTCCGGCGGCGGGGCCGAGCAGTCCGCGCGCAGAGGTCGCGTTGAACACGAGCTTCGCCGTCTGGTCCGCGCCGACCAGCGTCTGCACGGCCGCGCGCGCGTCGACGCGCCGCTGCTCCGTGCGATGAAACAACAGTCCGACCACGATCAGCGAGACGATGATCCCGGCCGTGCCGAGCGTGAGGAGAAATTTCCGGCCCTTGCGGTCGACCAGCATGACGGCGACCATCGTCATGAAGAAATTGACGAGCGTGAACAAGAGATTGCCATAATGCGCCTGGACGTCGGAGAGCCCGCTCTGGATGAAGATGTTCGCGTTGAATTGGATGATAGAGTTGATGCCGGTGGCCTGGTTGCAGGCGAGGATCACGCAGGCGAGGACGAACGGGATCACGTATTTCCGGCTGAGCAACGACTCCTTCGCGCCGGCACCGGCGGAGCTCTTGGCTTGCTCGGCCGCGGCGTTGGTCTCCATTTCAGCGAGCTCCACCTTCGCCTGCTCCGCCTCGCGCGAGCGCAGCAGGGCGGCACGGGCGGCGTCGTTGCGCCCGCGCAGGAAAAGCCAGCGCGGCGATTCCGTGACCATGAAGCTGCCGAGGACAAAAAGCACACCGGGCGGGAGCGAGATCCAGAAGATGCTGCGCCAGGCCGAATCCTTGAAGGCCCGCAGCTTCCCGGCATCGCCGAGCCGGGCAACCTCGTCGACCCGATAGCTAAAATAAAGTGCGATGATGGCCGCGATGACGAAGCCGAAGACCAGCATCCATTGAAATACGCCGGTGCCCTTGCCGCGGCTTTTGGCGTCGAGACATTCCGCCAGGTAGAGCGGAATGACGACGCCGATCAGGCCGCCACTGACGCCTTGCAGCAGACGGCCGAAGACGAGGCTGCCGTAGCCGTGCGACAGCGCGATCAAAGGAATACTGGCCACAAAGAGCGCGCCGCTCAGCGCCATCATCTTTTTCCGCCCCATCCAGTCCGCCAGCAACCCCGCGAACAGGGTCGAGATCACGCTGCCCAATAAAACCGCTGCGACGACAAAGGAAAGCTGGCCGGCGTTGAGTCCAGATGTCGCCTCCATGTAAGGCAGCGCTCCCGCGATGATACCGACGTCGATCCCGTAGAGCAGGCCGCCCAGACCGGCGACGAAGAGCAGAAACCTGTTGTAGCCGGCGTTGGCGGTCGGAACTGAAGCGGAGGACATGGGGCGTGGGTGGGGTTGGGGAAATTTGCTTCAGGGCGCGGCGGTGTTCCCTGGCGGGGGGAAAGCGATCCGTTGCAACGCCGCGCGCCAGGCTTCGGCCGAAAATTTTCCGCGCTGGTCCGTCAGGGATGCCGCCGCCACCAGGAGCCGCAACGGAGCGACGACCGGAAACTCGACCGCGGCGTGCGGCACCGCGGCCTGATCGAGCCGGGCGAGTTCCGCCGGCAGCCAGCCGGGGGCCGGTGCCCGACCCGACGCGAGCACTTGCAACGCCTCCTCGCCCACCCCGGCCAAAACGGTCAGGGCCTGGACCAACGGTGCCGCTTCGTGCAGCCGCGGCGAGCGGACGGCGAGTCCGCTACCGAGCGTTTGCGCGAGCGATTTCCAATCCGCCAAGCTCGCCCTCACACCAGAACTCACGCTCTCGTCCGCCAATGACCCTCTGACGAGGCGATCCACTGCGGCGGCAAATTGGCGGGCGGCGGCGCTGTCCGGTCGCGCGCAATCAGCGAGACCGGTCAGCGGCGTGAACTGGTTTGCCGCGGGCTGTTGCTTGCCGCGCTCGTAATTCTTGACCGGCTCAAGCAGGTCGGTGAAGTCGCGCAACGCGCGCAAATCCGCCGCGGACGCGCCGTCGCCGGCGAGTTCCCGCAACGCGGGGCCGAGATAACTTTCGTGCGCCAGCCCGGTCTCCTCCAGCCGCCGGCTGACGAGGGCAAGCCGCCGGTACATGTCGTCCGTGTCCCGCACGCCGCGCGGCGACCAAAGCCGTTCGGCGATCGCGGCCGTGCGCGGCCAGATGCGCGAGTCGATCGTTTCGGGGGTCACCCACTCCGACCACATGGTCGCCTCGCCGCCGAGGACGAGTTTTTGCTGCTCCACCGAGAGCGGCGAACCGGGCGGCACGGGATCGTTCAGGTAGTGCTCCCACGTCGGGTGGCAAAGATCGATATAGTAGCCGTTGGAAAGCACCGTCGCGAATCCGCGCGCCGTCGCATCGGCCAGACCCTGGGGCCCGCGCCAGGAATGGATCACGCTGCCGGCGGGCAGATCGGGGTGCAGGATTTCATCCCAGCCGATCAATTTCTTCCCGTATTTCGCGAGGATCGCGTGGACCCGGCTGTTGAAATACGCGTGCAGCCCGGCGTTGTCCTTCAGTCCGTGATCGCGGATGAAGGCCTGGATGTGCGGGTTCGCGCTCCATTGCACACCGTTGTTCTCATCGCCCCCGATGTGGATGTAGGGATCGGGAAACAGCGCGGCCATCTCCCCCAGAAATCCATCGAGCAGGTCGTAAACCTGCGGATTCGTCGGGTCGAGCACCGGATCGAAGACTCCCCAGGCGCGCTCGATCACGTAGGGACCAGGCGCGCTCGCCAGTTCGGGACAGCCCACGACCCACGCCGTGGCGTGACCCGGGATGTCGAACTCCGGTACCACGCGAATGCCCCGGGCGGCAGCGTACGCGATGATCTCGCGCATCTGGTCCTGCGTGAAATAGTGGCCGTCCGAACCCTGCTCGTGCAACCGCGGGAATTTTTTGCTCTCGATCCGGAAGCCCTGGTTTTCGGTCAGGTGCAGGTGCAGGACATTGAGCTTCACGAGTGCCATACCGTCGAGGTTGCGCTTGATGACCTCGATCGGCTGCCAGTGGCGGCACACGTCGATCATGAGCCCGCGCCACGGAAAACGCGGGCGGTCGCTGATGCTCACCGCCGGCAAAAACCATCCGGTCGCATCCCCCTGGAGCAGTTGCTGAAGCGTCGCGCAGCCGCGCAGGGCGCCCGTCGCCGTCGGCGCCCGCAGCACCGCCTGCCGGGGTGAAATCTCGAGGGTGTACGATTCGTCCTCGTCCAAGGCGGGCACGTTCGCGCCCGGACCGGCGCATTCGATCACGAGGGCCGCCGACGCCGCATCCGCCGCAACGGCGAATCCGCCGGCCGCAGTGTGCGCGAAAGTCAGACCGGTGCGTTGCTCGACCGCGTCCAGCAGCCGGCCCAGTCCGTCCCGCAGACGGGGATCGACGGGGCCGCGCCACGCGACCGAGAAATCCCCCGCAACGGCGAGCCGGCCGGGGTTGAACTGCAGCGATGCCGGCACGGGCATGAGCTCGCCCTTGACCGTCGCGGCCCCCGCCGCGAACCCGGCGGCCAGGAAGCAACCCGCCAACAGCAGGCGTCGCGAGCCGGCGCGCGGGAGCGGATCAAAGCTGGACATGGCGGAGAAATTCATCGGGGGCATAGCGCTTGAACGCCTCGATCGACTCGTATTCGGCCAGGCCGAGGGCGTTGTAGGCTTCGGCGAGCCGGCGGCTGCGATCCTCGGTGTGCTGCCAGAATTCCCGGTGTTCGCGGCCGGGGAAAAGCGCCTGGTCCTTCTGGGTCTCGTGCCGGAAGATCGCCTGGCGCCGGCGCAGCACCTCCTGCGGACTGAGCGGCACCGCCAGGTCAATTTCGTCGAGTTCCCATTCCGCCCCGGCGCCACGATAAAGCCAGAGCTCCGCCTCGCCAAACCAATTTTCGGCCGCGCTGCGGACCAGCGCCTCGCGCAACGCGTGCAGGCAGAGCCGGTGCGTGCCGTGCGGGTCGTCGAGGTCGCCTGCGGCGTAGATCAGGTGCGGCCGCACCTCGCCCAGCAGACGGTGCATGATCGCAACATCCTCCTCGTCCAACCGACGCGGACGGATCGTCGTGTTTTCGTAGAAGGGCAGGTTGAGAAAATGCAGCCGGTCGCGCGGCACTCCACACATCCGCGCCGCCGCCATCGCCTCGTGGCGCCGGATCAGGCCTTTCCAACGCCGGATCTCGAGCGCCGGCGGTAGAGCGCCGTTCGCCGCGAAGGCCGCAGACCACTCGCGGACGGATGCCAACGCCTCCGCACCCACCAGACCCGAATCACCCGCAAAAGAGAGGGCCCGCCACAGGGTCTCGTCGGACACGGCGGTGAAACCGGAAACCTGGTAGGCCACGTGCACCTCGTGACCATGCTCCACCAGCCGGCAGAGCGTCCCGCCCATCGATACGACATCGTCATCCGGATGCGGCGAGAGCACGAGGACCCGTTTCGGAAAAACCCCGGCGGAACTGGCCCGGAGCGGACGGGCCGGCGCGTCGCCGGACTGCGTGCGCCGCGGGTCGCGTCCGCCCGGCCAGCCGGTGATGGTGTGCTGCATCTGGTAGAACCCGGCGCGGTTGGCCTCGTACGCCGAGCCGTGCACGCGCAGGAGATCCTGCAGCCCAGCCTCGTTGTAGTCGTCGTCGGTCAGCTTGAGAATGGCCTTTTTCCGCTGGTCCGAAAGCCAGAGAATGGCGCGACGGGTCATGCGTTCGTCCCAGGCCAGGCCCTGGTCCTCGAGCGGCGCCAGACGCCACGGCGTGCGAAACCGGGTGAGGGCCCCGGCGGCGGCCTGGTCGAGCACGAAAAGGGTGTTCTCGTGTTCCTGCAAAAACGAAGCGGTCACCTGCGCCGTGACACCGCCCTCGATGGCGGCGCGCGCGATGCCGGCCTTGTGCTGGCCCCAGGCCATCAGCACCACGCGACGGGCCTCCATGATCGTGCGCACGCCCATGCTGAGCGCGTACCGCGGCGTCTGCTCCTCTCCGCCGAAATCGCCCGCGGCATCGCGGCGGGTGAGCGGGTCGAGGGCCACGAGCCGCGTGCGCGAGCCGGCGGGGCTGCCGGGCTCGTTGAAGCCGATGTGACCCGTGCGCCCGATGCCGAGAATCTGAAAGTCGATGCCGCCGGCGGCCCGGATCTGCTCCTCGTACCCGCGGCAGTATGCATCCACCCCCGCCATCGCCACGGTGCCGTCGGGCACATGGATGTTCGCCGCGGGCAGGTCGAGGTGATCGAACAGATGCACCTGCATGAAGTGATGGTAGCTCTGCGCGTGGCCGGGCGGCAGCGGATAATATTCGTCGAGATTGAAGGTCACGACGTTGGCGAAGCTCAGCTGTTCCTCGCGATGCAGCCGGACCAGCTCGGCGTAGACTCCGAGGGGCGTGGAGCCCGTGGCCAGGCCGAGCACGACGGGACGCTGGCCGAGGGGCCGGGAACGGATCACGTCGGCCATCTCCCGCGCCACGGCCCGGGACGCCTCGGCGCTGCGCGCGTAGACGGCCAGAGGCACATGTTCTTCATGGCAGCGCATCAGAGGGGTGGGAGGATTCATCGTCGAAAGGAAGGACTACGCCAACATAATAAGGCTGACAGGCCCGATTAAAAATGGCAGAAACGACGAAGTTTTTAACAGAAATGCCACTCCCTGCCATTCCGACCCTCGAAGCCCTGGCGGCCGAGCTGCCGCAACCGCCCCACCAGCTGTTGGGCCGCCGGCCGGGCCCCCTGGTCCTGCCGGACAACATCGTCTGTTTTCAGCGGCGGTCTGCGGCGGAGTTGAACCGCCCGCGCCGGGGCCGGGCTCTGCACCACCGCTTCGTGCTCATCCTGGCATTGCAGGGGAAGGTTTCCGTCTGCGTCGACGACCGGGTGATCCGGCTGGCCGCCGGCGAGGGCCTGCTGGTCTTCCCCTTCCAGTTCCACCACTATCTCGACGCGGGCCAGAAGGATCTGCTGTGGATCTTCATCACCTTTGATCTGGCGGACGCCGAGTCGCTGCAGGCGATGCAGTACCGCCCGTTTCATTTCAGCCCGGCGGCGCGGGCGCTCGCGACGGAGCTGATCGCCGCGTACCAGCACGAGGGCCGCATGTCCGAACTCCCGCTGCTCCTGCTGGCGCTCCTGCTGGCCCGGCTGCGCCGGCAGCAGCCGCCGCCCCGGAGAAAACAGGAGGCCGCGGCCGCCGCGCCCGGGATGGTCACGCAGGTCAACCAGCTGGCCCACCGGAGCAATGCGCCGCTCGGCCTCAAGGAGATCGCCAGCGCCCTCGGCATCAGCCAGAGCCATTTGCGGGCCCGGTTTCGCGCGTCGTGCGGCGTGAGCATCGGCCGGCATTTGCGCCGGCTGCGGCTGGAGCGGGCCAGCGGTCTGCTGCGGCTGACCCCCAACCGGGTCTCGGAAATTGCCGAACAGTGTGGGTTCAACTCGATCTACAGTTTCAGCCGGGCGTTTCATGCCCAGTTCGGCCAGCCTCCCGTGGCGTACCGCCAGTCCGTCGGACCGCGCGGCGGCCCGCGCCGCAAGAGCCGCCTCGGGCCGAAAATCCGCCGCAAGGCCGGCGGGCTCCGGCCGGAGCAATCCGTGGTAGAACGGGGTGGCAAAACGTAAGCGAAATCGCAGTCCGGATTGCCTCTTCCGGATGTGGGCGGGGTGCCCTCACCCCGCGGGACATGCGCTGCGAAAGC
>CAYZGG010000065.1:0-22283 GCA_964477955.1 uncultured Opitutaceae bacterium
AGGAGGCGATCATCCGGAAAAAGCTGCGGCTCTTTGTGATCGATGCGACCAAGGTCGCGCAGGACAGCGGCATGGGCCGCCGCACGAACACCGTGCTCCAGACCTGCTTCTTCGCCCTTTCCGGCGTGCTGCCGTCCGACGAAGCCATCAAGCAAATCAAGTACGCCATCGAGAAGACCTACGGCAAGAAAGGCGAACAGGTCGTGCGGATGAACTACGCCGCCGTCGACGCGGCCCTGGCCGGCCTGCACGAGGTGCAAATCCCCGCCGCCCCGTCCGCCCGCGCCGCCCGGACCGTTCCGCCCGCGTACACCGGCGCCCCCGAGTTTGTTCGCGAGGTGACCGCCCGCATCCTCGCCAACGACGGCGACCGGCTGCCCGTGAGCGCCATGCCGGTGGACGGTTGCTGGCCGACGGCCACCGCCCGCTACGAGAAGCGCAACATCGCCCTGGAGATTCCCAAATGGGATCCCGCGATCTGCATCCAGTGCAACAAGTGCGCGATGGTCTGCCCGCACGCAGTCATCCGTCCAAAATTCTACGACCCCGCGGCCCTCGTGGGCGCACCCGAGAAGTTCCAGTCCGCCGCCTTCCGTTCGAGCGAGTTCCCCGGCCAGCGCTACACCCTCCAGGTGGCGCCCGAGGATTGCACGGGTTGCTCGCTCTGCGTGCAGGTTTGCCCGGCCAAGGACAAGTCGAACCCGCGCCACAAGGCCATCGACATGGTGCCCCAAGCCCCGCTGCTCGAGGCCGAGAAGGCCAATTGGGACTTCTTCCTGCAGCTGCCCGATCCCGACCGCACCAAGGTCGATGCGACCACGGTCAAAGGCTCGCAGTTCCTCGCGCCGCTCATCGAGTTCTCCGGCGCCTGTGCCGGCTGCGGCGAAACGCCCTACCTCAAGCTGCTCACCCAGCTCATCGGCGACCGGCTCCTCATCGCCAACGCCACCGGCTGCTCCTCGATCTACGGCGGCAACCTGCCGACCACGCCGTACTGCTCCAACCAGCAGGGCCGCGGACCGGCCTGGGCCAACTCGCTTTTCGAGGACAACGCCGAATTCGGCCTCGGGCTCCAACTCGCCGTCGAACAACGCAGCCGCACGGCCCGCGAACTGCTCGCCGGGCTCAAAGACAAAGTGGGCCCGGACCTGGTCGCAGCCTTGCTCGGCGCCGACCAGACCACCGAAACCGGCCTGGCCGCACAGCGCCAGCGCGTGGCCGAACTGAAAAGATTTCTCCCCACCCTCGCCGATCCGGCCGCCCGTCTCCTCACGGCCGGCGCAGACGATCTCGTCCGCAAGTCGGTCTGGATCGTGGGCGGCGACGGCTGGGCCTACGACATCGGTTACGGCGGCCTCGATCACGTGCTCGCCTCGGGTGCCAACGTGAAGGTCCTCGTGCTCGATACCGAAGTGTATTCCAACACCGGTGGCCAATCCTCAAAATCCACGCCGATGGGCGCGGTTGCCAAGTTCGCCGCCGGTGGCAAGGACGTCGCAAAAAAGGATCTCGCCCTCATGGCGATGCAATACGGCCACGTTTATGTCGCCCGGGTCGCCTTCGGCGCCAAGGACAGCCAGACGGTCGCCGCACTGCGCGAGGCCGAATCTTACAACGGCCCAGCCCTGGTGATCGCCTACTCGCACTGCATCGCACATGGCTTCCCGCTGCAGCTCGGCCTCGACCAGCAGAAACTGGCGGTCGAGTCCGGTTATTGGCCCTTGTTCCGGTTCGATCCGCGGCTCGCCGCGGCGGGCCAGACGGCGCTGCGCCTCGATTCGGGCGTGCCGAAAGGCGATCTCGCCAAATTCATGGCCAACGAAACCCGCTTCGGTGTGCTCCGCCACATCGCCCCCGAACGCGCCTCCGCCCTGACCGCCCAAGCCCAGGCCCACGTGCACCAGCGCTACGCCCTCTACCAACACCTGGCCAGCACCGCCACCCCGCCGTCGCCCAAAGCCCCGGCTACGGCGACGCCGCCACCGTCCACTCCCACCCCCGCAACCGCTCCCACGCCATGAAACTCGAGACCAAATATCTCGGATTGAAACTCCGCAATCCGCTCGTGGTGGGCGCCTCCCCCCTGTGCGACCAGCCGCATATCGCCCGCCAGCTGCAGGACGCCGGCGCCAGTGCCGTTGTGATGCGCTCGCTCTTCGAGGAACAGATCGAGACGGAACAACGCGCCCTCGCCTTCCACATGGAGGCGCCCGCGGAATGCCATGCCGAGGCCACTTCGTACTTCGTCCGCCACGACGAATACCTGTTCCAGCCCGACGTGTATCTGCGGCGGATCGGCGAGTACAAAAAGACCCTCACGATCCCGGTCATCGCCTCCCTCAACGGCTGCCGGCCCGGCGGCTGGATCGACTATGCCCGGCGCTTCGAATGCGCCGGCGCAGACGCCATCGAGCTCAATCTCTACCAGCTGGCCACCGATCCGACCATCTCGGGTGCCAACATTGAAGCCGAAATGCTCGCGACCGTCGCAAGCGTCGTGCAGTCGGTGAAGGTGCCGGTGGCGGTCAAGTTGTCGCCCTTCCACACCGCGCCGGCGGAATTCGTGCTCGCCCTCGAAAAGGTCGGAGCCGCCGGAGCGGTGCTGTTCAACCGGCTTTACCAGCCCGACTTCAACCTCGAGGACCTCGAGGTCAACCCGCAGATCAAGTTGTCAGACTCCAGCGAACTGCTGCTGCGCTTGCGCTGGCTCGCGATCATCTCGCCGCACAAGCGCGGCTCGCTGGCGGCCAGCGGCGGTGTGCACACCGCGGAAGACGTCATCAAGGCGCTGCTCGCCGGCGCTGACGTCGTCCAGCTCGTGTCGGTCCTGCTCCGCTACGGACCGCAGGTGATCTCGCTCCTCCTCACCGGCCTCAATGCCTGGATGGACGATCATGGCTACGCCAATCTCGACGAACTGCGCGGCGCCATGAACCTGAAGCGGTGCCCCGATGCGAGCGCGTTCGAACGGGCCAACTACATCCGGATCCTGCAAAGCTGGAAAGTCTGAGCCCGATTGCGGGTAATTTTAGTTGTAGGCGGGGTGCACTCACCCCGCGAGGCACAGTCTACGAAAGCTGAAACCCGCGGGGTGAGTGCACCCCGCCTACATCTGAAGTCTGAGAACAAAGTGGAAACGATCCCTGCGATTGCATATTTTCGCTCTTCCCCCCCTCCGATTTCAAAAAAACCGCCGATACCCTTTCCTCAGATCCATCCTCTTGCTGGATAACCATTAATTACATCCGCCACTGTCTTTTTCAAATTTCGGCCAAAAAAAATGCCCGTTGACACCCGCCACGCCGACCCCAACATTCCGCCCTCTTTTCCCAACATGACCGCCATCGAAACACCGACGCAGCAGACCCTCAAGCCCGAGGAAATTCCGTTCACCAGCCCGCAGTTGATGTCCCGCTACATCACCGACACGGGCAAGATTCTGCCGCGAAAATACACCGGCATGTCGTCCAAGCAGCAGCGCGCCGTGACCAAGAAGATCAAGCGCGCGCGCAAGATGCTGACGATGCTGTAAGCGGAGCCTGTCCTCCTTTCGCATTGAGCCGGAGCCCATGCTCCGGCTTTTTTTTCCGATGCGCACCCGCATCCATTCCCCGACCCCGCGCGCCCTCCGCCTGCTCGCGATGGCCCTGCGACGCGGCGAGCTGGTCGCCCTCCCCACCGAGACCGTCTACGGACTCGCCGCCGACGCGCTCAACCCGCGCGCCTGCCGCAAAATCTTTTCCGCCAAACGCCGGCCGGTTCATGACCCGCTCATCGTGCACGTCACCGGCCTGCGTGCCGCCGGTCAGCTCGCCGAGTTGAATTCCGCCGCCCGCGCCTTGGCGCGGAAATTCTGGCCCGGCCCGCTGACGCTCGTGCTGCCGCGGAAAAAAATCGTACCCGACATCGTGACGTCCGGACAGGACACCGTCGCGTTGCGCTCTCCCGCGCATCCGCTGGCCCGGCGGCTCCTGCACCTCTCCGGCCGGCCACTGGCCGCGCCCAGCGCCAATCCGTTCGGTTACATCAGCCCGACCACGGCTGCGCACGTGCAAGCCGGACTCGGCGGACGCATCCGGCACATTCTCGACGGCGGCCCGTGCCCCGTCGGCGTGGAATCCACCATCGTCGACCTGAGCGACCCGCGGCAGCCCTGCATCCTGCGACCGGGTGCAATCTCGGCCCAGGCCATCGGCGCCGTTCTGCGAAAGGCCGGCCTCCCGGCCCGCGTCGCCGTTCTGAAGAAAAAATCCGCCGTGCGCGCGCCCGGGCTGCTCGACCAGCATTACAGCCCGCACACACCGCTGACCGTGGTGAACCGCCTCAGCGCCACCCAACGCCGGAACGCTGATGCCAGAACCGCCCTGATATTTCAACGCCGTCCGAAGGCCGGCGGTGCGAATGTTTTCCAGTTCAGCCGGACCGGCGCGTTGCCCGACGTCGCGCGCCAGCTCTACGCCGAATTGCGGCGGGCGGACCTGGCGGGATTCAAGCGCATCGTGGCCGAAGCCGCCCCGGCCGCCGGTGGCCCGCTGGCCACAGCCATCAACGATCGCCTGCAACGCGCGGCCGCCAAGCGCTGAGCTGGACCGGGTTTTGTAGGAGTTTTGTTTTGTAGGGGCGCAGTCTTGCTGCGCCCAAGGAACTGCGCAGCCGAAAGGGTGCAGCAAGACGCTCCCCTACGAGATTCCAACCTGTGGGCGGGGTGCCCTCACCCCGCTGGTTTCAGCCTTCGCAGCCCATGCCTCGCGGGGTGAGGGCACCCCGCCCACAAGGAAAAATTCCTCCCACCAGCCCTCGTTGTCATCCGCGCGGTAGCGCCTCCGCCAGTGCCGCCAGCAGCCGCTCGTTCTGCGCGGCCGTGCCCACCGTGACCCGCAGCCACTCCGGCAGGCCATAAGGCTTCACGGGCCGTGTGATCACGCCCTTGCGTTGCAGCGCCTCGAACACCGCCTGGCCGTCGCCCACTTTCACGAGTAGAAAATTTCCCTGCCCCCGGACAAACTCCAAACCGAGGTTTTCAAATCCCGCGCCGAGTCGCGCCAGGCCGGCGAGGTTTTCCGACCGGCATTTGTTCACAAATTCCGTGTCGTCGAGCGCGGCGACCGCCGCCGCCGCCGCGATGGCGTTGACGTTGAACGGCTGGCGGGCGCGTTGGACGATGGCGATGAGCTCGCGCGCCGCGTAACCGTAGCCGATGCGCAGGGAGGCGAGCCCGTAGATTTTCGAAAACGTGCGCAGACAGATTACTTTGCGACCCTCGGCAATCACCGGCCGCAGATCCGGCGGGATCTCCAAAAAATCGACGTAGGCTTCGTCCATGACCAGAATCACGTGCGGCGGCAACGCGCGCACCAGCGTGATGATCTCCTCGGCCGTGTTCGTCGCGCCGACCGGATTCGCCGGGCTCGCCAGGAAAACCAGCCGCGTGCGCGGTGTCACCGCCGCCGCCAATGCCCCCAGACCCTGGTGCATGCCGGCCAGCGGCACCTCGACCGGCTTCGCCCCGAACATCAGGGTGACCAGCTTGTAGACGATGAACGCCGACTGGTGCATCACGCATTCCAGCCCCGGCGCGAGAAAAGCGTGCCCGAGCAGCTCGATGAGCTCGTTCGAACCGTCGCCGATGATAAACTGATCCATGCCCAGCCCGAACCGCTCCGCCAGTTTTTGCCGTAGCGCAAAATAGCCGCCGTCCGGATAGAGATTTGCGTCGAGCAACGCCCGCTGGGCCGCCGCCAGCGCCTTGGGCGACGGGCCGTGCGGGTTCTCGTTCGAGGCCAGCTTGATGATGCCGGTCGGATCGAGCCCGAGCTCGCGGGCCACCGTCTCAATCGGTTTGCCCGGTTCGTAGACCGGCTGTGTCAGAATCCCCGGATTGGCCAGCTCGGCAAAAGTCATGCGCTCAAACCATGCGGGCCATGGCGCGGATTCAAACCAAATCCTCTCACTTCGTCCGGCCGGGCACGCGCACGCACTTCATCCCCGCCGCCGCCGCCGCCTGAAAGCCCGGCTCCGCATCCTCGAACACCAGGCAAAGCTCCGGGGCCACGCCCATCTTCTCCGCCGCGAGCAAAAACATGTCGGGCGCGGGTTTGCCGTGCTGCACGTCCTCCGGCGTCACGACCACCGGAAAGAGGTGGTCGATTTTCATCAATTGCAGGGTCTTCATGACCACCGGCCGCGGCCCGCCCGACGCCACGCTCAAGGGCACCCGGCCCTGCTGCTGGCGCGCAAAATCCACCACCGGGGCGATGACCTTCATCTCCGCCTGCATCTTGAGGAAAATCTCCTCCTTCTGGTGAAACACCCGTTCCACATCGATCTTCAATCCGTAGTGTTGGGCCATGACGGCGGCGACTTTCCGCGTGGGCATCCCGCCGAGGGAGTAGAACAGGTCCTCGCTCAATTCGCCGGACAGGCCCGCGTGTTTCATCGCCTCGTTCCAGGCGCGGAAATGCAGCGGCATCGTGTCGACGAGCGTGCCGTCGCAGTCGAAAATATAACCGGCAAACGGGCCGGACGGAATGTCGAGTTTCATGCGAAAACGTTCAGCGAAACGTCTGCCCGCTTCCGTGCAACCGTAAATACCCGCCCGGGCCAGACCCGCTTTGTTCTCTGGAAGCGGGGTGAGGGTACCCCGCCCACAAAAGCATTCGAGACGACCAAGCCTCGACGTTGCTAAGCTTTGAGCTCCAGCCGGCGCTTCCACGCCAACGCCACGCTGACCAGTCCGATCAACGCCGGTACCTCCACCAGCGGCCCGACCACCGCCGCAAACGCCGCTCCGGAGGCCAGACCGAACACGCCGACCGCCACGGCGATCGCCAGCTCGAAATTGTTGCCCGCCGCCGTGAAAGCCAATGTCGCCGACCGCGCGTAGTCCGCGCCGGCGCGCACCCCCATCCAAAACGTGGCGAAAAACATGATCGCAAAATAGACGAGCAGCGGCACCGCGATGCGCAACACGTCGAGCGGAATCCGCAGGACCGTGTCGCCCTTGAGGCTGAACATCACGAAAATCGTGAAGAGCAGCGCCGCCAAAGTGAGCGGGCTGATCAGCGGGATGAATTTCCCGTCGTACCACGCGACCCCGCGCGGCCCGCGCCGCAGCGCCACACGCCCGAGCCAGCCGGCCAGGAACGGAATCCCAAGATACACAAACACGCTCTGCGCCACACTCCAGATGGTGATGCTCGACAGATCGAGCGCACCGAGTTCCACCCCCACCAGCGGCGGCAGGACCTTCAGGAAAAGCCATGCCAGCGGCGCATAGCAAAAAACCTGGAAGAGGGCGTTAAACGCCACCAGCCCCGCGCAATATTCGCGGCTGCCGCCGGCCAGATCGTTCCAGACGATCACCATCGCAATGCACCGCGCCAGACCGATGAGCACCAGCCCGGCGAAATACTCCGGCTGATGTCGCAGGAAGATTACTGCCAGGACGAACATCAACACGGGCCCGAGCAGCCAGTTTTGAAATAGCGACAGGCCCAGCACCCGGCGGTCCCGAAACACATCGCCCAACTCCTCGTAGTGCACCTTGGCCAGCGGCGGATACATCATCACGATCAGCCCGATCGCGATCGGCACCGAGGTCGTGCCGATGCTCCACGCCGTCAGCGCCCGCGGCAGCGCCGGCAGGAAACGCCCAGCCAGCAGCCCGGCGGCCACCGCGAGAAAAATCCACAGGGTCAGGTAACGGTCCAGGAACGACAGTCGGCCCAGCAGCGGATGCTTTTCCGCGCTCATCGCTTCATGGCCGCCTCGCCCTCGAGCCGGTGCTGTTCGCCGATCGCCTGCACCGTCAGCGGGGTGAGCTTGTCGTCGGGAAAGGCGCAGAACAACTCCACCCGCCGGCAGATTTGCGACGCCACGTTGACGAAGAAAGTGTATTTCTCCTCCTCGGTGCCCCCGGCCGCCGCCGGATCGGGAGACCCCCAGTGCGCAATCACCGGCTGGCCCGGCCAGACAGGACAGGCCTCGCGGGCATTGTCGCAGACCGTGATGACGAAATCGAACTTCACCTCCTTGAGCTCATCCCACGACTTCGACCGCGCCCCGCTGGCATCCAGGCCGTATTTTTCGCGCAGCACGCGCACGGCAAGCGGATTGACGCGTCCGGTCGGATCCGAACCGGCGCTGTAAACATCGAAACGGCCGTGGCCCTTGGCCCGGAGCAAATATTCGCCCAGGATCGAACGGGCGGAATTGCCCGTGCAGAGGATGAGAACTTTGAAGGGAGGTTTGGTGTTCATGGAAATGAGTCGGCCGGATCAACAGCACCCGCCGGCGGCCGCGCCGCGCGCCGACGGCACGCATACGTCCTTGGCCAGGCAGTCCGTGTGCTTCGGGCCAAGCTGGATCACCAGACGGTCTGCCTCAGCAACGGCCGAAACGACCTTCAGCTGGACGACGTTGCACGCCTCGTACTCAAGTTCCACCGGGAGATCAGCCCCGCGCAGAACCGGCTCGGCGTGCACCAGGGCCTTGAGGAGTTTCCCGCCTGTTAGGCGATGATCGAGGTCGTCGCCCACCCAGGTCTGGAGCAAGCAGATCACGGTTTGCCGCACCGTCCCGCCGCAATCCACGAAATCGCGCTGCACCCGCCCGACCTCGGTCACGTGGAAATGCGCCTCGATCGGCTCGCCGTCCGGCCAGACGAGGGTAACTGGCAGTTGCGGAGCCGTCGCCAATGCGGCACGGAGGGCGGAAACGGTCAGCCCGGAAACATCGGCCGTGGATTCGTTGGTTGTCATGGATAAATTCAACAGCATCGCCGTCCGGCCGCGCGTCCGGGTGCGACCGGAGAGCAGGCGAGATCGAGCCGGTGCAACCGACCGAGATCGCGCCGGAACACCACATCTTCGCGAACGCAGTCCTGCAAGCAGGCGAGATTCTTCGCGAGTTCGCACGGCGGCTTGTCCGGCAGCCGGTAGACCATCCAGTTGCCGGCGCGCTCGACCTCGACCAGCCCGCGTTTCCGGAGGTACGAAAGATGCTTGGAAATCTTGACCTGCGGCTCGCCGAGAATCCGCTGGAAATGACAGACGCAAAGCGGTCCCGCTCCCAGCAGGTTGAGCACCCGCAGCCGGGTGCGATCGCACAGGCATTCGTAGATTCCGATCAGTTCCACGCCCAAACTATATTCCCATATCGGAATATAAATCAAGCCAAGAGCAATCGGTCACCCGATTGTAACGGGACTTTTCCGGTGGCTCGACCCCGGCCCGGCTCAGCGCCGGGTGCCGCGGGTCAGCCGGCTCTTCGGCTTTTCCGGGGCCACCTGCGGCATGCCGCCGCCGTCGAAGATGCCCGAGTAGGTGTAGTTGAACCCGTCGACCTTCTTCCACTCGATGCTCATCCCGATGAACCGCTCGATGCTGCGCGCGTCGCGCCAGGTTTCCTCCGTCACGAGCGTGAAGGCGTCGCCGGTCTTCTGCGCCCGGCCGGTGCGGCCGATGCGGTGGACGTAGTCCTCCGGATTTTCCGGGACGTCGAAATTGATGACGTGCGAAACGTCGGCGATGTCGAGGCCGCGCGCCACCAGGTCGGTGGCCACGAGCACCTCGTACTTGCCGGACTTGAAGCCTTTGAGCGCATCCGTGCGCTCCTGCTGGCTGCGGTCGGCGTGCATCACCGCCACGGTGTGGCCGGCCTGATTCAACCGGCTGGCCACATAGTCGGCCCCGGACTTCGTGCGCGAGAAGATGATCACACTGTGGTACTGCGTCTGTTCGAGGAGATGGGCCAGCAGTTCGAATTTCTGCGCCTGCACTACCGGATAAAATGCGTGCGTGATCGTCTCAGCCGTCGAGCGCTCACGGCTCACCGCGATCTTGAACGGGTCGCGCAGCGCCCACGCGGCCAGCTGTTCGATCTCCGGCGGAAGGGTGGCGGTGAAGAAGAGTGTCTGGCGGTCCTTCGGCACTTTGGCGACGATGCGCTTCACGTCGGGCAGGAAACCCATGTCGAGCATCCGGTCCACTTCGTCGAGCACGAGGATGTCAATGTGGTCGAGACGCACCTCACCCTGTTCCATGTAGTCGAGCAACCGGCCCGGCGTCGCGGCCAGCACGTCCATGCCGTGCGCCAGATCCTCGCGCTGCTTGCCGTAGCCCACGCCACCGTAGACGACCGTCACGCGCAGATCGGTGTACTTGGCAAATTTCTTGAACGCCTCCTCCACCTGCACGGCGAGTTCGCGCGTGGGCTCGAGGATGAGAACGCGCATCGCGCCGTGCCGTTCGAGGTGCTGCAAAATGGGCAGGGCGAAAGCGGCGGTCTTGCCGGTGCCGGTCTGGGCGGAGCCGATGACGTCGCGGTTGGCGAGCACGGCGGGAATGGCCTGCACCTGGATGGGGGTGGGCGTCTCGTAACCCATCTCCTGCACGGCGTAAGCCAGCCGGTCGTTCAGGCCGAGCGCCGTGAAGGCCGTGTCCATCTTCGGGACTTCCGGCAGGGGCTTCGGCGGCTGGGCCGCGCGCGGGATGTGGGCCGGCTTGGGCGGCGCCGGAGAATGCGCGGGACGCGGGGTGTGGTGCGGCGCGTGCTGGCCGGGTCTGGCCCGCGGCGCGGCCGGACCGCCCTGCGGCGCCGCCGGACCTTTCCGCTCGTGACGCGGGTGCCCCCCTTGGCCGGCCGGCCGGCCCTGTTTTTGGCCATGGCTGGGCTTGGCTTCGGACCGGCTGGCGGCCGGTTTAGCCGGTTTGAAGGTCTGCCTGATCTTGGAAAGGAGCTTGCGGAGCATGAATGTCGGCTCCGCTTATCGCGGGCGCCGCGGCGCATTGCAATCCTGCAAAAAAAACGTTCCTGTCGCCTCCCAGAGACAACCCCGGTCCCCGCGGGTTCAGAGGCGCGACTTGATCTTTTCCAAAATGACCGTGGACATCTCCTGATCACCAATCAAACCGACGCGAATCTGCACCTTGGTCGACTTGTCATCCAGTCTGCTCAGATCGACCTCGACCTTCTTATCGAGCGCCGTGTGGAAGATGAAGACCGCCTTCAGGGCATCCTTGTTTTCGCTGACCTTCACGAATTCAAGCTGTTTGAGCGCCTCCCGGGTGGCATCCACAACTCTTTCGTAGTCGTTGCCCAGCGTCGCCTCCAGCTCTCCGCGCACATAAGCCACCGCTCCCGCACCGGCCGCACCGGCCGCAACCAAAAAGCAGCCCGACAAGGCCGGCATCAGGGCGAGTGAAAACACGAGGCCGGCCAGGGTCAGCGGACGGCAAAACGCGAGAGCAGACGATTTTGTTGTCATGGATGTTATCGGGGTAGAGACAGCCCGGCGCCGATTTTGCTCCCCGCCAATTTGTCGGGATTTTCGGCCCCGCCCTCATTTTCCCTTCCCGTTGCCGCCCCGCCCCTCCACCCGGGCCAATGCCCGGAGCCGGCAACCAATCATCCTGGAACGCACCATTGAAACGCGGAGGACGGGGAGCGCGCAGTGAAAACCTTGAATGTTTACTGCCCGTCGGCACTCACCAGCCGAGGGAATGTCCGCCTGGTTTCGTTCGCGGTTCTTCCGGCAGATTTTGGGCTTTTTGTGGCCATTCCTTTTGTGGAATTCAGGATCACGATGTTCTTAATAGGAACAAAACCGCGGGCCCTGGGCGGCGATGGATCGCGCAATCAGGTTCGCCTTGCGCGGCGGGGTCCGCCTCACTCGGGGCATGTCCACCACGATCCGGCCGGCCCAGCCCGGAGATGTCGCCCTGATCCTCGATTTCATCCGGGGACTCGCCGCGTACGAAAAGCTTTCGCACGAGGTCGAGGCCGACGAGGCGAAACTCACCCGCACGCTTTTCCCGGCCACCGGCCACGCCCCGGCGGCACATTGCGTCCTGGCTGACTGCGCCGGCGTACCCGCAGGCTTTGCGATTTATTTCTTCAACTATTCCACTTTCCTCGCCCGGCCTGGCCTCTACCTGGAGGATCTGTTTGTGAAGCCCGAGTTTCGTGGCCGCGGTCTGGGCAAGGCGCTGCTCCTGCACCTCGCCCGCCTCGCCAACGAGCGGGGCTGCGGCCGGATGGAGTGGAGCGTGCTCGACTGGAACCAGCCCGCGATCGACTTCTACGAATCGCTCGGCGCGCGCCGCATGCGCGAGTGGCAGATCTGCCGGCTCGCCGGTCCCGCCCTCGCCCAGTACGCGAAATCGGTTTGATTTCGCGACCGGCCCGGATTCCATCCGCGCGATGACCGCCCTCCCCCCGGCCCCGGCGGCCTGGCACCTCGCCCAGGTGAACATCGCCCGCATGCTCGCCCCACTCGACTCGCCGGTGATGGCGGGTTTTGTCGCCCGGCTCGACGAACTCAACACCCTCGCCGACTCCAGCCCGGGTTTCCTGTGGCGTTTTCAAAACGAAAGCGGCAACGCGACCTATCTGCGCCCGTACGACGACGACCGCGTCCTGTTCAACATGTCCACCTGGACCACACCGGAGCTGCTCAAGGCCTACGTCTACCGCACCGCTCACGCGGAAATGATTCGCCAGCGCCAGCAGTGGTTCGAACACCTGAGCGACGCGGTCCTGGCCCTTTGGTGGGTTCCGGCCGGACACCGACCGACGGTCGATGAAGCCAAGGAGCGTCTGGAACACCTCCACCGCCACGGCCCCAGCGCGCAGGCTTTCGGCTTCCGCGGGATTTTTCCAGCGCCAGTCTGACTTCCGCCGATACGGACTCAGGCAGTCGCCGGGAGGCAAACTCGGTAGGTGGCGGGCCGGTCCCGCCACTTCTTGTTGCGCGGCAAGCGCGCAATCTACTTCCGATTGCTCACTCCCAACGCTCTCTACCACCGCGGCGGTCTTCATTGATCGAACGAATCGTCGCGGCCGTCTCCGGCCCCACAGGCGCACCGGATTCCGTGCGGCACAGACCGATGAAGCTCGCCATCACCGGCCTTGCCACCAATCGAAAACCGAGTCCAGCCACAGGGCCCCAGCCATCCAAAATCAAAAATGAACTTCCCGCTCTACTGGGTCGACGCCTTCGCCACCGAGGTTTTCGCCGGCAATCCGGCCGGCGTCGTGCCGCTGGCCACGTGGCCGGCGGACGAGCTGATGCAGCGCATCGCCTTTGAACACGGGCTGGCCGAGACGGCCTTCTTCGTGCCGGTCGCGCCGGGCCGCTACCATCTCCGCTGGTTCACGCCCGCGGTTGAGGTCGAACTCTGCGGCCACGCCACGCTCGCCAGCGCGCACGTGTTGTTCACGCAACTCGGGTTCACCGGCGACCGGATCACCTTCGTTTCGCGCAGCGGCCCGCTCACGGTCGCCCGTCTGGCCGACGGTCGCCTCGAGTTGGATTTTCCCGCCCGACCCGCCACGCCGACCGCCGCTCATGAGTTGCTTTCTCGCGGACTGGGTCGCGAACCAGAAGCAGTCCTCGCCACCAAGGCGTCGTGGCTGTGCGTCTATCCTCAAGCGGACGACGTTCGCTCGCTCCGGCCCGATCACGCGCTGCTCGCCCGGGTCACCCCGGGCCGGATGATCGTCACCGCCCCGGGAGAGGATTGCGATTTCGTCTCTCGCTTCTTCGCCCCCGACGCAGGCATTCCCGAGGACCCGGTCACCGGCGGCGCCCACACCACGCTGATCCCGTACTGGGCGCAGCGTCTCGGCAAAACCAAGCTGCACGCCCGCCAGGTCTCTGCGCGCGGCGGGGAACTCTGGTGCGAACTGCGCGGCCCCCGCGTCGGCATCGCCGGCCACGCCGTGCTGTATTTGCGTGGCGAGATCACGATCTAAGCCGCCGGCGGGCGGGCCGGTTGTAGGCTTGTAAACTGTAACTGAGTCACTACCTGTCTGGGTTAACTGTAATGGTATCAATTTGCCCGTGCTGCGGCTGTTGGGCCGGGGCGGTTTCGGGTACATTCCAGCTTCCTCCTCCACGCCATGATCCAAACTGCCGCCGAACCCAGGTTGCCCGCACCGGCCAAGACCGCCGCTCGTGCGTCCGCCCCGACCGCCACCCGCCCCGTTCCCCCGGCGGCCGGCCGCGCCGCCTCCCAGCCGCTTTATGCCGAGCTGGCCGACTCGCTCCAGAGCCTCGTCGAGCAGGGCACCCTGCGCCCGGGTCACCGCGTGCCCTCGGTCCGCATCATGTCGCGCCAGCGCAACGTCAGCATCGCCACCGTCCTCCAGGCCTACACCGTCTTGGAAAATCGCGGCTACCTCGAGGCGCGCCCGCAGTCCGGCTACTACGTCCGGCCGCGCCCGCCGAATCTCGCACCGGAGCCCCGCATGGCCCGGCCCATGGCCAAGCCGTCCTACGTCGGCGTCAACGACCTGACCGCCGAGGTGATGGAATTCGCCCTGGATCCGACTTATGTTCCGTTTGGCTCGGCCTGCCCGCACCACAGTCTTTTTCCCACCAAGAAGCTCGCCCGTATCATCGGCTCCGTGGCCCGGCGCGACCCGTCCCTCATCGTGCGTTCCAGCCTGAACCACGGCTATGAACCGCTCACGCGCGAAATCGCCCGCCGTTACCTTCAGGCCGGCGTGCCGATCGGCCACGACGAGCTGGTCGTCACCACCGGCTGCACCGAGGCGCTCAACCTCTGCCTGCGCGCGGTGACGAAGCCCGGCGACACGGTCGCGATCGAAACCCCCGCCTATTTCGGATTTCTGGAAATCATCCAGAGCCTCAACCTGCGCGCCCTCGAAATTCCGACCTCCTCGCGCGAGGGCATCTGCCTGGACGAACTGCGCGACGCCATCGAGCAGAACGACATCAAGGTCGTGATGCTCATGCCAGGCCTGCACAACCCGCTCGGCTCGGTCATGCCCGACGCCAAGAAGGAACGGCTCTACGACCTGCTGTGCGAATACGACCTGCCGGCCATCGAGGACGACATTTACGGCGACACCCATTTCGGCGAAATCCGGCCGAAGCCGCTCAAGGCGTGGGATCGCGACGGCCGCGTGATGCTCTGCTCGTCGTTTGGCAAGACGCTCGCCCCCGGCCTGCACGTCGGCTGGTCGGCGCCGGGCAGCTATCTCGAACGTGTGCGCCGGCTGAAGTTCACCAACACGATGGGGACGCCCGTGCTGTTGCAGAAGGCCCTCGCCGAATTTCTGCGCGACGGCGGCTACGACCATCATCTCCGCTCGCTTCGTCGCGCGTACCAGCAGCACTTGCACTGCTTCGCGCAGGGCATGCAAAAATCTTTTCCCGAAGGCACGCGTTACAGCCGGCCGCAGGGCGGCAATTTCATCTGGGTCGAGCTGCCGGCCCGCGTCGACACGCTCCGGCTTCGTCGCGACGCGCTCAAGCATCGCATCAACATCGCCCCCGGCAGCCTCTTTTCGGTGAAGGACCGCTACCGCCACTGCCTGCGCATGAGCTGCAGTCTGCCTTGGTCCGACGAGATCGAGGCGGCCGTGCGCACGCTGGGCGATCTGATCAAGCAACAGCTGTGATAGCCCGGACAGGAGCGGCTTTATGCCGCGATTCTGCCCAGCCATCGCGGCGTAAAGCCGCTCCTACATCGGAATCACCCGCTCGTTTTTCGCTCTTTGCCCTCATCGTTCCAATCGCTCTCGTTCCCTTCAATCGGAGCCTTTCTCCCTCTGCCGTTTTTCGACAGAACGATAACCATACACGCCAACCAAACCACTCCTCGCTTCTCGCCTCGCCACCGCCCGTCGGGCTCCGGCGGGTCACTCTCACTTCCGTCATGTCCGCCTCATCCAGTTCACCCAGTCGCGCCGCGCTGATCGCCGGCTTCGCCACGATCTACCTGGTGTGGGGTTCAACGTACCTGGGCATTCGCATCGCGGTTGAGACGCTTCCACCTTTTCTCATGGCCGGCGCGCGATTCCTCGTCGCGGGGGCGATCCTCGGCGGCTTCATTGCCTTCACCCGCGGGTTCAAGGCCACGGCCCGCCAGTGGCGCGACAACGCCCTGATCGGCGGCTTTCTCTGCCTGGGCGGCAACGGGCTGGTTTCCTGGGCCGAACAGACGGTTCCTTCCGGCATTGCCACGCTCATGGTCTCGGTGGGCCCGCTCTTCATCGTGTTGCTCGACTGGCTGGCGCATGCGTTTTTCCGCGATGGCCAGCGCGGCTCCCGGCCCAACACTCTCACGTTCACCGGCCTCGCGGTCGGCTTCGCCGGTCTGGTGCTGCTGGTCGGGCCGAGTGTGCTGAGCGAAGGCGCGGGCCATCTGGAAGGCAGCCGGGTGCTGGGCCTCCTCGGCGCCTGCCTGTTCTGGAGCACGGGCATGATCTACACGAAATACGCCCGCGAGCCGGCCGAGACCTTCACCGGTTCCGCCATCCAGATGCTTTGCGGCGGCATCTGGCTTTTCGTCGTCAGTTTGCTGACCGGCGAGTTGTCGCACTTCAACCCGGCCGGCATGTCCGTCCGTTCGGTCGGCGCCTGGGCTTATCTGGTCGCGGTGGGATCGCTGGTCGGCTTCACCACCTTCGTCTGGTTGATGAAACACAGCACGCCGACGCGCGTCTCGACCTACGCCTACGTCAACCCGATCGTCGCCGTCTTCCTCGGCTGGCTCGTGCTGCACGAGCCCGTGAGCCCGCGCATCTTTCTCGCCGCCGCCGTGATCATCACCGGCGTGGTCATCATCACCGTGGCCAAGGGCTGCAAGCCCGCGACCAAGGCGCCACCGGTTTCCGCCCCGGTCGAGTCCGCTCCGGCCAAACAAGCCGGTTGACCAACCGCGGCACGCCGTCCTTAGCTCTGCCATGTCCCGCCTTGCCCTCATCGGAGACTACAATGCGCAGGTCCTTGCCCACCGGGCGATTCCTCCGGCGCTGGAACTGGCGTGCGCCGCTCTCGGGGTGAAATTGGAGTGGGAATGGATCGGCACCGACCAAATCCATGACGCCGGGCCGCAGCTCGCGGGTTTCACCGGCATCTGGGTGGTGCCCGCGAGTCCGTACAAAAACATGGACGGCGCCCTGGCCGCGATCCGTCAAGCCCGCGAAAACCGCGTGCCCTTTCTCGGCACCTGCGGCGGATTCCAGCACGCCCTCATCGAATTCGCCCGCGATGCCGCCGGCATCGGTGGAGCCGATCACGCCGAAACGGCCCCCGGCACAAGTAACCCAACAGGTTACTCTGGTTCGGGGCGGGAACGCGACTTGGTTGTCACCAAGCTGGCCTGTTCGCTGGTGGGGCAGTCCGAGGTCATCACCTTCACTCCGGGCTCGCGTCTGCACACCATCTTCGGCGGCCAGCCTGCGCGCGGAGAATACCATTGCAGCTATGGACTGAACCCGGCGTACCGGGCCCGGCTCGAGGCGGCCGGGCTGCGATTCACGGGCTTCGACGCCGGAGGCGAAATCCGCGCGGCGGAGCTGCCCTCGCATCCGTTTTTTGTCGGCACGCTTTTTCAGCCCGAGCGTTCCGGCCTGCGGGGTGAACAACATCCACTGATCCAAGCCTTCGTCCGCGCCGCCACGGGTGGGCGGTAGAAACTGTCCAAAAATCCGGAATTGTAGCGTAGGGGCGCAGTCTTGCTGCGCCCAAGGATTTTCAAACCCGAGCGGGCGCAGCAAGACTGCGCCCCTACGAGTTATTCGGTCCTGCCAAGGGCGAGTTGTCGAATGACCTCCGGTCAGGAGCCTTCCAGTCGCAGTGTCACCTTCAGCTGTTGCCGCGCCCGGTAGAGCCGGTTCTCGACCGCTTTCGGCGTGCAGCCGAGCACCGCGGCGATTTCCGCCATCGACTGTTCCTCATATTCGAAAAGGACCAGCGCGGTGCGCAGATCGAGCGGCAGCGCGGCCACCGCGGTTTGCACGGCCGCGATGCGTTCGCGCCGCACCGCCTTGTCGGCGGCCTGCGCGCCCGCGATCGAGTCGTCCGCCAGGTCGCCGCCCGCCTCGGTCCAGGCGTCGAGTGAAAGGGCCGGCCGGCGGCGCCACCAGCGCAGCCGGTTCCGGGCCTGATTGGCCGCGATGGAAAAACACCACGTGGAAAATTTCGCCCCGGCGCGGTAGGTCGCCCGTTTGGCATGGACCCGGACGAACACCTCCTGGGACAGATCGTCGGCCTCCGCCGCGTTGCCGACGAGCCGGTAGACGAAACGCTTCACCGGCAGCTCCCAGCGCTGCATCAGGAGCGCCAGCGCGGCGTCCTCGCCCTTTTGCAGGCGACCCATGAGTTCCTCGTCGCTCGGGCCGGAGCCCGGGTCGGGTTCCATAAAATCAGAGCGGGGAGTTGAGGTGGAGATCGGGCGCGGCGCTGTGGTCGAAACTGGCGATCTTCGGCAGGACCATCCCGAGGTAGCGACGTCCGTCCTCCGGGGACATGACAGCCGCCACCTGGCGGACGTGGCGGGAAAGGGCCGTTTCGCAGGTGGTGCGCAGCTCCTGGAGCTTTTGTTCGGCAGCCGCCTTGGCGGCGGAATCGGTCGCGGCCGCCTGCAAGACCTTCCGCATTTCCTGAATGCGCCGGCAATGCTCCTCGCAGGAGGGAGCGTAAGCGGCGTGCAGTTTTCTGATTTCGGCGAACTGCGCTTCAGTCAGGTGGAAATCCACCCGCAACCACTCCATCGCATCGCCCCGGGCCGCGGCGGCGTGCAACGCGGAATCGGCGTTCATCCGGTAACAGATGAAACCCGTCGCGGCTGCGGCGAGCAGGACCGTGAGGAAGGTGCGCAGGGTGAATTTCATGGCGTTCAGGGACGGTGCAGGGCCTGGACGCGTGGATCGAGTTCCACCAGGTAGGTCGTCACGATCGCTTCGCGGTCCGCCCGGGCGCGGGCGCGGGCGGTGGCGTAACCGGTGTAGCCGGCCGCGCTCAGGGCCACGACCGCCGCCAGTGCCCACACCGCGGCATGCGCCCGCAGGTAGGCCGGCCACGTCTCGCCTTTCCGGCGGCCGATGCGCTGCCAGACGGAGTGACGAAAATTGGGGTCCGCGGGCGGGGCCACCCGCCAGTCGCGCAGAATCGCGGAAAGGGCATCACGGGGAGTGTTCATAGGGATTATGGAAGGTTATACACTGCGCCGGGCGAAATCACTCAAGAATCCGGCAGAAAAAGAAAGCCTGAGTGATTTTCGATCGGACGGTGTATGACTGGGGACAACGCACAATCTGTGCGACTCAGATCAAAAAACGATTATCAACATGAAAACCCTCAAACTCATCCTCGCCGCCGTCCTTTTGACGGGCGTTTCCACCCTCGCCATCGCCGGTCCCGGCGCGCAATACTGGACCCAGCAGAACAAAACCCAGCAGGACCGGTCGGCCCAGGCGGCGGTGGATCCGGCCTGCCCCACTTGCTCCCAGTGCGGCTGCTGCGCTATGATGAAGAAATAAACCCCGCCCCGCGCGCTCCCTTTCGATCCAGCCGCCATTTTGCGCGACTGGATTGTATTTCGCCCGGATCAAGCGCCGCTCCTTTTCCTCATGCAAAAGCTATTTCCCGGATCCATCGCCCTGTTCATTTTCCTTTGCGCGGCTGTGCTCCCGGCCGCGGACGCGGTGTTCCAGTGCCCCATGCATCCGTGGATCAAATCCGATCACGCCGGCGCCAAATGCACGATCTGCGGCATGGAGCTCGTCGCGCCCCCGGCCGGCAGCGCCACCAACGCCGATCCCAACCTGGTCACCCTCACCCCGGCCAGCGCCACCGTCGTCGGTGTCCGCACCGTCGAAGTCCGGCGGGCCACGCTCGTCCGCACGCTCCGGGTCAACGGGATCGTGGAGGACGACGACACCCGCCACCGCGTCCTGGCCGCGCGGGTGCCGGGGCGCGTCGAAAAGCTCGGCATCAATTTCGTCGGCGCGGAGGTCGAGGAGGGCGCCCTGCTGGCCACGATCTACAGTCCGGAAATGCTCACCGCGCAGCGACAATATGTCGAACGGCTCAAGGCCGGCGCGACGGCGTTCTCCGCGTCTGACCGTGCCACCACCCGGGAGCGACTGCTCGAACTCGGACTCACTGCCGAAGAAGTCAACATCCTTGAGCACACGCTAGAACCCGTCGCCATGGTCAACGTGCGCTCTCCCATGTCAGGCACCGTGGTTTCCCGTGCCGCCTACGAAGGCCAGTATGTGCAGACCAACGACCGGCTCTTTGAAATCGGCGACTTCTCCTCGATGTGGTTCATGTTCGACGCTTACGAACCCGACCTGTCGTGGCTGCATCCGGGCTTGGCGGTCGAGGTCAGCGTCGCCTCCCTGCCCAACCAGGTCTTCACGGCGCCGATCGACTTCATCGACCCGAACCTCAACGAGGCGACGCGCACGGCCAAGGTCCGCGTCATTCTGCCCAACCGGGAGCGCGCCCTGCTGCACAAGCAAACCGGCGTGGCCCGGGTGCGGCTGGAAGTGCCGGCTCTGCTGATCGTTCCGCGCAGTGCCGTCCTCCAACATGGCGCCGAGCCCATCGTGTTCGTCGAGCAGACCGACCGGGCTTATCTCGCCCGCCGCGTGCGGCTGGGCCGGGTCGGCGACCAGACCGTCGAGGTCCTCGACGGCCTCAAGGAGGGCGAACGCGTCGTCAGCGAGGGCGGCCTGATTCTCGATGGCCAGGCCCAGCTCGCGCGCGCCGCCGTCACCGGCGAACTTTCCCCGCGTGAATCCGCCCCCCCGGCGCCGGTCCCCGCTCCCCCATCCGATCAGGGTTACGCGCAGCTCAAGGCCCTGGCTTTCGCCGAGGCCGATGCCGCCACGCTGCTCGCGGCCGACGATTTCGCCGGCTATCAAAAACAGCTGCCGGCCTTCCGCGCCGCGCTTCAAGCCTATCTGGCCAGCGGCGAGGACGCGGCGCTTGGACCACTCGGCAGGTTCAAAGACGCCCTGTCCGACCGCCCGGACCTCCGCAGCGCCCGCCGCGACTTCGAGCCGCTCAGCACGGCGCTGGCCGACATCGCCCGCGCGCAGCACCTGCACCACCGCGAGGGCCTGCACATCTACGAATGCCCGATGGCGCCCGTGCTCGGCACCGGCCGCTGGCTCTCGCGCACGACCGAGATCCGCAACCCCTTCTTCGGGTCCGCCATGCTCGAATGCGGCGAGGAACTGAAATGACGCCCGCGTACGGGTAACCTATTGGGTTACTCGTTCCGGATCAAAAGCCCTCCTTTTTCCGCCATGATCAACCGGCTCATTTCCTGGTCCCTGCACAACCGCTTTCTCGTGCTCGGAGGCTTCGTCGCCCTGTGCGCGTGGGGGGTCGTGGCGTTGCGGCGCGTGCCGATCGACGCCATCCCCGACCTGTCGGAAAACCAAGTCATCGTCTACGCCGACTGGCCGGGCCGCAGTCCCCAGGAGGTCGAGGACCAGATCACGTACCCGCTCAGCGGAGCGCTGCAAGGTCTGGCGGGGGTGAAGAGCGTGCGCGCGACGTCGATGTTCGGGTTCTCGTTTCTGACCGTCATTTTCGAGGACCGGATCGATCCGTACTTCGCCCGCACCCGCGTACTGGAGCGGCTGAACTCCCTCGGCAACCTACTGCCGGAAGGGGTCGTCGCCCGGCTCGGACCCGATGCCACCGGACTCGGCTGGGTGTACCAATACTATCTCAAGGACGACTCGGGCACGCAGGACCTAGGGTCGTTGCGCACGTTGCAGGACACGTATGTCCGCTATCAGCTCGCCTCCGTGCCCGGCGTGGCCGAGGTCGCAAGCGTCGGCGGCTTTGTACGCCAGTGGCAGGTCGAGGTCTCGGCCTTCAAGTTGAAGCAATACGGCCTGATGCTCGGCGAGGTCATGGATGCCGTCGCGGCGAGCAACCGCAACGTCGGCGGCACCACGATCGAGGAGAACGGCGCCGAGTTCATCGTGCGCGGTCTGGGCCTGGTGCAGGCGGCGTCCGATCTCGAGTCCGTGCCGCTGCAGCCGCGCAACGGCACGCCGCTTTACGTGCGCGATGTCGCCACGGTGCGCATCGGGGGCGATTTCCGCCGGGGGGCGCTCGACGTGAACGGCCGGGCGGCCGTCGGCGGCATCGTCGTGATGCGCTACGGGGAAAATGCCTGGCGCGTCATCGCAGACGTGAAGGCGCGCCTGGGGGCCCTAGCCCCGGGCCTGCCGAAGGGCGTGACCATTGCGCCGTTCTACGACCGCAGCGATCTCATCAGCCGGGCCGTCGACACCCTGAAGCACACACTCGTCGAGGAGGTCATCCTCGTAACGCTCGCGCACATCCTGTTCCTGTTCCATTTCCGCAGCATCCTCATCGTCACGCTGCCGCTGCCCGCCTCGATTTTGATCTCGTTCATCTTGATGGACCGGTTCGGCATCCCGTCGCACATCATGTCGCTCACCGGCATCGCGATTTCCATCGGCGTGCTGGTCGA
>CAYZGG010000066.1:0-22093 GCA_964477955.1 uncultured Opitutaceae bacterium
GAAACTATGGCACAAACTGTAAACGAATTATGGCACACCGCCAGGGCACCCCGCCTACAGGCTAGTCGCCCGAACCCAGACCGTAACTGTTGTCACCGGTGAAGTCCGGTGCCCCGTCGGTGGCGGGCTGGTCCCGCCACTTCCGGTTGCGCGGCCAGCGCGCAACCCGCCTCGGGTGCGGCCGTGTGTTTGTTGGGAGCGTCTATTGCGTGTCCGGCCGCTCGGGCTGGCGCAGCACCCCATGCTGCGACAGACGTCCGTCCGCCTCCGCCAGCGCGGCACCGATGTCCTCGCGCGCAGCGCAAAAGGCGGCGACCTCGGCGTCGTTCATCACAAAGAACGCCGTGGAAAGCGCGTCGGCCGTCGCGGCGTCGGGGGCCACGGCCCACGCACGCGCACGGCGCGCCGGCGGACGTCCTGTCCGCGGATCCAGCAGATGCTCGCCCTTCACCGCCAGGCCCGAGCCGCTGAGCGCGCATCGTGTAAGCTGGAGTTCCCGGGCCGCCGCTCCCTCGCCGATCCGGACCGGCCAGCCGGACTCGCCAGCCGGGGGCTTGAGTAGCAGGGCGGTGCTGCCTCCGCTGTTCAGACAGGCCGAATGGAGCTCCCACTCGGCGAGGACTGCTGCCATCCGGTCGAGAGCGTAGCCTTTGCCAACGGCACCGAGGTCGAGGTGCAGGCGCGGCGACCGGGCCGTGAGCAGATGCGCTTCGGGATCCAGAGTGAAGGCGGGCGAGCCCGTCGGCCCGGGTGCCGAAGCGTATGCCGGATCGAAGGCGCGTCCGGTGGCGGCGGCGATCCCGGCTGCGAGCAGGAGGCATTCGAGGGCATCGTCACCGATCGCGAGCGATTCCCCCGGATCGAGGCGGTTGGCCCGGGCAATGTCGCTCGATTCCACGTACCGGCTGAGCTCGCCTTCCAGCCGGTCCAGCTCGCGGAACGCCGCGGCCGTGGCCTGCCGCGCATACGTTTCGGCGCAATGGTCGACCGTGATCTCAAACCACGTCGCCATCGCCTCATGTTGAAATGTCGCCCGGCTCATGGACGGGAACGGCGCAGTTCGCTGCGCAGCCGCAGCATCGCAACCGCCGGACGCCACCAGAGCTGGGTCACGCCATATTTGGACCGGCCCCGAGTCCGCGCATGGTGCCGGACCGGTTGCTCGCCCACGCGAAAGCCCGCCGCGACGGCCAGAGCCGGCAGAAATGATTGCATGAATTCAACCGGGCGAACCGCGGTGCGCACCGAACTCCGCAGGACCCGGAGCTGGCAGCCGGCGTCATGCACCCCATCGTCGAGCAGCCGGCGCCGAACGCCGTTGGCCAGGCGGGAGGCGAGCCGCCGCCATCCGCGGTCATGCCGGTCGACGCGCCAGCCGCACATCACGTCAACGCGGTCGGCTTCCACCGGTTCGAGCAGCGCAGGAAAATCGCGGGGATCATTCTGTCCGTCACCGTCCATCGTCAGGATGAATTCCCCCTGCGCGGTCTGCAGGCCCGCGAAAAGCGCCGCGGCCTGACCCGCCCGATGCAGCAGGCTGATTTTGCGGCAGACCGGCCACCGCGCGGCGGCTTGTTCGATTTCGCCGGCCGTGCCATCGGTGCTGCCGTCGTCGACGAGGATGATTTCGCAGGGCGCGTCGCGCGCCGCCAGCACCGCGACCGCCTGTTCCATCAGCGGCAGAATGTTGCCGGCTTCGTTGTGCAAAGGCACGACCAGGGAATAGCGCGGGTTCATGGCCGGCGGGTAAACACGACGCAGACAAACCCCGGTCGCAGCCCGAGGAAGGCCTCGTCGTAGGCGCCGTGCAGCCGCGCCCGCACGGTGTTGGCGAGACCGGCCGAGGCGACGACGCACGCACCGTCGCAGTCGTCGGGCACGGCGCTCCAGTAGCCCACCCCGGTAAGTCCGCGAAAATACCATGGCAGCGGCCAGTACTCCTCGCTGATCACGCGGATGGGCTGGCCCGGCGCGGCGGCCCGCCCCGCCTCGGCCAGTGGACGGAATTTCCTCACATCCGGCGAACTGTGGACGTAGGCGTACGGATTGCGCGGATCGGCGGCATAGGCGCGGGTGACGCGGTCGGTTTGGAAAAGGAGGCAGCCCAGCACGACGGTTGTGATGGCGCCGGCGAGCGCGCGGCCGTGCCGGACCCGGCCGAGAGCGCCGAGCGCACCCGCGGCGAGCAGTGCGCAGCCGGGAACCAGATGGATGACATGCCACGGCGTCTTGTAGCTGGGCAGCGAAAGCCCGATGAGGACAAGGGCGGTGAAGCCGGCCGCCCAACTGAGGAAAATCGTACGCCCGGTGAGAGCGACCAGCATCCCGATCACGGCGAGAGCGAAAAATGCCAGTTGTTCGAAAACCAGTCCACCTGAGCGTTGGCCCGTGAGCAGCTGGAGGAAATACCACCAGGGTTTTTCGTGCCCGGTGGAGCCCGAGCTCAAGCGAGTGGCGAGGGGACCGTAGGTGCGCACGGCCTCGCCGACGCCGGCCGGATTCGTTCCAAACGATGAGTAGAACAGAGCCGTGGTCACCCCGGCGGCCAGGGCTGCGAGGAGTCCGTCGCGCCAGGCGAAGCGGACCGGTGTCTCCCGGGAGCGGACCGCCAGCCACGCGAGCAGCGCCGCGGCGAGCAGGAAAGGAGTGCTGGCTTTGGTGGCCTGCATCAGGCCGGCGGCCACCCCGGCGGCCAGCGCCCAACGCGTCCGTCCGGTGGCAGCCCAGCGCTGCGCGGCGACGAGAGCAGCGAGCGCAAAGGTGGCGAGCAGGGTTTCCTGGATGAAGTAGCGGCTGTAATAGACGGCGGGAGGAGAGACGGCGAGGAAGGCGGCGGCCGCCAGGGCCGGCCAGCGGCCGAGCGGAAAGGCCAGCACGCCGAGCAGGAAGACGCCGACGGCGCCGGCGAGCGCGGGTACGAGGCGCACGGTCGTCTCATCGAGCGCGGCGAGCGTGTGCTGGCCACGCAGCCAGGCGACCGGCAGCACCGCGTAATAAAGCACGGGACCGTGATGATCCTGCGGATCGAAAACGTAGCGGCCCGACTCGAGCAATTCGCCGGCCTTCACCGCCTGGTTGGCCTCATCGGCGTGCATCGGACGGGCGGCCAGGTCCCGGCTACGGCAGGCGAAAGCGGCCAGAGTCAGGAGGAGAAGCGGCAGCCAGCGGTTGAGCCAGGGGGGCATGGGGATGAGCAAACGCGCGCCCCGCGCGCGACGTCAGGGCGCGGGCGTGCCGTAAACCTCGACCTCGGTGTAATGGTTGAGCTCTGTGGCCGTGTTGCCATTGCTGTAGAGGCGGACGTAGCGGGCGGTCACGCCTTTCGCGTCGATCACCCGGCCCTGGTAGGTTTCAATGTAGGCATAGTCGGTGCCCTTGCCGAGGCCGGCGGCGTTGGTGTCGTCGTTGTTGAAGAGGGTGGTCACACCGGTTTTAAATTCCGGGTCGTTGGAAACCTGGACGATGACGCCATGATAGACGCGCGCCTGGGCGTGGAAATGCCACACGGCGATCGCGGCCAGCCGGCTGGCCGCGCCGAGGTCGATCTGGACCCATTGGACGCCGGGCCCGAGCTCGACGAACGAGCCTTCGGTGCCGGACTTGTCGCCGTCGGTGACGAGCGTGAGTTCGCCGATGACCGGCAGCGCATCGCTGCTGGTGACGGGTTTGTTCAGCGAGAGCAGCCTGGTGCCGGCGGGAACCATCAGCGGCGCGCGTTTCCCGGCCTGGGGCGCCTCGAGGTTGGACACCTCGATCGGTCGCGGCGTGCCGACGAAGAGCGGCTTCGGCAGGTCCAGCTGGAGCGGGACCTGGTCTTCGGCGTGCGCGACGCCAAGGGCGGCGAGCGCGAGGAGGGTGGCGAGCGCGAGGAGGGTGGCGAGAAATCGGGACATGGGCGGGTGTTTCAAGCGATGAAATCTTCGGGACTGAATTCGAGCATGCGGCGGGCGGCCACGGCTTCGTTGACTTTAAGGATGGTCACGGCGGTGGCAAACGCGACTTCGCCGGGGCTGTGCAATTTCTCGCGGCCGCGGATCGCGCCGAAGAAATTTTCCAGGTGTGGCTGGTGGATCGCCTTGTCGAGCGTGACGGGAATGTCCCAGGCGGACAGCTCGGCGGTTTCGCGCACGTCGACAGTGGAAGACCGGGACGGGCTGGCGAGCGTCGCGTGCGGTTTTTCCCACGGTTTGACCGGAGCCGGCGCGCCTTCGCCGGAGCCCGGCCGGGCGATGAGGCCCCGGTCGACCCACTGGTCCCACTCGGGCGCGCGGGCCTCGCGGTAGAGTTTTGTGTATTTGGGGTTTTCCGAAATCTTGAGCGCGCCCTCGTCGCCCATGAAATATTCATGGTAGCCGCCGCCCGCACTCGTCGTCGTCAACACCTGGTAGCTGGTGCGGACGAGGCCGGCAGGCGTGGGGTATTCATAGATAACGAAGACGTTGTCGTACCACTCGTGGTTTGGGTAGTAGTCGCGACCGCCGCCGGCGAGGACGGAGCGAGGGTTGCCGCCGAGCATCCAGTTGAAAATGTCGATCTGGTGCGCGCCGAGATCGGAGATGACTCCGCCGGAATATTTCCTGAACCAGCGCCAGTTCCGGAATTCGTGCATGTCGGCGTAGCCATACCGGTGCAACACGTCTTCGGGCAGACCGCGGCCGGCGGGGAAGCCGAGGTCCTCGGTGACGGCGCGGTTCCATTGAGCGGTGGCGTTGGTGATGCGGCCGAGCAGGTGGGCCTCGCCCAGCAGCCGGTCGTGCGCGTGGATGTAGCGCGGGTTGCTGCGGCGCTGGTGGCCGATCTGGAGCAGGCGGCCGGTCTCGCGGGCAGTGCGGACCATCGACCGGGCACCCTCGACGGTGTTGGACATCAGCTTTTCGCAATAGACATGCCGGCCCGCGTGCAGCGCTGCGTTGGTGTGCTCGGCGTGCATGAAATCGGGAGTGGCCACGAGCACGGCGTCCAGATCGGGCGTGTTGGCGAGCAGGTCCCGGTAGTCTTCGTACGGCTTGGGATCATGGCCGAATTTCTTCAACAACCTTTCCCCATAAGTGCGGTTGTACGGCCAGATGTCGCACACCGCCTTGAAACGGATGTCGGGAATCTTGAGCGTGGCGTTGAGCAGGACGCGGCCCTGCTCGCCGCAGCCGATGAGGGCGACATTGAGGGCCTCGCCGCCGGGGTTCGCGGCGGCGCGGGCGATGTACGGGGCGGCGAGGACGGCGGCCCCGAGCTTGGCGCCGGCGGCGAGGAAGTCGCGGCGGGAAAGTCCGGAAAAGGACGGCGTTGGCATGGCAGAGGGTTCGGCGGGCTCAGTCGGTCCGGTTGGGCCAGAGTGCGAACCGGTCGTAACGCACCAGGACCAGCGCCCCCGCGATCAGTCCGACGTGGATGGCGAGCCAGGCGACACCCTCGCTCTCCTGCACGGCCATGAGCCCGAACGACAGGCCGACGTAGAGCAGGCCGGTGGCGACGAGCGTGCACCGGGTCTTGACGCCCAGCAGCAGCAGCGCGCCGAAGACGAGCAGGAGATAACCGAGGGCGAGGGCAAAATCCTTGGTCATCCACAGCGGCAAAAACGACGCGCCCGTGATGCCCTGGGCCATGTGGATCATGTTGTCCCGGTAATTTTGCAGCGAATAGGTGCCCTTGCTTTCGAATTTTTCGACACCCGCGAAGAACGTGCGGAGTCCGAGAAACAGGCGCAGCAGGAGAAAGGCGGCCGAATATTCACAGCGGACGGCCGCCGGAGTGGAGGCGGGGGATTCACTCATGGGAGGGAGGGGCGGATGGTTCAGACGCCGAAGCCTGGGCGATATGGCACGGAGACAAACCTGTTCGCGGAGGCGAGGTTGGTTACCTTCATCGCGGCGGAATCCCATTCGATGCGGCGCTTGGCCCGGACGGCCACGTTGCTGAGCAGCACCGTTTCGGTCAGGCGGGCGGCATAGTCAAAATTCGAGCCGGCGGGAGTGCCGCCCTTGCAGGCAGCGATCCATTCGGCGAAATGGCCGCCGACCACCCGCGGCAGGGTCTTGGGCGGCAGGCTGGGAGCGATTGCCTGCATCTTCACCTCGGGAATGATGCGGATGCTTCCGTAATAGGTGTCGGCATAGACCGTGGCCTTGGAACCGACCAGCAGCGTGCCGTTGTCGGGCAGGTTGCGCGTTTCCTCAAGATCGACCGGCAAGGTTGGCATCAGGCCGCCGTCGTACCAGGTCCACTTGACCTCGGGCAGATGGCCGCGGGCGGGGAAGGAGTAGCGGACGACCGACGCCGTCGGCGGGCTGATCTCGGTCTGGTTGGCGCTGATCGGCTCGATGACGGTCGGCTCGGTCAGGCCGAGTGCATAGTAGGCGCCGTCCATGATGTGGCAACCCATGTCACCGAGTGCGCCCGTGCCGAAATCCCAGAAGCCGCGCCAGCTGAACGGGAGATAGGCGGGATCATATTCGCGGGCGGCGGCCACGCCGAGCCAGAGATCCCAGTCGAGGGTCGGCTGCACCACCGGCATCATCTTGCTGTGGTCCGGCGCCTTCACGCCCTGCGGCCAGATCGGCCGGTTCGTCCAGCTGTGCACCTCGCGGACGTCGCCAAGCACGCCGGCGTCGATCCATTCCTTGAGCAGCCGGATGCCTTCGCCCGCATGGCCCTGGTTGCCCATCTGCGTGGCGACCTTTTTCTCGCGCGCCGCCGCGGCGAGCTGCCGGGCCTCGGCGACGGTGTGGGTCATCGGTTTCTCAACAAACACGTGCTTGCCCAGGGAGAGCGCGGCCATGGCGATCGCAAAGTGCATGTGGTCGGGCGTCGAAACGGTGACGGCGTCGATCTTATTGCCCAGCTTGTCGAGCATCACGCGGAAGTCACGGAAGTGCGGGACGGCGGGGAATTCCAGGTAGGTCTTGGCGGCGCGATCGTCGTCGACATCGCAGAACGCGACGATGTTTTCGCCCTTCATGCCCTGCACGGCGTCGTAGCCCCGGCCGCCCACGCCGATGCAGGCGACGTTGAGCTTGTTGTTCGGGGTCTGGCCGCCGGCCTCCTGCGATCGCAGGAGGGAGGGCAGGCTGACCGCAGCCGCGGCCAACGAGGTGGTTTTCAAAAACGTCCGGCGGGAGATCTCGGGGGTATTCATGGGGTGGGGTAGTACAAATCTACAGTTTTGGCGTGGCCAGTGCGATCCCATTTGTCGCCACGATCCTCCGCCCGGCCGTCGGTCATGAGAGCAAGCTGAACCTCGCTATGACTTCCTTGGCGAGCGCGCGATAGGCGATGGCGCCGGGGCCATGCGGATCATAGACGAAGATCGGCTGGCCGAAACTGGGCGCTTCGCTGAGCCGCACCGTGCGGGGGATGACCGTGTCGAAGATTTTTTCCGGCAGATGTTCCCGCACCTCGTCCACGACCTGCCGCGAGAGATTCGTCCGGCTGTCGAACATCGTCATGACGATTCCGCCGACATCGAGCGTGGGGTTCACGCCGGCGTTCTTCAGGCGGTCGACCACCTTCAGGATCTGGCCGAGGCCTTCGAGCGCCATGTATTCGCACTGCAGCGCGATCAGCAGGTGATCAGCGGCGGCGAGGGAGTTCATCGAAAGCATGCCGAGGGCAGGTGGGCAGTCGATGATGATGGCGCGGTAGCCGCCCGAGTTGCGGATCGGATCGAGGACGGAACGCAGCCGCATGAGGTAGTTTTCCTGTTGCGCCAGCTCGATCTCGATGGCGGCAAGGTCGACTTCCGAAGGGATCAGGGCGAGGTGGGGCCACGCGGTGGGCGTGAGCATCTCGAACGCGCCCCCGTCACCGTGAAGCGGCCGGTACAGGCTCCGGCCCTCCTGTTTTTCGATGCCGAGCGCACTGGTGGCGTTCGCCTGGGGGTCGAGGTCGACCACCAGCGTGTGGATTTTGCGCTCGGCAAGCGCGGCGGCGAGATTGATGGCGGTGGTCGTCTTGCCCACGCCGCCCTTTTGATTCGCGATGGTGAAAACCGTGCAGGCCATGCCGCGATTAACGGAAACGCCGCGCCGGAGTCTAGCGTAATGTAGGACCGGAGCTCCGGCCGGGGCTTCGCGGCTGGGCCAAGGCGGAGGCTGCAGCGGAGATTGCAGTCAGCGGCTGCAACCGGCCGGCAATTGCAAGCGAGTCCGGACTTCAGGTTGCCGGCTGCGGGCCTTGTTCGGCCGCCGATCGGTTTTCGCGAACCGTTCCGAGCCGGGCCAGGATCTGTTCCACAATCTCTGCGGGCGGCGACGCCACGTCGAGGGTGAGCGCATCCTTGGGCGGCTCGAGGGTCTCGAACTGGCTGCGCACCAGTTCGGACTTCAGGAAGTGTCCCTGACGGTGGGCGACCCGGGCCTGGATCATTTCGAAACTCCCGTGGAGAAAAACCAACACCACGTCGCTGGCCGTCCCGCACAACGTGGCCCGGTATTCCTCCTTGAGGGCGGAGCAGGTGAAGACCGCGCTCTTTCCCTCCCCGCGACAGGCGTCCATTTTGGCGCGGATCGCCGCGAGCCAAGGGGCGCGATCACGGTCGTCAAGGGGTTCGCCGCGGGCCATTTTCTCCCGGTTGGCCGGGGAATGAAAATCGTCGGCCTCGAAATACGGCCAATCCAATGCGGCCGCCACGCGCCGGCCGATGGTGGTCTTGCCGGAGCCGGACACACCCATGATCAAAACAATGCGGGGAACAGAAGCCAAGGCGGAGGCATTGAGAGCCGGAACCCGCCGGGGAACGAGAAAAAAAGAGGCCGAGACCCACGGCCGGCCGGCGGCGGTTAGTTTCGATGATTCTCGAACCGGAAACCAAGACTGGAACCCGAGGGCGTGGGCTGGAACTGCCTGAGTTCAGATTCCACCAAACTGCCTGCAGCCGGCCGCTCCGCGGGCCTTTCGCGTTTCAACTGCGCGGCCAGGACCAATCGGCCCTGCCGAGGCACGCCTTAGTCGCGCACAATCGGGCGGTAGTCTTTGAGATGCCTGGCCTTGATCCGGGCCGGCTTCCGGCCGTAGTGGAAGCCCGTCTCGTCTTCGTACGCTTCCGGGGCGGCGTTAAGGCAGGCGGCCGTGATGAGCGCGGCTGCGGCGCCGGCGAGGATGAGGAGGTTGGCAAGGAAGGACATGGTGGTAAAAATTCCGCGGTAACTATGCCAGAGCGTGGAATTTCCGCCATCCGGGCGATCCCGCAAAGTCCGCTACGGGAATCCCGCAATGGACCGGCAAGAAGCGCGGCGACGGAAATGTCTTTGCCCCAGAATCTAGCTGAAACGACAGGCGATGGCTCCCCGGATCTTGCGCTCCTTTCCTCAGAATTTGCATTCCTCGCAACCGTTTGACGGCACAAAAAAAAGGGGCTATTGTCTGGATGTGAAACCAACCTCAAGGCCCTCTATGAAACACAAGATTTTATTTGCCGCGGTCCTGCTCGGTGCGGCCATGACCGGTGCAACAGCTCGTGCGGAGGACAAGACCACCTCCTCGGAGGCGGCCAATCCCGCCGAAACTCCGGCAATCAACCACGTCGTTTATCTGGCGCAGCTGCCGGCGCCGGCTGACCTGATCAAAGCCGCGGCCGCCCAGGGCACCACGATAACGCGCATGGACCAGACCAACAACCAGATCGTGGTCGTTTACCAGTATGCGGGTGGTCGGTCGGTGGCCTTTGCCTATACGCTTTTGTCCGCGGCGGGAAGTGCGCCGGGCGTGCCGGCCTCGGCGAATCAAATGGTGATACCGTCGGGCCCGGCTCCCGCCGTGGCGACGACGGCCCCGAGCACGACCGTCGTTTACACGTCACCGCCGCCCGCCTATTATTATCCGACCTACGTGTCGACCTACGACCCCGTCTGGGATTTCTGGGCGCCGGTGGCCATCGGTATCGGTCTGGGCTGGGGCTGGCACGGCGGACACTGGTACGGTGGGCACGGGGGCTGGCACGGCGGACACGGCGGCTTCCGTCATTGAGCTGCTTTTTCCCGAATTCCTCGACCGCGAAACGCAGCGTTCCGCGGTCTTTTTGTTTTCGTCTGGTCCCCGACCTTCGGCTGGATCGGGCTTGAACAAAGCTCCTCGGGACTCCGGGCATCTCCGGCCAAGGCAGGCCAATTTGTGGGAGCGAGCTTGCTTGCGACGTGGAAGAGTCGCGAGCAAGCTCGCTCCCACTTTTCGAGCCAAGGCGAAGCAAGCTTCGGGGCACCAGACCCACGAGGGAAAAAAAGAAGGTGGCGTCGGGCAAGAAGTGCGACGGGGCGCGACCGACCTTGCCGGCTTACAGCGCAAGGCCCTCCACGAAGATTCCGATGCGTGCCTCGGCCGCCGGTGCGGCGTTGGCTTCCGGCTTGCACGCGCGACGGCGCTTTGCTGCTGTGCGCTCCGCCGGCCGAACGCAACCGGTTCCCGCCCCATGCCCTGGACCCCTCTTCTCCTCTTTGCCGGCTACCTGTTTTTTTTCTTTGCGAGCGTGGCGCTGATGCTCGGGTGGCAGAAGCGCACGCGCAAGCGGCGGCTGCCCTTCGGCGAGGACTTGAAATTGCTGCGGGCGCCCGGGGAGACGCAGTTGAAGCTGGTGCGCCAGTTGGACGAAAACGGCAGGGAGTGGTTGATGTTCGCTTCGTTTGCGCCCGCGGTGGTGGCGGCCGTGCTCCTGGTGACGACGAGCCGGTTGCCGCGCGATTTTCAAGTCGCTGGCGTCGCGGTCACGCTCCTGGCGTTCACCGGGGCTTTTTATCTGGCGGCCCGCTGGCTGGCCGGGAAATTTCGGGAGCAAAGCAACCGCTACCTCGGTTATTTCGGCGAGCGCCTCGTGGCGGAGCAGCTCGAGCCGCTGAAGACGGAGGGCTGGCGGATTTTTCACGATGTGCCGTTCGCCAACAATGGCACGCCCTTCAACATCGATCACATCGCCGTCGGCCCCGGCGGCGTCTTTGCGATCGAAACCAAGACCCGCCGAAAGGGCGGCGCCCGGCCGGGGTTCGTGGATCACAAGGTGTTCTTTGACGGCCGCGACCTGGTCTGGCCCTGGGGCGAGGACAGTCACGGACTCGAACAGGCCGAGCGCAACGCCCTCAGCCTCGCGGGTTTTATCAAGGCGGAGACGGGTCAGCACGTTCATGTCACGCCGGTGCTGACCTTGCCAGGGTGGTTCGTGGAAATGAAACCCGCGCGCGAGTCGCGGCCGGCCCGGGTCACGAATCCGAAGGGACTGCCGAAATTCCTCAGTGGCGGCTCCCCGGTTTTGAATAGCGAGCAAATCACCGCTATCGCCGCCCGGCTGGAGGTCCGCTGTCGCGACGTGGAGTATTGAGCGGGGTCGTTGGCAGGTTGCGCGCGGGCTGCGCGGCGAAAGCGGCGGGACAAGCCCGTCACCTCCAGGGATATTCCGAGCGACGTACCGGGCCGGCCGATCGGGAGATCGTCCCTCCATCTCAGTTCAGCTGCGGTTTTCCGCTCAATTTTCCTTCAACACTTCGTTGGTGGGCTGGACGATGTTCTTCTCGTGTTCCGAGGCATTGTCCTTCGCTTTCTGCACTTCCCGGCCATAGTTCGTTTGCGGAGGATTTGCCGGGGCGGAATCGGATTTGTTTTCGCCGGGCTTCGGCGCATCGGCGGTCTTGGCGTCGTCGAGTTTGCTGGCCGGAATTGTGCCGGTGAGGTCGTGGTAGACGATGGTGGCTCTGTCGCCATCGCGCGACACCAGCTCCACCACGGTGCCGGCCTTGATCGAGACAATGTTGTGATCGGCGCGCATCACCGCCGATTGTTTCAGGGTGACTTGCTCAGCGGCCAGAGGGGCGGCGAAAACCAACAGCAGGGTTAAGAAGCGTTTCATGGCCGGGCCAGACTACCGGCAACGCGAGTGCGAGAAACAGCAAACTTCCGTGAAAATCTCCGTCTGCGTCGGATGGGAAATCGCGATGTGAGCGAAATCTGTCTGCCGAGGTGGACGAAACCGACCTAGCCGGTCCGTGGTCGCAGGCGGCGAATCCTGGCGATGATCCAAGCAAAGATACGCGTGGGGTGCGCGCTTGCAGCGCAACAAGAAGTGGCGGGGCCGGCCGGCCGCCCACCATTGCCCGGTCCCTGCGGCTCCGTGCTTCCCGCTCAATACCCCGGCTGGTACCGGAAATGCGTGGTCGCCGAATTGTCGCCGGCGCCGTCCTCGGCGGGTGCTTGCGGACCAACGCGATGTTTCGGGGGCAGGCGCAGTTTCGGCTGCAAAGGGAGATCTTGGTCGGCCGGGTGCGTCTCGTCGCTGGGGCGTGGGGTCGGCTCGGTCCAGGCGAACACGGGGCCCTGGACGAACAGAACCTCGGCGTTGCTGTTGTAGATCCACACCTCGAAACCCCGGCCGGCGTTGCGGATCAGTGGACGGCCCAGCACCGCGTACGCTTCCTGCGGCGTCATGCCGGCCTTTAGTTTTGTCCAATTCGGAGTCGTCTCGGCGTGGGCCGCCGACAGCGCTCCGACCAAGGCGAGCAGTGGCAAAAGACGGCAGGTCATGTTCACGCCATCGGCGGGGGCGCGGAAAACTGAAGACTCGTGGAGACGAAGCGCAGGTTTTTTACGCCACGGCCGCGATAATTGGGTGATTTACCCCAGCCCAATTGGTCAGAAATTGAAGTTGAGCGGGTCGGGGCCGTTGCGCTCGTTGCGATCAAGCGCCGCAATGGCGGTCATCTCGGTTTCCGTCAGGGCGAAGTCGAAGATGCCCGAATTTTCCGCGATCCGCTGCGGTTGGATCGACTTCGGGATCGCGACGACTCCGCTCTGCACGTCCCAGCGCAGAATGACCTGCGCCACGGTCTTGCCGTGCTTTTTGGCGATGCCGGCGAGGGTGCGATCGCGCAAGATCTCGCCCGCCTGCATCAGCGGACTCCACGCCTCCAGCACGATGCCATTTTTCCGGCAATGGGCGACGAGCGGCTTGCTCTGCAGGTATGGATGAAGCTCGATCTGGTTGACCGCCGGCACGATTTCCGCGGCGGCCAGCAGCTCGTCGAGATGGGGGATCATGTAGTTGCTCACCCCGATGGCCCGGATGCGCCCGGCGCGGTGGAGTTTTTCGAGGACCCGCCACGACGGCACGAGCTTGCCCTTGACCGGCCAGTGCAGGAGGTAGAGATCGAGATAGTCGAGACCGAGTTTGCGCATGCTCTCCTCGAACGCGGCCTCGACCCGGTCGGCGCGCATGTCGTCGTTCCACACCTTGGTGGTGACGAAAATTTCCCCGCGGGGGACGCCGCACTCGCGGATGGCGAGGCCGACGCCGCGCTCGTTGTGATAGAGCGCGGCGGTGTCGATGCTGCGATAGCCGAGGGCGATCGCGGCGCGCACCGCCGCCGCGGCCTCGGCATCCTGGGGAATTTGAAACACGCCGAATCCGAGCCAAGGCATATGCACCCCGTTGTTCAGAAGGACGGTGGCCTTGAGGCCCTCTGTGGTGGTCGGAAACGTGCCGCTCAGCGCCAGCTGATTCATGGCCCCACCATGAGGCCCAAATGCGCTGCGGTCAAATCGCAGTTCGATGCAGTCGCGATCAGGTGCCGGGGCCGGTCGGCGGCGTATCCGTCGGTGCCGGTGGCAATGGGGCGGCCGGCTCCTGGAGAATCGGCGCGCTTCCTTCCGTCGACGGAGCGGGTTCGTTTTCGGCCCGGGGCGCCTTCGACGGGGTCCGTGGTGCGACGGACTTGGGCCGCCGGCGGGTGGCGCCGGGTTTTTTTGCCGCGAGGGCCCTGAGCTCCGCTTTCAGCGCCTTGACCGACTTGCGCAGTTCCTTGGCGTGGCGCTTGGCCTCCTTGAATTTCTTCCTCGCCCGCTTGAAGGTTTCCTTGGCGGCGTGCGATTCTTTCTTGGCGGCATCGGCTTCGCGTTTGGCGGCGGCGATCCGGCTGACAAGTTTGCTGCTTTCCGCCCGAAGCTGGGCGGGGGCGGGGCTGGTCGATTTGGTGGGCATGCGTCTGAAGGATTGATCGGGCGCGCGACATCCCGCCGGCGCCGGCAAGAACGCTGGAGTGGCGAGCCCCGCGCAGCAACCGCCCAAATGTTAAATCTTTCAACGGACGACACCGCTTCCATGATTCAGCGCCGGCCGCGTCCGCTCGACAAGCGATCGGCGCCGGCAACTTCATGCTTTTCCTGTGGTCGATGGTCGGGCACGCTGCCGACCACATGGACGAAGCCGAGCTTGCCCACTGTCGCGAACTCCTGGGGCTGCAGCCGGGCCATTCCGCCGAAGAACTGGAGAAGGCTTTTCTGCAAAGTAATTTTGCGCTGATCAAGGGAACCGGAACTGGCGCTCTGCCGGAGTCCGTGGCCGCGCAAAAAGAACAGTTGCGGCGCGCGCACGACACGCTGGCGGCGCACCTGAGGTCGGCCCCCGCCAAAGAGAAAGCCGAAACTTTGCCGTCCGTCGCCCGTTCGGCTGAACCGGTGCGGCGTTCGGCGGGAACACCTACGCCCCCACCGGTTGCTCCGCCGCGCAGCGAGGAATTAGCCCTTTTCGCCTTCGACAACTGGCGCGTCAACGTCCTCGTCCCGCCCCTTCTGCTCGGGCTGGTTTGGCTTGTGAATCTGAGTCCCCTTGGTTTTCTGCTGCGGGGTTTTCAGGTTTGGGTGCACGAATTCGGGCACGCCACGGCGGCTTGGATGACCGGACGGCGCGCGCTCCCGCTGCCATTCGGCTGGACACCCGTCGAGCCGGACTATTCCCCGTTCGTCTACTTCGGCCTGCTGCTGTTGTTTGGAGTTCTCTTTGTGGCCGGGTGGAAGGAGCGCAAGGCCTGGCCGATGATGACCGCGGCGGTGTTGGCCGTGCTGCAATATTACCTGACCTGGCGGATGCCGGTGCGCCGGCAGGAATTCTGGTGGGGTGCCTTCGGCGGGGTCGGCGGCGAATTCTACCTGAGCACCCTTTTCATGATGCTTTTCTACGTGCAGATGCCCGAGAAATTCAAGTGGGGCGCCTGCCGCTATGTTTTCTTTCTTATCGGCGCGACCGCGTTCCTCAACATCGTCGTCTTCTGGAACAAGGTCTATCACGGGCTCGAGGAGATTCCGTTCGGCTCGATGATCAACGGCGAGGACGACGCCGGGGGTGACATGAACAAGCTGATGGACGCCTATGGCTGGACGAAGGCGGAGATCCGGCGCAACTACCAGCAGCTCGGCCACGGCTGCTGGATCGGACTCGGGGTGGTGTACGCGGTGTTCGCGCTGCGCCTGAACAAGGCGGCCGACTGGGTGGTGGCCAGACTGGAGGGCTAGACAGCGGGTTGGCGCGATTCCATGCGCCGTGGTTCTTTCGTATAGGAGCGGCTTTACGCCGCGATTGCTTGGCTGACGACTACAATGGCGACGTGCTTTTGGTAGGGGCCGTTGCCCTCAACGGCCCTTTTCCCGCTGCAAACCACGGAAGCAGGCGGTCGAGGGCAACCGCCCCTACCGGCGATCATTTTGTCTGTCTGTTGTGCGATTTTTGACCGCCGCCGCCGGAACTTCGGGCTTCGCTTCGGGACGAACTTTCTGTTCGTTGAAGGCGATGAGTCGCGAAATGTGCTACCGCTGTTTCTGGCCCCGGCCGTTGTGCTGGTGTTCGTCGCTGCAACCCATGGCCACGCGGACCCGGTTTGTGTTCCTGATGCATCCGAAGGAATTCAAGCAGGAGAAGGCCGGCACGGGGCGGCTGACGCAGCTTTGCCTGCCCAACAGCGAACTGCACATGGGCCTGGGTTTCGAAGGCCACGCCGCCGTGCAGGCCCTGCTGACGGACCAGGGGAATTTCTGCGTGCTGCTCTATCCGGGAGCCGAGGCGCGCAATCTTTCCCGCAGTGAACTGCCGCCGGCGGAACTGGCCGGGCGGCAGCTGGTGGTTTTCCTCCTCGACGCGACCTGGAGCGGGGCGCGAAAAATGCTGAAGCTCAGCCCGGATCTGCAACGGCTGCCGCGCATCATGTTCACGCCGTCGGCCCCGAGCCGTTACGTGATCAAGCAGCAACCGCAGGCCGGCTGCCTCTCGACGCTGGAGGCGGTGCACGAATTGCTGACCGTGCTGGCGCAGTACGGATTGGACCAGTACCCGCAACCGGACCAGCTGCTCGGAATTTTCGAACGGATGCAGGAGTACCAGCTGCGCTGCGCCGCCGATCCGGCGCGGCCCGGTTATCGCCGCCGACCCTATTCGGTTCCCGCGGAGCGCACGGTGCCGCAAGGCCGGAGCGGCCGGCGGCGCCAGCGCTATCTGAAAACGGCGGGAATCCCGGCCCCGGTTGACCACCGGTAGGGGCCGTTGCCCCCAACGGTCTTCGGGCGCGGAAGGACGCTGGAGGGCAAGCGCCCCGACGTCGCACAACCTTATTCGCGCCGGAGGGCGAAGCGGTGGTAGAGCGTGGTGCGGTTGCGGAAGCCCGTGTACATCTGGCCGCCCACCAAACCGGCAAATTCACCAAAAAGCGGCTGGAAACGCGGGGAGACGAATTCGGCAATGAGGGCGCGCTTGCGCTCGTCGTCGGCCTGCAGCGCGTCGGCGACGGCAGCGGTGATGTCTTCGCTGGCGATCAATTTCCACGCAGGCAGGGCCGTGAGCTGAGCCTCCAGCGTGGCCATGTCCGCCGCGGCGCGGAAGTCGGTGTAGAGAAAATGGCCCCCCGGTCGGAGCACGCGCGCGACCTCGGCGAAGAATTTTTCGACGTGTCCGTAGCAGTGGCTGCTCTCGACGTTCACGACGACGTCGAAGCTCGCGTCGGGGAAGGGAAGGTTTTCGGCGTCGCCGACGGTGAATTCCAGGTTGGCGACGCCGGCGTGTCGTTGCCGGCAGAGTGTGACGGCCTGCGCGGAGAAATCCGCGCCGGTGACCCGGGCCGGTTGCAGGTAGCGGGCGAGGTAGCTTGAGCCGCCACCCCGGCCGGAACCGACCTCGAGCACTTCCCGTCCGACCAGCGGCACCGGCGAAACGACGCGGTGATAGAGCTGGATGCAAAGCCGGTCGGATTCGTCGCCGGCCTGCAGGGTGGGGGCAACGCCGTCGGGCGGCACGAGGCCGTAGTTCATGAACGTCCAGTCGCCGGCGGTGAAGCGTTTCGCCAGCCGCCCGTACCACCAGCGCCAGACCTGCCGGCGCAGCCAGGGCGAGGACTCGAGCAGAAAAACCGCGAGGCGGAGCAGCATCGGGCGGCGGGTCAGCCAGTGGCCCGCTTTGCCGGCGAGAGGCGGGCGGCGCGGAAGCTCACGGCAGCTTGGCCTGGATCAGTTTGCTGACCGCCCCGAAATCGAGGAGCGGAGCTTCGGGGCGCTGTTTCAACGCGGCGATGACCTTGCCCATTTCCTTCTTCGACGTGGCGCCGGTGGCGGCGATGACCTCGACGACGAGGGCGTCGAGTTTCGCCGGGTCGAGTCCCTTCGGCAGATATTTCTCCAGCAGGGTGATTTCGGTCGTGTTGGCGGCGACGAGATCGGCCCGGCCGCCTTTTTCAAATTCAAGGCGGGCGTCGGCCAGGTTTTTCACGGCCTTGCGGAGCGTGGTGACGGACAGCGCGTCGTCGATGGGCTTGTTGGTGTCCATGGCGGCGCGCTGGATGGCGGCGTCGGCGGTGCGCAGCGACGTGGCGGTGGCCGTGTCGCGTGCTTTCATGGCGATGACGATGTCAGCGCGGAGGGTTTCGTAGAGGGTGGCCATAGGAAAATTTTTGGGAAAGGTGGCTGGGCGACTGGTCCGGCGGGACTAAGTTCCTTGTGGGCGGGGTGCCTTCACCCCGCATCGAATGCGCGGCTCGCGGGGTGAGGGCACCCCGCCCACAGTTTCGGAGGGCAGCTGGAAGTGAGCAAAGCGAGGCTAGACGAAGAGAAAAACATAAAGGGCGAAGGAGATGGCGCCGAGGCCGGCGCTGGCGGCGACGGACCAGAGGAAATTGCGGCGGCGCGCCGCCATGGCGAAGGTGGAGAGAACCACGCCGGCCTGGGCGGCCAGCATGCCGTAGAAAAAGCGCTGGCTGCGCACATGGTGGCGCTCGGCGGAGAGATTGCCCTTGCGGACCTGCAACTCCAGCAGACCGGCGACGGCCTGGTTGAGGCGGGCCTCGGCTTCGTAACGCAGCGCGGTGTAACGTAGGCGCACAGCGGCGAAATTGCGGGAGAGCACGGGCTGCTCCGTCCGGTGCGCATTCAGCTGTGCGTCGATCTGATCAATCAGTTTCGTCTCCGGCCGGGTGGCCGCGTCGAAGGCGCGGGCGCGCTCCTGCGCATCATGCAGCGCCGTCGCGAGGATTCTTTCGTCCAAAGCGGCGAGCACGTGCGAGAGCTCGGACTCCGGCAGGGCCTGGTCGACCGCGGCCAGGGCATTGGCGACTTGCGGATCGGGGGCGACCACCGTGCCGCCGGGCGGAAGTTCGTCGCGCAGAATCAAGGCGAGGGTGGCGTCGTCGCCGGGCAGCGTCCCGAGCGCGTGGAGGGCATCGGCTGTGACGGGTTGGATATCCGCGTTGCTTTGCAGGATTTCGAGCGTGGACAGCTGCAGCGAACCGCGCAGGCGCTTGGCCTGGAAGAAGCCCCACTGGTCGCCGGCCTTGGATTGCAGCTGGGCCGCGCTGGAGCGGTCGTACTGCGCCTTGGTCATTTCGCCCGACGCGAGTCCGGCCAGCAGGGTGGCGATGACGGTCAGGACCACCGGGGTGGCGGTGAGAATCTTGCTCCAGCGGGTGGGCGGCAGGTCGGCGTTGGGGTCGGCGGTGACGTTGGTCTGCACAGAGGCGGAAGCTTCCGGTTTATCGAAGCGCAGGCGAGCAGAAAGCGGGCGGGGAAACCGGCCCGGTGAACAATGCAGTCGAACGACCGTCACGCTCCGTGCCGCGATGGCTGTTTGACTGTAGGGCGGGGTCGCCGACCCCGCTTCGAACGTTGCAATATTCCCGCAGCAAGGCGGGGTCGGCGACCCCGCCCTACATTTTCCTAACAAGGCGGGATTTGGAAATCCCGTCCCACAGCCCGAATGCAGTGCAACTACAAAGCATTGCGGCGCGAACGAGCTGTGTCCGCTCAGGGCAGTTCCTGGATGCGGATGCGGCGGTATTCCATCTGGCCGCGGTCGCCTTCGAGGCCGAGCGGGCCGTCGGCCGGCACGGGCAGGGCGTCCTCGAGCAGTTCGCCGTTGCAGGTGCAGTGCGCGAGATTGTCCTTCACGGTGATCTCGATTTCGTTCCAGTCCTGCGGGCGATAGTGTTCGAGTTTGGTGTAGGGGCCGGCGAGCAGGTAGTCGCGGCATTGGAGCTGCGGGTCGCGGATGAAGATGCCGCTGTCGGTGTTGGGCGTGGCGCGGAACTCGAGCTTGAGGACGAAGTTTTTGGGAAATTCCCGGGTGGTCCAGAGCTTCTGGATGTTGCGGAACTGCGGCGGCGTGGTGACGATCAGCCGTCCGTTTTTCGCGACATATCGCCCGTCGGGGCTGGCGGTCTTGCCGTCGAAGCTGACGGCCTCCTTCACCGCGGGCCAGTCGGCGGCGTCGGGATCGGAGGCCTGCCAATGTTTGGCGGACTCGAGGTCGGCCGGGGTGGTCGGGCGGTAACCCCAGCCGGTGAGATCGCGGCCGTTGAACAGGCTGGTGAAGCCGGGCTCGGGCGTGAAGTTGTCCGGCTCGGTGTCGAGGAAGCCGAGGGTCGCGAGCACCGGGCGGAGGGCGGCGGCCCACTTGGCGTAGCCGGCCGCGTTGGGGTGGAGCAGGTCGGGGAATTCTTCGGCGTTGGCGTCGCCCTGCGCGTTGGCGAAAAGCGTCCACGTGTCGAGGACGGTGACCTGCGGTTCGTCTTTCATCGCCTCGCGAACGAGCAGGTTGATGCGTTTGATTTTATAGGCCGGCCGTTTCTTCACCTCGGAGCTCGGCATGACGGCGCAGAGGATCACGGGCAGAGCCGGGTTGTGGGCGCGCAGGGCGTCGACGATCAGGCGCACGTTCGAGGCCGTGCTCCACGGTTCGGCTTTCTCCTCCAGATCGTTGGTGCCGATGAGCAGCACGACGCCGGAGGGATTGAGCGAAAGCACGTCCTCCTGCAGCCGGAGAAGCACGCCGCGCGTCGTGTCGCCGCTGATGCCGCGGTTCGCGACCTTCAGGCTGGGAAAGCTGCCCCCGAGGTTGTCGCCCCAGCCCTGGGTGATCGAGTCGCCGAGGAAGACGATGGCGTGTTGATCCTGCTGGACCTGGGTGGCCCATTTGGTGCGGCGTTCCTGCCAGAGTTTTTGAAACCAGTCGTAGCGCCGCACCGGGCCGGTGCCGGCCAGGCCGTCGTTGGTGGCGGGGAGGGCGAAGTGCGCGGCGGTCGACGCGGCCGCCGCGGCGGCCGGAGCGGAGGCGGTGGGCCGGTCCGTGGCGCAGCCGGCGAGCAACAGCAGGGCAGAAAGCAGGGGGAGGAATGACTTCATGGGGTAGCAAACCGAATGAAATGAATTCGCGCCCGGGAGCAAGGGCGCACCGCGCCGCTCCGGGAAAATGCCCGCCGTGCTCAGGAAAGATTCGCCGGGCCGGGATCCGTCGGCAGCTCAATTCCGATCACGGGCGACACGGGGGCGACCGTGCGTGAGCCCGCGGCGGCGGCCTTGGCCGCGGCCTTCTTCGCATCGGGATTGAGCAGGCCCCGCACGACGTCAATGAGGCGTTCGATGATCTGGTCCGAGATCAGGCCGACGGAAAAACTAACCAGGACGATGACCGGTTTCGGGGTGAGATCGAGCCAGAGCAGAAGGTAGTAAGTCGCGATCGCGAGGAATGGGGCTGACACGAGGTACATGTATTGGCGGACCAGACCGACGCGCCAGAGCTCGACGTCGGCGGTCCTCGGGCCGGGAATCGGGGATCGGCTCCGGGAGGCGGCCGGGATCGGGACGGCGGGCGCGGGGTCGGTCGGGGTTTTGCCAACGAGGGTCTGCAGGCTCGTGATTCCGCGGGTCAGCATCTCGCCCAGCGTATCGACGCGGAGGGCATCGTTGCTGTATTGCGGCACCTTCCGGGTCATGTTGATCGCGCCGCTGATGCAGGAGAGCACGAGGATGAAGAACGGGATGGCCAGTCCGCCCGTCAGCACGACGCGTTCGGTCTGGTCGGGTTGCACCTCATGCCGGACCACGCCGCCGATGTTGAGGTACCACTGCGGTTCGGCCTTCGGATCGTCGCGTTGGGCGGCGGTGATGCCTTGAATGAGCCCGACCGGAGTTTCCTGCATGAGGTTCTCGAGGTCGGGGAAACTTTGTTCCAACAACACCGGCAGGACCAGCGGGGCGGACAAATAGACCAGGATCACCAGATAGGTGCAGGCGATCGCGAGGCGGTTCTTGAGCAGCGTTTGGTTGCCGGTGAAGGCCCAGAGGAAGCCGAGCACGAGCACGGCGTAGACCGCCAGGCTGCCGCAGAAGAGGCCGCGCCGCGAGACGAGCGGTTTGCTCGCGGCCAGGTAGACCTCAGCGTCGCCGACATATTCGCCTTCCGACCACACCTGGGCCTCGACATAAAGCCGGTCCCGCGGGGTGAGCGTGCGCAGGGCCGCGGTGTCGACGAGGCTGAATTTGCCGCCGGGCTGCAGGTAAACGATGAAGCTCTGGCGGAAATCGCCGGCCAGTTTGTTGACCGACACCACCACCTGCCCCGAGGCGATTTGTTTCGCCGGCCGCACCACTTCGCCTTCGATGCGGATGACGTACGCGTCGGCGGCCTTTTCGAAGTAGGCGCTGAGGGAAACCGCGGCGTCGGGGGGCGGGGGGTAGACCCACCGGTAGAGCGCCCGCGCGGCGTAGAAGAGGCCGGCGGCGCCGAGGGCAAGCACGAACAATCCGAGGACGACATTGCCCTTGCCCGACGAGGAATCGCTTGCAGTGGTCACGGGAGACGTGGGGGTGCGCCCGGAGACTGCGCGCGCGGCCCGGGGGTTGGCAATGCGCGATTCGGTCCTGGGCCTGGGCCGATCGGCCCGGGTCCCGAAAGAGGGGGAATTTCCGTCCTTGCGCCGGTGCGGAAACTGGCTCACTTTGCGCGCGATTTTCCGAACACGGTGCGGTAGCCAAGTGGTAAGGCCGAGCTCTGCAAAAGCTCTATTCGGCGGTTCGATTCCGCCCCGCACCTCCACTT
>CAYZGG010000067.1:0-22065 GCA_964477955.1 uncultured Opitutaceae bacterium
ACGTTCTCCGGCGGAGCAGGCAGGGAAAAGACGCTGGTCAGATAGACAAAGGCTTGGATTGATAAGACGGGTGGAAACGGCACCGAACCACCTCCTGGAACGCATCTTGAAGCTTCTTTTGAAAGCGAGATGTCACTCTTATCGCTCGGACCCACATTTCTGGTGCCGACGAAGATCCCGCCAGGAATCGGCTAGATTGCATCGGCCTTTTCCGAAGCGCAAGCACTAGAGTTTCCGGTCCTGCAGAAAAGTCATAAAGTGATTGTGAAAATGTTCAATGTCCGAAAGCGTTCCTAGCCCCCTGGCAAACGAGGCCTTCACCGCGCTGTGGACATCTGTGGCCGCGGACGTCGGGTGGCAAGTGATGCGCACCACTGACGCCTACGCGAGCAGCGATGGCGCGGGTCGCATCTTGATCGGCGTGGACGAGGCGCTCGATGGAGACGATGCGGTGGCGCAGCTCATCTTCCACGAGCTCTGTCACGCATTGACGCAGGGGCCGTCGTCGTGGGCTCAGCCGGACTGGGGCCTGTCGAATACGGATACGCGCGATGTGGTGGCCGAGCACGCGTGCTTGTGCGTGCAGGTGCTGCTGACGTCGCAGTTCGAGCTGCGGGCGGCGATGGCGCCCACGACCGAGTACCGCGGCTATCACGACGCGCTCGACGCGGCGACGCTCGCCGTGTCGGACGAGGCGGCGGCCGTGCGCGCGCGGGCGGCGCTGGAGCTTCCCGACAACGCGCAGCTGCGGGCCGCGCTCATTCGCGGGCTGGCGGCGACACGCGCGGCGCTGGAGGAGGCGCGCGCCGAGCAGGCGCCGGTCGATCGTCATCCGGTGGGCTTCCCGTGGGGACAGGCCGAGCAATCGTGCGGGACCTGCGCCTGGTTCTACCGGGGCGGTCGCGGCCCCGCGGTGTCGCGCTGTCGCCAGTCCGCGCGAGGAGAGGGCGACGGATTGCGCACCGAAGGGGCGACGCGCGCCTGTGCGCGCTGGGAGGCGCCGGTCGATTGCCAGACGTGCGGCGCGTGCTGCCGCGAGGCGTATCACTCGGTCACCGTGTCGGTCCGTGATCCGGTGGTCTGGAAGCAGCCCGACTTGATCGTCCGCCAGGGCCACCGCTTCGAGATCCGGCGCGAGGGCCCACGCTGTGCGGCGCTCGAGGACCGCCGGGCTGTTCCCGCGCCGCCGTTGCCGCTGTTCTCGTGCTCGATCTACGACGATCGCCCGCGGGCCTGCCGTGACTTCGAGGCGAACGGCCGCCACTGCCTGGTGGCACGCCGTCGCGTGGGGTTGTCGCCCTGAGCCTGCTCGCGCCGTCCGAGATCGAGCTGTTCGTTCCGCTCGACGAGCTGACGGGGGGCGACCCATCGCCGGAGCGGTTGTTGCGCCTCGCCGAGCGGACGATGGGGCGCGCCGCGGGCTCGCTGGGCGCGATCCGGGTGTTGCGCCGCTCGCTCGACGCGCGCAAGAACCGGCCCCTCGGGTACCGCCTGCGCTGTCTGGTGGCACAGGGCGGCGTGCTGGAGTCGCCTTCCGGCGAAGACAGCCGGGCGAGCTTGCGCTGGCCTGCCGGGCGTCCCGTGCCCCGCGTCGTGATCGTCGGGTCGGGACCGGCCGGGACCTGGGCGGCCCTGCGTCTGGCCGAAGCCGGCGTCCCGGCCACGATCCTCGAGCGGGGCAAGCCGGTGCAGCCGCGTCGGACCGATCTGGCGGCGCTGACCCGGGGCCGTCTCGATCCCCAGTCGAACTACTGCTTCGGCGAGGGGGGCGCGGGCACCTTCTCGGACGGCAAGCTGTACACGCGAGCCAAGGATCGCCAGGCCGTGGCCTCGGTGCTGCGGGATCTGGTGCGCTTCGGCGCCCCCGACGAGATCGCGATCGAGTCGCGGCCTCACGTCGGCTCGAACCGGCTGCCCAAGGTGTTGACGGCCCTGCGCGAGCATCTGGAGAGGTCGGGGGTGGTCTATCGGTTCAGCGCCGACGTGACCGGCGTTCGCTTCGACGGTGGGGGCGTACGGGCCGTGCAGCTGAGTGATGGAGAGGAGCTGGGCGCGGACGCCGTCATCCTGGCGGTGGGGCACTCGGCGCGCTCGATCTACGACTGGGCCGCCCAGGCCGGAGTGGCGCTCGAGCGGAAGGCCATCGCCGTGGGCGTGCGCATCGAGCACCCCCAGAGTCTGATCGACGAGATCCAGTACGGTGCCGCCGCCGGTCATCCGGCTTTGCCGCCCGCGCTCTACGAGCTCACCTCGTCCGGCGCCGGCCGGGGCGTGTACAGCTTCTGCATGTGCCCGGGCGGCTGGATCGTCCCCGCGGCCACCGAGGCGGACGGCGTCGTCGTGAACGGCATGAGCCTCTCGAAGCGTGACTCGCGCTTCGCGAACGCGGGGCTGGTCGTGGCCGTCGAGGCCGCCGACTTTGGTCCGGACGGGGATGGTCCCCTGGCGGGCGTCGCCTTTCAACGTCGCATCGAGCAAGCGGCAGCGCGCGCGGGCGGCGGCGGATTTCGCGCCCCGGGCCAGCGCCTGGGAGACTTCCTGGGCGGGCGCGCCAGCGGCTCGCTCGCCGATTCGAGCTACCGCCCCGGCCTCACGCCGGCGCCGCTCGACGGCGTCTTCCCTCCGTTCGTGGTGGCGGCCCTGCGGGAGGGGCTGCGCCGCATGGGGGCGCAGATGCCGCGCTTCCTGAATCCGCAAGCTTCCCTGATCGCCGCCGAGACGCGCACCAGCGCCCCGGTGCGCTTCCTGCGCGACCCCGACACCCTGATGTCGCCCTCGTGCCCCGGCCTGTATCCGGTGGGCGAGGGCGCCGGCTACGCGGGCGGAATCGTCAGCGCCGCGCTCGACGGGTTGCGCGTCGCCGAGCGACTGATCGCGCGCGGCTGAGCCTATTCGGTACTCGCGGCTCGCGCGGGGGAATCAGCCGCCGCCGGCACCTTCCAGATGGCCGGTGAGCTGGCGCAGCCACTTCTTCTGCTCGTCCGTGATCACCTCGAAGCGCACGCCCGCCATGAAGCGCCCGTCATCGAGCTCGCCCGACCAGGCGACCCGGCCCTTCACCCACAGGGGAGGCACGCGCTCTTCCTCGACGCCGTCGACCACCAGGAACAGCCCCAGGGTCACCTCGCCCCCTTCGGGAAGCGCCTTGCTCGCCTCCAGGCCCACGCCGCCCTCGGAGAGATCGCGCGTGGTGCCGGTGAAGACGTTCCCCCCGAAGTGGATCTCGGCGGACATCTGGATCTGGACGCGCTGAAATTGACGGCGGCGCTCGTAAGGGCCGGGGCGGGATGTCGTCGCCATGGATCGTCTCCTCAGGGCCGGAACGGATCGTCCTTGTCTTCGGGCCGCTCCGGCGGGGCGGGGTCGGGACCGGGATCGTAGCCGGCCGGACGAACGTCGCCATCGATGAAGCGCATGAACAGATCCAGGAAGTGCAGCTGCTCGTCGCTCAGGTCGGCGAACATGACGCCCACCTGGTACTTCCCGAACAGCGCCGTGCACCACACCGATCGTCCCCCGACCAGCAGCGGCTCGGACATGTTCTGCGTGCCCAGCGACAGCACCAGGCGCAGGTCGAGGTCCGTGTCCCGGCCGATCTCCGCGTCGCTGACCAGGCACAGGCCAGAGCGCGAGATGTCGCGGGTGCGCGCCGCCACCACCTTGCCGCCCACGGACACCGTGACGTTGACGTCGATGGCCTTGCGCTGTTCGCGGCGCGAATCCTTGCGCGGCCTCTCGATGGGCGGGGGCCAGACCCTCAATTTCGGCCTCAGCCACCTCGACACCTTCGCCTGGCTCGGCGCATTCTCACCCGCTCCGAATACCCAGCCGCCGGCCGAACTCGTCCCTGACCCCGCCGCAGTTCGTGACCGGCTCAAACTCCTGTATCTGTCCTGCGGCAACAAGGATGGACTCATCGCCGTTTCCCAAGGCGTGCATGGCTACCTCAAGGCGCAGGGGGTGTCCCATCTGTGGAACGTCGACGACCATGCCCATGACGCCGATACCTGGGGCAGCAACTTCTATCACTTTGCCCAACGGATTTTCCGTTGAGCCGCCTGTCCCGAATTTCGCCCCTTCTCACGCAACCCATCCCCATCCCACCTCCGGCCCACCTCCCGATGACTAGAATTCCGCTGAAATCAGTCCTGTTCTCGACCCTCCTGATCACGGGCGCGCCGCTGTTGGCGGCCGAGCCGCCGCCGGCCTATCTTGATCCCGTCCAGCCTCAGGAGGCCCGCATCCACGATCTCGTGGCCCGCCTGACACTCGAGGAAAAGGCCGCACTGATGAGCAACACGACCCCCGGGGTCCCGCGCCTCGGCATTCCCAAATACGACTGGTGGAGCGAGGCGCTGCACGGCGTGGCCAACGCCGGCCACGCCACTGTGTTCCCGCAGGCGATCGGCCTCGCCGCCATGTGGGACGAACGGCTGCACCGCGACATCGCCCACGTCATCGGCATCGAGGGTCGCGCCAAGTTCAACGGCTACGTGGGCACGCCCGAGCAGGGCACCATTTTCCACGGCCTCACTTTCTGGTCGCCCAACATCAACATTTTTCGCGATCCGCGTTGGGGCCGCGGACAGGAAACGTACGGCGAAGATCCGTTCCTGACCTCGCGGCTGGGGGTCGCGTTCGTCCACGGCCTGCAGGGCGACAACCCCGACTACCTGCAGGCGGCAGCCTGCGCAAAGCATTACGCGGTCCACAGCGGCCCGGAATCGCTGCGACATAATTTCGACATTTCCCCGCCCGAGGCGGACCTGTATGAAACCTACCTGCCGGCATTCGAGGCGCTCGTGCGCGAGGGTCATGTCGAGGCCGTGATGACCGCCTACAACTCGCTCTACGGCACGCCGTGCTCGATGAATCCGCTCCTCTATTCATTGCTGGCGAAATGGGGCTTCAACGGCCACGTCACCTCCGATTGCGGTTCCGTCGACGACCTCAGCCGTACTTACAAACGCGGCGATCATGCCGAAGCCAACGCGCTGACGCTGCGGGCGGGCATGAACGTGCGCTGCGGCTCGGAATCAGCGGCCTTGGCCGAAGCGGTCAAACGCGGCCTAGTATCCGAGGCCGAGCTCGATTACCGGCTGGGCGCGCTGCTGCGCACGATGTTCCGCCTCGGTTTCTTCGACCCGAAGGACCGCGTGCCGTTCAACAAAATCGCCCCGACCGAAAACGACACGCCGGAACACGGCGCCCTCTCGCTGCAGGCCGCCCGCGAGGCGATCGTGCTGCTGAAAAACGACGGACTCCTCCCGCTGCAGACCGCACACCTCCACCGCGTGGCTGTCATCGGACCCAATGCGACGTCGGTCCCCGCATTGCTGGGCAACTACAACGGCTCGCCCTCCGCTCCGGTGACCGTTCTTGCAGGCCTGCAAGCCGCCTTCGCCGCCGCCGGCGTGCAGGTCGACTATGCCCACGGCTGCGACTACGCTGCCCGCCCGCTGACGCTGCGCCAAGCGGGCGACGCCTGGTTCCGCGGTGAATATTTTTCCAACCCCGACCTCTCCGGCAAGCCGGCAGCCGAGCAATGGGGTCGTCCCCTCAAGTTTGATTTCGGCGTCCCCGATCCCACCCGCGACGGATTACCGGTTGGCCTGCCCGCCCAGGGCATCTCCGTCCGCTGGTCCGCCGATCTGTCGACGACCTTGGCCGGGGACTACACGTTCGTGGTGCACGGCCGCGGCGGCTTCCGGCTCAAACTCGGTGACGATACCGTGGTCGACGCCTGGACCGTGCCGCCCGGAGAGGAAAAGGCGGACCGTCAGGTGAGCGTCACCCGCCATCTGGGCGACAACGCCATCATCCCGCTCAAGCTTGAATACCGGCAGGGCGATGGGCCGGTGAAGGTCGCCGTCGACTGGAACACCCCGCCGGTCGACTCCGGCGTGGCCGAGGCGTTGGCGATCGCGAAGACCGCCGACGCCATCGTGTTCGTCGGCGGCATCTCCGCGCAACTCGAAGGCGAGGAGATGGCGGTCGACTACGAAGGCTTCTCCGGCGGTGACCGCGTCGCCATCGAGCTTCCCGCCCTGCAGCAGGAATTGCTTCGCAAGCTCAAGGCCACGGGCAAGCCGATCGTTTTCGTCAACCTGTCCGGCAGTGCGATCGCGCTCCCGTGGGCGGATGAAAACCTCAATGCCATCGTCCAGGCCTGGTATCCCGGCCAGGCCGGCGGCACGGCGGTCGCCGATGTGCTGCTCGGTCACTACAATCCGGCCGGCCGGCTGCCGGTCACCTTTTATCGCGCGACCGCCGATCTGCCGGATTTCAAGGATTACCGGATGGCGGGCCGCACCTACCGTTATTTTGACGGCCGGCCGCTTTATCCCTTCGGCCATGGCCTGAGCTACACGCATTTCAACTACGCCAACCTGCGCGCCGCACCCGCGCCCGGGGGCACCCTGGCCGTGACCATCGAGGTGACCAACGCGGGCGCACGCGACGGCGACGAGGTGGTGCAGCTCTACGCGACACCGCCCGCCGCTTCCCAACCGCGCGAGCACCGCGCGCTCTGCGGTTTCAGCCGCGTGCACCTCATGCACGGCGAAACGCAGACCGTGACCCTTGTCGTGCCGGCCACCGCGCTGCGCCGCTGGAGTCCGGCCACCAAGGACTACCTTGTACCGTCCGGCGACTGGACCATCGGCGCGGGCGCGTCGTCGGCCGACATTCGCCAGACCACCGCAGTCCGGTTGTGAAATGATCCTCCGGGTCCCGACCATGCACAAGCCCACCTGCACCCTGCTCTGCTGGCTTTTCGCGCTGCCCGCGCTTTCTGCACTGCCCGCGACAGAGACGCCGCCACCGTCCACACCCGTCGAGTCCTCCCCGCCCGTCCGCTCCACCTGGATGGCCGACAACGGCAACGGCACCTACACGAACCCGCTTTTCTACGACGAATTCTCCGACCCCGACCTCATCCGCGTCGGCGACGACTACTACCTCACGGGTACCACCATGCACGCCATGCCGGGGCTGCCGGTGCTGCACTCGCGCGACCTCGTTAACTGGGAGTTCCTCACCTACGCGTTGCCGGAGCTCGACCTCGGCCCCGCCTTTCGTCTGCAAGGGGGCGAGATCTACGGCCAGGGCATCTGGGCACCATGCCTGCGCTACCACAACGGCACTTTCTACATCTTCTCCAACGTCAATCACCAGAAGACCCAGGTCTTCCGCGCGACCAATCCCGCCGGCCCATGGACCCACACCGAGCTCGGCTCCTCGTTGCACGATCTTTCCGTGCTGTTCGACGACGACGGCAAGATCTACGTTGTCTGGGACTACAATGAGGTGATGTTCGCCGAGCTGCTCCCGGATCTCAGCGACATCGTCCCCGGGACGAAGCGGGTGCTGATCCCCGCCGGTCACGCGATGGGCGAAGGCCACCATTTCTACAAGATCGGCGGCAAATATTACATCATCAGCGCCAACTACGCGCCAACCGGCCGCATGCAGTGCGCCCGCGCCGACCGGCCCGAGGGTCCGTACGAGACCGTCGTGATCAGCGCGGGCGAAACGCTCGGGACCGCACGCGGGTGGGGATTGCAGAACGTCGGCATCGGCACTCCCGTGCCCGGACCGGGCGCCAAATTCAGCCTGTTCAAGCCCGAAGCCAACGAATTCGGGGCGGTGCCGCTGCACCAAGGAGGCATTGTCGACCTGCCCAACGGCGATTGGTGGGGCTTCTCGATGATGGACCACGGCGCCGTCGGCCGCGTCACCTGCCTCTCGCCCGTGACCTGGCAGGACGGTTGGCCCTATTTCGGATTGCGGGGCAACCTCGGTCGCTCGCCGCGCACCTGGCTCAAACCCGCGGTCGCGGCGCAGGTTTCGCCGTCGGCGCCGTACCAGCGCAGCGACGACTTCGCCGGACCGAACCTTCAACCGGTCTGGCAATGGAACCATGTCCCGGTCAAGGCCAAGTGGTCGCTGGCCGAAAAACGGGGCGCGCTTCGCCTGCACACGCTTCCGGCCGACCAGTTTCTCACCGCGCGGAACACGCTCACACAGCGCGCCATCGGCCCGCAATCATCCGCGACCGTCGTCCTCGACGCCACCGGGCTGCAGGCCGGCGACGTCGCAGGCCTTGCCCTCCTCAACATTCCCTGCGCGTGGATCGGCCTGGTCCGGACTGAAACCGCCACCGTCCTCCGTTACTACGACCAAACGCTGGACCGCACCCTCGACCTGGCCGTTTCCGGGCCTCGCGTGTTCCTCCGGGCCACCGGCAATTTCGACGAGGATTTCGCCCGCCTGAGCTACAGCAGCGATGGACAGAGTTTCACGACCGTCGGCGACGAGCTCCGGCTGCCGTACCAGCTCAAGACCTTCCAAGGTGTACGCTACGCTTTGTTTGCTTTCAACACCTCCGGGCGAGAGGGCGGTTACGCCGACTTCGCGGACTTCCGTGTAACTGAGCCGCAGGCCGACCGTACCCGCAATCTCCCGGTTGGGAAAGTGATCACACTGACCAACCTCGCAACCGGTTCGATCGTGTGGGCCAACCCGCACGGCATGTTGCACTGGGTCCGCCCGGGTTCCAAGGAAGCGGATGGTCCGGGCGTCCGCTTTCGCGTTCACGACCACGGGCAGGGTCGCATCTCGCTGGAGGCAATGGATGGTCGCGGCTTCGTTACCGTGGTTGGCCTCGGCCTTTCCGCCGACCTGCAATTCCGCCAGCAGGAGACCGAGGACAGTCTTTTCCAATGGCAGGACCTCCTGCGGAGTCAGTGCATGCTGCTTTCGGTGAAGACCCACCGGTACGTCGGTCTCGACCCGGCGACGGGTGAACCTTATTCGGCCGACTCGCCCGGTCCCCGTCCGGATCGCCGGGACGGTGCCGTGTTCTCCTGGTCGGAGCGGCCCGGCAACTGAACCGCCGCCCGGACTGCCGGCCAGCCGAATCTGTGTTTTCGTTTGCATCAAGTCGTACGATCCTTCCGCCCATGAAGCCCCCACTCCTGACCTCCGCCTTCACGATCTGCCTTATGCTGACCGCCGCGCGCGGTTTTGCCGCCGAAACCATTTGGCTGGACGAGCTTGACCTGAGTCCCATCCGTCAGGACGACGGCGAGCCGCGCAAGCAGAAATCTTTCGGTGGCCATGACATGCTGATTGCGGGCAGGAAATTTGATCGCGGGTTCAGCACGCATGCCGAAAGTTCCCTGACCCTCAAGCTCGGCGGCCAGGCGGTGGGCTTTTCCGCGGAGGTCGGCGTCGATGACGAGGTGATCGGACGCCCCGGTGGAACGGTTGAATTCATCCTGCTCGGCGACGGCCGGAAGCTCTGGTCGAGTGGCGTTATGCGCACCGGCGACACCGCCAAGCCCTGCCAGGTCCCTCTCGCCGGCGTGCAAACGCTCGAGCTGGTGGTCTCCGACGGTGACGACAACAATTATTACGACCATGCCGACTGGGCCAACGCCCGGATTGAAGCGGCGCGGCGAGACGCGGTCATCACCGCCGCGCCCGAGGTCGGCCCGGCCTACCTTCTCACCCCGGCACCGCCGGCGTCGCCGCGCATCACCGGCCCGACCGTTTTCGGCGTGCGCCCCGGCTCGCCGTTGCTGTTCACCGTGACCGCGACGGGGCAGCGTCCGCTGACGTTCGCGGCCTCGGGGCTGCCGCCGGGCGTGCACCTCGATCCACAGACCGGACGCCTCACCGGACAGGTGGCGAATCCCGGCGCGTACATGGTCACTTTGCGGGCCGAGAATGCATCCGGACGGGCGGAAAGGGCGCTGCGCCTCGAATGCGGGAACCGGATCGCGCTCACCCCACCGATGGGCTGGAACAGCTGGAATTGCTTCGCCGGCGAAGTCACCGCGGACCGGATCCGGCGCGCCGCGGACGCGATGGTGCGAAGCGGCCTTACCAACCATGGCTGGACTTACATCAACGTTGACGATTTCTGGCAGCGGAACCGCGAGCCGAAGGACCCGACGCTCGCCGGCGAATTCCGCGACGCCCAGGGCAACATTCTTCCAAATGCCCGCTTCGGCGACATGAAGGCGCTGGTCGACTACATCCACAGCCTCGGATTGAAGGCCGGCCTTTACTCGTCGCCCGGCCCCTGGACTTGCGGCGGGTGTGCCGGCAGCTACGGCCACGAGGAACAGGATGCGCAAACCTACGCCGCCTGGGGTTTCGATTATCTGAAATACGATTGGTGCAGCTACGGTGGCCTCACTGAGGGAAAGACGGCGGGTGACCCGGCATTGCCTTCGGTCTCCTGGGGCCGGGGGGCCTCGGACCGCGGGCTGGCGATCAAGCCCTACCAGCTCATGGGGGACTTTCTTCGCCGGCAGCCGCGTGACATCGTTTTCAGCCTCTGCCAGTATGGCATGTCCAACGTCTGGGAGTGGGGCGGCTCCCTCGGCGGCAACTGCTGGCGCACCACGGATGACATCAGCAATTCCTGGAAGAGCATGAGCCGCATCGCGCTTGCGCAGGACAAGTCCGCGCCGTTCGCGCAGCCGGGCAACTGGAACGACCCCGACATGCTGATCCTGGGGGTGATCGGTTGGGGCAGCCCGCGCCCGACCCGGCTCACGCCCGATGAACAATACCTGCATTTCAGTCTCTGGTGCCTTTTCTCCGCTCCGCTCCTGATCGGCTGCGACATGGACCGGTTCGATGATTTCACCCTCGGCTTGCTCACCAACGACGAAGTGATCGCCGTCGACCAGGATCCGCTCGGCCGGGAAGCCGCCTGCGTCGACACTGCCGGCGAGGTCCGCGTTTACCGGAAACCGCTGGCCGATGGAGGCACCGCCGTCGGATTCTGCAATTTCGGCCCCCAGCCGGCCAATTTTGACTATCGCGGCTTGACGAAGCTCGGTCTGCAGGGGCGCGTGACCGTGCGCGACCTCTGGCGGCAGAAGGATCTCGCCACCATCGAGCCCGCTCGCGATCCGCTGCCCCTGAGGATTCCCGGCCACGGTATTGTCCTGATGAAATTTTCTCCCGCGCAAATTTCTGCTCCGTGAGCACCATTGGAACCGGGTCGCGTCGGCCGCGTCGCAATGAAAGCCCCCCATTAAAAAGGCGTCGCAAGATTCGTCTCTTGGAGCGCCCCACAACTGACTGACTCGTCGAACCGTAGCTCGAAGAGCGAAGGCTGGTGGACGATGAGGGACTCGAACCCCCGACCCTCTCGGTGTAAACGAGATGCTCTAACCAACTGAGCTAATCGTCCGGAAGCCGGCACTAAGCTGGATCGACCGCTGTCGCGCAAGGGTGAAAGGGCAACGCCTCCCCCATGATGCCGGAGTTGATCGAGCCAAGTTTAAAGGACGATCCGATCGGGTTGGATTCAAATTCACTACTCGAAACGTGGGCGGGGTGCCCTCACCCCGCGGATTTCGGCTCTCGCACCGCATGCCTCGCGGGCTGAGGGCACCCCGCACACAAAGAAAGCGACTGCGCCGACCTCAGCGGACGATGAAGACGACGTAGCGGTAGACTCCGTGGAAGTTGACGAGGGCCATGTTGCGGCCGGTCCGCAGCGCATTTTTGGCTGTGATGAGATCGGTGACGGGGATCCGGTTGATCTGCTCAATCAGCGCGCCCGTTGGGAAGATCTCCGCGTAAGGCGACTGCTGGCTCATCTCCTTGATGACCACGCCGTCCACGTTGTCATCGAGGCGCAGCTCCTTGCGAAGGTCTGCGGTCAAGGGCGAGACGACCACGCCGGGCAGCCATTCGCCTTCGGTTCCGGTGTCGTCGGGCAAACGGTCCAAGGTAACCTCGATCCTCTGCGGCTTGCCGTCGCGCAGGAAGTCCACGGCGATTTTTGTGCCCGGGGGTTTCTCGGCGATCATGAGCCGCAGATCATCGCGTGACGTCACCGGCTTGCCGTCGATGCCGGTGATGATGTCCTCGCGCTTGAGGCCGGCTTTGGCCGCGGGATCCTTGGCCGAGCTGAGATTGTTGATGACGACGCCCTTGGTTTCCTTGGGCAGGCCGAAGGATTCGGCGAGATCCGGGGTGAGCGCCTCGGTGGTGACGCCGAGGTAGCCGCGCGAGACGGTGCCGCTCTCGATCAAGCTGTTCAGGATGTTGCGGGCCAGGTTGACCGGGATGGCAAAGCCGATGCCGATGCTGCCCTGATTGTTGGAAATGATGGCGGAGTTGATGCCCACCAGGCGGCCCTTGGCATCGACGAGTGCGCCGCCGGAGTTGCCCCGGTTGATCGGGGCGTCGGTCTGGATGAAATCCTCATAGCCGGCCACCTCGTCGAGGATGCCGACCCGGCGGCTCGTGGCGGAGATGATGCCCATCGTGACCGTCTGCCCCACCCCGAGAGGATTGCCGATGGCAAACACGATGTCGCCGATGCGGAGTTTGTCGCTGTCGGCCAAAATGGCCGCGGGAAGCTTGTCGGCATCGATCTTGATGACGGCAATGTCGGTCTTGGGATCGGTGCCGATGACCTTTGCGATCAGTTCCCGGTCGTCGTTGAGTTTCACCTTGAGCTCATCGGCGTCGGCGACGACGTGATTGTTGGTCAGGATGTATCCGTCGGTGGTGATCAGGACCCCCGAGCCCAGCCCGTCGAGGCGTTGTTCTCCGCCCTCGACATTGGGTCCGTAGAGCTGGCGCAGGAGCGGGGGAACCTGCTGGCGCACGATCTTGCTCGAATAGACGGACACGACGGCGGGGCGGATGCCTTCGAGCACATCGGCGTAGCTGGTCAGGGCCGGACCCGGGCCTTGGCCGACCGGGCTGGCGTCGATCTTCAGGGTCGGTTTGGGCAACGCGGCCTTGTCGATTTTCTTGGTCTCGGCGCCGGGCAGCCCGACCACCGCAACGAGGGAAAGAAGCAGGGAAACCAGTTTGGTCTTCATGGAAAAAGTCTCGCTGGGACAATAACCCGTCGGTGCGGTTCCGCAACTCGACTCAAAAACCCTTGATGCGAAAGAGGCTCGTCACGCTCTCGTTGCTGTTGATGCGGAGAATGGCCTCACCCAGCAGCGGAGCGATGCTGAGGACCGTGATGGGCAGGCCCCGGGTGTCGATCGGCACGGAATTGGTCGTGATGAGCTCGTCCAGCACGCCGGTCTTGAGCCGTTCGTAGGCAACCTCGTTCAGCACGCAATGGCTGACCGCGGCGCGTACGCTCGTGGCTCCGTGCTCGCGCAGGATCTTCGCGGCGGCGGTGATCGTGCCGGCGGTCTCGGTGATGTCGTCCACCAAAAGCACGTCGCAGCCGGCCACATCGCCCACGACGTTGATCGCCTCGACCGTGGTGGCATTGACGCGTTTCTTTGCCACCAGACCGAGGGAGGCCCCGAGCACATCGGCGTAGGCCGCGGCCATTTTCATGCCGCCGACGTCGGGCGAGAAGACGACCAGGTTGCTGCTGCGCTTGGTGGCCAGGTATTGGAAAAAGACCGGGGAGGCGAACAGGTGGTCGACCGGGATGTCGAAGAAGCCCTGGATTTGCTGGCTGTGCAGGTCCATCGCGAGCACGCGGTTGGCCCCGGCGGCGACGAGCAGGTTGGCGACGAGCTTGGCGGTGATCGGCACCCGCGGCTGGTCCTTGCGATCCTGGCGGGCGTAGCCGTAGAACGGGATGATGGCGGTGATGCGCGAGGCCGAGGCGCGCTTGGCGGCATCCATCATGATCAGGAGCTCCATCAGGTGATGGTTGGTCGGCGGGCAGGTCGACTGGATGATGTAGACGTCGGCGCCCCGGATGTTCTCGTTGATCTTGACGAACGATTCTCCGTCGGGGAAGCAGGTGACGGTGGCCTCGCCGAGCGGCACGCCCATCGATTTGCAGATTTCCTCCGCCAGAGGGCGGTTGGAGCAGCCGGAAAAGATCTTGAAGCGGATATCCTTCATGTGGGGGCGAGCTAAAGGGAATTGAGCCCGGGCGGAAGCCTATTTCAGTTTATGCTCCAAGAATTCCACCCGCTTGAACAGGTCGGGCAGGCGCTGGTGAAGGATTTGCAGGCGTCTTTCGAGCATGTAGGACAGCGCCGGGGTCCCGTTGAGGTAGCTACCCGCCGCCACATCGGACCCGATGCCCGTCTGGCCGCCCGCCTTCGTGCCCCGGCCGATCGTGATATGTCCGCCCACGCCGACCTGGCCTCCGAGCACAACATAGTCCTCGATCGTCGTGCTGCCGGAAATACCCACCTGGGCGCACAGAATGCAATGTTTGCCGATGACGACATTGTGACCGATCTGCACGAGGTTGTCGATTTTTGTACCGGCCCCGATGACCGTGCGGCTGAAACGGGCGCGATCCAGGGTGGAATTCGCCCCGATCTCCACGTCGTTCTCGATCACGACTGCGCCGATCTGCGGCAGTTTTTCGTGGCGGCCGTTGATGAATTCGTAGCCGAATCCGTCGGAGCCCACGATCACCCCCGGCTGCAGGCGCACGCGGTGGCCCAACGCGCAGCCTCCGCCGATCACGCAGCCCGGCATGATCCAGCAGTCCTCCCCCACCCGCGCGTCGCGCCCGAGGAAGACCGAGGCTTGCAAATGGCTGCCCGATCCCACCACCGCCCCCGCCTCGATCACGCAGAGCGGGCCCACGGTGGCGCTCGGGGCGACAATGGCTCCGGCCGCCACCTGGGCCGACGGGTGGACCCCCGCGACCGGTCTCGGCCAGAAGGTTTGCTCGATCCGCGCACACACGGCCGCCAGCGCGACCGACGGATTGTCCACAAAAAGGTAGAGCTGGTTGGCCTGGGGTTCGCCGACGAAATCGGCGGGCAGCAGGACCACCGAAGCCCGGGTCCCGGCCACGCCGGACTTGTATTTCAGATTGCCGAGGAAGGAGAGATCGCCGGGTCCGGCGGTGGCCAGCGAGGCGATGTCTCGCACGGTTTCGGCGGTCGAACCGGCGGTGCGCCGCGGGTGAGTGATGGCAGCAATTTCGTCCGGGGTGTAAGCGAACTGCATAACGACAAAAAAGCCCTGTTCGGTGGAACAGGGCTTGGCAAGTTTTCTTATGGCTTGGGGGGCTCGGTCGCAGCGGGAGCCGCAGGGGTCGCGGGCTTCGGGGTGACCGTGGCTGCTGGAGCCGGGGCCGGCGCGGGCGGCCGGTTCTTGTTGATCTCCTTGATGACGTCGTCGGTGATGTCATAGGAGGCATCTGCGTAAACGACCACGGGAATCCGCATCAGGGACGGACCGTTTTTGTCGAGCACGAGCGTGGCCCCGCGCGCCCGGGCGATGTCCCGCGCCACATTGCTGATTTCCTCAAAAAGCAGTTCCCGGTGGTTTTGGGCCCGCTGCTGGAAGGACTGCTGGTTCTTCGCGCGATAGTCCTGGGCTTCGTTCTGCAGCTGCTGGTATTCCTGGATTTTCTTCTGGGCGTCGGCTTCGGCCTGCTTGCGCACCTCTTCTTTCAGCACGGTATTCTTGGACTGTTCGATCAGTTCCTTGGCCTGGTCGCCGGTGGCCTGGATTTGTTTGCTCAACTCGGCGAGCTGTTCCTCGACCTTCTGGCCCTCGGCCTGGAATTTGGCGTTGATTTCCGCCGTCTTGTAGTGGTTCTCCAGAACCTTGGCCATATCGACGACCAAGAGCTTGACGGCCGGCTGCGCGCGGCCACTGAGCGCTGCGGCGCCGAGCGCAGCGAGCGAAATGAGAAGACGAATTGCTTTGTTCATGAATGTTGAGCGGATGGGAGTTAAAACCGGGTGCCGAAGGTGAAATTGAACTGGCCGCCCTTCTTGTTCGTATACGCGGCGGAAGTACCGGGGAAGTAGCGGGTGCCGGTCAGCGGAAGGCCGTAGTCCAGGCTCAACGGGGCGCCGGCCACCATCAGACGCAAGCCGAAACCAAAGTCGTCGTTGAACCCCTGCGGATTGAAATCGTAAGCCTTGGTGTTCACGAAACCGATGTCGTAGAAAATGGCGAAGCGCACGGGTTTCACGACATCCATCGAATATTCGGCGGTGAACATGCCGTAGGTGTCGCCGCCGATGGGCTCGGCGGTCTGGCCGGTGGGATCGATCGGGCCCACGGTGCGGTATTCGAAGCCGCGCAGGTCATCCTGGCCGCCCAGGAAGAAACGGTCGTAAAGCGGAACGAGAGGCTGAAACGTGATACCATTGCGGGTCTGGAAGTCGTTGCTCTTGCCAAAACTATTGACGACGCCGGCCCGCGCCACCAGCGCGAGAACCTGGTTCTGCGCAGCGAAGACCGGCAGGAAGGTGGACGTGTGCAGGTCGAATTTGTAATAATTCTCGTCGCCGCCAAGCGGGCCGCCAGCCAGTTCGGTGGTGAAAGCAACGTAGGCGCCTTTGGAGGTATTGATCACCTTGTTGCGCGTGTCGCGCACCAGGGTGAAGCCAAGTTTGGAAACAGTCGTATTGCCGGCCAGTTCCTGAATCTGCAGCGGCGCGGTCGTGACCACGTTCTTGATGCCGACGATTTCCCAGGTGTAGTTGAGCGAACCCTCCACGAGGCCGAACAGCCGCTTGCGCACCGAGATCGTCGCGCCGGTGCGGATTTCCTCGTAGTACGAGCTGGTGTAATTGGAGGTCGAACGGAAAAGCTGAAAACCCATGTCCAGTTCGCGCTCGAATGCCCACGGCTCGTCAAAGGCGATGATCGCCTCGCTGGACTGGGTGCCGAGCTGCAGACGGATGCGGAACTTCTGCCCGGCCCCCTGGAAAAACGAATGCGGATTGGCGATGTCGAAATTCGACTGCGTCACCTCGGCAAAAACGCTCGCTTTCTCCAGCGAACTGAAACCCGCACCAAAGGTCAGGTTGCCCGTCCGCCCCTCCTTGATGTTCACCTTCATGTTTTTGCGGCCGGGAATGTTGCTCGTCTCATCCGTCACGTTGACGCTCTGCTCCTCGAAAAAGCGCGTGTTCTCCAGGCGGGCCTGCGAGATCTTCATCCGCACCTTGTCGAAAACGTCGCCCGGGCCGAGGACCAGTTCGCGCAGGATGACCGTGCTCTTGGTCTTGGTGTTGCCCTCGATCTTGATCGATTCGACCTGATACTTGTCACCCTCCTCGATCTTGTACTCCACGTCGATGTTGCCGGTCTGCATGTTGGGCTTGCGCACCATCTGGACATGCGTCTCGAGATGCCCGTCGCGACCGTAGAAATTTTCGACCATTTCGACGTCCTTGTCCAGTTTCGTCGGGCGAAAGACCATGCCGGATTTTTGACGCAGCATCAAATCCAGGAGGGGCGCCGTATAAAGTTTGTTGCCGCTGAAGGTGATGGTGCCGATGTGGTACTGGCGGCCCTCCTTGATCCGGATTGTGATTGCCAGTTTGCCGTGGGTGGGATAATCGAACGTCACCTTGTCCTCGGCGATTTCCACGTCGAGGTAACCCTGGTCGCGATAGAAGTCGCGCAGCTTGTCGAGGTCGTCGTCGAATTCGTCGTTCTTGAGGCGGCCGCCGCCGGTCAGCCAGGAGAACATGGTCCAGACGGCGGTATCCATCTTCTTCTTCAAGCGCTTGGCTTTGATATGGTCGTTGCCGATGAACTTGATGCTGGTGATCTTGACCTTCTCGCCCTCGCGGATCTTGAAGGTGATCGTGCCGAAGCCGGTGCTGCGGTTGCGGTCGATGGTGTAGCTGACCTGGGCCTGGTTGTAGCCGTTCTTCTGGTAATACTCGAGGATCTTGCCCATGTCCTCCTTGACTTGGCGCTCGTCGAGCGAGGCGTTGTGGGCGGTCTTGATTTCCTTGAGCAACCGATGGGCCACGTAGGCTTTGTTGCCCTCGAAACGGATGGACAGGACCCGGTACTTGGCGGTGGCTTCGACCACCAGATTGACGATGTTGCCGGGTAGGCTCTCCCGCTTCACCTCAATGAACTCGAACAAACCGGTCTTGTAGAGCGAGCGGATGTCGCGGTCGATGAAAGCCTCGTCCAGATCGGTGCCCTCGCGCAACGACATGTTGGCGCGGACCGCCTGTTCGCTGACGTTGGCCACGCCGACAAACTTGATGGTGATGGTGCCGATTTTCGGCGGCGGCCCTTGCGGCTCACCGGCGGCTTCCTGGCCGAACAGTCCGGAAACTGCGGCAATTAAGGCGAAGGCAAGGACGAGAGCCCGCATGATCGGGCTACAGTGTGAAGTTTTCAAAGCGCGTAATCTCTTGGAGGAAAGTTAGTTTTAATTCTCCTACCGGTCCGTTGCGTTGTTTGGCAACGATTAAATCCGCCGCGGTGGCGGCAGTTTGAAATCGTTCGTCTGAATCTTTGGGGCGGGAGAGCATAAGAACCACGTCGGCATCCTGCTCGATCGAACCGGATTCACGCAAGTCCGACAGACGCGGGGTGCGATTTTCCTTCTCCGACGAGCGGTTGAGCTGGGATAGGACTATGACCGGCAGCTCAAGTTCCTTGGCCAGCGCCTTTAATCCACGGGAAACCTCCGCCACCTGCTGCTCGCGCGGCGCCCGCGGATCGGAGCCGCTCACCAGCTGGAGATAGTCGACAATGATCAGGCCGAGCTTGCGCCGCGAATGCAGGCGGCGAGCCTTGGCGCGCATCTCCATGATCGTGAGATTGCTCGAATCGTCGATCAGGATGGGCGCCTTCTTGAATTCCTCCGCCGTGCGGCCGAGATCGTTGATCTCCTTGCCGTCGCGCGCGACCAGACCGTCGCGCAAGAGCTTGATGTTGACCCGCGAACGCGAGCACAGCATGCGCAACGCCAGCTGCGAAGAGCTCATTTCGAGCGAAAAGATCAGCGTCGGCACCGGATCGGCCTTGCCCGGTTTGGGCATGGCGGCGGCCTCCGCGATGTTCAGCGCAAAGCTCGTCTTGCCCATCGACGGCCGCGCCGCGATCACGATCATTTCCTGCTTCTGAAACCCGAAGGTGTAGTTGTCCAGATCCTTGAAACCCGACGTCACGCCCGTCAGCTCGCCCTTTTTCATCAGCAGCTTGGCGATGACCGTGTTGGCCTCCTTGATCGAGTCCTTGATCTCCTCGGCGCTGTCGGTGACCCGATCCTGCGTGACCCGGAAGAGCTCCTGCTCGATCTTGTCGAAAAACTCCTGCCCTTCCCCGGCAAAATTGTGACACTGCTCGACCGTGCTGGTCGCCACCCGGATCAGCTCCCGGAGCTGGTGGTTCAGGCGGACTTTCTCGATGAAAAACCCCGCGTGCGCGGTCGTCGGGATCCGCGCCGTCACCTGCATCAAATAGGGCAGGCCTCCGATCGCATCGAGGAGACGGCGGATGTTCAGCTCCTCCGCCACCACCTCCAGCATCACCGGCTGACCCTTCTGATAAAGGTCGAGGATAACCTCGTAAAGCACCCGGTTGGCCGGCAGGTGAAAGGAAGTCGGAGCGAGGTGGGCCTCCAGACAGCGGGAGATGGTGTCGCTGCCGTCGAGGAGACAGCAGGCCAGGACATGCTGCTCGGCCTCTTCGCTGAAAGGCAGCGCCCGCCCGGCAGCCGCCGACGGATCGGCGGGCGGGCGCGGGCGGCCGGGGCCGCGGACTTCTACGGAAGACTCAGCCATGCGTCGGCTCTATTGGTCTGAAAAAAAACTGCGGTTCGGCAATCATCAATTGGAGAACTTCTTCACCTCTGTTTGTGGACAGATTGTGCATGAGTGTTGCCAAGGAAGGCGAGCGGTTCTGCTCACAAAAAAAGCTGCGATGAAACCACCGCAGCTTGTCAGGTGAGCCCGGGCCGGTCTCAGCTCTGGGCCGGCTCGATCGGGTTCTCGGAGACAACCTCGAACGAGAGGTCGACGGTCACATCCGCGTGCAGTTTGATCTTCACCTCGTGCTTGCCGAGGGTCTTGACCGGCTGGCCGAGATGAATGCGGCGCTTCTCGATGGTCACGCCGGCGGCGACGAGTTTGTCGTGCAGATCGTTGGCCGTGACGGCCCCGAAAAGCTTGCCACCCTCACCCGTCTTCACGGCGATGGCGATGGCGGTCTTCTCGAGCTTGCGGGCCAACTCCTGTGCGCCGTCAAGCTCCTTGCTTTCGCGGATGGCCCGGGCCCTTTTCAGCGCGTCGACCTGCTTGCGGTTGGACTGGGTCAGTGGCAGCGCCTTGCCCTGGGGCAGGAGGAAATTGCGCGCGTAGCCGGCGCGGACTTTGACCTGATCGCCTTCGGCGCCAAGGCCGTCGACCGGTTGAATGAGAAGAACTTCGTGATGAGCCATTTTCGGACTAGGTTGGAGGTTGTTGTAAAATAGACGGACGGACGGCTTAGAACGGCACGTCTTCGTCCAGGTTTTCCTGCTGGGCGGGAGCGGCCGGGGGGCGGGCCACACCGGGAGCGCGGGGCGCCGGCGCCGTGGTGCGGGCTTCGCCGCCCTCGCTGCCGGGGGCCCCACCTTCTCCGCGACCGCCGCCGAGGAACTGGAAATTCTCGCAGACGACTTTCATGCGGCTGCGTTTTTCCTTGGTGGTTTTGTCCTCCCACTGGTCGAGGCGCAGCCGGCCTTCGACAAAGAGCGGGCGGCCCTTCGTGCAGTACTTCGAAATGTTTTCGCCCGATTTTCCCCAGGCCTCGATGTCGACGTAGGTCACCTCTTCGCGGTCGGCGCCGGATTCGTCGCGGAACTTGCGGTTCACCGCGAGGCTGAACGTGCAGATGGCCGTGCCCTTCGGCGTGACCCGGAGCTCGGGATCGCGCGTCAGGTTGCCGATCAGCATGACTTTGTTGAGGTTCGCCATGGGAGGTGGGGGCGCGGACGGCTTCAGACTTTCTCGACGATGGCGCGGTAGACGCTGTCGTTGAGCCGCAGGCGCTCGTGCAGCTGCGCGGGGGCGCCCGCGGGGGCCGAGAAGGCCATGTTGACGTACACCCCGGACGGGAACTGCGGGTCGGTCTTCCGGATGAAGTCGCGCCGGCCGATGTTCTCGACCGCGGTGACCTCACCCTGGATGGCGGTGATCTCTTTTTTCACGCCGTCGATGATCTGGTCGATGGAGTCTTCCTTGCCCCGGTTGTCGAGGATGAAGCTGGCGCGGTAATTACGCTTGGTCTGTGTCATTTTTGTTTCTGCGGTTGAGGCTGTTCATGGCGCGGTCCGATCCACTCTCAATCAAGAGACGGAGGCCAGCCACAAAATGGGGGAGTTGTTGTTCAATTAAGGTTGTTTCTTCTGCGGTGAATTTTCCGAGCACGTAGTCCTTGAGGTCCATCCCGGCCGGTCGCGCGGCCCCGATCCCGAGGCGGAAGCGGACGAAGCCGCTGCCCAGGTGTTCGAGCAGGCTGGCGACCCCGTTGTGGCCGCCGGCGCTGCCGCGCACCGAGATTTTCACGAGGCCCACGTCGATGGTGAGATCGTCGTAGGCCACGGTGAGGGCTTCCACCGGCAGCTTGTGAAAGTCGAGCAGGCCGCGCAGGGCGCGGCCGCTTTCATTCATGAAGGTCTGCGGTTTGACCAGCCAGCGGGTGACACCGGGGCGGACATTCCAGCGCGCAATCGAGGCCTCGAAACGCGGCTCGGACTTCCAAGCCAGCTTTTCGGCGGCCGCCAGCGCGTCCACCGCGGCGAAACCGAGGTTGTGACGTGTGCCGGCGTATTCGCGCCCGGGATTGCCCAGTCCAGCGATCAGCGTGACGGACATGACTCAAAGAACGTACTGCAAACGCGGCCCGTCCGGAAGGACGAACGGACCGCGGAAAAAGGAGATTACTTCTTGGCGGGCGCGGCGGCCGGCTTGGCCCCGGCGGCCGGAGCGGCGGCCTTCGCGTCGCCCTTGGCGGGCGCGGCGGCCGCGGCTTTGGCATCGCCGGCAGCAGGCGCAGCGGCAGCGGCACCGTCGGCGGGCGCGGCGGCAGCGGCACCCTCGACGGGCACGGCGGCGGCCGGAGTCGCGGCGACTTCCTCGGCCGGCGGCTCAACGCAGAGCACCACGGCCTGGTTTTTGTCGTCGAGAAATTCGACGCCGGCCAGCGGCTTCAGCTCGCTGACGTGGATGGCCTCGCCCACTTTGAGAGGCGAGACGTCCACCTCGATGAAAGCGGGCAGGTCCTTCGGCAGGCAGCGCACGCGGAGGCGGTACGAGGCGACTTCGAGGATGCCGCCCTCGTTCTTCACGCCGGTGGATTCGCCGGTGGTGTGCACGG
>CAYZGG010000068.1:0-21920 GCA_964477955.1 uncultured Opitutaceae bacterium
CTCGATGTCCTTGCCCATCGGGATGTCCTCCGGCTCCCAATGGTTGGCCTTCATCTTTTTGTAGAGATCGTAGGCCCACTGGTATTTCAGGGGGAGGATGTTGAAGTAAGGAACCTGGCGGCCGTTGATGACTTTCTTGGCGGCGAAAGCGGCTTCGGCCTTGGCTTCATCAAGAGTGAAAGTCTTGGTGCCAACGGTAAAAATCTTCTGCATGACGGAACAGTGGGTGACGGATATGAGGGGGGAATAGCAGTTCGCCCCGTGGTCTTGCGGCGGCGAAAAGCGATGGCAAAGCGAAGTTACCATTACTTTTCCACACGTTGCTGACCACCACAGGATGTGGCTGCCCGGAACCTTGAACACAACTAATGGTGTCCAGCTAGGCTCCGTCAATTTTTTTCAAGTAAGAATCGTGTTACTTTTTTTGTGGACAAATCGACCGCGGGTTCCCCGTTGGGACATTTTGCGCCGAAAAGTCGATTTTGCGTCGATTTCACTCTGGAAACGGTGTGCGATTGCTTCGGCGCGATTGCGGAAAAATTTTCTTGACCGAACGCCTTGCGCCCCATGTCGGGTTTTGCGTGGCAATTTTTCTCCGGGCAATTCCGGTCCGGGCCGGTCTCGGGCCCAAAAAAACGGAGCCCGCGGACCGGAACGGAAAAGAAAAAGGCGGCTGACCAGGCCAGCCGCCTTGCAATCGACAGAGCGTTCGCTCCGGGAGGGCGTCAGAATTTCAATCTCACGCCGGCCTGGATTTTCCAGCGGGTGTCGGCGCTGTTGACTGCGATCTGCGAGGAGGAGGAGAACACCACGTTTCCATTCGCATCCGTGGTCAGCGGAGAAGGCTTGATCAGGCCCGCGGCGGTGTAACTGGCGTTGCCCAAGGCGCGGAGCTGGCTGCTGTTCGTGGTCGTGGTGTTGATCTCCTCGATGTAGTTGAACAGGTGTTTGTCGAGAAAGGATCCGAGATTCAGAAAGTCGGCGAAGAATTCGATCTTCACGTTCCGGTAGGCGGGGATTTCCTGCACGAAGCTCAGGTCGAGCCGGTTCTCCCACGGCGTGAAGAAGGAGTTGCGCGGGGCATGTCCGCCGGCGTATCGGCTCAGACCGCTCGAGTTGAGAAAAGCAAAGTAGGCGCTCTGCTGGGCGGGGGTCATTCCCGAGAAGTCGAAGCGGGGATCGCTCGGGCCCGTCGGCACGGCGACGAGGTCATTGCCGCTGAACCCGTCGCCGTTCAGGTCGCTGTTATAGACATAGCTGAACGGCTGGCCGGAACGGCCCTCGTAGTAGAGCGAGATCGTGCTGACATAGTCCTTCTGGAACACGAACTCGCGGCTGATCGAGGCCTGGATGCGGTCCTTGATCTCGTAATCGGACCGGCCGACCTCGACCGCATTCTGGTTGAAGATGTTGTTGAACTGCCACTGCGAGTTGGCGGTCGAGCTGCCGAGCGACTGCGCATCCGTGGCGCGGCCGCGGGTGTAGGCGATGTTGTAAGCCCAGTGATTCTTGAACGGACGATCGAGGCTGATCGAAGCGTACTGGGAGACGCCTTCGTGGACGTCGCGGGTCCGGATGACGTTGCCGAACGACGGATTCAACGCCGTGGCGCCCGAGGAGGCGCCCGCGAAGCGCTGGCGGCTGTCCGCGCCGACGGTGGTGGGCTTGAGGTTCATGTTGTCGACGAAGAGCGCCTCGAGCTGGTTGGTCTGGATGTATTCGACGCTGACGACGGCGTCGATGGCGGGTAGCTTGTGGTCGATGGCGAGGTTGCCGCGGAGGATCGTCGGCAGTTTAAGGCCGGGTTCGATCAGATTGATCGACGAGGCCGTGCCGGCGACGTTGGTGGTGCCGACCGGGTGGGCGGGATCGAACTTATAGGCGGGATCGGTGTTGGTGTAGGTGCCACCGAGGTACTGGGCCAGCGTGGGGGTGGCGGCGCCGGTGACGACCGTGTTGAACCGGCCCACTCCGGTGTTGCCGAACGAATTCGAGATCCAAACCCACGGGTTGCGGCCGAGGAACACGCCGAGGCCGCCGCGGATCTGGGTGTTGCGTTTCTGGTCGAGCGAGTAGTTGAAGCTCAGGCGCGGCTGGAAGGTGTCGGTGCCATCGACCGTGCCGGCGTTGGTGACGCCGAAGGCGCTTTTGAAAGCGGGATTTTCCGTGGGGGAGATCGGACTGCCGACCAGATCCACGCGAACCCCCGCCGTTACGTTCAGACGGGCGGTGGGCTCCCACTTGGCTTGGGCGAAAAGGCCGGTGCGCTCGAATTTGCTGATGTCGGCCACCGGGAAACCGGTCTGGACGACGGACCGGCCGAAGCCGAACGGCGTATCTGCCTGGAAGGCGGCGAGGTTGGCATAGTCGAAGTAACCGTAGGAACCCTGGCGGAACAGATTGTAGTAATCGCTGACCTCGTGATCGGCGCCGCCGGTCAACGTGAAGTCCTTCCAGGTGTAGTCGCCGCTGGCGGTCATGGTCTGGGTCTTGATGTGGAGTTCATTGCCCATGCTGCTGATCTCGGTGCCCATGCGGAAAGCATCGTTGGCACTGATCACGGAGCCGTTGCTGGCGACGCCGGGCGCGTTGAAGATGCGGATCTCGGGGAAGCTAACCGGCACGGCCCGCACGGAGTCCTGCTTGGTGTTGGAATAGTCGACTTCCGTCTTGAGATCCGGCGTCCAGTTGCTGAACAGCTGGGCGGCCCAGACGTGTTCCTTGACGTCGAGGGAATAGAAGGCCGACGAGAGGCCAGTGCCGCTGCCCGAACTGGTGAAGAGCGAGGTCTGGTTGGCCAGAGCGGCAGGCTGACTGAAGCTGGTGTAGTTGAAGCTGCCGAAATTCGGCTGCACCCCGATCGTGTCGCTGTAACGGACGGTCAGGCGATGATCCTGGTTGATGTTCCAGTCGATTTTGACCAAGCGCTTGGTGTCATACTGCCGGGAAGTGCTGGAACCACCGAAGGTTCCCAGGTTGGGCGCTCCGGACAAACTGGCCAACTTGGCTTGCACGGCCGCAAGGAACGCCGAATCAGGGTTAAAGCCGGCCAGAGTGGGGGCCTTGTCCTGGATGAATTTCTCAAAATTGGTGAAGAAGAACAGACGGTCCTTGATGATCGGACCGCCGAAGGTGAATCCATAGGTCCGCTCCTTCAGTGGCGTACGCTTGTGGATGGTGGTGCCGAATTCGTCCGGACCCTGCCAGTTACTGTCCGTGAAGATATCATAGATCGTGCCGTGAAACTCGTTCGTGCCGCTCTTGCTGACCGCATTGATCGAGGCGCCGGCAAAGCCGCTCTGGCGGACATCGTAAGGCGTCAGCGAAACACTGAACTGCTCGATGGCGTCGAGGGAAAAGGGATTGTTGAGCGAGAACAGCCCGGAGGAATTGAGGCCGAACGAGTCGTTGATCTTCGCCCCGTCCAGCGTGATGGTGTTGTAACGGTTATTCATGCCCAGCGCCTCGACCTGGGGATAGCCGCGGACGCCGACGAACGCATTGGTTTTGATGAGATCGGTAAAGGACCGGTTGACCGTGGGCTGAAGGGTGACCTGGCGGTTGCTCAGGACTGAACTGGCGCCGGTGGCATTGGCGTCGAGGTCGGTGGCGGAGGCGGTCACGGCAAAATTTTCCAGTTTCACCGCCTCGTCCTTCGCCTCGAGATTCACGTCGACGTCCTCGCCCAAGGAGGTCTGGACCCCGGTGAGCTCGACCGCGGTGTGACCTTCGGGCGTGGCCGTCACGGTGTAGGGGCCGCCGACCGGCATGCCCCTGAACGCGAAGCGGCCGTTGTCGCCCGTGATCGCGGTAAACTTGGTGTTGGTGGGGGTGTGGACGGCGGTGACCGTGGCGTGAGCCAGCGGTTTGCCGGCGCTATCCACCACCGTTCCGGTCATGCCGGAGGACACGACGCCTTGGGCGAAGGATCTCGGCAAAAGCGCCACGGCCAGAGCCGTGATCGCGGTCAGGGCGATCATCTTGATCAACGATTTTTTCATGGTGTGTTTGCAGGCTGTCTAACGGTAACCCGGGTGGTTGGTCCGGGGTGAGGTGGCGCATAGGAATCCCTCGGGTATGTCATAGTCAAGCCTCCGACCGGTATCGTGTCCGCAGCATTAGCAAATGTTACCCAGTCGTAACTCCGGACTATCATTTCGCGGGAAATCGACATGCGGGGGAGACCTGACGCACAACCTGCGCCAAGCGGGTATCTATCTGGCCGCCGGATCACCGCAAGAAGGTGAGGGCGAGGCCGGTCGGGCGTGCGCCCGATTGCAGGTCGCGCCGCGGACGGAAGAGGGTTTTGCGCCGGGGCGTGTCGCTCGGCGCAAGTCCCAGATTACCGGGTCGATCGTGTCATAAGACTGACCGAGTGCAGAGTCGATGTTGGCGCGTCACGAGCAGCCGACCGCGCCGGCCCATTCTCGTGGCCAATACCGGCAGAGAACGACCTGCCCCGAGGCTACGGCCCGGTCGGCAGGTCGGCTTCGGTTGCGGCCACCCGGTGCAGGAAAAGCGCGGCGATTTGTGCACGCTCAACCAGGCTCGGCAAATAGACCCATTCCTCGGGAGTATGCAGCCGGTCGCCGCAGGGGCCGAGCCCGTCGAGACAGGACAGCCCGGCGGCGGAAAGAAGGTTGGCGTCGGACCCGCCGCCGGCATGCACCCAGGAAAAAGGGGCGAGGCCGAGATCCCGGGCGCAATGCTGCCAATGGGCGAAAATCGCTTCGGCGGCGGGCGAGCTCTCCATCGGTGGGCGATTGAAACCGCCCGCGATCTCCAGGCGGTGGCCTTCCCGGTTGGTGATGGCTGCGGCAAGTTCATTCAGCCTGATCAGCACGGCGTCGCGGTCGGCGGCGTGGGTGATTCTCACGTCCAGCTGGGCCTCGGCGAAGTCGGGAACGACATTGGTGGCCTCGGCGCCGCCCCGGATGTTGCCGATGTTGAGCAGCACGCCGGGCAGTTCCTCCGGCAGGCGGGCCGCGCCGGTGAGAAACTCGGCCAGGGCGGCGATCGCGTTGCGCCCGTCGCGCGCCGGGCTGGCGGCGTGGGCGGCGCGGCCATGGCTGGTGACGGTAAAATTGGCGGTGCCCTTGCGGGACTTTACCAGGTCGCCATTCGGCCGGGCCGGTTCGAATACCAAGCCGAAATGGTGGCGGGCGGCCGCCTCCTTAAGCAGACGGGCGGAATGAAACGAACCGGTTTCCTCATCCGGCGTCAGCAGCACCTCGTAGCCGATGCGCGCGGCGTGGGGGGTGCGTTCGAAAGCCTCGAGGGCGGCGTGCATCACGACCAGCCCGCCCTTCATGTCGATCACGCCTGGACCGCGCAACTTCTCGGGGGCCAGCAGCTCGCAATGTTGAAAGGGGTCGTCGGATCCGTAAACGGTGTCGTAGTGACCGCTGAAAAGCAGCTGGATCGGAGCCTGGGGCCGCACTCTCACCCGGAGGGCGGCCAATGGGTCCCGGGGTTTGCGCAGCGGAAAGGGGAAGGCGGAACCGGGCTTCAGGGGCACGCTGGCCACCTCGCCCGGCAGCCGGCTGAATTCCTGTTGCAACAATCCCAGCATCGCGGTCAGCCCCTCGGCATTGCCGCTGCCCGAGTTCTGATCGCACCATCCGGCCAGCAACATGCTCAACTCTCCGGCGCTGCCGGGCAGCTTGGCGATCGACGGGGGAAGGTTCATGCCGGAAGAAAGCCTGATCGCCGGCGCGAACGGTGGCCAGCCTGTTCTGGATTGCAAAATCTCCCTCCGGACCCGCGTGAGACAACTCGCGGCTGACGCCAAGCGTCACGGGCTTACCGGACCGGCAGGGCAATGAGGCGGCCATCGAAGCCGGCGGCAATGATCTTGTCCCCGGCCAGCGCGAGCGTGCCGGCATAGCCTCCGAACTTGCCCTCGTCGGGCTTCGGCGCGAACAGCTGCCATTTCACCGCGCCGCTCCGGCGGTCGAGCGCCACAATGCCGCCGGTGTGGTCGATGACCGTACCCGGCAGATTCTGCGCGATCGTCCCGATGAACACCGTGTCGACTGTGACGAGCGGCGAGCCCCAATCCGCGCCGCGGACGTCCGTCCCCCAGCTCGGCCGGCCCGTGGCCGGATCAAGGGCCGTCACCCGGCGGTAGTCGGAGGCTCCAACGTAAACGACGCCGGCATCGAGCACCGGAGTCGATTCGACCCAGGAAAACCAGTACGAGAACCGCCACGCGAGCGAACCGTCGGCGAGATTGAATCCGTACAGCATGTAGTCCCGGCTGCCGACGATCAGCTTGTCGCCCGCCACCAACGGGGTGGTGACGACACCGCCACCCGTTTTCAGACGAAGGAGTTCCTGTCGCGTCTGGCGGTCGAGCAGAATGACGGATCCGTCCATGCAGCCGAACAGCAGCGTGTCGGCGCCGCGAAGGGAAATTCCGGAAAAGATGGGCGATTTCGCGTCGTGCCGCCAGAGGGTGCGGCCGGTGACCGCGTTGACCGCGTAAAGCCCACCATCGCTGGAGCCCGCATAGACCACTCCGTCCAGCAGGAATGGGACGGCCGTGCGGCGGTTGAAGGTTGGGTTGTCGGGCGCGGGCTGGCCGGCCAGCGTCTCGTCGTGCAACGCCGTGCTCCAGCGCCGCGAGCCGGTCCGGCGATCAAGGGCGACGAGATTGACGCGGCGGTCGATGAAATAAACGCGGTCGTCGTCGAGCACGGCGCGACCGTCGATCGGATTGGGACCCGGCCAGGTCCAGACTTCGGTTCCGTCGGCGGCGCGCACGGCATGAAACCGGCCGTCCGTGGTGCCCACATAAACAACGTCATCCTGCACGACGGGCGGCGCCCACGTCGGCGCACCGAGGGCGTAGGTCCAGACCGGGGCGGGCGCAGCGGGGTAGTGGGGCGCCGGCGGCTTGGGAAGAAAACTTCCGCCCCGTTTCAATTCGAGGGGCAGTTTGCCTTGGGCGAAGGTTCCGATGAGGCGATCGCCCTCCAGGCGAAGGTGGGTATCGATCGCTTCGACCATCTCGTAGTGACCCTGGCCGTCGGTCTCGACCGGAACGCCGAAGGCCGCGTCGTAGGTGAACATCGCCGGAAAGTTCAGCCGGAAAGTCAGGAGGCCTTTTTTTGTGCGGAAAAAAGTGAAACCGATTTCTTCGGAAACGCCTTGGGGCGCCTGGATCGTGCCGGTCCAGGTGCCCTCGATGGGATCGACCGGCAGCGGATCCGCAGCGGTCAGGCGGCCGCTGGGCAAGAGGACGGCCAGGGCGATCAGACCGGCGCACTTCTGCAGCCAAAGGCAGCGGGCTAAAAATTTCGGACGGGCGGGGCGAAATTTCATGGATGAGCAAAACCGTCGATTGTTGGATCCGCGGCTCGGGGAAGTATTTGCGGGCGGACGGAGACTTTGAACGCCGAATGAGGCCAGTGGCGGCAGGGAGTCGCCGGACGGAAGATAGCCGGGTTGGGCGGCGCGGTCCGCAATGAAACTTTCCGCGGATTTGCGCGTCTCACCTATCGAGCTTATCCTACCACTATGAAACATCCTTCTTTCGTCTCTTCCCGGCTGTTGCTGCTGGCGCTGACCGGCGCAGGTCTCACGGCGCTGACCACTGGCGCCCGGGCCGACACGCATCTGAGCATCGGGCTGGGCGTGGGTATTCCGCTGCCGCACGGCTATGCCGAGGTTTCGCTCGGCTCGGACCGCTACTATTACCATCGGGGGACATTCTATCGTCCGGGACCGCATGGATATTATGTCGTGCGGGCCCCGCGCGGCTGCATCGTGCGCGAGCTCCCTCCGCATTTCGCCCGCGTCTATATCGGCGGCGCTTTTTACTACCGCTACGACGACGTCTATTACCAGCCGTGTCCCGGCGGGTATGTGGTGGTCGATCCGCCCTCCGACGTGGTGGTGAGTGCCGCGCCGGCTGCGACCACGGTGGTCGCGGCGTCGACAGCGAAGCCGGGCGACTATCAGTCGGTGTGGGTGGGCGATGTCGAATACCAGTTCAAGGACGGCCAGTTCTTCAAAAAGACCGCCGACGGCTTGGTCTGGTCCCCGGCGCCGCTCGGGGCGATCACGCGGACCTTGCCGGCGGATGCCCAGAGCATCTGGTATCAGGATGTCGAATACTTTGAAAGCGACGAGATCTGCTTCCGCAAGACGCCGGATGGGTACAAGGTGATCGAGGCTCCGTGGAAAAAAACCGAGCCGGCACCCGCGGGAAAGTAAGTTCGCCGGCCGCCCCCCGCAGCCCGCACGACACGTGCGGGCTTTTTTATTCCGGCGCCCCCCGTGTTCCGAAACTGGCTTTGGCCCGGTTTGAAAATGTGGGAGCGACCTTGGTCGCGAGGTCGAACGAGTCGCGAGCGAGCTCGCTCCCACAAGAGGAATTGTCTTTGCCGGGGATCCATCCTGGCGGCCGGCTCGGCACGGTTTCGAACTCGCCCCGTCGCGACCGACCTGGCTCCACAAAATGCTGCGCGGCGTGCGCGCGGTTCAAAGCGTGGCCAGCACTTTTCTGAGCTCGGCGGGCAGGATCGGCTTGTAGAGGATCTCGTCGACCTTGAGATCGCGGTACGATTGGTTCACTTCCCGGCTAAGCTCGGAGCAGAAGATGATCACCTTGCCCTGGTAGGGCAGCTCCCGGACGCGACGCAGCAACTCCAAGCCGTTCATGCTCGGCATATGATGGTCGGTGATCAGCAGATCAAAATCCCCGGGGTTTTGCCGCAACCGCGTCAGGGCGACCCGTCCGTCATCCATACACTCCACCGTGTGTCCGTCCCGGCCGAGAAGAATTTGTGCCAGCTCGCGGAGCTCGCGCATGTCGTCGACGTAGAGCACCCGGAAAGTTTTTCTCGGGGTCGCCGTGGCGGCCAGCGGAGTTGTAGGAGTTTCGTTCATTCGCGCGATCCTAGTATCGCCTATCTGACCTCGGATTGCACCCGCAGTTCTGCAAAAAAACTACGAATTCCACTCCGAAAAAATATGGGGAGGAAATGTTCACGGACTGAGGTGTTTACATCAGCTGGTTCCGGCGGGCGTGGAGGCCGGGTGCGAGCCGTACAGAGTGACAGAGGCCCGCGGCCGGCGCAAGAGCCTGCTGTTTAATTTCGCCTGGGGTCGCAACCCAAGTGAATGAGGAACGGGGGGCCGGCCGCGATGGATTGAAGACGACAACCCGCTGACTGGGAGGGCATCGGCGGTAATTTTTGTAAAAAATCCTCGCTTCCTTCGTTCGTTCATTTATCCGGTGGCGCATGTTTTCCGTGAAGAAACTGTTCGGCAAAGAGGAGCGATTCTACGACCTGCTGGAAGCGAGCGCCCAGGAAGCCCGCACGAGCATCGACCTGCTGGTCAAGATTCTCGGAGCCGAGGGTTCGGCCCAGCCCACCAACATCCACGAAATCATCCAGACGCGGCGCAAAGACAAACTCATCACGCAGCAGATCACCGAGGAACTTTGCCGGACGTTCGTGACCCCGCTCGAGCGGGAGGACATCGAGGCGCTTTCACTGGCGCTCTACCGGATTCCCAAGACCGTGGAGAAGATCGTCGAGCGCCTAACGATCTGTCCCGCCCGGGTGCCGCGCGAAAGCCTGCAGAAGCAGGTGATCCTGCTCGAAAAAGCAGTGGATTGCGTGGTGGAGATGGTCCGGCAGCTCCGGCTGGGCGCGCAGGTGGACCGCATTCAGGACAACCATGCGCGTCTGCAGTTTGCCGAGGGCGAAGCCGACAAGGTGATGCTCGCGCTGGTCAAGGATCTCTACAACGGACCGTACGATGCCAAGGAGGTGGTCATCCTCATGGAGCTGTATGACCTGGTGGAAAAGGCCGTGGACCGCGCGCGCGACGCCGGCCAGGTCGTGTTCATGATCATGCTCAAATATTCCTGAAGCCGCCGACACGCTGCGCCCGCCCCAGCCTCCGTGCCATGACCCTATTTTTGATCGTCCTGCTGACGGCCTTGGTTTTCGAGTACATCAATGGATTTCACGATGCCGCCAATGCCATCGCCACTGTTGTTTCGACCAAGGTCCTGACTCCTCGCCAGGCGATCGCGCTGGCCGCCGTTTTCAACCTGGTCGGCGCCCTGGCCGGAACCGCGGTGGCCAAGACCATCAGCGGCGGGATCGTCGAATCGGGGGTGGTGACGATGATCACCCTCTTCAGCGCCCTGGTGGGCGCCATCGTCTGGAACCTTCTCACCTGGTGGCTAGGCCTGCCGTCCAGCTCGAGCCACGCGCTGATCGGCGGCTTGTGTGGCGCGGCCTTGGCGACGGCTCACGGCGACTGGAATGTGCTGATCTGGTCCGCCGTCGACAAGAACGGGGCGGTCATCGGTCTGTGGCCCAAGGTCGTGCTGCCCATGGTCAGCTCCCCCGTACTGGGTTTCATCGGCGGGGCGTGCCTGATGTTTTTGCTGCTGGTTTTCATCCACAAGCTCCGCCCGGTCACGATCAACCGCTGGTTTGGGAAGCTGCAGCTCGTGAGCGCGGCGTTCATGGGCTACAGCCACGGCTCCAACGACGCCCAAAAGACGATGGGAATCATCGCCCTGGCCTTGTACACCAGCACCAAGTCCGGAGCCTTCGATCATTTGCCGGCCTGGGCCGGGTTTCTGCGCATGGCAGAATTCAAAGAGCTCCCCTTGTGGGTGGTGCTCGCCTGCGCGCTGACGATGGCCGCGGGCACGGCCGCCGGCGGCTGGCGGATCATCCGGACGCTGGGCCACAAGATGGTCAAGCTGCAGCCGGTGCACGGCTTCGCCGCCGAAACGACCGCTGCGGTCATCATCTACGGCGCCTCCACCTTGGGGATTCCGGTTTCCACCACCCACGTCATTTCCACTTCGATCATGGGCGTGGGCGCGATGAAGGGCGCCGGGGCGGTGCGGTGGGGCGTGGTCGAGCGGATCGTCTGGGCTTGGACTTTCACCCTGCCCGTCTGCGGCCTGATCGGTTTTGGCACGATGAAGCTCTGTCATTATTTCGGCGCGAGCTGAGGGGTCGGATGGGCCGTGGGTTTTCCGGGCCGGCGGATTTATGAACAGCTCAGGGTTTGACGTGTGGCGTCCGCCCGGAAACCCTGTCGCCACTTTCTTCATGAGCGGCACCCAACACGGCATCTACATCGGCACCGACAGCGGCGCCACCACGTCCAAAACCGGCGGCGTCTGGTCCGACGGCAGTCTCATCTCGACCAAGCTCCGGCAAAGCTCGACCAATTCCCAGGCCGGCACCGCGGCGGTGGTCAAAGGCTGGGTCGACGGCGTGATCGGATTCCTCACCGACAACCAGCTCAACTGGGACCAGGTGCTCGGCGTCGGGCTGGCCATTCCGGGACCGTACGACAGCTATGGTGTGCTGGGGCGCGCCGCCAATCTGCCCAAGAGTTTCGAGGGCTGGAATTTTCACGCCGAGTACGGCGCGGCGCTGGCCGTCGCGGCCGGCCGGCCGGTGCCGTTGATCGTCGGCAACGACGGCAATTACGGCGGCGTGGGCGAGGCCCAGCGCGTGCGCGGCAACAGCCGCGCCACCGTGCTCATGCTCGCGCCGGGCTCCGGCCTGGGCGTGGCGTACGTCGACGCGAACGGTCTGCCGCTCGACGGGGACACGCTCAACGGCATGGAGGGCGGCCACATGCCCGCGCCGCTGCATCTGCTGGGAAACATCAAGCCGTTGCGCTGCGGGTGCGGCCGCGACTGGGGCTGCATCGAGGCTTACACCACGATTTCCGGACTCCCGCAACTGCTGGAGGAATTCCTGCCGAAATTTCCCGGGCATCCCCTGGTCTCGTCGCCTGCGCCGGTGAAGGAGAAGGCGCTTTCCCTGCGCACGCTCGCGCAGAAGGGCGATCCGCTGGCGGTCGAGATTTTCAATTTCCAGGCGCGCGCGCTCGGTCTGCACGTGGCCGCGCTGCTCATGGCGGTCGATGCCGAGTATGTGGTCATCGGCGGCGGTCTGATCGATCCCGAGGCCACCACGCCGGAATTCCGCGAACGCTACCTGCGGATCATCCGCGAGTCCGCGCTGCCGTATCTCTGGGCGCAGCAGCGCGACCGGGTCAAGGTCGTGCCCGCCACGCTCGGCGAGCTCTCGCAGGCCATCGGCGCGGCTCTCGTCGCACTCTACACGGTCAAGGCTCGGGGTTGAACGGCGGGGCCGAGGCGATCACGGGGTGTTCCTTGCGGACCTCGTCGGTGTGCCGCACGTCCTTGCCCTTCGCGAGGTAGATCATCTCCTCGGCGATGTTCGTGGCGTGGTCGGCGATGCGCTCGATCGATTTGGAAATGAACATGAGCTCGAGCGAACGGGCGATGGTGTCCGGGCGTTCGAGCATGTAGCTGGTCAGCCGGCGGTAAACGAGCCGGTTGATGTTGTCGACCTCGGGATCGCGCCGGATGATGGCGAGGGCCTTGTGTTCGTCTTCCTGCACATAGCAGTCGAGCGCCTCGCGCAGCATCTCGAGCGCGATGTTCGCCATCCGCGGAATGTCGGTGTACAGCTCGAGCTTGGGTTCGATCGAAAGCTTGCGCGCCCGCCGGGCGATGCTGGTGGCCTCGTCCCCGACGCGCTCCAGATCGTGGCTGGCCTTCATGCCGACGATCACGACGCGCAGTTCCGAGGCGATCGGGCCGCGCAGCGTCATGTAGCTGATCGCCTGGTCGTCGATCTGGACCTCGAGCTGGTCGATCTCGTCGTCGCCGGCGATGACGCGGTCGGAGAGCGCCAGGTCGGATTCCACCAGGGCGCGCATGGCGAGGCGGGTCTGCTCGATCGCCCGGTCGCCCATTTGGAGCAGGCGGGTGCGCAGGGACTCGAGTTCGGCGTCGAAGAAGCGTTTCATGGTGAGAAAGGAGTTTTGACCACTAATGTTCACTGATTGAACACTAATCAAGACTGTCGCATCGCGGGCCGATCCGATGGCTTGAACAGGTGGCGTGGGGTTGGTGGCAAGTGGGGATGGCCGGTGGGTCGCCCGATCAACCGAAGCGGCCCGAGACATAGGCCTCGGTCTGCGGATTGGCCGGGTTCATGAAGATCGTGCGGGTCTCGGCGTATTCCACCAGCCGCCCGAGGTAGAAGAACGCGGTGCGGTCGGAGCACCGGGCGGCCTGCTGCATGTTGTGGGTGACGATCACGATGGTGAAGCGCGCCTTCAGCTCGTAGATCAGTTCCTCAACCTTGGCCGTGGCGATCGGGTCCAGCGCCGAGCAGGGTTCGTCCATGAGGATGATCTCGGGCTCGACGGCGATGGCGCGGGCGATGCAGAGGCGCTGCTGCTGCCCGCCCGACAGCCCGAGCGCGCTCTGGTGGAGGCGGTCCTTGATTTCGTCCCAGAGGGCGGCGCCACGCAGGCTCTTCTCCACCACCTCGTCCAGCCGCGCCTTGTTGCTCACGCCCTGGATGCGCAGCCCGTAGGTGATGTTTTCGTAGATCGATTTGGGGAACGGGTTGGATTTCTGGAACACCATGCCCACGCGTTTGCGCAGTTCGATGACGTCGACGTGCGGGTCGTGGATGTCGATGCCGTCGATGCGGATCTGTCCGGCGGAGATGCGCGCGCCGTCGACCAGGTCGTTCATACGGTTCAGGCAGCGCAGCAGGGTGCTTTTGCCGCAGCCGGAGGGGCCGATGAAGGCGGTGACCTCGCGCTCGTGGACGTTCAGCTCGATGCCGTGCAGCGCCTGGGCGGGGCCGTAGCGGAAGTCGACATGGTCCACCTCGATGATCGCGCGGGCGAGCGGGGCCACCGGCACCGGGGGCGTCCCCGCGGCCGGGGCGGAGAGGGTGGTCGGCACGGTGACCTGGCGGACGGTGACGGAGGAAGAGGGTTCGGACATGACGGTTACCATTTGTATTTTTTGCGGAGACGGACGCGCAGCATGACCGCGGTGGAGGCGATGGCCGCCACGGTGAACAGAAACACGAAGGCGGTGCCGTATTGGACATCCCGCGTGTACTCGTTCTGGGGGATCTTGGAGGCGACGACGTAGATGTGGTAGGGGAGCGCCATCACGCCTTGGAAGAAGAAATCCGTCCACTTCTGCACCTGCCAGGGCAGTTCATCGCGGACGACGAAGGCGGCGGTGAACATGATGGGTGCGGTTTCGCCGGCGACGCGGGCGATGGAGAGCACGGAGGAGGTCAGAATGCCCGGCAGCGCGTAGGGCAGGACATTGGTGAGGATCGTCTGGAGCTTGGTCGCACCGAGGGCGAGAGACCCCTCGCGATAGCCCTTCGGCACCGACTTCAGCGCCTCCTCGGAGGCGGTGATGATGATCGGCAGCACCATGAAGGCGAGGGTCAGCCACCCTGCCAGCAGCGAGACGCCGAAGTTGAGGGCGATGACAAAGAAGCCGAACCCGAACAGGCCGTAGACAATGGACGGCACGCCGGCGAGGTTGACGATGGCCAGGCGCAAAAACCGGATGAACCGTCCGTCGACGGCATATTCGCTCAGGTAAATCGCGCTGATCACGCCCAGCACGAGGGCGATGAACATCGAACCGACGACTAGCAGCACGGTGCCGACGATGTTCGGGAAGATGCCTCCGGCCGAGTAGACGTAGCTTTCCACCCGCACTTTTTGCATCTCGGCGACGTGCTCCTGTTTGAACTGGCGGAACTCGCGGTCGCCCATTTTGCGCTTCGCGCCCTGCCATTCGAAAACGTTCAGGGTTTCGGGAGCCTCGGTCAGGAAGGTCGTGTTGATGAAAGGCGGGCGGGCCTGGAATACGACCGGTGCGCCCTTGATTCCGATGTCGAGGAAGATGCAGGCGGCGCAGGCGAGCACGAAATAGGTGCCGAGACGCAGCAGCCAGAACACCCCGCGCTCGATCCGTTTGGCCAGCGTGGGGCGCGCGAAGAACTTGTCCGGAATCTGGCGGGCGACGCTCATGTCAGGTGCTGGGCAGGCGGTAGCGGTGGACGATTTTCTGCGCGAGCCAGTTGATCAGCAGCGAAATCAGGAACAGCACCACGCCCACCATGAAAAGCGCGCGGTAATGCAGGCTGCCCCGCACCACCTCGCCCATTTCCTGGGCGATGATCCCCGTCATCGTGTGCACCGGCTGGAAAATGGCGCCGAGTCCCGCGGAAAAGTCCGGGATCTGGATGCGGTTGCCCGCGCAGAGCAGCACCACCATCGTCTCGCCAATCACACGGCCGAGGCCGAGCAGGATCGCCGCCATGATGCCGGACAGCGCCGCGGGGATGATGATGTGAATGATGGTCTGCAGGCGGGTCGCGCCCATGGCGAGCGAGGCCTCTTTGAAGGAGCGCGGGACATTGTTGATCGAGTCCTCCGCCAGCGAGAAGATCGTCGGAATGGCCATGAGCGCGAGCAGGCAGGCCGCGGTGGTGGCGTTGAGCCGTTCGGCCATCGGAAAGCCGGGCACCCAGTGCAGCGCCGGCATCTGCGAGAGCCGCCGCAGCGATTCACCGAGGACGGCGATCCCGAAAAATCCCAGCACCACGCTGGGGATCGCCGAGATGAACTCGATTGTCGGCTTGATGAATTTCTGTTCGAAGGGCCGCGCCACCTGATTGACGTACACCGCCGCCGCCACGCCGAGCGGAATGGCCAGCAGCAAGGCGAGGAAGGAGATCAGCAGCGAGCCCGCGAAGAGGGGAATGACCCCGTACCAGTCCTGCCAGAAACTGGCCGTGATCCAGTCGCGGCCAAAAATGAAGGCCTCCAGCGAGTCCCACCAGGCGACCGGCTTGCTCTGGTCCCAGGCCGCCATGGCTTGCGCGGCCTGAGGCACCTCGGCGCGGTACCGGCCCAGCAGCGCGGCGAACTTGTCCATGCGCGCCTGGATGGCAGGCTCCGCAAACTGTGGCCGGTGAGTTTGCGCCTCGCGCAGGGCGGTGTCCAAGGTCCCGTTGGCGGCAACGAGGCCGGCCAGCTGATCCCGGAGTGGACGCACGGCGGCGACAAAATCGATCTTCTCGCCCTGGCCCGCCCGCTCTTTGAGGCCGGTGGCAAGATCGGTCATGTCGCCCAGGATCGTTTCATGCGCCGAGTCGGCGTCGGCGAAGGCGTTGGCATAGGCGTCGAATTCCTTCAGTTGCGCGACGGCCTGCGCGGGCGTGGCGCCGGATTTTTGCAACGCCTCCAGCCGCGCGGCGCGAACGGTACCGAGATAGCGGGTGAGGGCGGAGAAATCCTCCACCTGCCGGCGCAGATGATCGACATATTCCAACCCCGCCAGCCGGTAGACCTCGAGATTGCGCCGGTTTTCGGGAATGAAACTGACCGCGTCGCGGAAGATCGTGAAGGTGATCAGACCCAGGACGATGATCGAAACCGCTGCGTTGGCCTGGAAAACAACCCGCGCGAAATTGTCCCCGCTCAGGCCGAAGAACCATCCGCCCCGCCGGGTGAGCAAGGCCTCCCGGGTGGTGGGGCGGACGGCGACGTTGGGACTGGCGGCGGGCATCGGGAGTGGCGGTCTAAGATCGCGGTGGACCGTGCCGGCGGTCAATCGGGGCAGGTTACGGTTGTGTGACAAAAAGCCGCCCGCAGTCCGGGCTGGGTCTGCGGGCAGCGTGCAATGGAAACGGGCTGGTCTTATTTCAGGACGCGCACCGGCACAAAGCCGACTTTCTGGACGATGCGCTGGCCATCGTCGCTGAGCGTGAACTCGATGAACTTGGCGGCCTCGCCCGTGGGCTCGCCATTCGTGTAGTAGAACGTCGGACGGGCATAAGGATAGCTCTTGGCGATCACGCTTTCCTGAGTCGGCAGATTGCCCTCGATGGAAATCGTCTTGATGCCCGGATCGGTGAGATAGGCCAGACCGACGTAGCCGATGCCGTTGGCGTTCTTGGCCACTTCCGCAGCGATCTGCTCATTGCCGGCCATCTTTTGCGAAGAGGGCGCGTAGTCGCGCTTCTTCATCGCGAGTTCCTTGAAATCGGAATACGTGCCCGAAGAGGTGTTGCGGGTGTAGACCGAGATCGGGCCCGGCGTGCCGCCGACTTGCGACCAGTCGGTGATGTCACCAGCGAAGATCTGCTCAACCTGGCGCTTGGTCAGCGTACCGACGGAATTGCCGGCGTTCACGATCACGCCGATTCCGTCGTAGGCGACCACCGTGTCTTTCATGACCACGCCCTTGGTCTGGGCGGCGGACATTTCGGTCGGTTTCGCCCGGCGGGAGGCCATGCCAATTTGGGCGGTGCCATCGATGATGGCCGCGATGCCGGTGGTGGACCCTTCGGCCGCGATCTCGAAGGTGGTGCCGGCATTCCGGGCCTTGTATTCCTCGGCCAGCATGGGCACGAGCTTGGCCCCGAGTGTGTCGGAACCTTTGATGACGAGTTTGTCGGCGGCAGCCGCACCGGTGGCGAGACTGGCGGCGGCAAGGAGGGAGAGAATTATTTTCATAGGGTCAGTGGATTAGAATAGCACCGGAGCCGGCGGCGGGGTGTGACGATTGCGTCAATTTGCGCCGCGCCGGCCCCGGCGATTATTGCGGTGGGATCCGGGGATTGTGTGAGAGTCGGCCGGGTGTATGCGCGGCCCTCAGGGCAGGACGTAGCGCACGTCGACGAACAGCATCGTCGACTTGGCTTTGTCGGGGGTGCCGGTCGCCACGAACCAGGGCTGGCGATCAAGGAAGGAGAGCTGGGAGATGATCTGCAGCGCGCCGTAGCTCGGATTTTTCCAGAGGGTCTGGGTCTCCCCGAGCGTGAGTTCGTTGATGCGATGATTATTGCTATTCGCCGATCCCGGGTAGCCGTAGCCGACATAGGAGCCGTTGGGCAGCTGGTAGTATTTGCGATCGATCGACACGGAGCTGTAGTAGCCGAAAAGCATGCTGTTCGGCGCCGCCTGCCATTCCAAGCCGCCCAGGAAGGAGTTGGTGCGCAGCGGCGAAATGTGGAACGCGCCGGTGGAGTCCGCCGGCCGCACGACGAAATCGGGCGCCTGGCCGAAGACATACCGTCCGCCGCCCTCGCTCCAATAGGCATTGCCAACCAGGGTGAGCCCCTTGACCAATTGCAGATTGGCATTGAACAGCGCCCCGGCTCCGGCCTTCGTGCTGTCGGTGTTGACGGTGGAACCGAAGGTGTTGACCTTGAAGGTCCGATACAGGCCGGCCACGTCGAAATGCCAGGGGAGATCGTCGACCTTGGTATCATAGGCAAACTTGCCGATGACGTCGGGAAAAGCATTCGGAGAGCTGGTGGCCGCGCCCGTGTCGACCTGCGCGGTGTTGAATCCCGTCGGGAAGGTGACCGTCGGGGCGCCGTTGGTGCCGCCCGCATACTGGTCGGGATTCTCCAGGGCCAGACCGAAGGTCATTTCATCCGAGGCATGATAGATGGCCCGCACCTGCGGCTGGCGCGACCACACCAGGCCGGCCTGGTAGTTCGTGTCCATGTTCATCGTGAAGAAAATATCGCTGGGGAGCGGGGAAATCCCGCGGCGATTCGGGGTCATCATGCTCCAGTCCTGGCCGGCGAGGAATTCCCAGCCGTTCCAGCGCAGGTCGGCGAAATAGTTGCGCAGGCGCAGCGTGGCGCCGTTGCTGCTTGTCCCGAGGTTGGTCGGGGCGTTGCCGAGAAAGTCCGTCTCCAGGTACCCGAGCACTTTGACGTCGTTGACTTTCGAGTCGATCTTCAGCCCGAGCCGTGAGTTTTGTGCGCTGAACCGGGTTTCCGACAGCTGGCCGGCGGTGGAGTTGCTGTAGGGGATGCCGGCGAAATTGGTGCCGATGCCGCTGCCGACGTTGGTCGAGCGGTAGACCGTCGTGAAATCGACAAAGCCGAGCGGCGTAAAATCAGCGATGCCGATCTTGAAGGACAACGGGGAGGCTTTGTCCGCCGCCACCACGGCGCCCGCCGGCACTTCGGGGGCGGGAGTTGACGATACCTGGGCCGCCGGCGTGGGAGCCGGCGCGGTCTGCGCCTTGGCCACCTCGTTCTGCAGATCGATCGCCTCTTGCGCGGTGATGACGCCCTTACGGACGAGGAGGTCGAGCAAAGCCCGATTGCCGTCCTGCTGGGCGAAAAGGGTCCCGGCAGCCAGAAAGGCCGCACCGATAACCGCGGGATAGTTCTTACGAGTGAGATAACGCATTGATGGGTTGGTTGGTGGTTTGGTAGAATAAACCGACCAACTTATATCGGACGATTGTTACGGTTGTGTGCCGGCATTGTGACGAAACAGTGAAAGCCGCCTCCTTCCAACAGGTGGCGGTCTGCCGCAGCATATGGTATCGTCCACAGGGCCCCTGACTTGAATCATTCCGAATTCCCGGAGGGATTGTCCCCTCGCTCCGCCGGCCTCTCCGCGGGTTCAATGCAGGCTGCCGGTCTGGTAATCGAGGATATCGCGCCGCACGCGATACTCGTACTCGGCATCGGCTTGCGCGATGGCTGCCGACGTCTGGGCCAATTGGGCCTGATTGAGTTCCACCATTGAACTCAGCCCTTGGTCGAAACGGGCCTGGGCGAGCGAAAGGGCCGAACTGGCGCTTTCGAGCAGGCTGGTGGTCAGCAGGATCTGCTCGCGGGCGTGGCTGGAGTCCAGCCACGCCAGGCGCACGTCGCGCACCACGTTGTTTTCCGCATCGGTCAGGCCGGCCTCGGCGTCCTTGGCCTGCAATTCCGCCTCCCGTTGCCGGGCCCGGTAAAGTCCGCCCGCAAACAGCGGCACATTCAGGTTCACCCCCCCCGCGGCAAAATCGCGTTCGAAATGTTTCGGGTCGCCGACCGGCACGGTGCCCGCCGCCGCGACCACCGAGACGGTCGGCAGCCGGGCCACTTTCGCCGCCTGCGCCGTCCGGAGGGAAGCGTCGCGTTCGAAACGCTGCCGCAACAGGTCCGGACGCTCACGAAGGGCCGCCTCCACCAAGGGGCCGGGATCCGGCGCCAGTTCCGACAGCGGCTCGCGCTCCTCCTCCAGTGTCGCCGTGAGCTCGGTCCGCAGGCCGAGCAGATTTCCCAGTCGCGCCAGCGCGGCCTGCCAGTCGTTCTGGGCCTTGTTTTCCAACAGGCGCGCCTCCTGCACGGCGACGGTGGCGAACCGGACGTCGAGCTCGGACTTCAGCGCATTGGCCGCCAGTGCCTTGGTCCGCTCCAGGACGACCTGCCGCTCGGACAAGGTTTGCGCCGCCACTTTCATCACGGCATGGGCTTCGAGCACGGCATAGTAGGTGGCATCGACTTCAAGCAGCAGCTGCGCGCGCGTGACCTGCAGGTTCGCCTCCGCCGCCCGCGACCGAAATTTCGCCGCGTCGGTCAGATTCGAGGTCCGGCCGAAGTCGGTGACAATCATGCTGGCCACCGCGTCCAGGCCGACATGGTCGTAGATTTGCGAATTGCTCAGGCTGCCCGCGGCCAGCCGGGTGGTCGTCTCGCCGGTGCCGACCGCGGTGGCATTCGCGGCGATCAAGGGCAGATAGGCCGACCGGGCTTCCTTGACGCCCTCTTCGGCCAGCATCGCCCGCAATTCTGCGATCTTCATGCGGGGGTGGGCTTGCAGCGCCATTTCCCGCGCCTGGGCCAGGGTCAGCGTCGGCTCGGCCGCCGGGGTCGCCAGGGCGGATCCGAGTCCGAGCGCCAGTAAACTCAAGAGGCGAAAGCGGTTCATGGCACCACCTCCGCAGCCAACGGCAGTGGAGAAGCGGGCGGAGGGGTCTCCTCGCGCCGGTGCACCAGCAGGTAGGCGGCCGGAACAATGAACACAGTGAGCACGACGGAAAACGCCAGGCCTCCGATGATGGCGCGCGCCAGCGGCGCGTAGGCCTCGCTCCCGGCCCCGAGCGCCAAAGCCATCGGAATCAACCCGATGAGGGTCGCGAGGGATGTCATCAACACCGGCCGCAGCCGCACGCGGCAGGCGAGCGACACCGCTTCCCGGAGCGGCTTGCCGTCGGCCCGCAACCGGCGGATGAACTCGACGATGAGGATGCTGTTGGAGACCACGATGCCGACCATCATGATCACGCCCATGAGCGACATGATGTTGAGCGTGGTGCCGGTGAGCCAGAGGGTGAGCAGCACGCCCGTCAGTCCGGTGGGCACGGCCAGCAGGATCAGGAGCGGATCCACGAAGGATTCAAATTGTGCCACCAAGATCAGGTAGACCAACAAGGTGGAGAGAAGCAGGCCGAGCCCGAAGCTGCGGAACGAGGTCTGCATGGCCGCAACCGACCCGCGGACGTTGATCCGGACATTGGGCGGCAGGCTGGTCTCCCGGATGATCCGGTCCACCTGGGAGGCGACTCCGTCCAAGGCCTCGCCGGTGGGGGCAACATAGATGTCGATCACGCGCCTGAGCTGGTAGTGGTCCACCTCGGTCGGCGACTCGATGTGGTGGATCTGGCTGACGGTATCGAGGCGGGTCGAAAGGTCCGACCGGGCGCCGCGCAACGGCACGGAAGCCAGGTCGGCCAGGTTCTTCACGAAATTCTCCGGATATTGGACGGTGAGCAGGTAGTCGTTGCCGCTTTTGGGGTCCACCCAGTAGCTCGGCGCGATCATCGCGTCCGAGGTGAGCGCCGTGATGATGTTTCCGACCACTTCCTTTTCGTTCAGCCCGAGCTCCCCGGCGCGAATGCGGTCGATGTCGATCTTGAGCGCCGGCGCATCGATGTCCTGCGGCACCAGCACGTCGCTGACGCCCGGCAAGTCACGGACCTTTTGGGCGATCTCCACCGCGGTCCGGTGGGTGGCCTCCAGGTTCGACCCGGTGACCTGGATGTCGATCGGGGCCGGCAGGCCGAGGTTGAGGACGGCGTCCACCAGACCCCCGGTCTGAAAATACGCCGCCACCTGCGGCAGGTCGTTCGCCAGGCGCGCCCGCACCCGGTCCATATAGGCGAAGCTGCTCAGTTTATGCTCCGGTTGCAGACCCACCTGCACGAAGGCGGTGTGGGGTCCGGAATTGGAGGTGTAGATCGAGGAGAA
>CAYZGG010000069.1:0-21804 GCA_964477955.1 uncultured Opitutaceae bacterium
GTGCCGTTGATGCCGATGAGCCAGTCGCTTTCGCTGCGGCAGCGGGCGGCGTCGGCCAGACCCTCCATTTCCGCGCCGTCGCGCAGCCGGCCGAAGCCGTCGCGGATGGCCTGCGGGGTCATCGACTGCAGCCAGAGGCGCTTGACCGGGTGCTTGTTCTTCGCGAGCTGGCAGAGGTAGGTGAAGATCAGCTCGCCCTCGCGGCCGGCGTCGCAGGCGTTGACGACCTCCTTGATGTCCTTCCGGGCGATGAGCTTTTTCAGCTGGTTGAAACGGTCCTTGGCCTCCACGCTGGGCTTGAGCTCGAATTTTTCGGGAATGATCGGCAGGGTCTCGAGCCGCCAGAAGCCATATTTCTTCTTGTCGATGTCCTCCGGCATCTGCAGTTCCACGACGTGGCCGACCGCCGACGAGATCACGTACTCGTCGTTTTCATAGTGGTCGTCATGCTTGGGAACTTTGCCGAGGGCGCGGGCGAGATCGGCCGCGACGGACGGTTTCTCGGCGATGATGAGGGACTTCATGTGCGGGCGAGCCGTTACGCGCCGCCGTCGGGAATTTCAAGCAATACTTTTTCGCGCGGGTCCCGGAAGCACGGGAATTCCGTTCGATTTTCACCGGGCGCGCGGGTGGATTGCGCCGGCAATCTCGTCCGTCGAGCGATTCCCTCCGACCGGCGCGCCACCCGTCCGGCGCGGCTTACTTCACGCCGAGTTCCGCGAGGACCGCGTCGAGCGCCTTGAGCAGCGCGGCGATGGTCTCGTCGGTCTCGTCCCCCATGTTGGAGATGCGAAACGTCGCGCCTTTGAGTTTGCCGTAGCCGCCGTCGATGACGAACCCGTGTTTCGACTTCAGCGCCTTGTTCAGCGCGGGCAGGTCGACGTTGCGGGTGTTGGCAAAACAGTTGAGCGTGACGGAGCCGTGGCCTTCCTTCGGAAAAAGCCGGAAGCCCTTCGCTTCGCCCCAGGCGCGCACGGTCTGGTTGAGGCGCGCGTGCCGGGCGTAACGCTCTTCCGCCCCCTCGGCCTTGATGTCGGCGAGCTTGGATTTGAGCGCGTAGATGAGCGGAATCACCGGCGTGCTCGGCGTCATGCCGGCCTCGTGGTTTTTCTGGAACTCAAGCAGGTCGAAATAATAGCCGCGGGTCTTGCTCTGCGCGGCGCGTTCGAGCGCCCGCTTGGACGGCGAGAGCAGCGAGAGGCCCGGGGGCAGGGCGAGGGCTTTTTGCGAGCCGGTGATGATGACGTCGATCCCGAGCTCGTCCTTCTTGATCGGCAGCGCGCTGAACGAGCTGACGGTGTCGACGATGCTGATGACGCCGGGGAACTCGCGCAACACCGCGGCGAGCGCCGGGAGGTCGCTCATGCAGCCGCACGAGGTTTCGTTGTGGATCAGAGTGACCGCGTCGTACTGGCCGGAGGCGAGTTCCTTCCGCAGGGCCGCGGGGTCGATGGGCTGGCCCCAGTCCGACTTGAGCGCGCCGGCGGCCAGCCCGCAGCGCTGGGCCACGTCGAGCCATTTGTCGGAAAAGGCGCCGTTCATGCAGCACAGCACTTTTTTCTGCACGAGATTGCGCAGGGATCCTTCCATCGCGCCCCAGGCGCTGCTGGTCGAAAGGTACACCGGATCCTGGGTGTAGAAGAGCGCCTGCAAGTCCGGCTGGATGGACTGGTAGAGCGCAACGAAATCCGTGCTGCGGTGCCCGATCATGGGCTGAGCCATGGCGCGCAGGGTTTTTTCCGAAACGGCAATGGGACCGGGAATGAAGAGCTTGTAGGACATGGGTGTGAGGCCGGTATTGCATGTTGCGTTGCCGGCCCTTAGCAACAGTCCACCAACCTCCGCCCCCTGCCGTCAAAGCCTTTTCACGTCATGCCCAACCGCTGGTTCCGCCAAAAAGCCAATGATTTCGAGCAGTTCGCCATCGATGTCATTTTGGGCAAGCGCGAGGGCGTGGGCGCGGCGCTGTTCGCGGCCTTCCTGCAGGTGTGCTCGTATCTCTTCAACGGCATTGTACAGCTGCGGCTCTGGCTCTATCGCGAGCGGATTTTGCACGACCACCCGCTGGGTTGTCTGGTCGTGGTCGTGGGCAACCTGACGGTCGGCGGCACCGGCAAGACGCCCGTCGTGGAAAAATTCGCGCGCGCCCTCCACGAGCGCGGTCGCAAGGTCGCGATCCTCAGCCGCGGCTACAAGAGCAAGACGCCGCCGCTCTGGAAGCAACTCTGGTACCGTTTCACCCACACGGAGGAGGAACCGCCCCGCGTCGTGAGCGACGGCCGGAGCCTCCTCCTCGATTCGGAACTCGCGGGCGACGAGCCGTTCATGCTGGCGAAAAACCTGCCGGGCGTCGTCGTGCTCGTGGACAAAAACCGCGTCAAGGCCGGCGCCTATGCGATCAAGCACTTCGGCTGCGACACGCTCGTGCTCGACGACGGGTTTCAATACCTGCCGCTCAAGGGCCGCCTCAACCTGCTCCTCGTCGACAAGACCAACCCGTTTGGCAACGGCTTCGTGCTGCCCCGCGGCATCCTGCGCGAACCGGTGAAGCACCTCAAGCGCGCGTCCTACGTTTTCCTGACCAAGTCCAACGGCCAGCGCGACGAGGAACTCGAGGATGTGATCAAACGCTTCAACCCGGGCGTGGAAATCATCGAGTGCGCGCACCGCCCGCAGTACCTCCAACAGATCGGCAGCAGCGAGCAGCGCGCCCTGGCCGAGCTCAAGGGCCGCCGCGTGGCGGCCTTCAGCGGCATCGCGACGCCGGAGAGCTTCGAGCGGTTCCTGCGCGACGCCGGCAGCCACCTCGTGCACATCCGGCGGTTTCTCGACCACTACCGGTTCACCGCGGACGACCTGCAGGAACTGTACGCCGAGGCCCGGCAGGCCGGGGCGGAGTACATCGTCACCACCGAGAAGGATGCGGTGCGCATTCCCGCCGCTCTGAGCTGTCCGCTGCCACTCTACTACCTGCGCCTGGAGATCGAGATCCTGCGGGGTGCGGACGATTTTCAGGATGCGGTCGGCAAGATCTGCTTCCCGTTTGGCCGTCCGGCCAACGAAGTGGTGACCACCTGAGGCCGACCGGGAGGAGTGCAGGCCTCCAGCCTGCATCGGGAAAAGGCTGGCAGCCAGGAGGCCGGCGCCACCGCAGCGCGGCCCGCCGGGGGCGTTTTTTTATAGCGCTTTGAGATTGAATGCCGTCGGCGCTCCCGTGAAATTCAAAAACCATGAGTGATCCCCGTTTTGCGAAACTGGCCGAGGTTTTGACCGGCTTTTCCTGCGAATTGAAAAAGGGCGAGCGCGTGCTCATCGATGCCTACGACGTGCCCGACGCCTTTGTGGTGGCCCTCGTCCGCGCCGCCCGGGACCGACAGGCGATCCCATACGTGAACCTCCAGCGGGCCCGCATCACCCGCGAGCTGCTGCGGGGGGCCACGGCCGAGCAGTACCAGATCACGTCGGACATCGAACTGGCCCGCATGCAGAAGATGGACGCTTACATCGCCGCGCGCGGCTCGGACAATATTTTCGAGACCTCCGACGTGCCGTCGGACCGGGTCCAGCTGGTTTCGCGCATCCTCAAGCCGGTGCTGGACTACCGGGTGAACAAAACCAAATGGGTCGTGATCCGGTGGCCGTCGTCCGCGATGGCGCAGCAGGCGGGCATGAGCACGGAGGCCTTCGAGGAGTTCTATTTCCGCGTCTGCACCTTCGACTACAGCCGGTACGGCCCGGGCATGAAGGCGCTGGAGGATCTGATGAACCGGACCGACCGCGTCCATCTGAAGGGCCCGGGCACCGACCTGCAGTTCTCCATCCGCGGCATCGGCGCCGAATCCTGCGGCGGACTCCGCAACATTCCCGACGGCGAGGTTTTTTCCTGCCCGGTCAAGGACAGCGTCGAGGGGACCGTCACTTACAACGCGCCCACCGTCTATCTCGGCACGGCCTTCGACAACATCCGGCTGACCTTCAAAAAGGGCCGGATCGTCGAGGCCACGAGCAACAACACGAAGCGCCTGAACGATATTCTCGACACCGACGACGGCTCCCGTTTCATCGGCGAATTCGCCCTCGGTTTCAACCCGCACATCCGGGAGCCGATGCGCGACATATTGTTCGATGAGAAGATCGCCGGGTCGTTCCATTTCACCCCCGGCCAGGCCTATGAGCATGCCGGCAACGGGAACAAGTCGGCCGTGCACTGGGATATGGTCTGCATCCAGCGGCCGGAGTACGGCGGCGGCGAAATCTGGTTCGACGGAAAACTCATCCGTCAGGACGGGCTGTTCGTCCCGAAGGCGCTGCAAAAGCTGAACCCCGACCAGTTGCTGAAGGTCAAATGAAAGCGGGCGAACTTGGCGGCGCGCTTCGATGGACTTCTCCGGCCGGGAGTTTTCCGCCGCCCATGGTTCCGGATTCCTCGCTTGCGGCCTTCGTCCAGTCGCTCCCGAAGACGGAGACGCACCATCACTTCGAGGGCTGCCTGCCTTACGAATTGCTGCACGAATGGGATCCGGGGCGCTGGCCGGCCTTTCCGGCCTTCCGCGAACGCGGCTACCGGTATGAAAACTTCCAGGCGTTCGACCAGGTGCTGTTCGACTGCGCACTGCCCTGGTTCACGAGCGCCGAACGCTACCACGAGGCCGCCCGCGTGATCTTCGCGCGGCTGGTCGAGCAAAACGTCAAATACGTGGAGACGAATTTCCACCTGCCCGTGAGCGGATTCATCGGCGTTCCCGCGCGGGAGCTCGTCGCGGCCATCCGCTCCGCGGTCCCGGCCGGACTCGAGGTGAGGATTTTCGCGGGCCTGCTCCGCACCGACATCGGCGGACCGCTCCGGCCGCTGATCGAGGAGCTGGCCGACTGGGACGAGGTGGCGGGCGTGGATTTGCAGGGGTTCGAGGGCATGCCCACGCACCCCGACACCGCCGCGCTGTGGGCCCGGTTGCGCGCGGCCGGCAAGGTGACCAAGACTCATGCGGGGGAATTCGACGGCGCCCACCGGGTGCGGGAAGCGATCGAGCATCTCGGGGTCACGCGGGTGCAGCACGGGCTGCGGGCCGTCGAGGATCCCGAAGTCGTCCACCTCGCGGTCGCGCGCGGCGCGACCTTTGACATGTGCCCGCTGAGCAATGTCGGCCTCCGGGTGGTGTCCGAATTGAGCCGTCACCCGCTGCGCCGGCTGATGGAGGCCGGTGTGCGCTGCACCATCAGCACCGATGACACGCTCTGTTTCGGCAACTCGCTGACGGAGGAATATCTGGCCGTGGCCCTCGGACTGGGGTTCACCCGTCGCGAACTGGCGCGGCTCGCTCGCAATGGTTTTGAAGTGGCGCTGCTCTCCCTCGCCGAAAAAAAGCCCTGGCTTGAGCAACTGGATGCGATTCTGAACGCGAAGTGAGGACTTATCCCAACCGTCCGTAGGATCTAGACTTTGACGAGGCAGCGCCGCTAGGGGCTGTTGCCCTCAACAGCCCAAGGACGCTTGAGGGCAAGTGTCCCTACCGGTTTAAGACAGAGACGGACCGCGAAGGCAGTGGCATTTCGCGCCGCCGGGCCGTCCGTTCTGCTGGCCAGCAGAATCATCTCGCCCGCGGCTCAGCGGGACGCTTCCCCCTACCAGCGGCGCTACGGAGCCGGCTTGCAGACGGCGCGGGCGCGCATCACGCTGGCTTCGCTTGCCAGACAACTCCCATACCGTTCCCTTGGGTTCCCGCCGCGAGCGCGCCGACAAGGTGCTGGCGAAGGCGTTTCCGGCGCACAGCCGGGCGGCGTTTCAGCGGGCGCTGGAGGCGGGCTTGGTGAAGGTTGACGGGAAGGCCGTCGGGCAAAGCGACGCGGTCCGGGCCGGGCAGACGATCGAATTCGCCCTGCCCGAGACCAAGCCGGCGGAATTGAAGCCGGTCGAGATCCCGCTCGACGTGATTTTCGAGGACAAGCATCTCGTCGTCCTCAACAAGCCCGCGGGCATGGTGGTGCATCCGGGCTCCGGCACGGGTGAGGACACGCTGGTGCATGCATTGCTCGCGCACTGTGCGGGTGAACTCAGCGGGATCGGCGGGGTCGAACGCCCGGGCATCGTGCACCGGATCGACAAGGAAACCACGGGCTTGATCGTCGTGGCCAAAAACGATGCGGCCCACCGCGCGTTGTCCGACCAGTTTGCCTCGCGCAGCCTGCAGAAGGAGTACGTCGCCCTCGTGTCCGGGGTCCCCAAGACCGAGACCGGCACGATCGATCGGGCCATCGCGCGCCACCCCGTCCACCGGCACCGGATGACAACCGGCGAAGGCGGCCGGCCCGCGCGCACGGACTGGACCGTGCTCGAAAAATTCGGCGTGCGCGCGACGCTCGTGCGCTGCCGCATCCACACCGGTCGCACGCACCAGATTCGCGTGCACCTGAAATCCCTCGGCCATCCATTGCTGGGCGATCCGACCTACGGTTGGAAACAAAGTGCAGATCTGCCCCGGCCGCCGCGCGTGATGCTGCACGCCGAACATCTGGTCTTCGCCCACCCGCTGACGGGGAAAACCATGGATCTGCGCGTCCCGCTTCCGGCGGATTTCACCGAACTGATCGCGGCCTTGCGGAAAATTTAAGGAGTAGGGTAGGGCGAACCCTCCGGGTGAGCCGCGGTTGGGCGGAGATGCTTCGTCCGACCTTGGGCAATAGTTCCGGAATTCTTGATTTTGACGCGGCAGTTTCGGTAGGGACGGACCGCCGGGCCGTCCGTTCTGCTGGCCAGCAGAATCGTCACGGCGCGCCCGGCGGTCGCGCCCTACCGAAGACCTTCTCGCACCAAATCCTGTCATAGCCGTCCGCCGGCCTCACAATCCCGCCAGCAGATCCGCCGCCAGGCCGTAGCGGAGGTTGTAGAACGAGTGGTGAAAGGAGGTCAGCCCGCCGGTCTCCGCCACGGCGACGAGGGTGGCCAAGGCGGCGGGAAACACATCGGCCCGCGCCGCCGGCACGCCGGGCACGCGGACTCGTTCCGCCAGCGTGAGCGGAGCCAGGGTATCCAGCAGCTCGCGGAGGTGCCAGACCTGGATCAGAGACGGCGTGGCTTCGGCGGCCAGACCAGTTTTGGCGCCGAGAATGGCGCGCACGGTCGAAACCGTGCCGCCCGTCGCCACGCCGGCGGCGTCCGCCAGATCGAAACGGAAGCCGCTTTCGGCGAGGACGCGCCGCGTGTGGGCCTTGATCCGGTTGCGCATCTCCGGCGTGATCGGAGCGGCGGGGTCGGGGATAAACTGTTCGGTCAGGCGCACGCAGCCGAGCTGCAGGCTCAGCGCCTGCTGGATCCGACGTTGCGCAAAGGAAAGGCATTCCAGGCTGCCGCCGCCCAGGTCGAAGACGTAGAAATCCTGCAGTCGCTGCAGCGCGGGATCGCAGGTCAGCCCGCGGCCGATGGCGGCGGCTTCTTCCTCGCCGGTCAAAATTCCGATCTCAAACCCGGTGGCACGGGTGACTCGCGCGCAAAAATCCGCTCCGTTCACCGCGTCGCGCACGGCGCTGGTGGCCACCAGCCGGACCGCCACCGGCGACATCGGGGCCGCGTCGGCCAGCAGTTCCTGGATGGCCGCCAGGCCGCGGGCCATGCCCTCCTCGCTGAGCCGCGGTTCCTGCCGGCTGATCCCCGCGCTGATCCGGGCGTCGAGCGTGCGCGAAAGGAGCGAAACGATCCGGCCGCTTCCGTCGCGCCCCGCCACCAAAATTTTGATGGAGTTGCTGCCGATATCGAGGATGGCGACACAGGACATGAGACCACGGAATACATGGAACACCCGGAAGAACGGAAGTCATTTCCGCTCCCGCCGGATTTTCCTCAGGCGCTTGCCGGGGATCACGCATTTGTATCGAGGTGGAACCGGACCTCCGGGCCGGTTTGAGTTGCGCGTCCCCGTCAGCCCGCCCGGAGGTCGGGCTCCACCTTTCCAAAAGCTGGCTGGCGAATTGGTCCCGACTGTACGCTCCGGCGCTCAGAGGCGGAAGTCCGCCGGGGCGATCAAGACCACGAACTCGCCCTTCAGGCTGCCTTTGAGCAACCGCGCCTCGACGTCACCGGCGGCGCCGACGAGGAATGTCTCGTGCAGTTTCGTCACTTCGCGCGCGATGCAGACGATGCGGTCCGGCCCGAGCACCGCGACCATCTCGGCGGCAAACTTGTCGATCCGGTGGCAGCTTTCGTAGAACGCGAGCGTGTAGCCGAAGTCGCGATATTTTTCCAGAAACGCGCGGCGGGCTGCGGATTTGGGCGGCAAAAAACCGGTGAAGAGGAAACCATTGGTGGGCAGCCCGGCGGCGGACAGGACGGTCACGAGGGCGCTCGGGCCGGGCACGGGCACGACCGGCAAGCCGCGGCGGCGACAGGCGCGTACGACGCGGAATCCGGGATCGCTCAGCCCGGGGGTGCCGGCGTCGCTCACCACGGCGACCGAGCGGCCGGCGGCGATCTCGGCGGCGAGGTGTTCGGCGGCTTCGGTTTCATTATGCTCGTGATAGGCGAACAGCGGCTTGCTCAGGCCGAACCGGGTCAGCAGCGCGCCCGTGGTGCGGGTGTCTTCGCAGGCGACCAGATCGACCCCGCCCAGGATGGCGCGCGCGCGGTCCGTCAGGTCGGCCAGGTTCCCGATGGGAGTAGCCACGACATAGAGGTGTCCCGGGCTGGCCGAGAGAGAGCCATTCGCAGCGGACGCAGGCATGACGACCGCGCGGGACCGACTTACCTGGTGCCGCTGCTCATGCCAGGGACCTGATTTTCCCAATCGGCCGGCCGGCTCCACGGCATCGACGAGTCCTTCTGGTCGGACGAGCATCCGGCCAGGCCGAGGAGGGCGAGCGTTCCGAGCGCGAGAATGAGGAGAATTCGGCGGGGCTGATTCATGAAAGAGCGACTGTGAAGCAAAAGACGCCCGCCTGCAACTCCGGTTTCACCGGAACGGTGGGTTTTTGCCTTGCGGCGAGGCACTCCCATGGAAGCGTTCACGTCAAGCGTCCTGCTCGAATTTCTGTTTATCTCCCAATGCCCAGGCCGTTGAGGGCAACGGCCCCTCCCATCAGTCAGGCAATCAGTAGCAGGTCGTCGGCCGCAACAAGATCGGGCGCTTCCGGACGTCGTTGCAGGAGGTTTTCAACTGACGCCGCTGTAGGTCGACTCGAACCAGGGTTTGCGCGCGGTTTTGGTGACGCCGCTGCCGGGGTTGGCGGCGAGGTGGTCGAGGATCTTGAAGACGTGCTCGGCTTTGTCAGCCTGGGCGACGTGGGCGGCCAGCGCCTCGGCGGTGAAGGCCTGGCCAGGGGCGGCCTTGAGCGCGGCGGCGACCTTCAGCTTGAGGGCGATGATGCCGCCGGCGGCCTTCTTGCCGGCCTCGACGCCGGGCTGGTGGTAGGCGTTGATGCCGACGAACGAGGCGTAGAAACCGACCACCCGCTCGTACAGCGCGATGAGTCCGCCGACGCTGCGCGGGGAGACTTCGCCCAGCGTGATGGTGATCGAGTGACGGTCCTTTTCGGTGAGCGCATCGCGCGTGCCGAGAAGGAAGCCCTGCAGATAGTCGCCGGCGGTGATGCCCGGCTCGACCTCGCGCAAGGCGGGGGTGCGGTCCTTGAGCACCTCGACGAAGGTGACGAAGAAATTGTTCACGCCCTCGCGCAGCTGCTGCACGTAGGCATGCTGGTCGGTCGAGCCCTTGTTGCCATAGACGGCGATGCCTTGGTTGACGACCTTGCCGGTGAGGTCGAGTTCCTTGCCGAGCGATTCCATGACGAGCTGCTGGAGGTAGCGCGAAAAGAGCAGCAGGCGGTCCTTGTAAGGGAGCACGACCATGTCCTTGGCGCCGCGACCGTCGGTGGCCCAGTGCCAGGCGAGTGCGAGCTGCGCCGCGGGGTTGTCCTTCAAAACCGGTTTGCGCGTGACCTCATCCATGGCGGCGGCGCCGGCGAGCATCTGATCGATCTTGATGCCCTGCAGTGCGGCCGGCAGCAGGCCGACGGCGCTGAGCTCGGAGGTGCGACCGCCCACCCAGTCCCACATCGGGAAGCGCGCGAGCCAGGACTCTTTCTGCGCCACCTGGTCGAGCTTCGAGCCCTCGCCGGTGACGGCGACAAAATGTTTTGGGTAATCGAGTCCGGCTGCCTGGAAGGCCGCGGCGGCCTCGAGCATGCCGTTGCGGGTTTCCACCGTGCCGCCGGACTTGGAAATCACCACGACGAGCGTCTGTTTCAGGCGGTTGCCGAGTTCGGACAGCACGTAATCCATGCCGTCGGGATCGGTGTTGTCGAAGAAGGAGACGCGCATCTTGTCCCGCCGGCCGCCGGGGCGGCCGAGGGCGTGGCTGACGAATTGCGGCCCGAGCGCGGAGCCGCCGATGCCGACCACGAGGAGGTCGCGGAATTTCACGCCGCCCGGAGCAGTGAGTTCGCCTCTGTGGACTTTGGCGGCGAAATCCTTGATCGCGGTCAGCGTGTCCGTGATCTCGTCCCGCAGTTCCGGCGTCGGCGCCAGCGCCGGGGCGCGCAGCCAGTAGTGACCGACCATCCGGTTTTCATCCGGGTTGGCGATGGCGCCTTTTTCCAGCGCGGCCATGTCGGCGAAGGCTTTTTGCATCGCGGGCTCCATCCGCGGATAAAAATCGTCGGAGATGGGCAGGCGGCTGAGGTCGAGACCGAAGCCGAGCTTGGGGTTTTGGTAGCAGTGCGACTTGAAGCGTTCCCAGTTCATGTCAGGCACTGAATCGACCCCGGGCCGCAGCGCCAGCGGGAAATACGGGCGGCGGATCGCCCGCAGGGCTTTTGGTTTCGCGCCGGCCTTAGCCGGGATCAGGCAGTTGAGCTGAGGTGGAACCGGACCTCCGTGGCCGGTTTTCCTTGCGCAACGGCATCAGCCCGCCCGGAGGTCGGGCTCCACCTTTCAAGAGAGCAAATTCGCGGGAAACTCAGTCTTAACTGCAAGAGTCCGATTACGGTGGCGCCGGCTTCCCGCTGGCATGGAGGAGAGCCGGCAAGAGGGCCCCGCGCAACGATGCGCGCGAGGGCGCGAAATCACCTTGGCGCCGGCGTTTTCGGTGTTGCTAGACCGGGGTCGGCTCGCATCACTGGCAACGCATGGCATTTGATCTCAAACGAGTGTTGAAAGTGCTCCTGTTCGCCTCGGACGGCGCTCTTTCCGTGAAGGACATCCAGACGGCGATCGCCCGTTTCCACGAACAAGCGACGTCCCTGCCGCTGGTCGAGCCCGATGGTGCCGCCGCGGAGGCCGGGGCCGCGGAGGAAGCGCCGGCAGCTTCGGCCACTGAGCCGCAGGAAGCCACGGCGGTCGAGCCCGAGTTGCCGGCCGGGCCGCAGCCGGGAGACGATGAAATTTATCGGGACGTGCCTTCGCTCGTCACGACGGCGCAGATTCGCGAGGCCATGGAGCTGATCGCGCAGGAGATGCGCGCGGCGGATGACGGGTTGCTGCTGGTGGAGGGAGCGACGGGCTGGCGGCTGGCCACCCATCCGCGTTTTGCCCGCTGGGTGCGGTTGCTGCGGAACGAGCCGCCGCCGGTGCGGTTGAGTCCGTCCTCGCTCGAGACGCTGGCCGTGGTCGCTTACCGTCAGCCGGTGACGCGGGCGGAGATCGAGTCGGTGCGCGGGGTCTCGGCGGAGGCCGGACTGGCGAAATTGCTCGAACGTGACCTGGTCCAGGTGGTCGGTCGGGCGGACCTGCCGGGACGGCCGATCCAGTACGGCACGACGGAGGTTTTTCTGGAGTTTGTCGGGATCAAATCCCTGGACGAGCTTCCGGCGTCGGATGTGCTTTCACCCCGCCAGATCGACGCGTGGCTGCAGTCGTCCAACCAGCCGCGGCCCGCCGGCGATGCCGACATGGGGCTCGACGAGGCCGGGGAAAATCAGATGTCGCTGGATCAGGCGGCGAACACGGGGGAGGCGACCGCCGATGCGGCGCGGGCCCCGGCCACGGTCGCATGAGCCACGCGCTGCGCATCGGGGTGATCGGAGCGGGGGGCAACACCCGCGCGAAACACATTCCCGGTTTGCAGGCGATCCCCGGCGTGGCGGTCACGGCGGTGTGCAATCGCACCCGCGAGTCGGGCGAAAAAGTGGCGAAAGAGTTCGGCATTCCCACGGTGGCTGACAATTGGCAGCAGATCGTCGAGTCCCCGGAGATCGACGCAATCTGCATCGGCACCTGGCCCAATCTGCATGCGAAGCTGACGGTGGCGGCGCTGCGGGCCGGCAAGCACGTGCTGACCGAGGCGCGCATGGCGCGCAATCTGGCTGAGGCCGAGCTCATGCTGGCGGAGTCCACGCTGCGGCCCAAGCTGGTGGCGCAGATCGTGCCGGCGCCCATGTCGTTGCCGTTCGACGCAACCGTTGGCGAGATCCTCGCGGCGGGGAAGCTGGGCGTCTTGCGCGAGGTCGTGATGGTTTGCACCAATGGCGCGCTGGCGGATCCGACGGCGCCGTTGAGCTGGCGACAGGATTACGCGCTCAGCGGCAAGAACACGCTCATGCTCGGAATCTACTACGAAATGGTCCTGCGCTGGCTGCAGCGCGATCCGTTCTCGCTGGTGGCGTCGTCGGCGGTGTTCACCAAGGAGCGGAAAGACGCGGAGGGCCTGCCGCAGCCGGGGTTGATCCCCGAGAGTCTCGGGGTGCTGGCCCAGTATCCGGACGGCTGCCGGATGATCGGGCATTTTAGCGGCGTGGAGATGTGCACGCCGCGGCAGGAGATCCGGTTGAACGGGACCAAGGGGGCGCTGCGGCTGGATCTGGCCCGCGGGGAGCTGTGGCTGGCCACCGGTGGCTCGCTGGCGCCCGAAAAGCCGGTGACGATCGATCCGGCCAAGCGCGGGGCGTGGCGCGTCGAGGCGGATTTTGTGGAGAGCATCCGCGAAAAAAAGCCGGTGCGCCTGACCGATTTCACGACCGGAGTCGCCTACATGCGCTTCACTGAAGCCGTCTGGGAATCCTGGAACAACGACAACGCACGCGTGACGCTGTAGCGGATCACGATGTAGGGCGGGGTCGCCGACCCCGCTTAGTTCGTGCCTCGGGTTACGTTTCAAGGCGGGGTCGGCGACCCGCCCTACAACCTCCGGGTGAGCCGCGGCTCGGCGGGACACCTCGCCCTACCTCCGAGGCTCAACAAGGATCGTTCGTTCGTCCGGCCCGCCCCTCAGTGCCGGCCGCGGGTGTAGAAATACAGTGCGGTGACGCCGAGCCCGAGCACGACGAAGGCGAAGGCGAGGTAGATGAAACAGCCTTTTCGCACGTCGGCTTTCAACGCTTCAGGCTCCGCGCTGTATTGCGCGAGAATGGCGTCGGGGTCGGTCGCGGCTGGCGGTGGAGTGGGGAAGGCTGAGGCCGGAGGCAACGCGGCAGAAAACGCGTTTTCAGGCAGCGATGCGGGTGGCGGGGCGGCTTGGCGGCCCGATCCGACGCGGCCGGCCTCGGCGGCCAGCTCGCGGTCAAGCCAGGCGAGGTGCTCCTGTAAAAGCGCGCGCTGGCGCTGGAGTTCGGCGAGACGCTCTGACATGCGCGGACGATGGGGAGGAAGCGTGGTCGCGGCAAGCACCGAGGCGTTCGCAGAAGTCGGCAGAAGGCCGCGGGGAGGAAGCTTGCGAAACGAGGCTTGGCTTTGTGGGCGGGGTGCCCTCACCCCGCGGGGCATGCGCTGCGAAATTCTCAACTCCCGGGGTGAGGGCACCCCGCCCACAATTCATGTCGTTGCGCTCGCCAGAGACTCCAATGCCGTGGTTCGGCCTCGCCGCGCAAAAGCGCGTTGGGGTCAACGCACTCCACCCGGCGGAGGGTCCTCTTCCGTCGGACCGCGAGCGACCGGGAGATCGCCCCTCCACCGGGCTCGCGCCCCACCCGGGCATCGCGGGGTAAAGCCGCTCCTACATCCAGGCGGAGCCCTCCGCCCCACAAAAAAGGCGCACCGGGCGGTGCGCCTGCGGGGCGAAAGCGTGCGGCTTTGCTCAGACCACGTTCACCTTGCGGTGAGCCTTGTCGAACTCGACGGTGCCTTCGCGCAGGGCGAAGAGCGTCCAGTCGCGGCCGGTGCCGACGCCTTGACCAGCGTGGTATTTGGAACCGCGCTGGCGGACGATGATGCCGCCGGCGAGGACTTTTTCGCCGCCGAATAGTTTCACGCCCAGGCGCTGGGAGTGGCTCTCGCGGCCGTTGGAGGATGTTCCCTGACCTTTTTTATGTGCCATGGCGGTGGAGGATTAGGCGGTGATGGTTTCGATCTTGATGACGGAAAGCTCCTGGCGGTGGCCGCGTTTGCGTTCCATGCCCTTGCGCTTTTTCTTTTTGAAAACGATGACCTTCTTGCCGCGCTTGTTTTCGAGGACCTTGGCCGTGACCGTGGCGCCGACGAGAAAGGGCGTGCCGAACTTGAAGGACTCGCCTTCACCGGCGGCGAGCACCTCCTTGATTTCAACCGTGGAACCGGCCTCCGTCTTCGGATAGCGGTTCACAATGAGGACATCGCCCTCGCTGACCGAGAACTGTTTCCCCTGGGTTTTGATAGTGGCTTTCATAAAGTCAAAGGGGAGAAAAAAGGGAGCGTGGCGAGCGGAAGCAAGAATTAATTTTCAGTCCGGGCGAACTATCCGGCTGGCGCACGATCCGCCGCTTGCGGATTGAGCCTCGATCAGGCAAAAAAGAGGGGTGGGCCGGATCATCCAACCTCGGGAATGGCAGAAGCGCGGCACCGTCGCGCTGGCGAGATGGCTGCTGGGCAAGGTGTTAGTCCGCACCACGCCGCACGGGCGGCAGGCCGGGGTCATCTGCGAGGTCGAAGCCTACGTCGGCGAGCGCGATCTGGCCTGCCATGCCAGCAAGGGTCGTACGGCGCGGACGGACGTATTGTATCAACCGGGCGGCGTCTGGTATGTTTATCTCTGCTACGGAGTGCATGAAATGCTCAATCTGGTGACCGGACCGGGAGGCCATCCGGCGGCGGTGTTGATCCGGGGGTTGGTCGGCGTCACCGGACCGGGCCGGCTGACCAAGCGCCTGGGGATCGACCGGTCGCTGAACGGATTGGCCGCCCTTCCCGCGAGCGGCCTTCACCTGGAGGATCACGGACACAAGATCCCGCGCCGGCTGATCACCGCGGGGCCGCGCATTGGCGTGAATTACGCCGGCCCCGTGTGGGCGGCGAAGCCCTGGCGGTTCCACTTCGATCCGGACCGGGTGGGCCGGCGTGAGGGAACGGCGTTTGCCAAGGTCGATTCAGTTTGAGTCATTCCGGTTGTGGGCGGGGTGCCCTCACCCCGCGGGTTTCAGCTTTTGCAGCGCAGGCCTCGCGGGGTGAGGGCACCCCGCCTACATTCCGCGGTTTGAAAGCGCTTCTCGTGCCCGGCGCGTTCGCCGCCGCTCTCAGCGGAGCCCCGGGCGATCCCGATTCCACGCCAGAGCCACTTGTCACGTAATACGTGACATTCCCTCTCTGTGCACTTGCAGACCTTTTGTCACGTATTGCGTGACAAGTGGTTTGGGGACGACCGAACGAGGTGGATTTGAAAAGGTGGTGTCGGAGAGAAAAACGGCGGTGGCTGTTGCCTTCAGCGGCCTGGGCGCCGGGGCAAGCGCCCCCGACCGCGATCTTTACCGCTCGGCCACCGTCGCGGCGGGTTGATCGTACTTGCTCAGCAGCAGCGTCGCGCTCCCGAATTTCAGCTTCAGCTGCATCTTCACCGGTAGGTGCGTGCCGTTCTGGGCGATCCAGACCTTGATCTCGCCGCCGTTTTTGAACAGGCCCTTGGGATTCTTCTCCATGCGGGGAATCAAAACCAGGGTATTGAATGTTCCGAGCGGCGTGCGGACCTCCTCGTAATGGTCGGCCTCCAGAACCAATTCATAAAAATCTGAGCCGAATTGCACGACGACGTTGCGTTTCTGGCCCGGCTGCAGGTTCCAGTCGCGCGTCTGCACGAGCGCGCTGATCAGATCGACGGGGTCGCCCGGCGGCAGCGGCACCTCCGCGCTGCGGTCGGTGCGCACGCGATCGGTGTAGCGCGCCGTGCGCTTGGCGTAGTCGACCACGAATTCCGTGTCGGTGGCGTGTTTCGGATCGGCGCCACTCTCCTTCACCGACTGCAGCCGGCTGGTGGCCCGGTCGATCACGACCTCGGCCTTGTTGTCAAAGGCGTACAGGCTGCGAACCAGACCGTTGGAGCGCGTATCGGTGGTGATGCGGACCAGATCGCGGTGGGCGGAGCGGTCGTCGTGCGCGGAAATCACGATGTCCCCGGCATGGGTGAAGAAGGCGAAGCCCACCTTGTAAGTGAAGGCCTCGCCGTCGCGAAACGCGGTGAAAGGCGCGGCGGAGGCAGAGACGAGGAAAAGACAGAGGGAGGCGAGGATGAAGCGGGGCACGGCGTGAGGGACAGCACGAATGGATATTTGTGCGCGCGACTACAAGGAAAGTTCCATTTGGTTGCCCTGGCCGATGGCCCAGGCTTCCACGCCGCGGCCGCGCAGCGTCGTCGCGAACTCCCGCGCGAAGCCGTGCAAGGTATAGACGATCCTGGGCTGCACGCCGTCGACGAAGGCCAGCAGCTCGTTGAAATCGGCGTGGTCGGAGAGCGGAAAGACCGCGTCGCAGCCGTAGCGGTATTTCGTGGCCGGGTCCATGGCCCAGCCGGTGACGGCGGCGGTGCGCTTGGGCTGGATCCAGTCGAGCAGCGGCGCCTGGTGCGGGGCGATCACGACGTGCCCGGAGTGGCGCGTCGGCTCGAACTCAGCGTAAGGCGGCAGCTTCCAGCCGAGTTCCTCGTAAAGCCGGCAGGTTTGCCAGGCCTGTGGCGCGAGCATGACCGGGAGGCCGGCCTGCCCCAGCAGCAGGAGCAGCTCCTGCGACTTGCCGAGGGCGTAGGCATAGAGCACCGGGGTGCTGCCCTCGGCCAGGGCCGTCCGGCAGAAGGCGACGATTTCCTCGCCCACCTGCGCCGCGGGCGGCATCACGTACCGCGGGAGCCCGAAGGTGGTTTCCATGATGAGCACGTCGGCCCGCGGGATCGCACAGGGCTCGGCGGCGGGGTTGGCGCCCAGCTTGAAATCGCCGGTGTAGAGCAGATCCCCATGATCGGTGCGGGCCCAAAACTGCGCCGAACCGAGAATGTGTCCGGCGGGAAACAGTTTGGCTTCGCAGCCGAATTCCAGGGCATGCGCCTCGCCGAAGCCGAGGGTCGTGACCCGGCGCTTGCCGCCGAGCCGCGCGTGCATGAGCCGGCCCGTGGCCGGGGTGCACAACACCTCCCGGTGCCGGGCGATGTGATCCGAGTGGGCGTGGGACACGAACGAGCGCGGCATGCCGTGCTGGGCGTCGAGCCACCAGCCGAGCTGCGGCAACCAGACGCCTTTCTTGAACTGGACCTCCCAGGCCATGCGCAACGGAACGTACGCCGGAGGCGCGCGCCGTCAATTTTCCGCGTGGACGAAATACTTCCGTCGCAGCAGTCGCCACGCGGTGACGAAGAACGCCGTCAGCGGCACGGCGAGCATCAGGCCGAGCACGCCGCCGATCGCCTGGCCCCAGAAAAAGATCGCGACGATGATGGCCACCGGATGCAGACCGGTCTGCCGGCCCATGATGCGCGGCGTGAGCAGCCAGCTTTCCGTCGCCTGCACCACGACAAAGACGCCGGCGCACATCCCGACGAGAAGCCAGCTGCCGTCGGGTTGGAAGAGGGCGAGAGGCAGGGCGACGCTCAGGCCGAGGATTGAGCCGAGGTAGGGGACGACGTTCAGCAGCCCCATGATCAGGCCGAGGGCGAGGCCGAATTTCAACCCGGCGACCGAAAAGCCCAGGCCATAGAGCAGTCCCATGATCAGGCCGATCAGCAACTGGCCCCGGAAAAACGCCACGACGATCCCGATGAATTCGCGCACGAGAAAGACCACGTCCTCGCGGTGTTCCGGGCGCAGGAAGGGCAGATGCTTCTCCAAGCCCCGGGTCGGTTCCGCGTCCGACAGCAGGAAAAAGAACAGGAAGACGGGAATGACCGCCACCGAGGCCACCAGGCGGAAGAAGGAGAAAACGCCGGCCCCGGCCTCCTTGAGCGAAGGCAGGACACCGGCGGCGAGATCCTTCGCTTGTTGCGAGAGGCTCGTGAGGGCACCGTTCACGATCGGGTTGTCGAGGTGTTGACGCACCGCGGCCAGCCATTTCGGGAAATGCTGCCCGACCCAGTCCTGGGTGCTCTGCCAGAGCGTCGGCAGGTAGGCAAAGAAGTCCAGGCACTGTCCGATGACCACGGGCGCGAGGCTGTAGATCACGCCGGCCACCAACAGCACGAACACTCCGTAGAGCAACACCACGGCCGCGGGGCGGCGCAGTTTCAGGCGCCGCTCAAAAAGCGTGACCACGGGGCGGAGGACGAGGGCCAGAATGCCCGCCGTGGCCAGCGGCCAGAGGACGTTCGAGAACCGGCCGACAAAACGCTCGAGGCCCGCCAGGATCAGAAAAAATCCCCCGGCGATGGCGAGGAGCGCCACGAATCCCAGCGCGAATCCTGCCAGCCGGCGTTGGACGGGCGTCAGCAATGGGGCGTTTTCGTCGGGCATCCCAAGAGGCAAACGCGGACTCCGGGCACAGGCAAGCGTGCAGCGAGGGCCGGACGTGTACCAGTTTGATGGTGCCGGCCAATGGGGGAGCGGGTTTACCGCGCGACGAGTCGGGGCATAGAGCCCCTCCCGCGCGCACATTGTTATACGATCCACAGTTCGCGTATTTCGCCGAGACTGGGGGAACGGGTTGAATGGAGCGCGTGGAAAGCGGATTGATTGAGCGAGCAACCGTCTGCAGGATTTCCATGGCCGCCGCGAAATTTTGGGGTCCGTCTCCCGACGGATCGCGGCCCGTCGGGAGACGGACCCTCCATTCCACCTTTGCGTCAGCCTGACAAGCGAGACTCAGCAGGTCGCGAGCAGCTCTGACATCAGACATCCGCCCCACCTTCTCGGTCCTGCCGGCGATCATTCACGCCTCATCGCGATTGCGCGTGGCCGTCCGCGCCGGCGAATGATCACCGCCGTTCGTGATCGCAGTCGCCACGCGATTCGACCGATAGCAGTTCGCCCCGCGGCATGGCGGGCGAAAATTCCGAAGGCCGTTTTTTGATATAGGTAACAGGTCTGTTACCATCCGGAAGTCGTTCGGTGGGAACCATTGGTCAATCTCCATCAATGTGCATTAGATTGGAAGCCGATGCTCCTCTCGCGGACTCGATCATTTGCCCCATTGACATCCTTATTTTTAGCCTGTCCAGGCTGCGACGGCGCAGACAATTTTGGTCTGGTGCCACCGCTCGCCCGCGGGCCGGAGCGGCATTTAATTGCGGATCGCGTGGTTCCTCCAGTCCCCCCACCAGTGAATTCCTGAATTGATCTCGCGCCGGACGATTCGCAAGGCCCGCCCCCTTTTCTTATGTCAACCCTGCCATCGGGACAACCGCTTCGCGAAGGATTTGGTTCGGCGATTGCTGCAGAACCGGGGCGGGGCCTGCGGCTGATCCTTCCGGAGGCGAGTGAGCGGTCGGTCCGGATCAACCTGGGTGGCGCGGGAAAACATCGACCCGATCGATTGGGAAGCGGTTGGACGGAACTGCCGGGACTGGCGCTCGTTTTTGTCCAGGTCGCGCTCGTCGCGCTGGTCATGCACGAGGTGCACCTGGAAACTCCCGCGTTCCGCGGGATTGTCTATCTGGTCGCGGGCGGCTTTCTCGGGCATCATTTTTTGCCGGCCCGGTGGCGGCTTCAGGGCTTCACGCTTTTTTCCGTCGGCACGATGTGGCTGGTGCTGGGCGGATCCCGGAACGCCTCGCATACGGATCTCGCGCTGGCCTCGACCCGCACCATAGCATTGCTGGTGCTGGGAGTGGGCTTGATCGGGATTTGCCGCCTCCCGATCGGTTTTTGGAAACGCGCCGGACTGCTGGTCGTTGCGGGTTCGCTCGCGGCCGTGGGCCGGGCGGGGATTCCGGACGGGGGCAACCTGGCCATCATCTGGCCCGTCCTGGCGGCGATGTTCATGTTCCGCGTCATGGTCTATCTCTACGATCTGGCCAGTGCCCCGCAGCGTCCGACGTGGAGCCAGTCGCTCGCCTATTTCTTCCTCATTCCGAATGTCTGCACCCTGCTTTTCCCCGTCATTGATTTCCGCACCTTCTGCCAAAGCCACTACAACGAGGAGGCACTGCTGATCTACCGGCGGGGCGCGCGCTGGATGGGCCGGGGCGTCACCCATTTGCTGCTCTATCATTTTGTCGACCGGCTCCTCGGCATCAAGCCCGGCGAGGTGGCCAACGGCGCCGATCTCATCCGGTTCGTGGTCGTGAATTCGTTCCTCTACCTGAAGGTTTCCGGCGGATTCCATCTTTGTGTCGGAATGCTGTTGCTCTTCGGTTTCAACCTGCCCGAAACCAACCGCCGCTATTTCCTCGCCTCCAGCTTCACGGATTATTGGCGGCGCACCAACATCTACTGGCGCAACTTCATCATGAAGGTGTTTTACTATCCGGCCTACTTCAAGCTGAAGCGGCTCGGACAGGTCAACGCGCTGATCCTCGCAACCGGCTGGTCGTTCCTCGTGACCTGGGCGCTGCACCTTTACCAGACCTGGTGGCTGAAAGCGTCCGTGTCGTGGACTTGGAACGACGGGGTGTTCTGGACAATTCTCGGCGTGCTCGTGCTGGTCAATTCGTTGTGGGAACTGAAGCGCGGCCGGCAAAGGACCCTGGCCGGTGGTCGGAACGGGTTAACCGGAGCGCTGGCTCTGGCGGGACGCACGGCCGCGACGTTTGCGATCATCAGCGTCCTGTGGTCGTTGTGGAGCCTGCCGACCATCGGGGACTGGGTGCGTCTCTGGAGCTTCGCCGACGGGCAGGCCCTGCTCTGGGGCGGCGCGGTCCTTGTCGGCGTCATGGTCGCGACTCTGGTGCTGGAGGTATGGCCGGCCTGGCGCGCGCCGGCGGGCGGGGGCGCGGTCCGTTTCGGGCGTTCGTCCGGCGGCTTGGCTTGGAATTTTCTGCGGTCCGTCGTCCCTTTGATCGCACTCTACGCCGCGGTACATTGCCTGCTGCGCTGGTCGGTGGAACGGCCGGGGCCGCCGCAGCGGGCGGGGGGGCGGGCGGTGGTCCAGTCCGTTGCCAATGGCGATGGAGGTCAGGGCCAGGGATATTACGAAAACCTCGCCGCCGTGGATCCAGCCAACACGCAGTATTGGGAAACCGTCCGTCGGGCGCCCTATGGCAGCGGGCTTCCGGGTTTCAATCCCGTCCGGGAAACCGACGGCGTGCCCTTCCGCGAGTTGATTCCCAATCTGCATCGGGAGGCGTACGGCGTTGATTTCCAGACGAACAGTCTCGGCATGCGCGACCGCGAGCACGGCCTCCTGAAACCCCCCGGAGTTTTCCGCATCGCGGTTCTGGGGTCGTCGCATGTGATGGGCTTCGGCCTGGCGGCGCGAGACATGTTCGAACCGGCGATCGAGCAACGGCTCAAGGCCGAGCACGGCCGGGACGGGGAGTTCGAGCTGCTCAATTTTGCCGTTGCGGGGGTGAGTCCGATGGGACAGGATTGGATTCTGCAACATCGGGCGGCGGGGTTCAGTCCCGACATGGTCCTTTTTATTGCGCACGCGGTGGACTTCGCCTGGATGGGCCGGGATGTGGCGCGGTGCCTTACCCGCCGGCTGCCGTTCCCCGAGGGGTTTCCGACGGAAGAGCTCGCCAGGGCGCGGATCACGGCCCGAACGGACGAGACCGTGGGCCGGCT
>CAYZGG010000070.1:0-20990 GCA_964477955.1 uncultured Opitutaceae bacterium
CCCTTGTCCCTTGTCCCTTGATACTTGATACTTGGTACTTTGGCGTTTGGACTTTGTGATTTTTCCCTTTTGGGGGTGTTCCGGATTCGACCCTTGGTTGGAGTGCGCCGCTGCCTGTCGAGAGCCGAAGGCCTCTCGTTAATCCCCCTTCGAAACAAACAAACGGCAATAACGAAGAAATGCTAATGGCCGCCTAAGTGCGGTCACGTTCCTACTCTGACACCTGCTAGGGGATAGGAACGACGACAGCAGGAATAACGGAGATGGGTGTTGTGACATCGCCGCCGTATCTTCAACCGCAGCTGGCCGAGGGAGAAGCGCGCGTCGACGCGTCCCCGAGGTGAGATTCAATCTGACGCTATGCAGGTAGACGCGGCGCGCAAAGGCCCGGGGCACAGGGGTTCAACTCCCCTCACCTCCACCAATTAACTCGTTCTAATCAAACGTTTTAGTGTTTCAGTGAAGCTAGGTTGCCAGTTGACGTGGCAACCTAAGCATGAACAACACAACGTTTGTCGTCAGCCGCTTCGAAAATCGAAACGGCATTTCCTCGTGGCGGGTCTCCGGTTTTCTTCATGGCCTCCGCCTGCGGAAAAACTTCAAAACGCGGGAGGAAGCTGCCGCCGAAAAAGCCGTGCTGGAGATCAAAGCGCTGCAAGCCACGTCAGGGTTGCGCTCCATTGCCACAGCCTTGACCGAGGAACGAGTGCGCGAGGCTGAGGCCTTGTTTCAGCGGGTGGAGGGCAAATCGCTCCCCCTTTCGTTCTACGTCGATTTTGCCTTGGCGACCTACCGTGAGCCGGACAAGCAAAAGTCACTTGCCGAGGGCATCACCGAATATGTCGCGGCGAAAGAACACGAGTTCGCCCAAGACCAAATCTCGGCTCCGCAGATGCAACGCATCCGGAATGACCTTAAGCGGCTGTTGCTTCACTTCCCGGGCAAGTCGGTCGCAGACCTCACGGTCTCCAGCCTGATCGGCTTCCTGGAGTTGGGTCGCCCCAGCATGAAGACCCACAATAACCGGCGCGGGATCGTTTCAACCTTCCTCAAATTTGCGTTCCAGCGCGGATGGCTCGCCGAAAACCCGATCTTCAAAGTCCCGCACTATCGCATCAAGCGGAAGCGCGGCGTGGCCCAGACCTTGACTGCGTCTCAAGCCCGCGAACTCATGGAATATTTCGAGACGTTTGAAGGCGGTCGATGGGTGCCGTATTTCGCGCTGTGTCTGTTCGCCGGCATTCGCCCAAGCGTGCCTCACGGCGAAATCACCCGGCTCAAGCCCGCGGACGTTAACTTGGAAACAGGCATCATCAGCATTTCCGCCAACGTCTCCAAAGTTCGGGAGCCGCGGAAAATCACCATCCAGCCAAATCTCGCCGCCTGGCTGCGTGCGTATCCGCTCGATAAATTTCCAATCATCGGGGGTAATTTCCAAAAACGCCGGGCCAAGTTTAAAGTCCAGTTCAACCTCACCCACGATGTGCTCCGACATACGTTTATTTCGATGTTCGTCGGAAAATTCCGGTCTATCGGCGAAGCGGCCATTCAAGCGGGTAATTCCGAGGGCATCATCCGCCGGCATTACCTCGACTTGAAGAGCCTGACGGAATCTATGCCCGTCACACGCACGGCATGCGTTCAGTCAGCCATCTGGTCGCCGGCGAACTGGCCAAGTCTGTCAAGGGTGCTCCCTGGACCAAGCGTTTCTACGACCAGGTTGTGCGGCGCCCCGACGATGCCGTCGAAATTCTTGGCTATTACCTGGCCGTCTACGGCCGGCCGGTGCCCAACGCTCTCAAAAAGGGCCTGGGTGTCGCTCTCGGCCGTTTCGACGAGTATCAGCTGGCGAAGTATCGCCGGGACCACTCCGTCTTCAAGCTGGTGGATGCGGTCAACCTGGTTCGTCCCCGCGCCACGCCTGCGCTTTCCAAGCTGGTTCGTGGTGAGCTGGCTCCTGCCCAGACGTGGGAAACGAAACTCACGCAAGCCGGCATCGCCGGAACGGCCCAACAGGCAGCGGAGGCCAAGTCCCAGGCGTGGGCCGAGCTCGTCCGCGAGGGCAAGCTGGGCTACCTCGCCCTCCTGCGCAACGTGCGTAACATCCTTACGCATGCGCCGGAAGTCGTCACGGACCTGTGCGCCCGGCTGGTGGACGAGAACGCGGTGCGTCGCTCGCTCGTGTTCCCGTTCCAGTTCCTCACCGCCCTGGAAGTGCTCAAGCAGGGCAACCTGCCTGGTGCTGATCGGGTGATGGATGCGCTTACCAGCGGCTGCGAATCGAGCTTCAAGCTGCGCACGATAAAAGCGGTCTGATTGAGGTCCCGACTGACGAAACGAGGCACCAGTTAAACGACCTTCTCGTCCGGCTCCGGCTTTCTGCCGCCCGGCAAGTGCATGCCTGACGAAGACTGGATCTTCCTAAGGACCGCACCGAAGGTGCAAATGATCCGTCATTTTTCAACGTAACCTATGAATGATTAGGTCCTAATGATAATTGCAATATTAATGATTGCATATGCAATTATTGTAATACTAACTATTGTTATGCGACTTGGAAAATTTCTCCCTTCCGCCCTTGGGTTGCTTCTTGCCGTGATCTTCACGGACGCCCGAGCAAAGCTCAACGATCAGGCCTATCGCGCGATCATTGCCAGTAACCCCACCGTTGGGGACCTTGTCTTCACCCGCATCGGTGGCCCGGTCTTCACTCGCGTCGCCGCGACAACCGAAAGCTGGACCTCTCACGTCGGCATCATCGTCGACTACCGGCACGGCGATTGGATGGTGGCCGAAAGCGGGGTTCCCGTCGTTCGCGAGACCCCGCTCCGGGAATTCATCGGCCACTCGGTCAACCAGGAATTCTCCATCCAGCGGTTGAGGAGAGAACCGACCGGCGAAGAAAAGGCACTGATGCTGAAATTTGCCGATGCCCAGATGGGCCGGGTCTATTCACTCGGATTCGACCTCCAATCCAAGAAAACATTCTGCTCCAAGTTCGTTCACGATGTCGTGTACGCAAGCACCCGTCAATCGATCGGAGAGGTCGAAACTTTTGACCATCTCCTGCATCGAAATCCCGCCGCCCCGCTGGCGTTTTGGCGGGTGTGGTTCCTTGGCTCCATACCCTGGCAGAGAATGACCATCACGCCGGCGAGCGAATTGAACAGCCCGCTTCTGAAATTGGTCGTCAAAAACAACGTATGAAAACCCTGATCTACGAAATCATTGCCTCCGCCGCCGTCATTGACGCCGCCGGAAACCGGATCCTCAAGCCTTTCGGGCTGACGCCGATGACCTTCAACATCCTGAATGTGCTCACGGACGGGCCGCTTTCCCAGCGGGAAATAAGCGACCGGGTCATTGTCGCCGCTTCCAGCATCACCTTCCAGGTGCGCCAGCTGCAGAAGAAGGGGCTCATCCAACGCCAGCGTTCGGACGAACGGACCTGGCGCGTTTCCCTTACTGCTCTCGGGGCTGAAACGCGTCGCTCGGCGGAACGACAGATGGACCGGATCATCGATCAGATTCGACTCGACCCGAACCTGGTCGCGAGTGCCAAGGCTGTTTTGGAAGCGGTACGCACCCACCTCACGCCCCTCGGCCGCGGAACCGACAAGACTCTCCCAATAGACTAATCATTCTCAGATCAATGACCTCGCACCCCCGATGCGATTGTTCTGTTTGTCACCACCCCATGAAGAATCATACCCAGACTCACATGCCATCCGGTGCGGGAGAAACCCCTTCCATCCGCAAAATACCCCTCGCGGTCAAAATAGCCTATTCCGCTTTCGTTGCCGTGCTGCTCCCGGTTTACTGGATTTCATACGGTCCGACCAACTTCCTCTATTTCTGCGACGTGGCGCTGCTCCTGGCCCTGGCCGGCGTCTGGTTTGAGAGCGCATTGTTGGTCAGCATGTGCGGGGTCGGAATCCTGCTGCCGCAGATGTTCTGGTTGATCGATTTTCTCTGCCACCTGTTTGGCTTCAGCCTGACCGGCCTGACCGGTTACATGTTCCGGCCCACCCTCACTCTCTTTGCCCGCGGACTCTCGCTCTTTCACGGGTGGCTTCCTCTGCTCCTCATCTGGCTCTTGTATCGACTCGGTTACGACCAGCGGGCGTTCAAGGCTTGGGGAATTCTGGCGACGCTGCTCGTGCTTGTCTCCTATCTGTTTCTCCCGCCAGCGGGGGCGCTGCTGGCAAATCCAAACACCCCGGTGAACATCGACTATGTTTATGGCTTCAGTGACAAAGAACCTCAGCACTGGATGAATCAAAGCCTGTATATCGCCGTGTATCTGGCTGCGCTTTGGGGCCTCGTCTTTTTGCCCACCCATCTTCTCCTGCGCAAACTCGTCCAGCCCGCCGCCAAGAACGTTTTCCTCTAATTTTATGGATTCAACCCGTCCTGCCCCAGCCCGCCGCAACTACCCCCTCCTGTTGAGCGGACAGTTCCTCGGCGCATTCGGTGACAATTTTCTGCTCGCGGCCATCCTGGGCCCGCTGACGTACGCTCTTAACTCGGGCCGCATCACCGAGACCGTCATCAACAGCGAAAATGCCCTGTTCGGTCTCGTCTTCAGCATTCCCTTCATCGTGCTCGCGCCTCTGGCCGGTTTTTTGAACGACCGCATGCCAAAGACCCGGTGGCTCGTGGGCGGCAATCTCATCAAGCTCGCCGGCACAGCAATCGGTTTTCTGGGCGTTTTCGAGTTTGCCGGTGGCGCCAGCCATTCTCTGCAGGTCGTCGGCTACTGCGTGGTGGGTATCGGAGCCTGCGTCTACTCCCCGGCCAAGTATGGCATTCTGCCGGAAGTGGTCGCGACCGAGCGTCTCGTCAAAGCGAACGGCACGGTCGAGATGCTGACCCTGGTGGCGATCGTGGGCGGACTGGGCGGTGGCGGCATTCTCTACGATCGCACGCTGTCCCTGCCGATCTGCTACTTCGCGAGCATGTCCCTCTACGGCGTCGCCTTCCTCTGCAACGCCGCGATGACCCAAACGCCGTGCAATCCGAACGCCTCCTTCCGCCGCAGCGTCTCCGAGTTCGGATCCAGCTTCCTGACCATCGTTCGCCATCGGAGACTCGGCCGCGTCTTGCTCGGTTCCGCGCTTTTCTGGTTTGCCGGCTCCACACTCAAGTCTGCGCTGCAGGGCTGGGGTCTGGCGGTCTATGCCCAGGCCGGGGTCACCGACGTAACCAACCTCAAGCTCGTGCTGCTCAAGGTCGGCATGGTGGCGGGGATCGTGGCCGGGGCGGTTCTCGCCGGCCAGCTGCACAAAACCGGCGACCTTTCCTGGTCCAGGAAATACGCCCTGATCATGGCGGCGGGACTGGCCGGGCTTGGTCTGCTGGGAGGTTCCCACGGACTGGTTCTCGTCGTCCTGGTGCTCATCGTCACAGGAGCCGCGTCCGGCCTGCTCGTCGTACCCCTCAACGCCACGCTGCAATCTGAAACTGATCAAACCAAGCTGGGCAAAACGGTTTCCATCCAGAATTTCACCGACTACATGGGCATCGCCGCCGGTGCCGCCTATCTGTCGTTTCTGACCAGGTACAACCTTAGTCCCAACCAGGACCTGATCGTCCTCGGGATCACCGTCGCCCTGATCACGCTGACCATGCGTTTCCTCGCCCCCACCCGTCGCGCGGCCTGATCTCCCCGACAACATCAATTTCGGACGATCCTGCCAACGCCCGACATCCCCATGCGCCCACTCGTCCCAGAGGCTCCGTTGTACGCCATCACGCGCTTCATCCTGCGAACCGTTTTCAGGGTTCGGGTCCGGGGCTTGGAGCACTATCCGAAAAACGGCCGACGGCTGGTCATCGCCAATCATACCTCCTGGCTCGATGCCGCTCTGCTGGCGGTGTTTCTGCCGGACAAACCCGTCTTCGCCGTGCACACTGGCATCGCGCGGCTGCGATGGGTGAAGCCGTTTCTGAAATTGGTGACGGCTTATCCGGTCGATCCCACGCAACCCATGCTGCTCAAGACTCTGTGTGCCTGTGTGGAGCAGGGTTCGACCGTGGTGATTTTCCCGGAAGGCCGCCTCAGCACGACCGGCGGACTGATGAAGGTGTACGACGGCGCCGGCTTCATCGCCCACAAGACTGGCGCGACCATCGTGCCGGTGCATATTGAAGGAGCCCACCTTTCGGTCTTCACGCGGCTCGCGCACAAATACAAACGCCGGTGCTTTCCGCAGATCACTCTCACGATCAGCCCACCGCAGGTCATTCCGGACACCTTGCCGCGCGACGAGTGGACACCGTTCATCTACCGGCTTCTAAGCGAAAGCGCGTTTTCTGCCCAACGCCCGTCCCACTCCGTCTTCCGCGAGTTGATCGCGGCCTCCCGACGGCACGGACGAGGACGCCTGATTTGCGAGGGGTCTGATGGGGATGGATTGACCTACGCACAACTCCTCGGGCGTTCGGCCTATCTCGGCACCCGATTCGCCGCGCTGACGACTCCCGGCTCAGTCGTCGGCATTGTGATGCCCACCAGCACGGAGGGTGCGCTTGTTTTCTGGGGATTGGAATTCTGCCACCGCGTCCCGGCCTGGTTGAATTTCACCATGGGCCTTTCGGCGTTTGTTTCGACCGTGCAGACTGCCGGCGTCCAGACCGTGGTTACATCGCGAACTTTTTTGGAAACGGCCAATCTGGAAGACCGGATTCACGCCCTGCAGGCCAAGGGCGTGACGTTGATCTACCTTGAAGACCTGCAACCGTCGTGGAGCGGGAAACTTCGCGCCGCGTGGATCCAATTCAATCCGGCTTCGCCCTATTCCCGGCACGAATCGGCCTGGATTGCCGCCGGTCGGGACCGTCGCGCCGCCATCCTGTTCACCTCCGGTTCTTCCGGGCTGCCCAAGGCCGTGGTGCTTTCCCACGACAATCTTCTGGCGAACGTCGCCCAGCTGCGGGCCCGGATCGACTTCACCCACAGCGACTGCGTTTTCAACGCCCTGCCGCTTTTCCACGCCTTTGGCTTCACCGGCGGAATGCTGACCCCGCTGCTTTCGGGCGTACGGACCGTCCTCTATCCGACGCCTCTTCACTACGGATTGATTCCGGAATTTATCTACAGCACGAACGCCACCATCTTTTTCGCCACGAATTCGTTTTTGAACGGCTACGCCCGCAAAGCCCATTCCTATGATTTTTTCGCCCTGCGCTATGTCTTCGCCGGCGCCGAGAAGCTTCAGGCGTCCACCCAGAAGCTTTGGAACGAACGTTTCGGCATCCGTATTTTTGAAGGCTACGGCACCACGGAGGCTTCGCCGGGGCTCACGATGAACACGGCGCTCTGCAACAAGCCGGGGACGGTCGGGCAGTTCCTTCCCGGGATCGAACACCGGCTTGAGCCCATGCCCGGAACCACCGGCGGGCGGCTCTTTTTCCGCGGCCCCAATCGGATGATGGGATATTACCTCGCCGACCAGCCGGCTGTCCTCGTCGACACCGGCGAATGGTATGATACCGGGGACATCGTCTCGGTGGACGAACAGGGCTTCGTCTCGATTCTCGGACGGGCCAAACGATTCGCGAAGATCGCCGGTGAAATGATTTCCCTGGCCGCGGTCGAGGAGGCCGTTGCCGAATCGTGCGCCGGCGCCCTGGCGGTCGTCAGCCGCCCGCATCCCTCCAAGGGCGAGGAATTGATCCTCTTCTCCGCTGACCGTGCGCTGAAGTTGGAAACCGTGCGGGAGGCGATCCGGGCCAAAGGCCTCTCCGACCTGAGCGTGCCGAAGCAAATCAAGGTGTGCTCGCCCTTCCCTCTCCTTGGCTCCGGAAAACCGGATCTGGTCGCGCTTCAGGAAATCGCCAACCAAGCGTCCACGAACTAGCCCGGCCCCGCGACGGCGATCAAAACAACCGGTGCAGCCAGAGGTCGAGCGCCGGTGAAATCCGACCGGCCGCCGCTTCGCATCCCCACGCCACAAACGCCGCGGTGAAGACATCCATCATGTAGTGGGCACGCAAAATGATCACCGTCACCACCTCGAGGACGGCGATGACGCCGGCGACGCAGGCCAACCACGGAGGACCGGCGTGGCTTAGCTCCAGCGCCCCAAGCACTGCGATCGCGGTATGGCCGGAGAAAAAGAAATCGTTGCTCGTCCCATACGTCACCAACAGCGAAGGAAACCCGGGATAACGCCAGATTGTGCCAGGAGGAAACGGCAACGAGCAGAGGCCTTGGCACATCTGCCGCAGCCCGAAAAGCATCAGCAAGGCGGCAAAGGGCCGGATGGTCGGACCGAAGATCGATGCCCCGATAATATAGAGTCCAGACAGATCGATCAGCGCCGAGGTGATGATCAGCGTGGCATCTGCCGCCCGGGGATTCGCCATCAGCCAGGCATGCAGGGGTTGGGTCAAATCATGCAAACGATCGCCGATTCCCTCCCCGACGAGCGCCTTCCGGCTGATCGCCTTCTGGGTCCAGAACCAAGCCACCAGCGCGACTGCCATGACCGCGACGCGAGCGAGAATTTCGACGGGGCGGTTCATTGCATGCACGCTCCGGGACGGTGTTCCGCCAAGGACGAGGCCAGGAGCATCTCCAAACGTTCCCGGACCGTTTTCATCAACGGATCCTCGCCCCCGCGCACCCGTTCGGGCGCGACCTCGATCGCGTCGCCCACCGTCACCACCGCTCGGAACGGCGAAACCGTTCGCACGCGGTCCGTCAGATCCTCTTCAAAACGCTCGACCGTCTCGACAATCCTCTCCGGGGTCGGATTCACTGTGAGGTAGTCCGGGGGATAGAACGCGAGTTGCTGTGCGAGGTAAAGCTGGGCGAGGAGTTTCCAACGCTGCTCCTGTTCGGCCTCGGGCAGCTGGCCGGTGATCAGATCCGGCAACAGCGCCGTGCGCAACAGTTTCACCCGCGCCACCACATCGCCTTCGTGCCGCCCCTTCAGCCACGCATCCTCGATCGGACAAAGCAGATGGTCGATGAGGTGGCGGAGACGCGTCGCGAGATCGCCCGACCGGGCCGCGCCCAGATGCTCGATTTCCTTGAGGGTCAGCAGGGCGCCGCCGATCTTTCCGATCCGGTCCACCAGCGACATTTCCGGCCTTGGCTGCCAGGTGAGACGTTTTTCGATTTCTGCCAGCATCGGTTCAACGGTCGCGTTGAGGTCACCCTCGAAAAGGTACCGGAGGGCCACCGGATGGATGACGACCCGACCGGCGGGACTTGCCGCAGCCCTCTGTTTGGCCGCGCTCCGGGCAATCATCGCGGTTCCTTCCATGAGGGAATTCAGCCGGTCGTTGTGTCGCGAGACCACCCCTTCGGGGAAGAGGACGAGGGGACGGCGCCTCTCGGCAATGATTTGGATCGCACATTTGAGCGCCTCACGATCCAAGCCTTCGCGGTAGACGCTGAAGACTCCGGCCCTCGGTAACAGCAGACGCTGCACCCCGCCTTGCGCGAACAGGTGCCAGCTCGCCATGACATGGACGTGGCGGTGCACGGCATGTCCCAGTTTCGCGACGACGAATGGATCACCGGGCCGGCAGTGATTTGGCGTCAGCATGATGCCATGGCCGGCGGCGACCGAAGCGGCCAGTTTCTCCAGTCCGTGGCACTCTACGGCCGCGACTCCGTCGTTCCGCAGAAGCCGGGGCAGCAAAGGACGGAGGAGCGTCGGCCAAAAAGTGCCATGATGCGGGGGGACAAACTTGTACGGTTTGGCAACGACGACGGCTTGCATTGCGGGGTTGCTCATTTTCTTACCAGCGCATTTGGGGAGCACAAGATAAGCTTTTCGACGAGCCCTGCAGCTGTCGCTCCCTCTCGCGGAGCCTGAACCCGACATGCCGCTATTGACCGCCCCGCCGCCCGACATCGCCGTGCGCCGCCCGGTCCCCGTTCCGGCGGCTCGGAGAACGACGATCCGTTCATTTCGCGCGCATTACTTGAGATATCAAGTAACTGCTTGACATATCAACCATCTGTTTCACCTTGAGCTCCATGCACCCCGTCCTGCACGTGCTGGCCACCGCCCAGGTCCTCGAAAAGGCCGGCCAGCGCCTCTTCCGTCCCCACGGCCTGACGGTGGCACAGTTCAATGTGCTCAACCTGCTCTCCGACCAGCCGGAGGGCCGGCGAGCCTCCGACCTCGCCCGCGCCCTCGTCGTGGACGCCTCCAATGTGACCGGGCTGTTGAAGCGGATGAAGGCCGAAGGCTTGTTGCGGGAGCGTGAGAACGCAGCCGATCGCCGCCAGCATGTCGTGATCCTCACTCCCAAAGGTCAGCGTGCCTGGGAGGCTGCCAACGAAGCCTACTGCCGCAGCCTGGCCGTGGTTGATGCCGCCTTGAGCCCGTCCGAACGCAAGACCACGCAGCGAGTGCTGCAAAAGATGGTCGCCGCGGCGGCCCCCACCCCTACTCAAACAGGCCCGGGGCCTTCCTGAGGATAGTCTCCCTCAAGCGCCCAAAATACTGCGCCTGAGCCCGCCCGGGGCGACCACACCAAAATGAAAACCACTCCCAACATGGCAGAACGTCTGAGCATCGCCACCCTTGGCCCCAGGGACTGGATGCTTCGCCTGATCAGCGTCCGCTATGAGTCCTTCCTGTGGGGCTTTTCTCTGATGCAACCACGACTGATGGCCGCCTCCGGCTGCCTCCGGGCAAAGCGGGCCTTTTATCGCGCCGCCAAATCCGTGCCGGCCTACGCAGCCCACCTGCAGCGGACTCCCACCGGCCAGGCCGCCCTGCCGGAGACCGACAAGGAGAATTACATCAAGGTCCATCCCACCGAGACCCGCTGTTGCGGCGGAGCGCTGCCGCTGAAGCGCACGATGATCGACGAGTCATCGGGGAGCACGGGCACGCCCTACAACTGGGTTCGGACCAAGCGGGAGCGCCTCGAGTCCCAGCATTTCATCTCCTATTTTGCCAAATACTGTTACGGGGCGGAGAGCCGCATCATCATCAATGCCTTCTCGATGGGTGCTTGGGCAACCGGCCTCAACATGGGCCAGGCGCTGGAGGCCAACGGTATCGTCAAGAATGTCGGGCCCGACATGGGCAAAATTCTTTCCACTCTCAATTTTTTCGGGCCGAACTATCCCTATCTGGTTCTCGGCTATCCGCCGTTCCTGAAGCATTTCATCGATGTGGCCGAGGAAAGCGGGTTTCCTTTCGGCCAATACCGGCTCGACGCCCTCGTCGGCGGCGAGGGGATGTCCGAGGGATTGCGCGACTATCTGCTGAAACGCTTCCGCCGCGTTTACAGCGGCTATGGTGCGACCGATCTGGAAATCGGCATCGCGGGGGAAACTCCGGTCGCGGTGGCCATCCGGCGGCTGGCGTGGAAAGATCCCCGGGTGAAGTCCGTGCTCTTCGGTTCGGATCCACGCCTGCCGATGCTGTTCCAATACAATCCGCTCATGCACCACATCGAGACCAACGAAAACTCCGAGCTGCTCCTAACCATCACCCGCGGCTCGGTGCTCTCGCCGCGCATCCGTTACAACGTACATGACGAGGGCGGGGTGGCGCGGTTTGATGAACTGGAGCCCCGACTGCACGAATTGGGCCACGACCTGCGCAATCTGGTGCCCGACGCCGGGCGAATGCTCCGGCTGCCCTTCCTCTGGGTTTACGGACGGCGCGACAGCACCATCAGCGTGATGGGCGCGAACATCTACCCCGAGGATTTGGAACAATGCCTTTATGCCGAACCCGAGTTAGCCCGCATCACCCGCTCGTTTTGCCTGTCGCTGAGTGAGCAGGGAGCGCGGGTGCGCCCCCGTTTTCTTTTTGAAATCGAGACTGAACCGACCGAGGGCCTGCGGCAACAGTTCGCCTCCGCCACCGTCCGGCACCTCGCTGCATTGAATGCGGACTTCCGCGAGGCTCTCCATGAATACCCCGAGACTCTCCAGCCCGAGATCATTTTGCACCGGATCGGCGAAGGTCCGTTTGCCGCGAACGCCGGACGCATCAAGCAGGCCCGACTCTTGAAACCGGCGGCCTGATTCCAACGCGTCCAATCTACGCACGGGCTCCCGCCTCTCCCATGAACAAACTCCGGTCCTTGTCTTGGCGCATCTTCAGAACGGTGGCCGCATCGTACCTGCTCGCGGTGGTTGGCTGCGCCGGTTTTCAGCGATCCCTCCTCTACTTTCCCTCCCATCATGAGCCTGGTGCCTCGCTCGTGCCTTGGAAGGCGAACGGGTCCGTGCTCGGCTACGTCCGGGAAGCGAACGCTCCGGCTGCCATCTGGCTTATGCTGCACGGAAACGCCGGGCAAGCCTCCGACCGCAAATACGCGTTGCCCTGCTTCCCGGCTGGCGACACCGTCTACATCGTGGAGTATCCCGGGTACGGACTCCGGCCGGGCACCCCGTCAAAGCCGTCGATGAACGCGGCGGCCGAGGAGGCCTACCGGGAGCTGCGGAAATTGTATCCGGGAAAGCCGATTTGCGTCCTGGGAGAATCCATCGGCAGCGGCCCCGCCGCGCATCTGTGCTCCTTGCCCCAACCGCCGGCGAAGATCGTCCTGGTGGTCCCCTTTGACCAACTCGCGAAGGTCGCCTCGGAGAAAATGCCTTTTCTGCCCGTCGGATTGATGCTGCGGGACCGGTGGGACAACGCGGAGTCTCTGCGCGACTACCGGGGACCCATCGAGATTTTCGGGGCCGAAAACGACGCGGTGATACCGGTGAGCCATGCCATCGCCCTGGCGAAAAGCCTGCCGCGCGCGACGTTCCATCTGATCCGCGGAGGGCATAACGAGTGGTCCCAAGGCGACAAGGTCGGGTTGACCGATCCATGAGGGATCCCCGGCACAAGCCGTTTGTTTTTTCCATCGATTATCCGCTAAATCTGCTCCTCATTCACTGCACCACCCCATCCGCGGTCATCACCCAACAGCAAAATCCAGATACGCCTTCGCACAGGGCTCCTGAATGTCATTTACCTCCAAATACTCCGGGTTCCTGACCCGCCTCTATCGCTGGCTGTGGTTCGGCCAAATCGTATCCCACAAGCCCGATATTCTCCCCGGGTCGCTTGTCCTGGCGGCACACTACAACGGAGCAATCGATGGATTCACCTATGGCAGTCAGCTCCCGGACTTCCTCGCGGTGGTGTCCGTGCAGTGGCACCGAAGTTTCATTGGGCGTTGGCTGGTGCCGGGCATCGCCGTGAAACGGGCCAAGGACCGCGGCCGGGGCGCGAACAATGCGGAAGCCTTTCGCTGCATGGTCTCGCGCCTACGCGAAAGGGAGAACCTGCTGTACTTTCCCGAAGGCACCAGCCGGCTTGGCCCCGAACGCCTGCCGGTCCGGCGCGGCACTCTCCTTCTGCTGAACCAGCTCCGCGCCGCCGGATCCAACACCGCCGTTGTCTTCTCAGCCGCACACTATCATCAACCCACCCGGTGGCGGTCAGCCGTCAGCCTGGGCTGGGTCGGACCTCTCCCGCTGCCGCTCTCGTCCGAGCAGGACGAGCCGTGGGTCCGGGAGCATCTTCTGGAGGCGCAAACGGCGGCCTATGCCATGCCCGCACCCGCCCCGCGCCGCTGGACCTGGCTTGGAGCGCTCGTGGCGCTGCCTTATCTCCCGATCTGGGGAGCGACCTCGTGGTTGGCCCGGAGAGTCGCGGATGAAGAAAACGTTGTCGCCCTTTGGAAATTCATCTTCGGCGTCCCGGCCACCTTGATCACTCTGTGTGCCTACACTTTTCTCGCCCCCCGGCTGGGGCTGCCGAGGTGGATCCCGCTGGCCTCGTTAACCGGAGGATGGTTGCTGTGGATGCGATAGCCCAAGACATCCGCCGCGGACTGATCTGGGTGGCGCTGCCGCTGGCCCTGGTTTCCGTTCTGCGCCTTGGTTTGGAGCCGCACTACTGGAGCGGGCGCTACCTCTGCTGGTTGTTGCTGATTCCAGTCTACGTCATCTTCCAGGTTCTTGTTCTCCGCCGGGCCACCGCGTTGAGAATCCGGTTGTCACTACTGTTGAATTTTGCCGCGATCAACGTCGGCTATATCATGATCGGCGTGGCCCTGCACTCGCCCACCGGGTGGCGGGCGGACGATCTCGTCTACGGCATCGACCGCTGGATTTTCCGCGGCGACCCGCAACGCTTTCTCGCCCACCTGCAGACCCCGTGGCTGAGCACGCTGACGATGGTCGGGTATCTCGCCTTCGCCGGTTACCTCGTTTATCTTTTCCTGGCCGAGGCCTTTGTTCTGACCCCAGCGACCGGCCGGCTGCAACTGGGCCTGATGCGTCTGTACGGCTTCGGCTTCTCCGGCTATCTTCTGCTGCCGGCGGCCGGGCCGGCGTTCCATCACCCGAGTCTCCTGCATCCCATCGCGCATTCTTCGTTTTCCGCCCGGCTGCAGCCGTGGGTGCTGGGCAACTGCTCGGGCGTGGACGTGTGCCCGAGCATCCACACCGCCGTCTGCTGCTTCATGCTGGTCTGGACTTTTCAGCACCACCGCCGGTTGTTTCCGTTTCTGGTGCTGCCGAGCGCAGCGTTGCTCTTGGGGACCGTTTATCTTCAATACCACTACTTGCTCGACCTGCCCTTTGGCCTGTTGCTCGGCGCGGGCGCGGCCCTCTCCGTTTCTTATGTCCAAGCTCCTCCCGTTCACCCATCCCCAAGCCCAGCAGGTTAGCCTGTCCGGCGGCAAAGGTGCGAGTCTCGCCAAATCCACGGCCGCCGGCTTTCCGGTGCCGCCCGGCGCCATTGTCACCGCCGAGGCCTATCGACGCTGGGCGGGCGAACCTGCCTTGCCCTCGGAACTGATCGGCGAGATCCGGGCGTGGCTCGCCACGCAGCCGGCCGATCGCACGTTTGCGGTCCGGTCTTCCGCCACCGCCGAAGACGGCCTGCAGCACGCTTTCGCCGGGCAACACGAAACTTTCCTGCATGTGCCGCCGGACGAGATCCCCCGGCGGATTCTCGACTGCTGGCATTCGCGCGACGGCGAACGGGCGGTGGCCTACCGGCGCCAAGCCGGCTTGCGCGACGACGAGGTGCAGATGGCGGTCGTCATCCAGGTGATGGTGCCGGCCGATTGTGCCGGGGTTGGATTTTGCCTCGACCCGATTCACGGTCGCACCGATGTCTTCGCGATTGATGCCTCGTTCGGTCTGGGCGAGACCGTGGTGAGCGGGTCCTATCCGACCGACCACTTCATGATCGAACGCGCGACCGGCGCCGTCGTCTCCTCCCATATTGCCCGCAAGGACCGCTATCTGGGCCTCGGGCGCACCGGGACCGAGGAGTTCACCGCGGCCGAGCCCACCCAACCCGCCTGCACTCCGCTGCAACTCGTCGAACTCGCCGGCCTGCTGCGACGGATCGAGACGCACTACGGCTTTCCGCAGGACATCGAGTGGGCCTTTCACGCGAACCGTCTCTACCTGTTGCAGTCCCGCCCGATTACCCGGCTGCCCGACCATTGGACCCGGGAGGAATCCGCCGAGCGTTTTCCCAATCCGGTTTCCCGCCTGAACTGGGAGCTGGCGGAGGAAGGTTTTCATCGATCCCTCGCGTACAGTTTCAACCGCATGGGTCTCCCTCCCTATCAGGGCAAGTGGTTCGCCCGGTTTGATCAGTTCATCTACGGGCAGCAGACCGCGGTGGAACTGTTCGGCCGGCTGGCCCGCCAGCTCATCCCCGAGATTTCGCCCGACAACCTGGCCGAGAGCCTGCCGCAGATCCGGGCGAAATTTGGCTGGGTGACCGAGCTGCCGAGTTTGTGGTGGCGCGACTTTGACACCTACCTGCTGCAGCTTGGCGCCAGCGAAAGTCTACCGGCTCCCGCCAATGTCCGCGAGGCCTGGGTGCAGGTGCGGCACCTGCAGAAAGTCGGCTCCGATTACTTCCTGCCCAATATCGCCATCTCGATCACCCAACGCACGCTCGTCCAACTGTTGCTCCACCTGTTGCAGGCTGTGGCGGGCCAAACCGAAGGCGCGCGGCTCCACACCGACCTGCTGGCCTGGTGCGACACCAAGACGGCCCGGGTGAACCAGGACCTCTGGGAACTGGCGCAGCTGATTCGACGCAGTCCGTTCCGGGCGCTCCTGCTCGAAAAAGGCGGCGAGGCCCTGCTCGGCTCCGCGTGGCGCAGCGAGGCGCCCGAGTCCTTTGCCGCCCTCGAGCGGATCCTGCAGGTCCACGGCCATCGCGAGTGGGACTTCGATCCCTACATTGCACCCTGGCGGGAAACGCCGGCTCTCGTTTTGGAAATGGTGCGCGGGCTCGTCGACCGGGATCTCAGTCCCAATGACGAAGGGCGAACCGCGCGCGTGCGGATGCAAGCGGCGGAGCTGGTCGTGGTCGGACATTGCCCACCGGCGGCCCAGTTTTTCGTCTCCGAACTGATTCGACTGGCGCGAACCTATACCTCGCTTGACGACATCGAGCACTATCAGACCCTGCGCCTCAATCTGCCCATGCGCCGGGCCCTCCGCCACCTCGGCGCTCTTCTGCAAAAGCGCGGAATTGTGAATGAGCCGCTGGACGTCTCCTTTGCCTCTTGTGCGCTCGTTGAAGCGTACGTTGCGGGGAAGTGTTCCAATGCGGAGCTCACCGCAGAAATCGCCGCCGAAAAGGCTCGCTACCAGTCTGCTTATGGCCGGGACCCGGTCTTTGATCGGAGTGCAACCGGCCCCGCGCCGGTCGGTGTTTTGCAGGGCATACCGGGAAGCCCCGGCATCGCGACCGGCCTGGTGCAGCACGTTCGGTCTCAGAACGATTTTGCCGGATTCAAAACCGGGTCCGTCCTGGTCGCACGCACGACGAACCCGGCCTGGACGCCCCTGTTTTTCCGCGCGGCTGCGGTCGTGACGGAAAGCGGCGGGCCGCTGTCCCACGGTGCAGTCACCGCCCGCGAAATCGGCATCCCCGCCGTGATGGCGATCCCGAACGTATTCAGCACGCTCCCGGACGGCAGCACGGTCACGGTCAACGGCACCGAAGGTCACCTCAAGCCGCACTGACGCGTAGTCGGTCTAGCCGGGTAGCAATATGCGCCGTTCGTGGAGCCGCGGTCAGGCCGCTGCCTTCGGTAGTTCGGTCGCACGGGACACAAAGCAGGCGGGAGGGGTTGCCTGCCAGCGCTGAAGCCAAACAACTGTTCCAATCCGCGGCTGCTCGCTCTGCAAAAGCTGACGCCAACAAATATCTTCCGATCCCAGGCTGGAGTTAACTTGCGGCCACCAAGGAAAGCGGCCGGATCGTAAAAAACAGGGCCATAGAGTTAAGGTTTCTGTAAACAACCCCGTTGTGAATCCCTACCGGGCGACATATCAGCGGGTTTTCGATCGGGTGAAAACCGCTGGTCAGGTGCCGGCGCGCGGCGTCAGGGACGGCCCGGTGCCGGCTTGCGCGTGTCCGCCGGCGAAGCGTAGGTATCGCGCTCGGTCGCCGGATTGCGGTGAAGGGCCTGGTGGTAAATTGACCGCGGCCTGATCGCCCGGGAAATGTGGTAGGAGGCCAGGCAGGCCAGCATCAGCGCCGGCACCAACTGGTATTCCAAGGTCATTTCGAAGACGATTAGAAACGACATCAACGGCGCGTGGGTCGTCGCGGCCAGGAAGGCCCCCATGCCAATCACCGCATAGACCACCGGCAGCGAAGACCCCGCCCACAGCGTGTGCGTGGCGCTGCCGCCCAAGAGGCCTAACAATGCGCCGACGAAAATCGTCGGGGTGAATACGCCGCCGACCGCGCCGGACCCGGTGGTGGCCGCGGTGGCAAAAATCTTGGCCACCAGGACCGAGATCACCAGCATCGTGGGCCAGGGCGAATGCAGCACATCGTTGACCACGCTGTACCCGTTGCCCCATACCTGCGGATACCAGGCCGAGATGACACCTACGATCATTCCGCCCAAGGCGAGCTTCAAGGGCAACGCGAGCCGGAGACGGGTAGCCAGTTCCTGCGCTCCATCAAGGATGCCCATGAAAAGCGGCGCCACGGCTCCCAGGAGCAATCCCAGCAGGAGGAAGATCGGCAGCTCCCAAAGTGACGCCACGTGGAGCGGCGGAATATCATAAACCGGCTGGTACCCCAAGAGCTGATGGACGGTGACATTGGCCGTCACAGACGCCACCATCAAGGGACCCAGGCGGCGGATCGCCAGCGTACCATAGACAATTTCGGCGATGAAAATCGCGCCGGAAAGAGCGGCATCGTACGCGGAGGCAAAGCCCGCCGCCGCACCGCAGGCCAGCAGCAGCCGCAGGTCGTCGCCGCCAAAGCGGGCCAACTGGCCAATCCACGAGCCGGTCGCGGCGGCCAGTTGGACCATCGCCCCCTCCCGGCCGATCGAACCACCGGAGGCAATGGTGACGAGCGACGAAGCACTGCGCAGAAACGTTCCCCGCACGTCCTGGCGGCCATCCCCGGTCGCAATGGCCTCGATGTAGTCGCTCTGTTTCCGTCCCTTGGCGATTCGTTTCGCCCACCACAGGAAGGCGCCCGCGACGATTCCGCCGATGGCGGGCGTGACCGCACGACGCCATGGGGCCAGCGCATCCGCCGCCGCCACCAGGCTCCCGGGATGGCCTGTGGCGATCCGCTCGGTCATCGTCATTCCTTCATGAAATACGACCGTGGCCAAAGCGCCGATGAGACCGATCAACGCGGCCCAAAGCAGCAGCCACCGGTCGTCGCGACGGGTTGAACCATTGTCGGCGGCGGGCGCTGGCGGCGGGCGATTGGGGTCGTGCATCATTCGCGCTCGCCAGTGTATCTCAACCATCCCGCGCGTCCAATCGCATCGCGCTGAACCCGAAAATCGCGCCGCGGACGCCGCGCACTTCCCCGCTTCTGCCGCCCGCCGCGGAGTAATTTTTGAATCCCAATCCACCGAATCACGCCTAATCTACTGGCCAGGGAATCGGGACCAGCCCAACCTGATCCTGTTCGCCGCGACAAACCGCCATGCGTCTCTCCGACTCACTTCACCAGATGCGTCATGGCGAACGTGAACATGCTTCTACGTTCTATCTCGAGGCGAAACGAGAGGTCATGACGCTCGCCCGCCAGGGAAAACTATTGTCGCCGAGTGATGCGTGGGCGGCAGCGGGGGCGACGGGGGCCAGTGAAACACTCTGGTCGATCTCCTATCGGATCGGCACGGCGCACGACGTGTCCCCGGATGAGATCTGTCGCTTTCTCGAAAGCCAGTTCCCCAAGTATGCCAAGACCGGCGTGAATCACACGACCTGGGACGACATCGTCCGCTACTGAGCATCCTTAAAACCCTCGGGCTCCATCGAACAGGTAGGGCGCACCGGCCCGGTGCGCCGCGAGCGCGGCGTTAGCCGAGCAAGTTCTCAGCGCAATCGTCCAGGTAGGGCGTGACCGCCGGGCGCGCCGTCAGGACTACCGTGATCATCCATTGATCCGAGGTGGAACCGGACCTCCGGGCCGGTTTGCCTGCGCGACCGCACCAGCCCGCTCGGAGATCGGGCTCCACCTACCCGGGAGGTAGTTTGCGCGCTTGCCGCGCAATAAAAGTGGCGGGACCAGCCCCGCCACCTACCAGGGCGCTCGGACTCCATCGGAAAGGTAGGGCGTGACCGCCGGGCGCGCCGTCCTCACGCCTTCGCCGCGACTTCACGCTGTATCATCGGCGCCACTTCAGTACCTAGCAACTCGATGGAGCGCATGAGTCTTTTCGCAGTCAGCCTGGCCACGCTCATTTGAAAACTGACCCGAGCGACTCCCCCCAGCGTGGCGCTCAGTCGAGCGATCTTTTCCGCGACCGTCGCGGCATCGCCGATGAGATAGGCACCCGCCGGCCCGCGGGCGGCATCGAACTGGGCGCGCGTCGCCGGCGGCCAGCCGCGCTCGCGTCCGATCTCCGTGAACGCCCTCGCCCACCCCGGAAAAAATTCTTCCGCGGCCCGCTCGTTCGTGTCGGCCAGATATCCGATGGCGTGGACGCCCACCTTCAGTTGCCCGGGCGCAAATCCCGCGCGGCGACCGGCCTCGCGGTAAAGCTCCACGAGCGGCCGGAAATGGTCCGGCTCCCCGCCGATGATCGCGATCATCAAAGGCAGCCCCAAGGTGCCCGCGCGAACAAACGACTGCGGCGTGCCGCCCACCCCCAACCAGATCGGCAGCGGATTCTGCAGCGGTCGCGGGAAAACTCCCTGTCCGGTCAGCGGGGGCCGGTGTTGGCCGGACCAGTGCACGTGCGAGTTTTCGCGCAGCTTGAGCAGCAGACCGAGTTTTTCCGCGAAGAGTGAATCGTAGTCGTTGAGGTCGAATCCGAACAGGGGGAACGCTTCGATCGACGAACCGCGACCCACCGTGATTTCCGCGCGACCTCCGGAAATGAGATCCAACGTCGCAAATTCCTCGAACACGCGCACCGGATCGGCGGCGCTCAAAACCGTCACCGCGCTGGTGAGGCGGATCCGTTTGGTGCGCGCCGCGGCGGCGCCGAGGATCACCGTGGGGGCCGAATCGACGAACTCGGCGCGGTGATGCTCGCCGACGCCGAAGAAGTCGATGCCGACCTGATCCGCGAGCTCGATCTCGGCGAGCAGATTTTGCAGCCGTTCGGCCGGCGCCGTCGTGGCGGCTCCCGCGGAGGGCGCCAGCACGGTCGCGAAACTGTCGACGCCAAGCTGGATCATGACGCGCTCCTCGCGGTTACCAGCCCGGAGAACGCGGCGCGCTCCCGATAGAACAGGACCGCCCAAAGCGCCACGGCGAGCACCGCCGGGGCAAAACCCGTCGGTGCCATGCACGCGTGAAAGAGCGCGATGTTGACGAGGATCGGGGCCAGAATCGCGATCGCCAGGACGATGAACCGGTTGGCGAGCAGCAGGAGGCCGGCGCCAAGTTCGAGCGCAAAGACGACGGACAGGTAATGCGAGACGAACAACGCGCCGACATATTGTCCGGCGATGCCGGTGGGCATGGGCGCGGGGATGAAGTGCAAAAATCCATTCAGGCCGAACACAACGAAGATGA
>CAYZGG010000071.1:0-20942 GCA_964477955.1 uncultured Opitutaceae bacterium
GCGGTGCCGCAGTATGTCATCGATGCGCCCGGCGGCGGCGGCAAGGTGCCGATCAATCCCGACTATGTCGAAAAAATCACCGACGACGAGGTGGTGTTCCGCAATTTCGAGGGCAAGATTTTCCGCTATCCGCTGAAAACCGTCCCGCTTCCGTCCCGCGAGGGCGTGCTGATGCCGGTCGAATCCCATTGGCGGGAGTGAGCCGGCGGCACCCGCCGCGCGGGGAATGGCCTTGCGCCGGAGCCCGCCGATGAACAGTGGTGGGCCGATGAAAATCGGCCTGATGGGCGGCAGTTTCGATCCCGTGCATTTCGGGCACCTGATCGCGGCGCAGGATGCGCGCGAGCAGATGCGGCTCGACCGGCTGCTGATGATTCCCGCGGCGCAGGCGCCGCTCAAGCCGAACGACGTGCAATCCAGCGCCGCGGACCGGCTGGCCATGCTTCAGGCTGCGGTCGAGGGCGACCCGCGGCTGGAGATTTCCGATTACGAATTGAACCGGGGCGGGATCAGCTACACCATCGACTCGGCCCGCCATTTCCGGGCCTGTTTCCCGGCCGACGACTTGTACTGGATCATGGGTGGCGACCAGTTGCCGCAGCTGCACAAATGGAAGGAGATCGGCGAACTGGTCCGGTTGGTCGAGTTCATTTTTCTCGAGCGGCCGGGACATCCGGCCAAGCCGCACGAGGAGGTTCCGGGACTCCGTCTGCACCGGTGCGACGGACATTTGATTGAAATCAGCTCGAGCGAACTGCGCGGGCGGGTCCAGACCGGTCTCTCGCTGAACTATTTCTGTCCGCAAAAAGTTATCGCCTACCTCGGGGCAAAGCAGCTTTATCGGGCATGATGAAGAAAGCCTCCGCTGTCAGAAAGACGTCCGCCCCAAAACGGCCTCAAAAAACCAAGGGGAAGGGCGCTCCGCGCGAAACCTCGAACCGGCTGTTGCATCTGATTGTGGCGGCGCTGGAGGAAAAGAAGGCGGTGGACGTGCGGATTTTCGACGTGAGCCGGCTCTCCAGTCTCACCGACTACCTCGTGTTGGCCACCGTGCTCGCCGAGCCGCATCTCCGCGCTTTGCGGGTTGAATTGGAAAAGGTGATCGATGCCGAGGGTGCCAGAATTGTGGGCATCGATACCGCCAAGGCCAGTGGCTGGACCGTGGTGGACGCCTTCGACGTCATGGTGCACCTTTTTACCGCCGAGAACCGGAACAAGTACCGGCTGGACACGCTTTGGAAGGACGCCGAGGAGATCCTGGCGGGGGAGCTGCTGGCGAAAATCACCTAAGCGGGCGAGGGGCTGGTGGTAAGACGGCCGCGGGCCGCGGGACATTCCTCGAGCGAGAAAAACGGGAAGGCCCTCGCGGCGAAAAAGCTGCCGCGGGGGCGGCGATATCATTACGGAATTTTCAACAATCGTACCGACATAACACTTGGTTTTTGAGGGCCGGCCGATAGGAATGGTTCCGCTGAGAGTTCAGATCATTTGCCATACCACGTCCTCTGGACAACGCCAACCCCGCGAAAAGCAATCAGACTTCCCAACACCAGGGCCATCCCATGAAAACGACACGCACATCTGATTTTTCTCGGGGCTTTACGCTCATTGAAATTATGATCGTGGTCGTCATTATCGGATTGTTGGCAGTCATGGCCGTGCCGAGTTATATGATCATCCGGCAGAGAGCGCAGGACCGGACCGTGCTGAACAACGCCAGGCAGCTTTCCGCGGCGGCCGATCAATATTATCTCGAATATGGACTGAGCACCGTGGCCAGTCTGAATCTCGTGGGCATCTCCAATTACGTTAAGCAATTTCAGACCGTGGCCAACGAAACCTATCCCACGGGATTTACCCAGGGGATCACGATCACAGTAGCGGGCATCGCCGGCGCGCGGACAGTCACGTACGCGCCTTGAAGGATTCGTTGCGGTCGGGGTGGCAGGGCCGGTCGGGTCCGGCGGTTTCTCTTCATCCGCCTTCGAAATACCGGGGGCCACGCAGCCGCGGAGTGTGGTTGCGCGGATCGCCCGGCCCTCGGTTCAGAAGGTTGCGGTCAGGGAAAGCGAGTAGGTGCGATTGCGCCAGTCGCCGTAGGGCTGCACACCCGCGCCGGAGGGCTCGCTCGCATAGCGCGGGAAGCCGGAGCCGAAGAGATTGTTGACCCGCAGCTGCGCGCGAAGGCCGTAGCGCGAGCTCTTCCACGGCAACCAGCGCCCAAGATCGCTCTGGAGGTAGGCGTCGAATTGCCAGAATGGGTCGATTTGCGGCCCGCCTTGGGCCGCCTGTTCGCTCAGGGGCAGCACGCGCGAATGAAAATAGTGTCCATCGATACCGAAGCCACGCTCGCGGTCGGACCAGCCCGCGCCGAAATTTGCGCGGTAACGCAGCAGGCCCGAGACAGCGCCGTCAGGCTGGTTGAGTTCGTCCACGACCGGCGACCCGGGCAGCAATTGGACCGTGTAACTTTGGAAATACACGACTCGGCCGTAGACATCCAGCGACCCGCCGAAACATTTGGTCCACGTGTATTCGGTCGACAGGTTCCAATCCTGGGAATGGCGGGACGCGGCGTTGATCTCCCCGGTGAAGACGAAGTTGATCCGGCCCACGGCGTGGGTGTCCCCGGCGGCAGGCGGCGAGCGCAGCACGTGGTCGGGAAAGCTGGATTCCAGATCCACGGCCGTTTGCGGATTGAGCCCAATCAGCTCGTTGGTCTTGCGTGTGTCGACATAGTCCAGCGCGACGCGCAGATGATGCGTCTCGCCGCGTTGAAAAACGATCCCGGCGGTCTGCGTGACCGCCGCTTCGGTGCGCAGCGAGGTCGCAGCCGGCAGGCTGGTCTGCACCTGATAAATTTCATTGCGCACCGGGTCGTTGATCTGGACGACATCCACCTCCCCGGCGCCGATTCCAGACGACACCGGGCGGCTCAGTTGGGGCGTGGGAAAGCGGTTGGCCGTGGTCAGGCTGCCGCGGAACGAGAAGCCGGCGGCCAGATCGACCTTCAGGCCGAGGGTCGGCGCGAAATTGGATTCGCGAGCGGAGGCCGCCGCGACGTAGCGCAAGGCGAGGTCGCCGTCGACCGATCGGAGCCAGGCGGGCAATCGCATCGGGGAGACCAGCGGGGCCTGCAGCTCGCCAAAAAAACTGTAACGCTGCAACCGGCGCCCGTCCCATTGCGAAATGGGCGCGGCCAGGGTTCCGTCGGCATAGCGCAGTTCCTGGGTAAAGCCGGCGAGATGAACGCTGCGAAAATCGACGCCCAGGTTGACCGTTCCCGTGCCGATGGGGAGCGACAGGAATTGATTGGAGGCCCGCAGGGCCGCGTCAAAGGTGTCGTAGTCGCCCAATTTCGCAAAGGCTCCCTTTCCGGCGTAGAAGACCAGGACCCGATCATAGAAGGCGGCCGGCGGTCCGAAGGCCTGGGTGTCCCGCAACGGATTGTAGAGGCCCTGGTCGACGAGCTGCTGCCAGCGGTTCAGGTCCACCGGAGCCAGGCCGCGGTATTTCGTGACATTGCGGGCATACTGCGCATCGGCGGTCACCCGCCACGTGGAGGGAAGCTTGACCACGAAGCCGCCGACCAGGGAGTACGACTCGATCTGGGCCTCGCTGTAGTTCGCACCCAGTTGCGGTGCCGTTTCGTTCAGGGACACTTGCACGTCCTGCCCGAACGGATTGAGCGCTGAGCCCGCGGGCAGGCTGAGATCGGCCGTCAGGACGTCGAGCCCACGGTTGGCGATGGTGCGCGAATAGAAGCCGTCGAGTCCGACTTGCAGCCAAGGCCGGACATCGTAGACCGCGGAGCCGAAATAGGCCGCCCGTTGTTCCTGGCGTCCGTACGGGAAGCCCCAGCTGTTGGGGGACGCCGCGGGACTCGATGCAGGATTGAACAGATCAAGATTGGTGAGGCCCGCCCGGCTTTGGAAGGCCGCGAGCCCTCCGGTGCCGTCGGCGCCGGGCGCAACCGAGGTGACGGTGGCGGTGCCGGGACCGAACAGCGGCGTCAGGTTTGCACTGCGCACGTCGGGCGTGGCGGCGTAGACTGGATCCCCGGGAGAATTTGGCGCCCGGACCTTCCCGTGGTGGTAGTTCAGATCGGATTCCACTGGAGGCTGGATCTGGGTGTAGCTGGCATTGATCAGGAGGTGCAGGCGGCCGTCGAGCAGGCTTTGTCCGTGTTGCAAAGAGACGGTGGACTGCGGCGCGTCGAAGCGACCCAGCGCGTTTGAATAGGTCATGGTCACCTCGCTGGCAGTGACGTTCTGCCGCAGCACGACATTGATCACTCCGCCCACCGGATTGCCGGTGTACAGGGCCGAGGCGGACGAGGGCAGGACCTCGATCCGCTGCACCAGCCCCAGCGGGATCAGGTTGACGTCGGGCGGTTGCACGCCGCCGTTGGCGGTCAGAACCTCGGGCAGGCGGCGGCCGTTGACGAGCACGACCGTCTCATCGGAGCCGAAGCCGCGCAGGTTCAGATTGGTGCTGCCGCTGACGAAACTGGCAGCCCGTCCATCCTGCTCGGGCGGCCGGGTGGTGGCATCGCTGTCGAGCAGTTCGCGTTGGAGAAATTCGTTCAGGTTCACCACCCCGCTGCGGGAGATCTTTTCGCGTTCATAGACCTGGTAGGGCAGCGCATCGTCTTCCGTGCGCGGGAGATCGAGATTCCCGGCGGCGGTCCGGATCAGCGGGGAGGTCTCCTCGCCGGCGTGTGAATTGGCTCGCGCCTCGACGACAAACGGATCGAGCCGGATCAACCGGTCGGTACTTTGCAGGGTCTGCGGATCGAGTTTCACGTCCTGCCGGGGTTTGATTTTCACGTTCGTGATCTCGAACGTGCGATACTCGTCGCCCGTGGCGATCAACCGGTACGTGCCCGGCGGCAAGCCGGCGAACAGGAATCCACCGGTCTCATCCGTGAGGCCTTGCCGCCGGATCTCGGGCAGGCTGACCCTGACGCCGGGCGCGGGGTGGCCGTCCGGCCCCAGCAGCCGGCCGCTCAGCGAACCCGGCGGCCGGGCGAGGCGCATGACGACGAATTTGCCCTTGCTTTTGCGCCGGGCGGCCAGCCCCGTCCCCCGCAAGAGGACGGCGAGAGCATCCTCAACCTCGAACCGGCCGACGACCGGCTGGGACACGTCCTGGCGGACTTCATCGTAGGAAAACAAGACTTCGACTCCGGCCTGCTGGGAAAAAAGCAGCAGGGCATCGGCGACCGAACGCGCGGGCACATTGAAATCAACCGGCTCGGCCCGGCTCGACGGTGCCAGAAACCAGAGGGTACTGAGCAAGAAAAGCGGCTGCAGCCGGCGGGAGAAGAGGCGTCTGGTGCAGGGAGAGAGCGGTTGCTTCATGCCGACTCAAGGCGTTCAGGGCGTGGAGCGCAGGCTGATTTGCACGGTGCCGCTCAAATCGTGGGTGACCCGCACCGGCAGCACCTCTTCCAGGGCGGCGAGAAACCCGTCGAGGTCGTCGAGACCGAACCGACCTCCGATCCGGAGACCGGCCGCGTCGGCCGTGGCGGTGAGGCCGCGTCCGTGGTAGCGGGCAAAACGGTCGAGTGCCTCGTGCAGAGGGGTGTCGGCAAACACCACCTGGCCGTGGCGCCAGGCGAGGGCGTTCTGCAGGTTTTCGGGGGACAGCTGGCGCACGGCGATGCCGCCCGGTCCGGCGCTCAGCTGCTGGCCGGGCTTCAACACAACCGGGGCGGCGGGCTGTCCACTCGGCCCGACGGGGCGCGCCTGCACCGAACCTTCGACGACGGTGACTTCCAAAGCGGAAGGCGCCTCGGAGCGGACCGCGAATTTCGTGCCGGTGACGCGCACCGATCCGGCCGGAGATTCCACGACAAACGGGTGTGCCGGATCTTTGTTGACGGCGAAAAACGCTTCGCCCGAGGCCAGGCGCAGGCGGCGCTCCTGCGCGGTGAATTCGACCCGCAGGCTGGTCTGGGCGTTGAGTTCGACCTGCGAACCATCGGGGAGCGTGAGGGACTGCCGCTGCGCGACGGTCGTGGCGATGTCCCTGATTCCGGTCTTCGGGCGGGCAGGCCAGAAGACGAGTGCGACTGCTGCGGCCGCTGCGAGCGCCACACCGGCCCATATCGGCCGGCGCAACCAAGGACGCGGCGTAGCAGTCTCCGGCGCATTCCGGGCTTCCGCCACCTCGTCCTTGATGCCTTCCAACAACGGCAATCGCTGTTCCAAGTCGGCGGAAAATTGGCAGTATTGCGAGAGCAGCGCGCGATGCGCCGGGCCGTCGGCCAGCCAGGCGGCCAGCTCGCGGCGGTGGGCGGAGGATAGCTCCGCGCCATCCAGCCGGGCCGCCCAGAGTGCGGCTTGCTCGTCGGCGGCTGGATCGGGGAGCCAGGGGTTCGAATTCATGGTTTGGTTTCCTTTGCCACCGGCAGGCCCCGGCCGGGGGCCTCGTGGTCGGATCCGGCGGTATACGCCGCGCGCAGGAGTCGCAGGGCGCGGGCGTGTTGTTTTTCGACGGTGCTGATCGAGATGCCGAGCCTGTCGGCGATCTCCTGGTGCGACAGCAGCTCGATCTTGCGCAACAGCAGCACGGCGCGGCAGCCCGGAGGCAGTTCCGCGATCGCGGCTTGCAACCGGCCGAGCTCCTGTCGGGCGATGACTTGCTGGACCACGCCCGGAGCGGATGAAGCCGCCATTTCGGGGCGGGCGGCATCGCCGACAAACGGTCCGATCTGGCGGCGTTTGATGCGGTTGAGCGCCAGCCGGCGGGCGGTGGTGTAGAGCAGGGCTTCGGGTTTTTCCGCCTTTTGCGCCTTGATCAGCGGATAGACGCGCACATACGCGTCGTGCGACACGTCCTGGGCCTCCGCACTGTCGCGGAGCAGGCGGGAAAGGTAGCGCCGCAAAGGCCCAACCGTCATCCGGTACAGAGCAGCGAAGTTTCCCGTTGCCGTGTTCTCCTCGGAACCGGAGGCGAGGGGCGCGCTGGTCTCCGACCAATGGTCGGTCCCGGCAGCGAAGTCGGATCGTTCTGGAGGGTCGAGTGGCATTACCTTTGACCTGTTTGACAGGCAAGAGGGTGGAAACCGCCATTCATTTTTGATTTTTTGAGTCGCTTAACTGGTTGATGGATAAAGATTCCGCTTAAGATCTCGACATTTATTGGTACCGATGGACCCAAAAACGGCGAAAAACAGCTTTCTCCCGCCGACTGGGAGGCCGACAAATAAAAGCACGGCGAGCGGGCGCGCGAAGCGCAAAATCCATCGGCCCAAGGGCCCCGTGACCGGCCGGACGGTGCCTTTGCGCCCCGACATCTTAGCCTCGTTTTCGCCAGGCTTCCACGATCTGGCGGATGGTTTCTTCGAGCGATTGGGTGAGGTCCCATTTTGGATAATGGGCACGCATCTTCCGGAGGTCTGAGTAGTAGCAAATATGGTCGCCGGCGCGGTTTTGATCGACGTAGCTGAACACCTGCGCCTTGCCGGAGAATTTCTCCGCGATCTTGAACGCCTCGAGGATTGAGCAGGAGTTGGCCTTGCCGCCGCCGAGATTGTAGACCTCTCCGGCACGGGGCAACTCGACGAATGCCGCCATAAAGCGCGCCACGTCGAGGGAGTGAATGTTGTCGCGCACCTGTTTGCCCTTGTAACCGAAAACGCGGTACTCGCGCCCCTCGAGGTTGCACTTCACCAGGTACGAAAGAAAACCGTGTAATTCGACGCCGGTGTGGTTTGGTCCGGTCAGGCAGCCGCCGCGCAATGCACAGGTGGGCAGGCCGAAATACCGGCCGTATTCCTGCACCATCACGTCCGCGGCGACCTTCGAAGCGCCGAACAGAGAGTGCTTCGACTGGTCGATCGTGAACGACTCCGGAATGCCGTGGGCGTACGCCGCGTCGGCGTAGTCCCAGCGCGTCTCGAGTTCGGCCAGTCTGATGGAGTTGGGCGCATCGCCGTAAACCTTGTTCGTGCTCATATGCACAAACGGCGACTCCGGGCAGGCCTGGCGCGCGGCCTCGAGCAGGTTCAGCGTCCCGACCGCGTTGGTGTCGAAATCGTCGAACGGGATGGCCGCGGCCCGGTCGTGCGATGGCTGGGCGGCGGTGTGCACGATGACGGCCGGCTGCACGGATTTCACCAGCGCGAGGAGGCCGGCGCGGTCGCGGATGTCGAGCTCGTGGTGGACGAAGCCCTTCAGCTCGCGGGCGAGGCGGCTCTGGTTCCAGCGGGTGTCGCCTTGCGGCCCGAAAAATACCGCACGCTGGTTGTTGTCGACGCCATGGACGGTATAGCCCTGGGCGGCGAAATAAACGCACACTTCCGAGCCGATGAGTCCGGAGGAGCCGGTGACGAGGATGTTTTTGGCCATGCGAAAAAGCGACTCAAAGGCGATTCGCGGTGCGAATCAACTCCTTTGCCGCGGCGACGCTCACGTTCAGCTGATCCAGCGGGCGATGGCAAAAGCGGCGGCGGCGGCGAGACCGCCGATGGCCACGGTTTGGAGCGCTCCGCGCACCACCGGCATGCCGGTGAACCGGGCTTTGATCCCGCCGAACAGCGCGAGCGCGGCCAGGGTGACCACCACCGAAACCTTCAACGCCACGTGGGCATCGTTGAACAGCAGATAGGCGCTGAGCGGAATGAGGCCGCCGACAACGTAGGAGCCGGCAATGGTGAGCGCGCTTCTCCAGGCGCGGCTGGGTTCGGGTTTCTCGAGACCAAGTTCGAACCGCATCATGAAGGCGACCCAGTCTTTCGGCCGGCGGCTCAGCGCGGTCACGACCGTGGCGCTTTCCTCGGTGGTCAGGCCGTAGGTCTGGAAAATTTCCCGGACTTCCTGCTCCTCGTCCAGAGGCCGGGTGACGATTTCCTCCTCTTCTCGCGTGAGTTCGGCGGCATAGTGTTCGGCGTCGCCGCGGGCCGCGAGCCAGCCGCCGAGGCCCATGGCGATCGAGCCGGCGGCAATTTCCGCGAAGCCGGCGGTCACGATCACGTGGGTCTGGGACACCGCGCCCGTCAGGCCGGCGGCGAGGGCGAAGGGAACCGTGAGTCCGTCCGACATTCCGATCACAATGTCCCGCACCGTGTCGCCGGCGGTGAAATGTTTCTCCAGATGGGGTGTGGTTGGCATAGAGGGGCAATAAGCCGAACAGGCGGGAAAGTATAGCGGCGTTTTTTGGCCGCCCCTTCCTGAGGCTTTGCAGCAAAAGCATTTTGCTTGGGCCTGACAGTCGGGCGCGTCGCCAGCAGCTCACGCTTGCATACTTTTCCCTTCGGCCTGCAATCACCTTGCCGTCTATCCAACGGCCTTTATTATTCGTCGCGGAATGAGGTGGGCAAAACTAGAATATACCCCGGAGCAAATCAACAAGGCCGCTGAGACCTTACTCAGGGACCTAGTGTCTGAGCAGGATTACTACGAAGCTTTGGAGACGGTAAATAACTGGCGAGCGGTTCACGCTTGTCCACTACAGACGATAAAAATGACGCTTGGCAGAAGGGCCCTCAAAGTAACCTCTTCAGCCCTCGTTTCGCAGCGCACTAAGCGAATTCCCGCAATCCGGTTGAAATTAAAAGAAAATCATGCGGCGGGAATGGCAATGAAACTAACCCAGATGCATGACATTGGAGGCTGTCGAGCGGTGCTCCGCTCGGTTTCTCAGGTGGAAGAACTGGTTTCCGTATACAAGAAAGCTACGGCAAAAAACTCAACCCGCGGTGGCATTTTCCATCGAGAATACGACTATATTGATAGCCCAAAAGACTCTGGCTATCGAAGTGTTCACCTAGTGTATCGTTACCACAGCGATTCAAAAAAACTGAGCGGATATAACGGACTTAAAGTTGAAATTCAGATTCGTTCGATCCTTCAGCACTATTGGGCAACTGCTGTGGAAACTGTCGATTTTTTCACCGGTCAGGCTCTTAAATCAAATCTGGGTGAACTTCCATGGAAGAGATTCTTCATGCTAGTATCTAACGAATTTGCCCGCTTGGAAAAGCGACCCTTAGTGCCGGACGCGCCGAGTGACGCAAAAGAATCGAAGGCAGAGCTAAAGAAATACTCTAATCAGATTAGAACTTTGGAAGCGTTTCGTGCTGCTACGAAAGTGATGACCGAAAAAGCCGCCTCAGTGAAAGACGCTCAACTATTCCTACTCCAACTGGATTTGAAAGAGAGAAGAATTAGGTCGATCCCTTTTTCCAAGGCACAGGCTATTGAAGCCCAAGACGCTTACGTAAGGCTAGAGGCGAGCAGTGATTCGCAAAACATGCAAACCGTCCTGGTTTCCGTTGATTCCGTAGCCGCACTTCCTAAGGCATATCCTAGTTTCTATTTGGATATCAGCGAGTTTGTTAAGGTATTGAATCAGATCTTGGATTCCTAGATCCCTCTCATACACGCCGACGATCGCCGTCGAACCCAGGGGATTGGTGCCCAGAAAATTCAGCACGGGCATGGCGCCGGCCGTCGTCATGGTCGCCAGCGAGAGGCAGGGGATCGTCATCTCGCCACTCCGACCAGCAGCTCGGCAACGAACGCGGCGTTCAAAGCGGCCGCGGGTCAGAGGCCGACTCTTACGCCGCTGGCGAGAAGGGTTTCGAAATGCGGCTCGCTTTCCTCGCGGGAGACCACCGACACCTCCACCTGCTGGAAGCCGGATTTTTTGAGGAAACCATGCAGGACGCTCTCCTTGAACCCGAGCCAGAGGTCGCCGAACTGTTCGTGGGCTTTTTCGAAGTGATGTTCGTTCAGGTCGAGCACGAGCAGCTGGCCGCCGGGCTTGAGGATGCGGAAGGCCTCGTCGACGGCGACCGGCGGATGGTTGGCGTGGTGCAGGGCCTGCGAGAGAATGGCGAGGTCGACGGACTGGTCGGGCAGGGGCACCTGCTCGATGTCGCCGAGCTTGTAGGTGAGGTTGGCGAGCCCGTTCTTTTTGGCCAGCTCCGTGCCGACCTCGACCATGCGCGGCGAGTTGTCGATGCACCACACGCGTTCGGCGCGGCGGGCGATAAGCTGGGAAATGAGACCCTCGCCCGCGCCCAGATCCGCGACCGTGATGGCCGGCACGAGCCGGAGCACGAGATGGCCGATCGCCTCCCAGGAGCGCCCGGGAAAGTAGCCCTTGCCCAGCCGGCCGGCGATCAGGTTGAAGTAATTCTCGGAAACGCGCCGGCGCTTTTGGAGCACGCGTCCGAGGTTCTCCTGGTCCTCGACCGACTCAGGCAGTTCCGCCACCGAGTCGCACGCCGCCCGCAACAGGGCCAGCTGGCGGGAACCCAGGCCCGCCCGGAGCGAATAAAAGGCTTTTTTCCCGTCGCGCCGGTCGGTGACAAATCCCGCCTGGCGCAGCAGGGCGAGTTGCGACGAGATGCGGGACTGACCCATGCCGAGGATTTCCTGCAACTCGGCCACGGACAGCTCCTCCTTCGTCAGCAGCGCCAGCAGGCGCAGCCGGGTGGAATCGGAGAGAACTTTAAGACTGTCCCAAGTGTCGGTCATCGGGCCCGAGACCTATGGGGAAAAACCAGGCGGTTTACAAGAGCGGTGCGAATCCCCGGCGCTTGACGCTATTTTGTAGGAGCCTGTTTACAGGCGATCAAACCCAGTTGCCAGGCCTACCCCTGGTCGCTTGCAAGCAAGCTCCTACGCAGGCGGCGGCGATACTGACCAACCGTCCGCTCAAGCCAGCCACGCGCGCACGAGCGGGACCAGCGCCCAGAGTCCGAGGGCGATGACCAGCAGCCCGGCCACCAGATTGACCGCGCGCATGCGCCCGTCGGTGAGATGCGCGCGGACGAGACCGGCGATGAAACTCAGCAGCAGCCACCAGGCGGCGGATCCGGTGAAAACTCCCGTCACGAGCCAGGCGGCGGCCGCCGGTGTCCCCGAACCGTTGCCCAGGCCCAAACCGGCGAAGACCGCCAGGAACCCGAGGATCGTCGCCGGGTTGGCAAGAGTCAGGAGCAGGATCGAGGACCACGCGTGGAGCAGTCCGGGTTCCTCGTCGCCTGCGACCGGCCGGCTGACCGGGTTGCTGCGCGCGATCTTGAAGCCCAGTCCGAGCAGAAAAATCCCGCCGCCGAGCTGCAGCCAGGTCTGGATGCCGAGCAGAAAGGACGTGACCGTGCCCAGTCCGAGCGCCGCGATCAGCCCGTAGCACGCATCTGCTGTGGCCACGCCCAGCCCGGAGACGAAACCGTGCATCCGTCCCCGGTTCAGGGTGCGCTGGATGCAAAGCAAACCGATCGGGCCGACCGGTGCGGCGATGGAGAAGCCGAGGATGAGTCCTTTGAAAAACATGGGGTCGGTGGCCAGGCCGGCGCCGGACCCCCATCAAAAAGAAAACCCGCGGATCAACGAAGGATCCGCGGGCTGGAAAGGGAGTCGGGCCGGCGGTGGGTCAGTTCTTGTTATTGTCGATGTAACGGACGATGCCCGAGACTTGATACTCGTGCTGGGCGCCCCCGATCTTGATCTTCACGTGTTCGCCCATTTTCTTGCCCATCAGCGCCTGGCCGAGCGGGGTCTTGTAGGCGATGATGTGGTTTTCCGGATCGCTGTCCCAGGCCCCGAGCACGGTGTAGCGCACAGCCTTGCCGCTGGCGACCTCGCGGAGGTCGACGATGGTGCCGACGGAAATCTGGTCGATCGTGGCCTCGGTGAAATCGGAGATGCGGGCCCGGGCGAGGTCGCGCTACAGCTGCGCCTTCTGCGCCATGAGGACCGACTGGTCCTGCTTGGCCATCTTGAACTCGGAATTTTCCTTGAGATCGCCGTGTTCGCGGGCCGCGGCGATGGCCTTCGAGTTGTCGGGGATGCGGCGGGAGACGATTTCCTCGTACTCGACCCGGCGGCGCTCGTAGCTGCCGCGGGAGACGATCATCTGGTCGTCCTTGGTCTCGGCGTCGCCGGAGACAAGCGACTGAAGCGACGGGAACAGCTTGATGAAGCGGGCGAGCAGGGATTTTTTCGTGAGCTCCTCGAAGCCCTGGTTCAACAGCAGGGTGTTGGCCAGGTCCCGGGCGGTCTCGGTGTCGGCCGTGGCGAGCAGGTCGGAAATGAGGTCGGCGTCGTCGCTCAGCGCCTCGGCCAGCGGGATGCGGCGGGTGCCGGCCGATTGGAGCGCCTCGTAGTCGATGGCGAAGAAAATGGCGCTGAGCAGGCGCGGCGTGACGAGGTTGTTGAGCAGCTTCGCGAATTTCTTCGAATGGCGGTTCTTGATGACCCAGAGCAACACCGGGGCACGGAGGTTCTGCTCGGTCTTCCACCGGGCGAGGGTCGCGGCGAGCTCATCGCTCTGGCCGTTCGACACGAGGAAGTTGATGCACTCGGTGGTGAACTTGCCCTGCGAGGTCTTCAGGAGGGCGAACACGATGTCGCGCCACTCGAGCGGATGCGTCTCCTTGACGAGGTCGAGGAAACGGGTCTGGAAATGGACGGGGATTTTTTCCGCGATGGCGGTGAGGCCGCGGACTTCCTTGATCAGCTCGGCTTGGGACGGGTTGAGGGCGCCGCCGCCATGGCCGAGGATTTTCGCGAGCTCGTCGCGCACGAAGGCACCATAAAGACGTTCGGCGGAGTCGAGCTGATTGCTGTCGCGGACGGCCTCGGTCAACCCGCTGAGCACCTGCTGGAGACCGGCCTTCGACTCTTCCTTGATCGAGGCCGCGAGGAGGTCCTCGGCGAGGGTGATGCGGCGGCGCGCGGAACGCGTGGCTCCGAAGGCCTCGAGAATCTCGTCCTCGGCGGAGACGGGCTCTTCGCGGAGGATGTAGAGCTCGGTCTTCTTGGCCGGCACGCCGATGCGCGGATCCTTGATGAGCTGCTTTTTGACGTTCGAGAACCAGCGCTTGAATTTTTCCTCACCAACCACCTGGGAGAGCGTGATTTCGAGCTCGATCGCGCTGGCGGCCTTGTTCGGGTAGCCGGCCAGGGTTTCCACGACCAGTTCCACGGGCTCGTCGTCGATCATCTGCTTGATCTTGGCGGCCTCGGTTTCCTTGCGGGCGAGAATGTGCTTCGCCGGCAGGACCTCCATCGAGGTGACGCAGAACACCGGATCCATTGAGTGGGACTTCTTGCCGCGGAAGTCGATGACGAGCTTCTGCGCCGATTCGTCGTACTGCTTGATCTGGCCGAAACCCCAGCTGCGGTGAACGACATAAGCTCCCGGTTCCATCGCCTCCAACTTGGCTTTGGACGCCTTGAGCGCGGAGTTTTTGGCGATGATCGTGGAAATAGCTTCTGAATTCATGATTGCGTACCGAGTCGGTGAACCGATGAGTAAAGGGGAGAATGAAGGCGCTTGTCAAACCGGGTTTCCAAACCCGCCCAAATAGATTGGCTGCCGGCCGCGATGGCTGGGAGGCCGCTGTTGCCCTCGTCGAGCGCTGGCTCGCCACCCGGGAGCGGGTGGACTCGCTGCTGGAACAACTTGCGCCCGTCCTGCCGGCGCAGGACCGCGCCCGTGCCCAGCATCTTTTTTTTGGTGTGGTCCGCTGGGCCGGCACCCTCGAGGCCGCCCTCACCGGCCTGATGGCGCACCCGCCCCGCACCAAAGTCCGCGCGGTGCTGCTCGTCGCCGGCTTTGAAATGCTGGAGACCATCGGGGCCGATCCGATCGCCGGGGACGTCGCCGCCGCCAAGATCGTCCATCACGCCGTGGAGAAGGCCAAGACCGTGGCCAGCGCGAAGGAAGCCGGGCTGATCAACGCCGTGGCGCGCAAGCTCGCCGCCCGGCTGGCGGAGCGCCGGGCCGCGAAAACCTCCGACCAGTCGGCGACCGCGCTGGCCGACGCCTGGGGACATCCGCTCTGGCTGGTCCAACGCTGGCATGCGCAATTCGGCGCCGAGGCCGTCGCCAAATTTCTGGAATGGAACCAGACCCCCGCCCCGGTTTATGCGCGGTGGCGCGCGGCCGGTCTGCCGGTGCCCGAATTTCTGGCCCCGACCAAATGGCCGGAGTTCTTCGAGGTGCGCGGCGGCCAATGGGACGAGGTGCGCCGGCTGGCGAACGAAGGCGCTCTCTACCTCCAGGACCCTTCAACCCGGCTCTGCCTCGACCTGCTGGCGCCGCAGCCGAACGAAACGATCCTCGATGCCTGTGCTGCGCCGGGCGGCAAAAGCCTGTTCATCGCCGACCGGATGCAGAGCGGCCGCATCGTCGCACTCGACGAGGAGGGTCCGCGGCTCCAGCGACTGCGGGAGAATCTCGGGCGGGCGCCGAAGTCGGTGGAAGTCGCCCTGATGCCCGGCGATCTGGCGCTGGCCACGCCGGCGTATTTCAAGAAATTCAATCTGCCCGACAGTTTTGACGCGGTGCTGCTCGACGCGCCGTGCAGCAACACCGGTGTAATGCGGCATCGCATCGATGTGAAATGGCGGCTGCAGGAAGGCGACATCGCCAAGCACGCCGCGCAACAATTCACGCTGCTCCGCGCTGCGACCCGGCTGGTGCGCGACGGTGGGCGGCTGGTCTACAGCACGTGCAGCGTTGATGCCGCCGAGAACGAGGAAGTGGTCCGGCGCCTGATGCGCGAAGTCCGCGGCTGGAGGCTCGAGCGACAGGTCCTGGCCTACCCCTGGACCGACGGCCACGACGGCACGGGGGCATTTCTGCTGCGGAAAACCTAACTGGCTCGCGACCGATTCCCCGAAGGTAGAGCGTGGCGTCCCCGCCGAGCGAGGCTTGGGTTGTAGAGCGGGATTTCCGAATCCCGCTTTCGCCCGCAGACTTTTAAACGCGGAGACCGCGGAGAAACTAATTTTTCAGGACCGTTCCCTCACGGCACCAGATCCTGCACGGCGACGTCGAAGTCCTGTTCCTTGGGGCCGGTGAGGAAGGTATAGGTGACCTTGGTGGCGGTGCGCAGGAGCGCGGCGTAGCGTTCGTAGTCCCACTGGCTGACGGGTTCGCCGTTGACGCGGACGCAGAGGTCACCGGCCTGGACGGGGAGGGCGCTGCCCGGGGTGTCGGGCACGAGGGCCAGCACGCGCCAGTACGCCGGGTAGCGGCGGAACGCCAGACCGGGGCTCCGGCGGGCCGGGATCTGCACCGGGCCGTCCGACTCGCGCACAAACGTCACGAGATTGCGGTGCTGGTCGAAGGTCAGGGTGAAATGCCGGAGCAGTTCCCCGCCGAGCGACGACAGCTGTTCGGTGAGATCGACCACCGGCTGCTGGACCTGCTCCGTGCCGATGGCAATATTCTGCGCCAGCCGGCCGACCAGCTGGCGGCGGTCGCCGCCAAGGGAGGCGATCAGCGTGCCGACGCGCGGACCGCTGGCGAAACGCGGATGCAGGCCGGCGGGGTTCAGCGTCAGGCCGGCGTCGCTGCCAGAGTCGATGAGGACGACGAACGATTCGTTGCCCATCTGCACCGGGATGAGCGGCGTGCCCTGCTCGTTGTCGAAGGTGAAGGTGGCGGTGCGCGGCGAGGGTTTTGGCGTGGGCGGCAGCAGCAGGGGATTCGGCTCGATGCCCAGCTGGGACGCGGGATAATCGAGAGTCAGCACCGTGCCGCGGAAAAGCGGGAAGCCGAGCACGCCGTCGATCTGCAGCCCGAGGTGGTTGGAAAGATCGGCGAAGTCGTTCACCGCGGCCGGGACGCGCTCGAATCGCGCGCCGCCGAGCACGAGCTGGCGCAGGGTGATCGCGGGCAGGTCGACGTCATGGCCGTCCGCGCTGCGCACGCGCAGGGTGCGGGGCGGGGCGCTTTTGCGTTCCCGCTGGCCGAGCGCCGCGGCGACGGCCGGGGACACGAGGGTGGCGGACGAACCCGTATCGATCATGAACCGGTAGGTCTTGCCGTCGGTCTGTTTCGCCTCGATGAGGAAGAAGTTGGAAACGATCCGCGCGGGCAGGCGAACCGGCTCGAGTGCCACGCTGGTGAAGCCGGGAGCGCGGCGGTCGCCGAAGGTGGCGCAACCGCTGAGGAGCAGCAACCAGAGGCTCGTCGTCAGCAGCAGCCAGGCGGCCGGCCGGGGTCGGGGAAATGAACGTTGGACGCGTCCGGTCATTTGTGCGCTTGGGGCAGCGTGAGACTCAGGCCGTAGGCGCCCACGGAAAGGGCGGCGCCGACGTAGAAGACGCTGCCCGACCCAAAAAGGAAAAAGCCGGCGCCAGCCAGAACCGGCGTGACGGCGCGTGACAACGAGCCGAGCGAGCGGAAGATGCCCAGCACGCGGCCCTGCTCCTGCTCGCCGCTGTAGAGCGAGATGAGTCCGGTGGTGGCGGGGTTCACCAGGCCTTGGCCGACGGCCAGGGCGGCCAGGCCAGCATAGATCATCCACGGCCGGGCGGCGAGACCGATGACGAGGAGCCCCGTGGCCGAAAAGAGCAGGCCGGAGTTCAGCACGCGGACCTCGTCGATGCGGGCAAGCAGCTTGCGCACGATGTAACCCTGGGTGACGATGGAGCAGGCGCCGAGGAAGGCGAGCATGTAGCCGTTTTGCCTTGCCGTGTAACCGAAACGCTCGGCGGCGAGGAAGGTCAGCGCGGTTTCCATGGCGACGAACGCGAGCGAGTAGACGAACGCCACGAGATTGGCGCGGCGCACCGCCACGTTGGCGAGGCCGAAGATCGCCGCGAGCGGATTGCGGATGCGGGGCTCGCGGGCCCCCGCCCGGGCGGCCGGCGACAGCGATTCCGTGAAACGGGCATAGATCCAGCCGAGGTTGACGAGGCAAAGGGCGAACGCGATCAGCGCGGTGACCGAAAACGGGTTGATGCCGAAGCGGGCCAGCGACGGGTGCAGCGTAAGCAGGTTGAAATGGGCGGTGAGGGAGCCCAGCATCGGTCCGGTGACCAGGCCGAGGCCGAACGCGGCGCCGACGAGGCCCATCGCCTTGGAGCGCTCGGTCCGGCTCGTGACGTCGGCGACGGCGGCCGTGGCAACGGACAGGTTGCCGCTGAATCCGCCGGTGACGATACGCGAGAGCAGGAAAAGCCAGAAGGAGCCGCTGACGACCCAAAAGAGATAGCCGAGCGCGGTGCCGGCGACGGTCAACAGCAGCACGCCGCGGCGACCGCGTTTGTCGGAGATGGCTCCCCAAAAGGGCGCAAAGATGAACTGAAGGATCGAGAAAAATGAGCTCAGAATGCCGCCGAAAAGGACCGCGGCAAAAGCATTGTCCCGGCCGAACACATGGGCCAGGGCCTTCGACTGGGTGAGCAGCCAGCCGAGCGTGCCGCTCTGGCCGTCGGTGTTCAGGTAGTGGGTGATAAGATCGGGCCCGAGCGGGAAAATGATCGAGAAGCCGATGAGGTCGATGTAGAGCGTCAGGAAGATCACGCCCAGGGACAGGGGCTTGGGCCGGGCGGCGGCGGCGGTGGGAATTGGAGAGTCGGCGTTCGTCACGAAAAGCGTCACGTTGGAGAAAAGATCAGCCTGCGCAAAGCCTCTTTATCGTCCTTCGGGTGATTTAAGGGGAACTGCGGAGGTGAATGGTGCGATGTGTTAACCGGTGGGGCGTACGTCCGATGTCGCTACGCCCGCCGATCACGCGAGCCTGATTTAGCGAAACCCGGCCGACGGGGTTCACGGCGATTCCCAGACAAACAAGCCGTAGCGGAAGCTGCCGGTGTGGTAAGCCAGCCAGATCCGGGCGACGGTCAGCGCAAACACGCGGTCCTGAGCCCGGCTCCGAAAAAGAAAACGCCGGGGCACCAAAAACCGTGCGACCGTGCGGCAACACGCCGGGGAACTTCCCGGAGCGGAGAATTCCTGCCAAACCGTTACGCAAGATGGCTCGCGGTCGCGAGTCCGGTCTCGGTTTCTCCCGGTTCCCAGGTGGTTTGGCCGTGACGCCGAACTGCACTGCTTCTCCCGGTCTGCGCGCCGAGACCAAGGAATGTCCCAAGGTTCGTTAAAAGTTTTGGGAGACGGCGGCAGGAGAAGTGGGACCGGCTGATCGGCAAGGGGAATGTTCTTCGGAAAGATATCCGCAGTGAGATGCCTTGGCCGGTTTCGAGGGCGGGACCAGAAGGCTTACCGCAGAAACCGGCCAGAGCACCCGGGATCTCCTGAGGAGAAAAGGGCACGACGTACCGGGGGGACGCGTGCCTCTTTTGTTTGCGGCGAAGGGCAGCCCTATCGAGCCAGATTCCCCTGTAAGTGAAAATGAACGTGCACCACGGGATCGACCGTAAGGACCCAAAACCGTATGATCGGCAGGCCAAAATCCCGCGTATCCAGGGTCGCCGTGCCGTCAATGGTCGCTAATCCGCGGCTGACCGTTACAGTTACTGGGAAACGCACGTCGTGCGGTCGGCCATGCAATTGAAGCCGGCCGCGGGCGGTCATTGTTCCGTCGGCACCGCGATCCACCGCTCCAAGTTCGAAGACGACTTGCGGAAACTCGTTCGTCTGCAACCACACGTTCATGTTATGGTCGCGATCGGCGCGACCGGTCCTCACTGCGGCCAGATCTGCATGAAACGCGGCGGATTCGACTCGCCCGCTTTCCGGATCGAGCGTGATCGCAACGGCGTAGTCTTCTAGATGGGCGACGAAGGAATTGAGCGTGGCCTTTACCGCAATATCGACCTGCGATTCCGCGCGATCCAGAACGAACAGCGAGGCCTCTGCCTTTGCGGCCAACGGGAGAGCGAGAATGGCCGCCGCGAGCAAGCGAGCGCCGGAGGAGCGCAGAATGGTCATCTTTGAGTGGGGCAAGGCGTAGCTTAGTCACCACGGGGCGCCTTTCGATCCAAAAATACTCTGGGCGCTTCAGCGGCCTGGATCGTAACGGAACAACGGTGGCGTCTTCAGGTCCAAGGCCTCGATGCCCCAATTTTGGCCGGCGGGAGTGTTTTCGTCATTTCCCATGCTTCGGGACTTGAGCCAGGCCGCCGTGGCCGGTTGACTGGCCTTTCATGGATCGAGGCATGATCATCGTTGGCGGCGGCATTGGCGGAATGGCGGCTGCGCTTGCGCTGCGCCGAGCCGGGCTTCGCTTTTCCCTCTACGAGAGGGCGCCGGCCTTCACTGAAGTGGGCGCTGGCATGAGTCTTTGGCCGAATGCCACCCGCGTGCTCAAGAAATTGGGGGTGCTCGATGAGCTCGCGGCCGTCGGCGAACCGGTCACGCGCTTCAATCTTTTGCGGCCGGCCGGCCAGATGATCTCCACGATCTGCATGGGCGGATTCGCCACGCCCGCCTTTTGCCTTCACCGAGCCGATCTTCATCGGTGCCTGCGCGGTCCTTTGCCCGCGAACTGCATTGCGGGCGATCAACGGTTGATCTCATTCACGCAGGATGCCGGCGGAGTCACGGCGAAATTTGCCGGCGGGCTCGAGGTTGCGGCCGACGGGCTGATTGGGGCTGACGGAATCAATTCCATCGTCCGGACCCAGCTTCACGGCATAGCATCGCCCGTTTACCGAGGCTACAATATTTGGCGTGGGATAGCCTCGGACAGCGAGGGGATCGTTCGAGGACACATAAGCGAAACGTGGGGCGCTGGACAGCGATTCGGCATCATGCCCTTGGGCGGGGGCCGCATCTGCTGGTACGCCACACGCAATGGCCCGCCTTCCCAGCCAGACGCGCCAGAGGGGCGCAAGCAGGAGGTGCTTCAGCTCTTCAAGGACTGGCACCAACCTATCCCGGCGCTGATCGAAGCCACGGAACAGTCGATGATCATGAAAAATGACGCGCAGGACCGCCAGTCGCTGGGTTCGTGGGGCCATGGCCGCGTCACCTTGCTAGGCGATGCGGCGCATCCCATCACCCCCAATGTCGGCCAGGGAGCCTGCATGGCGATCGAAGATGCCGCCTGCCTCGTCAAGTGCCTCCTCGCCGCTCCGAGCGTCGTCGCGGGCTTTTGCGCCTACGAAGAGATGCGAAAACGTCGAACCGCTTTTATCGCCCGGCAGGCCCGTCGCATCGGGGCGATCGGCCAATGGGAGAATCGGTGGATGGTTAGCGGGCGCAACTTTGTCACCCGC
>CAYZGG010000072.1:0-20471 GCA_964477955.1 uncultured Opitutaceae bacterium
GCTGGCGGCGTTGACGAAGATCGGCGGGCTGACCTCGGTGTAGCCGGCCTTCACGTCCTCGTCCAAAAAGAACTGCAGCAGCGCCCGGGAGAGCTTCGCCCCGTCGCCGATCAAAAAAGGAAAGCCCGCGCCGGTAACCTTCGCCCCGCGCGGGAAGTCGACGAGCCGGTCGAAGCCGGGAATCTCCCAATGCGGCAGGGCGTGGGCCGAGACGGCCGCGACATCGCCGTGCGTGGCGTGGACGACGTTTTGCTCCGGGGTGCGCCCCTCCGGCACGGAGGCGTGCGGGAGGTTGGGCAACGACAGCATGGCCTGGTGCCATTTCTCCTCCACGGGCTTCAGTCCCTCTTCCTTGGCCTTCACTTCGGCGGAAACGGCCTTCATCTCCTGCACCTTGGCGATGAACTCGGGCGAACCCTTCTTCAACGCGGCCATGTCATTATTCGCCAGCTTCAGTTTCGCGCGCAGGTGCTCGATTTCGGTCAGCTGCGTCCGCCAGGCCGTATCGAGCGCCAGCACGCCGTCGAGGTCGACGTCGAGGTGCTTTTTGGCGATGGCGGCGCGGACGAGGTCGGGCGATTCGCGAAGGAGTTTGGGGTCGAGCATGACGGGGCCGATTCACGCGCGCCCGCCGCGCCCCAGCAAGCGGATTCTTGGTCGGGGGAGGCTACTCGCCGGGCCGGAGAAGGAACGGCTCACCGGGGGCCGCGCCCGGTACGCTCCACCTGAGCCGGACTGAGGCAGTTGCCGGGAGGCAAACCCGGCAGGTGGCGGGCTGGTCCCGCCACTGCCTGTTGCTTGGCCAGCGCGCAACCTGCATCCGATCGTACGCTCCGAGCGCATGCCTCGCGGCGTGAGGGCACCCCCGCCTACCGCTAAGCCAACGGAGCCGCCTTATCGGCGCTCCCGATCGGCGGCCAGTTGCGCAACCTTGGTACACACTTCGTCGACCGTGATCAAAGCCATGGCGCCGGGATGGTGCACCCGCCGGTGCCAGTCGACGGCGGCGGCAGGCCGACCGAGAAAGGCCCGCGACGCAGCATCGTATTGGTCGACACAGTAGCGTTGGTCGCGCCAGGGACCGGCCAGCGCGGCGCGCGCCACGGCGTAGAGCCCGACGACCGGCGTGCCCAGGGCGTCGGCAATATGCACGGGACCGGTGTCGGGCGCGACGAGTCCTTCCGCCCGGGCCAGCAACGCCGCCAGCTGCCGCACGGTGGTGCGGCCCGTCAGGTCCGTGATTGGCTGCACCGCGCAACGGACAACGGCCTGGGCGAGTTCCTTTTCCCGCGGACCTCCTCCGCCCGTGAGCACCACCGGCCAGCCGGTCCGGCTCACGGCAAAATCCGCCACGGCCGCGTAGTTTTCGGCCGGCCAGGTGCGCTCCGGCTTGCTCGCCGCCGGATTCATCACGAGGTACCGTCCAGCGGGGCGGAGCCCGGCGATCCCGGCGAAGTCCGCCTCGGCGAGTGGCACCACGGTTTCGCGCACGTAGTTTTCCGGGGCGACCCCGAGGGCGCCGGCAAAGGCAAGGAAACCATCCGCCAGGTGTTCATCACGTCGGGGAATGGTCTCACTCACAAACCACGTGTGCAGGTCGCGAGCCCGGCGCGCATCGAAGCCGATCTTCCGGCGCGCCGGCACGAAGGCGTGCAGGAGGTTGACGCGGAAGTTCGCCTGCGCGGCGAGCAGCACGTCGAAGCGCCGGCCCCGCATCCGGCGGCGGAAAGCGAGGTAGTCACCGGGGCGCCGGGGCTTGTCGATCACGACAAATTCCACGCCGTCCAGTCCGCGCAGCAGTTCAGCCGCGAGCGGAGTGGTGACCCAGGTCAGCCGGCAGCGTGGAAAATTCGCCTGCAAGGTCCGCACGAGGGCCGTGGCCAGGACGACATCGCCCAAGGCCGACAGGCGGACGAGGCAGAGGCTGGAAAGGGACTCGACCGGAGCCGGCATCAGGGAGTGCGAACCGCCACCGGTTCGTCGAAGCGCTTGAAGCGGGCGAAGGTGTCGCGGGCGGGCAGCAGGCGCAAGTCGCCAAGCGGAGCCTGGATGACGTGGTTGGTCGGGCGATTGAGCGGGTAAGGGCCGAAGCGCTGCGGGTCCGTCGGGCCGAAGAGCCCGAGGGTTTTCACGCCCAGCGCCGCCGCCAGGTGCATCGGTCCGCTGTCATTTGAAATCACCCAGTCCGAACGTCCGATCAAGGAGGCCAGCGAGGTCAGGCTAGTGTTGCCCGTGAGATTGACGAACGTTCCGTCGGGGAAATTTTCCCGGCACGGAAGGTAGTTGGCGCCCGCCCACACGACTTTGCGTCCGCTCTCGCGCGCCAGCAGGACGGAGAAGGCGGGAAAGCCGTCCCATTTCCGTTCCGGCCGGCGGCTGTCGGGAAACATCAGGACGGGCTTGCGCCCGCGGTGGGGAGCCATGAAATCGAGGTTGAGCTGGTCCATTTCGCGGAAGCGAAGCGGTCCACTCAATTCCACCCGGGCGCCGACCGCCGGGCAGAACTGCAACAGGATCTCCGCCTCGTGGGCGAGCTCCCCGGCCGGTGGCAGGGGCACGCGTTCGTGGTAAAGCAGGCCGGCGCCTTCCCGCGCGTCGCGGCGGCCGATCTTGCGCTTCGCCCGGCTCCAGCGGGCCATGACGCCCGACCGCAACAGCCCCTGCATGTCGAAGACCACGTCAAATTCCCTCAGCCGGACCTCGCGGATGAGCCGCAGGAACGCGCGCGCCCCGTCATGTCGGCGGAAAACGTAAACCTGGTCGACCACCGTGCTCGCCCGCAGCAGCGGGGCGAAGATGTCGCGCACGATCCACGACACCCGCCAGCCCGGCTGCTGCGCCTTGATTGACGCAACCACTTGCAGCCCGTGGGCGATGCCGCCGAGCGAGGAGGGTTGGATGACGAGCAATTCCGGCATGAGAGGAGGTGGCGAAAAGACTTTGCACCTCCAGAGACTTACGTTTCATGTGTTTGTTTCTCCAAAGGCAAATGCGAACCCACCCGCGCCGGCAGATTTCAGCGACTTTTCGCACGTTCTTTGCGTGTCACCCATGATTGTATTTTTGCTGCGAACCGCCGGCTGGCTGCTGGCGCACGCCCCCGAGACCCCGCTGCGGTGGCTCGCCGCCGCCCTGGGCCGTCTGATCTTCGTCGTGATGCGCCGGCGCCGGGCGGTGATGCTGGCCAATCTGGCGGCGGTATTCCCCGGCAGGACGACCGGCTGGCACCGGGCCACCGCGCGGGAGAGCTACGTGCGGCTCGTGGAAACCGGTCTGCTCGCCCTGGCCTCGCCGTTTCTCCCGACGACCCGGCTCCGTCGTATGGCCCGGCTTGACGCCGGCGCTGAGGCTTTTTTCCGCGAGCTCGCCGACCACCCGCGCCCGATCGTGCTTTGCTCGGCTCATCTGGCCTATTGGGAGGCGCTGTGCTGGGTGCCGGCCCTGATCGATCTCAAGTTCCCGGAGCTTGCCACCATCTACCGGCCGTTGCGCAACCCGGCGCTGAACAGCTGGATTGTCCGCACGCGCGGCCGTTTCGGCGTTGCCCTCCTCTCCCGCAAGAGCGGCATCCACTCCGCGTTGCACATCCTGCACCGGAACGGCGTCATCAACGTCCTTTTCGACCAAAACGCCGGGGGTCACGGCACGCTCACCCGTTTCTTCGGCCGCCGGATTTCGATGACCGAACTGCCCGCACTGCTGGCGGGCAAGACCGGCGCCGAGCTCGTCTTCATCGGCACGCGGCGGACCGCGTTCTGGCGCATGGAGATTTTTGTCCGCACGGTGACCCACGACAGCACGCCCGCCGGCATGCTCGGCGGCTTGAACCTGGCCTTCGAGGACCTGCTGGTCGCGGACGAAGAAGTCTGCGCCGGCTGGCTCTGGGCGCATGATCGCTGGAAGATCAACGAGCTGCCCGTCCAGCTCGCCAAGCTCCTCGCCAAGCGCAATCTGCTCGAGGAGGACGCCCGCTTCCGGGCGAAATTTGTAGGGCGGGGTCGCTGACCCCGCCTCGAACCCCGCTTGGTATCCGGAGGCAGGCGGGGTCGGCGACCCCTCCCTACATTCGCGTTTGCTGGCTTGCACCCCGGGTGCTCCCCGCCGTTATCCTCCGCCAATGCCTTCCGCCTCCCCGGAACTGCCCTTCGTGACGGTCGCCGTGCCCACCTACAACCGGAGCCGCTGGCTGCGCGAACTGCTGGCTTTCGTCACCACCCAGGACTACCCGCCCGACCGCTGGGAGATCGTGATCGTCGACAACAATTCCCCCGACGACACCCGCGCCGTGGTCGAAAGCTTCACCGGCGCGCCGAAGTCCCCGAAATATTTCCTCGAAACCAAACCCGGCTCGAGTCACGCCCGCAACCGCCTCCTCGCCGAGGCGAACCCGCAGGGCGACATCGTGCTTTTCGCCGACGACGACGTCATGGGCCGCCCCGACTGGATCCGGCTGATGGTCGCCCCGCTCCTGCTGCCCGGCAACGAGCGGGTCGCCGGCGTGTGCGGCGAGACGATCCCGTATTTTCCGGAGGGACAGCCGAAGTGGCTGGAGGGTCAGTTCCGGCCCTTCGGCTACCGGACCGATTCCGGACCACTCACGCCGCGGCAGCTGCCCTCCACCGCCAATGTCGCCTTGCGTCGGAAGATCATCGACGAGGTCGGCCATTTCCGCAAGGACCTCGGGCGCCTGCCGAACCGGCTCACGGCCGGCGAGGACAACGATCTCATGCGCCGCATCCTCGAGGCCGGCTACACGTTCTGGTTCGAGCCGCGCGCCGACGTGCTGCACGTCGTGCCGGCCAACCGGCTGACGTTCAAGTACGCGATGAAACTCCAGTACGACGCCGCCTGTTCGCGCGTGATCGAGCGTTTCGGTGCCTCCGGTGGCCTGGGCTGGCTGTTGTCGCGCATCGTGCTGTACGGGTTGCAAATCCCGCTTTACGCCCTGCTCGGCGCGCTGGGCTTCGTCGTCTTCCAACCCGGCGCGGGCAAACGCCAGTTCACCCGCGTCGGACGCGCCGCCGGCTACGTGGTCGAATCGCTCCGCACCCTCAAGCGCAAGGCCCTCGGTCAGCCGATCAACGTCCATTCATGACCGACGCTTCCGCACCACCTTTCGCCAGCGTCACGATCTGCACCTTCAACCGCAGCCGCTGGCTCCGCGAGACGCTCGCGTTCATCACGCAACAGGACTATCCCGCTCATCGCTGGGAAATCCTGGTCGTCGACAACAATTCCAGCGACGACACCCGCGCCGTGGTCGAAAGCTTTGCCGGCGCCCCGCAACCTCCCCGCTACGTCTTCGAAGCGCAACAGGGCTCCAGCTATGCCCGCAACCGCGCCATCGCAGAGGCCGACCGGCGGAGCGACCTCGTCATCTTCACCGACGACGACATGCTCGGCGGCGCCGGCTGGCTGCAGGAGATCGTCGAGCCTTTCACCCGGCCTGGCAACGAACGCGTCGGAGCCGTAGCGGGCGACGTCATCCCCGTTTTCCCGGAAGGCCTGCCCGCCTGGCTCGACAAGCAATGGGAACCGCTCGCATTCCGCCCGGACGTGGGGGTATTGCGTCCCAGCCAGCTGCCGATGACGGCGAATCTGGCCTTGCGCGCCGGGGTGCTGCGCGAAACCGGTCCTTTCCGCACGGACCTCGGACGTTTTGGCCACCGGTTGACCGGCAGCGAGGATCACGAGCTGGCGCGCCGCGTGTGGGGCGCCGGCTACACCATCTGGTATTCGCCCCCCGCGGGCCTCCGCCACCAGATCCCGGCCAGCCGGCTCACCTTCAGGTATGCCTTCAAGATGGCGTTCGATTCGGCCCGCTCGCGCGTCATCGAAAAAACCACCGCACCCGGCCACGGCGTCGGCTGGTTGTTGTCCCGGCTCGTCACCTACGCGCTGCACGTGCTTTGGTGCGGACTGCTCAGCCTGCTTTCGCTCGTGATCTTCCAAACCGGCTGGAGCAAGCGCTGGCTGACCCGCGCCGCGAAAGGCGCCGGCTACGTTGCCGAATGCTGCTGCGCCGTCGGCCGCAAGTTTCGCGGTGCCCCACCCCCGACCTGAACACCCGGCATGGATGCACCCCTCCGCATTTTGCTCGTCAATCGCCACCTCAACATCGGGGGCGTCGAAACCTACCTCTGCCGCCTCGCCGCCGGGTTGACCGCCCGCGGCCACACCGTCGGCCTGTTGACGGAGGGCGGACGGTACGAGGACTGGGCCATGCAAAGCGGTGCGACGCTCCACAAGATCGGTTCGTTGAAACAGGACTGGCCGCGGGTCCTGCCGGCCTTGCGCACGGCCGGCTACCAGCTCATCCACGCCCACAACTACAACTCCGCCCGCACGGGCCGCCGGTTGGCGGGCGCGCTCGGCCGACCCTACCTGATGAGCGTGCATGGCCCGCGCCCGCGGTTGAAACAGCTTTTCTTCCGCGACTGGAGCCGCGAGGTCGTCGTCATGAGCGAGGGCGACCGGGACAATATCCGCTGGTGGGGCGGCGCGGGCGGGCGCCCCATCGCGCTGAGCTTCTATGGCATCGACACCCAGCGCTTCCGCCCGGGCCTCGACTCCTCGTTCCAGCGCACCGTCGCCGCTTTGCCGGACCATGCCCGCGCGCTCGTCTTCGTCAGCCGTTTTTCCAACCGCAAGGCCGACGTCGGCCACGCGTTGCTCCACGCGCTCCCGCTGCTGCGCCGGCGCTGGCCCGACCTGCATCTGCTGCTCGTCGGCGAAGGCCCGGAAAGACCGCGTCTGGAGGCCCACGTCGCCAGCCTGAATGAAAAATCAGGTGCGGTCTGTGCCCATTTCATCGGCCCGCGCTCGGACGTGGAACACTGGATGAACCTCGGCTCCGTCTGCATCTGCACCGCCAACACCGCGCTCGAAGCCATGGCGTGCGGCCGGCCGACCATCGCCGCCGGGCGCACGGGCTACTTCGGACCGGTGGCGCCGGCGAACTTCGAAGCCGCCCGGGCCCTGTGCTTCGCCGACCACGGCGCCTCGCCCGCGGCCAACTCCGCCGAGGCCTTCGTCCGCGACCTCGATCCGATCCTCTCCAACCTGCCCGCCGCCGAACGCGCCGCCGCCGAGAACGCCGCGCTCATCGAGTCGCGTTACAGCATCGGCCCCATGGCGGCCGACGTGGAGCAAATCTACCGCCGCCAGCTGGGCCAAACTGTTGGAACCACCAGTCCACTCTAATGCGCACTGATTTGGAAAGCCGGAGTGGGAATCAACCCCGAACAACCTTGGCCGGATTGTTTAAATGTCGGGCGGGGTCGCCGACCCCGCCTGTTGCGCCAGAGCAGCCGGCTCGGCGACCCGACCCGACAGCCTGCCCTGTAATTCAACACCGCTTTCTTCCTTTCCCTGAATTAGTCCCTCTTAGTGTCCACTAGTGGTTCCCCTGCCGTGCCCCTTCTCACCGTCACCAACCTCCGCACCTCTTTCCACACCCGCAACGGTGTGGTGCGGGCGGTCGACGGCGCGAGCTTCTCGATCGAACGCGGCGAGACGCTCGGCATTGTCGGCGAGTCGGGCTCGGGCAAGTCCGTGACGTGCTATTCGCTCATGGGGCTGATCCCGCAGCCCCCGGGCCGGATCGAGGACGGCACGGCGCTGTTCGACGGCACCGACCTTCTGCACGCCCCGCCGGCCCGGCTGCGCGCCCTCCGTGGCAAACGCATCGCGATGATCTTCCAGGATCCGATGACCTCGCTCAACCCGTACCTGCGCGTTTCCGACCAGCTCATCGAACCCCTGCTCATTCACGAAAAAATTTCCAAGGCGGACGCCCTGGCCCGCGGTCTGGCCATGCTCGAGGCGGTCGGCATCAACGATGCGCCCCGCCGGCTCTACCAGTATCCGCATGAGTTTTCCGGCGGCATGCGCCAGCGCGTCATGATTGCCATGGCGCTGATCACGCGACCCGAGCTGCTCATCGCCGACGAGCCGACCACGGCGCTCGATGTCACCGTCCAGGCGCAGATTCTCGAGCTGATCCGGAAACTCCAGCGGGAGCTCGGCATGGCGGTCATTTTCGTCACGCACGATCTCGGCGTCGTCGCCGGCCTGTGCGACCGCGTCCAGGTGATGTACGCGGGCCGGATCGTCGAGAGCACCGATACGCGCACGCTGTTCAAGTCGCCGCTTCATCCCTACACCCGCGCCCTGCAGCGCTCGATCCCCGGCTTGCAGCCCAAGGGCGGGGACCTCCACACCATTCCGGGCCTCCCGCCCGACCTGTCGAAACCGTTCCCGGGTTGTGCGTTCGCCCCGCGGTGCGAATTCGCCACCGACCGCTGCCGCACCGAGACCCCCGCCCTCGTAGCCGTAACGCCCACCCACGCCCACGCCTGCCTCCGCGCCCAAGCCGGAGAGATTTAAACGTGGAAAGCTGGAACTCATAAACCAAATCCCTTCCTGTTTTCCTGAGTTCCACATTGTCCGATGCCTTCGCCTCTTCTCGAACTCCACCAAGTCCAGACCCACTTTCCCGTGGAGTCGGGCTTCCTGCTCCGGAAACAGACCGGGGTGGTGAAGGCGGTCGACGGCGTGACGCTTTCCCTCGCGCGCGGCGAGGTGCTCGGGCTCGTCGGTGAATCCGGCTGCGGCAAATCCACCCTCGCCCGCACGATCATGCAGCTGGTGCCCACCACGGGCGGCAGTGTGGTCTTCGCCGGCCGAAATCTCACAACCGCCACCGCCGCGGAAATCAAGCTCGCCCGCCGCGGCCTGCAGATGGTTTTCCAGGATCCGTTCGCTTCGCTCAATCCGCGCCTGACCGTCTTCGCCACGCTGGCCGAGCCGCTGCAGGTGCATGGCGTCGTGCCGCCCGACCGGGTGCCGGCGCGCGTGGCGGAACTGATGGCCCGGGTCGGACTCGATCCGCGGTTCGTCCGGAAATATCCGCACGAATTCTCCGGCGGCCAGCGTCAGCGCATCGCCATCGCCCGTGCGCTGGCCCTCGAACCGCAGCTCATCATCGCCGACGAACCCGTGTCCGCGCTCGACGTCTCCATCCAGGCGCAGATTCTCAACCTGCTCGCGGAGCTCGTGCGGAAGATGAACCTCACGTTGCTGTTCATCGCGCACGACCTGTCGGTGGTGAAACACATTTCCGACCGGATCGCCGTGATGTACCTCGGGAAAATCGTCGAGCTCGGGCCGGCCACGGACGTCATCGAGCGCCCGCGCCACCCGTACACCCGCGCGCTCGTCAGTGCGATCCCCGTGCTCGATCCCGACGCGCAGCGCGCGCGCCTCGTGCTGGCCGGCGACCCGCCCTCGCCGTTGCATCCGCCGGCCGGCTGCGCCTTCCATCCCCGCTGTCCGTATGCGCAGGAAAAATGCCGGGCGGCCGTGCCCCCGCTGCTGCCCGCCGGCCCGGACCGCGAGGCCGCCTGCGTACGGCTGGACGAGATTTGAAGCATTGACCGATGGCCGGAGAGTTGGAAAATGGGTGTCGGGCCATCACCATCCCCCGCATTCTGCTGTTGCGGGAGGCGCAGGCATGAGCCGCACGGGAATCGAAACGGGCCGGGGCCCAAAGCGAAGATCGCCGGCGCAAGCGTTTCGTCGTGGCACGGGTCTCCCGACCCGTGATGATCGGAACACGGGTCGGGAGACCCGTGCCACATCCTGACGGTCGCCTGCGAGCAGGCTCCTACAACTCAACCATGCCCCAGCAAGCCCCAAGGGTGGCGACGACCCCGCGGCGCAGGGGCCTGACAGCCTTTGCCCTCGACTCCGCGGAGTGGAAATTGATCATGCCGGGCATGCGCGTGATGCCCCTTTTCGCTTCTCTGTTGCTGGTCCTCCCCGCCGCCGTCCGCGCGACCGACCAGACCATCGAACTCGGCGGCGGCAAGGCCGTCATCCTCAACCTGCCGGAAGGCTGGAAACTCACCTCCGGCGACGGGTCCGGGGCCACGACGATGGACGCGCAGATTGTCCAGCTCACGCCCGACAACGGCGCCAATGCCGCGGGCCTCATTCGCGTCGAACTGGCTCCGGACGAACATTTCGCCGACCACACGGCCTTGCGCGAAGCCCTGCAGACCACGATCGAGCCGCTGATCCCTGGTTCGGTCGAAAAGAAAGCCGGGTTTCGAGAATTCAAATCACCGCACGGCTTCGGGTATGCCGTCACGTTCACCGACCCCACGCTGGTCGGCAAACCTCCGGAGTCCGGCAACTATAAGACCGAGACTTTTCTCCTGCTTGCATTGTCGGACCAGGTCGTCGTAAGAGCCACGCTCCTCGCCGATGACCTCAAGGGACCGGAGTACGAGTCCATGCTGGCCATGATCCGTTCGCTCGCCGTGCGAAAGAAGAGCGACCGCATCTGACCCGATTCCACGCATCTTAAATGAAGTGGAACCGGACTTCGGGCCGGTTTTCCCTGCGCGGCGGCATCAGCCCGCCCGGAGGTCGGGCTCCACCTTCCTGGAGAGCAAGTTCGCGGTTTACTTCAGGGTGCGGGAAAACTCCACCGCGGCCCGCATTTCCTTCACCTTTTCGGCAAAGACGATCGGGATCGCGCCCACAAGGGCGGCCACACTCTCCACGTCCTTGTCGTGCAAAAACGCCTCGCCTGTGAAAATTGTCACCGAGCCGTCCTGCTTCCACGCATAGTTCCAGTCGTCGTCGCCGACCTTGCCGAGGGGCTTCTCGAAATCCGCCGGCGCGCTTTTGCGGGCCTGCTCCGTCCACCGGTCGACCTTTTCAAGCACGCTGAGGAGGGGCCCGAGATCACGGACGTTGAGCAGGAAGGACGCCTCCATTTTGGGCGCCGCAGTCCGGTCGGTTTGGCGGTACTTGGAAAACTTCATCATGCTGGGCAGTTCGCCGGCGGAAAGACTCCAGCGGGTCACCTCCCCCGCCTGGTCGACCACCTCGATGTGCCGCTCGGCGTTGCTTTTCCTCTGCACGCCGGCGGGCTCCGGGACGATGTCCGCAAATTTTTCGGCCACCACCGGATATTTCGCAAGTAGCGCCGGAGGCAGCAATTTCTTGTCCACCTTGGCCGCCCCGCCGTCGTACTTGATGGTGATCTGCGAATTGGTCTGCCCGAGAACCGTCCAGTTCTCAAAAATGCGACCGTTGGTGAGTCGCAGGGGTTCATTCGCCCGGAGGAGCGAGGCGAACACAAACAGCACAACGAAGGTCGGAACGGGGGCTTTCACGGGGTGCTTTGGGGAAGCAAAAGGTCTCATAGCAGAGGTGCGCCGGATATCCAGCGGCTTTTCGTTCGCCGCCTTTTTTCGCCAGTTTTTGGCCGGGAAACCCGTCAGATGTCATCGGCTGTCAGCCAGCGGAACGAGACGATCACAAACCGCCGCCCCGAGCCGCCGGCCGCAGCGGTGGTGGTCCGCTGGACGATGGCCTCGCAGTAGGCGACGGCCTCGATCCGGGTGGGATCGGCGGGGTTGAGCGCGTCGCCGTAAGCCCGCAGGCGGAAAGTGTCCGAGCGCACCGAGAAAAGGGGCCCGACCGCGGCGGTGAACTTGGCCACGGACACACCCGATCCGCTCAGGGCGGTCGCGAGCAGGTTGCTGCCGCTGAGAAACGCCGCCGGGGAAAGAAACGGTCCGTTCAGGGCCTTGCCGGTGGCGGCGACGAAATTGGCGCGCATCCGGTTGCCGAACGTCGTGGTGGTGATGGCCAGCGGGTGGGCGCTGTTAGCGGCGTTGTAGGTGCCGGCCGCCCCTTTCCAGAGGAGGCTCGAGGTCGTATTGACGTTGATGAACCCAGCCTGCAACACCGGACCGCCGGCGCCGTTCGTCACGAGCGAGTGCGTGACCGTGAGCTGGTGAATACCCGGCGCGAGTGCCGTGGCGCTCAGGGGCGTTGTGGGCACGAAAGCGAGCTGGTTGAAAACGAGCACCGACCCCAGGCCCGGCGCCGCGGGCGAAAGTGCAGGGATGATTTCATCAATGGCCGGCGCCACGCCCGGCAGCGCCGCATTCGCCGCGGGTACAACCGCGCTCAATTTCACCCCTTCGTCGCCGACCCAGTAGGCGTAGTCACCGAGTTGGACACTGCCGACATCGGGCTGGATTTGGGTGACGACCAGTTTGTCAGCGAAGACAAACTCGCGATTCTCCGCCTCGGTACCGGCGGAATTGCCCACGGAGTTCGCCCCGACGAGCCGGACCGAGTCGGGCGGAACCGAGGCAACCGGAACGAGGCCGGCATTGCGGCGCGACGCCAGCCAGGTGAGCAGCACGCCGCTGTCATTCCAGACGCCGCACCATTGCCGAGTGGGACTGTTCGGGCCGGCCGGCACACCGGCAACGCCCGCCATTCCGGTGACGCTGCGATCGTCGCCCGCGTACCGTTGCAGTTCGCCGAGAGCCACGCCAAGTCCGAGCAGGGCGTTCTGACGGGCCTGGGCCTGGAACCGGGCGGTCGTGGCGAGCTGTGCTCCGACCCGGCCCAGCGCAGCCAGTGTGAGCGCCAGCAGCACGAGGAGCGCCAGCAGGGAAAGCGTCAGCAGCAGGGCAAAGCCGCGCGGCTGGGGGAAAGTGGATGCGGCCTTCATGGCAGCGCGCCTTTCAATTCGATCCGACGCGAATAAACCGCGGAGTTGGCCTCCGCCACGGCCCACCACCACTCCGCGTCGCTGGCGTAGGCCGGCGGGCGGCTGACCAGGCCGGACTCGATCGCACTGATCTGCGCCGCGCCTTCCTGGGTCAGGACCCGCAGCATCACGTCCACCGCCGTGGGAACCACTCCGCCCGAGGGGACGCGGCAGCTACAATCAGCGTTCGTCAGCGGAGAAACGCGTTGCAGATCGGCCGCCGCGTTTTTCACATAAAACCACAACCCGAAATCGATCACATTGTCCGCCAACGCGTCCGCCGCCACCGGCGTCAGGACCGTCCCCGCATCCGCCTGGGTGGAGGAAGCTGCGGCGTAATTTCCGGCCGTGATGTCGTAGCCGGATTGAAAAGTGCCCGGCCGACCTGACGCGCTCGCCGTCGGCCGGACCTCCGCCCGATAGAGGCGGTAACGAGCGTCCGTGCCCCTGGGGCCGGTTCGCTTGCGCAGAATCTGGTAGCCCACCGCTGACGGTGCGGAGAGATCGCGGCCCGTGGCATTGCTGTCGGGTTTGCCCACGAAAAAACGCAGCCAGCAACCGGTGAGACCGAAGCGAGCATCTTCGATGTGGGGCGCCACCCCGACGGGCACCAATTGCTGGCTCTCGACACCGGCAGGTTTGAGCGCACCGGAAACAAACCAGCCGTGGGCCGACGCCTCGGCCGTGGTGTTGAGCACATCGGACGCAAGCCAGATATTGGCGTCGTTGCGCAGCAATGCGGACTGCAGGTCGCGCGCGAGAAAATCCAGCGCCAGTCCGGCCTGCGCCGCCGAGTCCTGCACACCCTGCGCCCGGCGCCAGGCGCCCAACGTCCCCGCTGTCACCGCCAACATGATCCCCGCCAGCAGCAGCGTGATACCCGCCGCGACCAGCAACTCGAGCAGGGTGAAGCCTCTGGGCGCGCGCCGGACGTTCATCGGTTGATCACGATCGTGAAGAAAGCCTGCTCGCGATTGCGGACCTCGGTCAGCGCCGCCAGACCCTGCGGAGTGAGCGCCCGGTACGGCCAGCTGACCCGGACACTCAATGCGAGGTAGGCGGCGGCAGGATCGTAGGCCAGCTGACCCGCCGGAAAGCGTCGCAGCTCGACGAGAAAATACTGGTCGCGCAGGACCGGTTCAATTGTCGCAAGAGGGCGCACGTCCGGCGAATCCCGGCTGGCGACCAGCAGCAGACCGGTGTCAAAGGAATCATCCATGACCGGAATGCCGGTGGCCAGGCTGTCGAACCCGTTTTGCGCGGCGAGGTGCTGCATTTCGAGGAGGACTGCGTCGCCGAGCCGCGCGGCGGCTTGGGTATCGCGCGATTCGCTGACCTGCCGCACCGTTGAGGGCAGCAGCGCCAGGATCGCGGTGATCGCGAGCGTAAAAATCGCCACCGCGAACACCACCTCGATGAGCGAAAAAGCGGTGCAGCCAGATGCGGTCGCTGAGCCCATATCGCATTCTTCTTCGCTGCAGGCGTTCGGTTGTAGGGCGGGATTTCCAAATCCCGCCGATGGAGAGCCCGTCTCCTGACGGGCCGCGAACGATCGGGAAATCGCCCCTCCACAGGAGAGCGGGGTTCGGAGACCCCGCCCTACAGCGGCAACCGCGCGAACTCGGCCCCGCCACCCCCGCGACGAAAATTCAAAATCCTTCACGCGCATTGACGTACTCCGGCAGTCCGTAGGCGCTCAGGCTGAGACCCCGGACATTTTCCTGGTTGGCCAACTGGATCGGCGATTCACCCGCGGCAAAACCTCCCGGGGGCAGCGCGCGGCAGGACGCCACCACCAGATCGCCGCTGTTGGCCGTGGTCCCGATCGCCGTGAACTTGATCGCGGCCCAGAGCTCCACGTTGCCGGAGTTGATCGCCAGCGTGACTTCAGCGTCGGAGAAACCCGGTCCTGCTGCCCGCTGCGCCGTCGAGCGCAACGACGAGCTGTCCGACGGACGCGTCCAAGGTGCCCCCGGAGCCAGAAGGTTGGGCGGCGCGGTTGGATCGCGTGGGACGAGGCACACGCCGTCGGGCAGCCAGGCATCGCCGGCGGTTTCCCATCCGGCGCCGTTTTGCACCTGCATGACCAGATAGCGCAGATAGCGGCCCTCCGCCAGCGGGCTGGCTGGATCGATATTGACCAAGAGACGGGCGGAACCGCCACTGGCCAGAGCTTTTGTCCGGGTCACGGCCACGAGATTGGCGAGGGTGGCCTGGGCGGATTGCAACGCCGCGGACTGCGAGGTTCCGACCAGGGCCGGCAGCGCCCAGACCGACAGCAGGGCCACGAGGCCGACCACGACCAGAAGCTCGAGGAGCGTGAAAGCCCGCAAATGACCTGGCGCGCCACAGCGAGAATCACACAGCTGAGCCAAGGTGGAACCGGACCTCCGGGCCGGTTTGCGCGGCGCGACGATATCAGCCCGCCCGGAGGTCGGGCTCCACCTCGCGGCAAACCAATTTTTCGAAAAAAGCGGTTTCACTTCCAGCTGAAGACAAATTCCGGATTGGCCGACGTAGCTCCGGGCGCGGGGGAATAGAAAATCACGCCGGACCGTACGCCCGCGGACGGAATATCCGTGGTCCCGGGCGTCAGGCCGTTCACCGCGGGCAAAACCCCGCCGCAATCCGAGGCATCGATCACGCCGTCGAGATTGGCGTCCACGACCACGGCGATCTCGGTGTTGCCGGAGGCATCCTGCAGCAGGTTGGGCGTCGGTGCGGCCGCACCGGTGAAATCCGAATCGGCGAAAGAATAAAACCGGATGAGTTTTCGGTTCTGCGCCTCGGGGTCCTGATTGCCGGTGCCCGGACCGAACGCCGGCAGCGCGGAACCATCGCGCCGTTTGGCCGCGAGGAGGTCATGAAAAAGATGCAGCGAGTCCGGCGACGGGTTCTGCCCGGAAGGATTGACCAGGCCCGAGCTGTGAAAGGCCGGATAATAGCCGTACTCAGAGCGAAAGGACTCGATCGCGGCCGCCCACTGGTTGAATTGCACCCGGGTCCGCGCCTTGGCGGCAGCTCTTTGCGCCGCGCTCACTCCCGGAAAAATCAACGCGGCGAGCAGGCCGACCACGGCGATGACGGCCATTAATTCTATCAGCGTAAACGCCGATGGGCGGAAACGATCCGGAACGAAATCTCGAACGGGGATCATGCAGTTGAACTGAGGTGGAACCGGACATCGGGGCCGGTTTTCCTTGCGCGACCGCGCCAGCCCGCCCGGAGGTCGGGCTCCACCTTCCAGGGGAGCAGGTTTGCAGGAAAAGCGACCACAACAGAATGAGCCCAGCCGAGATGGTGCTGGCTCGTCGCGGCTTGGCCTGGGCAACGACCCCGGCCGGCAATTTCTCTCCGTGAGGTTCGCGTTCCACTCAGTGCGGGGTGGCATAAATATTGTCGGCGTTTTCCGGCGCGGAAAAATCGACCGAGCCGCCGGCCAGCAAAGGCGAATCCGCTCCATCCGAACCGGTCGAATAAAGAACAAAGCCCGCGTTCATCCACCCGCTGGCGGGCGATTTGTAGGCGTAGACATACGGCCGTCCCCAGGGATCGACGAGCATCACGGAGTCATCGGCCAAGGGATCGCGGTCGCCGCCGGTCGTGAATTTTGCCAGCTCGATGCCGGCTCGACCCTGCCGCGCACCGTTCGCCGGATCACGCCGGCCGAGGAGAGATTGCAGCAGGCGGGCGGCGTCCGCCGTGCGCGGATAGTCGCCATAGGTGCCGCGGTAGCACTCCAGCGCGGTGGTCAGGACCGCGAGCTCGGACCGGGCGCGCGCGACCTTGCCCGTTTCCAAGGCGCGCCGCCCGACGCCGAGGGCGAGGCCGGTCAGCAGCGCAATGAGGCCGGCGACGATCAGCAGCTCAAGCAGGGTGAAACCTGCTCGTTTAGCGGTGGCCCGAGTCGGAGCCGGGGGCATTTAACCGGTGCGGGGAGAGATCGGTGGATTCACGAAGGACGCGTTAGCCACTACCGAGCGGCCGCGACATCCGACAAGAGCACAAGAAGCGCAAAGAAAGCGGGCACCGAAACAACCTGAAATCAGGTGGAAGCGAAAACGGTTGGTTTCACCACGAAGGACACGAAGCGTAGGAAGGAGCGGAGGGACGGAACTCTTCTTCAACACTCAACCCAGAGCGTTCGGCATTCAGCGCGTCTGTTTTGCGATTTTTGGGCCTTTTGTGGCCAATCACAAGCTGGGTTTGGATTGCAACGCGAAGGACACGGAGAACGCGGAGCAGGAAACCTCGGTTCGGTTTACTGCCGGGTCATTCCATAATCCGGATGCTGGCTGTGGTGCTTGACGACCAACAAGCGAATCTCGTCCCCGGAAACCCGGTAATACAAACCGTAAGGAAACCGCACCATCAGACAGCGGCGCTTTTCGCCGGCAACAATTCGCCAGCGCAGCGGCGCTTCCAAGATTAACCCCATCGTATGACCGAATTCGTCAAGAAACTGAACCCCCGAGTCCCGGGATTTTTTGCTCATAAAACCGGGCTGCGGCCACCAGCTCGGTTTCAGCTGTTGGGTGGTAAATCAGTTTCACCGATTGCCTCACGTGCCGCGCGCATCACTTGCTCGTGACCGCGCCCGACCGCCTGGCCCGATGATAATTCCGCGTCCCGCCGGTCTGCCTCCTCCACCGCCCAGTTAACCTCATCCGCGATCTTAGCCGCGGCCGGACCGTCGATGCTCTGCCACAAATCCTGCGCCAGTGCAACCCGCTCGGCCAAAGGCAGAGCCATCGCATGGTTGGTCAGGTCTTTGATGGACATGCCGCCACTCTAGCGTTGACCGGTATCGCGTCAACCCAGTCCATTGCGAATAACGACCTGGAAAAAGGTGGCGGACGGCGGAGCGGGGCGCTCCGCCCTACCCCGGGCAACCAGTGTAGCGGGAGTTCATTCGTCCGCCTGCAGCGCCGCGATGACGGAGAAATCCTCGAGGGTGGTGGTGTCGCCCTTGATGCTGCCGTTCGTCGCCAGCTCTTTGAGCAGGCGGCGCATGATCTTTCCGGAGCGGGTCTTGGGCAGGCCCGCGGCAAAGCGGATCTGGTCGGGTTTGGCGAGGGAGCCGATCTCCTTGCCCACGTGGGCGCGGAGGGCCTCCTTGAGTTCCTCGCTGGCCTCGTGCCCGGACTTGAGCGTGACGAAGACCACGAGGGCATGACCCTTGAGCTCGTCCGGCCGGCCCACGGCGGCGGCCTCAGCCACGGCGGGATGCGAGACGAGCGCGCTTTCGACCTCGGCGGTGCCGATGCGATGGCCGGACACGTTCAGGACGTCGTCGATGCGGCCGATGACCCAGAAATATCCGTCCTTGTCCTGCCGGGCGCCGTCACCCGTGAAATAATAATGCGGGTGCTTGGGAAATTCCGAGAAATATGCCTTCGCGTAGCGCTCGTCGTCGCCCCAGAGGGTGCGCAACATCGACGGCCAGGGCTGGGTGATGACGAGTTTGCCGCCCGTATTGCGCGGAACCTCGGCGCCGTCGGAGTCGACGACTTTCGGCACGACGCCGAAAAACGGCAGGGTGGCCGAACCCGGTTTGGTCGGGGTGACGCCGGGCAGCGGAGTGATCATGATCGAACCGGTCTCGGTCTGCCACCACGTGTCGACGATCGGACAACGTTTTTTGCCGATCATCTTGTGATACCACATCCACGCCTCCGGATTGATCGGCTCGCCCACGGAGCCGAGCAGGCGCAGCGAATCGAGGCGGTGGCGCAGCACGTAGTTGTCGCCCCAGCGCATGAAGGCCCGGATGGCCGTCGGCGCGGTGTAGAGGATCGTGATCCCGTGGCGGTCGATCATGTGCCAGAAGCGATCCGGCTCCGGCTGGTTCGGCGCGCCTTCGTAGAGGAAAACCGTGGAGCCGTTGGACAACAGTCCGTACACGACGTAGCTGTGGCCGGTGATCCAGCCGATGTCCGCGGAACAGAAATAGCGGTCGCTGTCCTTGAGGTCGAAAACGTAGTGCGAGCTGAGTTTGGCGCCGAGCAGATAGCCGGCGGAAGTGTGGAGCACGCCCTTGGGTTTGCCGGTGGAGCCGGAGGTGTAGAGGATGAAGAGCGGATGCTCGGCGTCGAAGGCCTTCGCGTTGTGGAAATTCGGCGCGCCTTCCCAGGCTTCGCGCCACCACATGTCGCGGCCCTCGACCATGTTCACCGGATTGCCGGCGCGCTTGACCACGAGGACCGCCTGCACGGTGGGCGTGCCTTCGATGGCCTTGTCGACATTCGCCTTCAGTTCGATGATCTTGCCGCGCCGCCAGCCGCCATCGGCGGTGATGACGAGCCGGGCCTTGCAGTCGTTGATGCGGTCCTTGAGCGCTTCGGGGCTGAAACCGCCGAAAACCACGGTGTGCACGGCGCCCACGCGGGCGCAGGCGAGCATCGCGATGACGGCCTCGGGGATCATCGGCATGTAGATGGCGATGCGGTCGCCCGCCTTGATGCCGTTGTTTTCGAGAATATGCGCGAGGCGGCAGACGTGAAAATGCAGCTGCTTGTACGTGATGGTGCGGACGTCGCCCGGTTCGCCCTCGAAAATAATCGCGGCCTTGTTCTCCCGGGCGGTGCCGAGGTGGCGGTCTAGGCAGTTTTCAGAAACGTTTAACTTGCCGCCAATGAACCACTTCGCATGCGGCGGCTTCCACTGCAGGACCTGTTTGAAAGGCTTGCGCCAGACGAGTTGTTCCTGGGCCTGCCGGGCCCAAAATTTTTCTGGAGCGTTGACAGACTCGACGTAGAGCTTACGGTAAGCTTCGTAGCTGCCAAGATTTGCTTGGCCCTTGAACTCGGCCGAGGGTTTGAAAATTCTGCTCTCCCGAGATACTGAGGTAATCGTTTGGTCCGTCACAGGTTTTCCTGAATTGGGGTTGAAACTGAGAAAGTTTCACTAATGCCCCCGGCGGTCCCCGCGGTCAAGTCTCGGCAGCTTCGCCACTATTTTTTTGTATGGAAAATGATAATCCGCCCGCGGCTACCCCCGCGGCCCAGACTCCCGTCCAGCCCCCGGCCCCGCCGGACAATTCCGTCCGCGTCGAGGGCATCCTCGACATCGACAACAGCCGCAACGGCCAGCTGCTCGACTTGAACCGCTTCGGCAAACGCCGGCCCACCGATCCCTTCGTGCCGCGCGAGCTGATCCGCCGCTTCCGGCTGAATCAGGGCAACATGATTACCGCGCTCGCCATGCCCGACGGTCGCTTTCCCAATCCCAAGGTGCGCTTCATCGAGAAGGTCGACGGCCAGGAGCTCGACCTCCATCGCCGGGTCATCGACTTCGCCAATCTGCTCACCATCACCCCGAACGAGCACCTCAAGCTCGAATTGAAGGATGGCCGCCTGACGACCCGCGTCGTCGACCTCTTTTGCCCGGTCGGCCGCGGCACCCGCGGCCTGATCGTCGCCCCGCCCCGCACGGGCAAGACCACGATGCTGCGCGACATGGCCTTGGGCGTCCTCGAAAACCATCCCGAATGCCATGTCATGATTCTGCTGGTCGACGAGCGCCCGGAGGAGGTCACCGACTTCAAGCGCACCGTCCCCGCCGAGGTCTGGGCCTCGTCCAACGATGAGGCCGTCGAAAATCACATCCGCATCGCCGACCTCTGCATCGAGCGCGCCAAGCGCCTCGTCGAGGCGGGCAAGGATGTCGTGCTTTTCCTCGACTCGCTCACCCGCCTGGCCCGCGCGCACAACACGGCCCGCAACAGCGGCCGCACCGGCACCGGCGGCCTCGACGTGCGCGCCCTGGAGCGGCCCCGCCAGCTCTTCGCCTCCGCCCGCAACACCGAGGACGGCGGCTCGCTCACCATCATCGCCTCCATCCTCGTCGACACCGGCAGCAAGATGGACGAGGTCATCTTCCAGGA
>CAYZGG010000073.1:0-20386 GCA_964477955.1 uncultured Opitutaceae bacterium
CGGGCTTTCTTGTGCATCAGCTCCGCCAGCGCCTCGGCGAGACGGTCGCCGAGGGCCTTGGCCATGATCGCTGAATAGTCGTCGTGCTTCGCCTCGAACTCCTTCGCGAATTCCTCGACGCCGTGACCCGCGGTGACGGCAAAGCCGCCGAGGTAGTCGATCCGGCCGCTGTCTTTCGGGGCAATGAAATCGGCGAGGCAGTGGTTGAACTGGCCCGCGCCCTTTTCGTTTTGCTGCCGGAGAAAGTGGAAGGTTTTGAGGACCTTCGAGCGCGACTCGTCGGAATAAACCTCCACCGAGTCGCCAACGCTGTTGGCCGGCCAGAAGCCGATGACGGCTTTGGCGGTGTAGCGTTTTTCCGCAATGATCTGCGCGAGCATCTTCTGCGCGTCGGCAAAAAGCTTGGTGGCCTCCTCGCCGACGACCGGGTCCTTGAGGATCTCGGGATAGCGGCCGTGGAGTTCCCAGGCCGAAAAAAACGGCGACCAATCGATGAACGCCGCTATTTCGGCAAGGTCCAAGGGACAAGTATCAAGTGACAAGGGCTTAGGGCCGAGAGGAAGGGCGGTCCCGCTGGGCGCGCCGTTCAGGGTAAGGTCGTCCGCGAGCGAAGATGGCGGGCCCGGCGGTCCCGCCCTACCGGTGGAATATACTTTCGTGCCGAGGAACTCCGGTTTGGGAATATCAACTTCCGCCCAGTTGCTCGGCTGCCGGCGCGCTCTGGCTTCGGCGAGTGTCAGCAGCTTCCTGGCGCCTTTGCGGTCGGCAAAATCCACGCGCTGTTTTTCCTGCTTGGCGCGGACGTCGGCGACGAAAGCGGGCTTGTTGTCGGCGCTGAGCAGCTGCGACACCACGCCGATGACGCGCGAGGCGTCGAGGACGTGGATGCAGGGCTCGGTGTAGTGCGGGGCGACCTTCACGGCGTTGTGCGCGGCGGAGGTCGTGGCGCCGCCGATGAGCAGCGGGAGCTTGAAACCCTGGCGTTCCATCTCCTTCGCGACATGCACCATTTCGTCGAGCGATGGCGTGATGAGGCCGGAGAGGCCGATGATGTCGGCGCCCTTTTCCTTCGCGGCGGTGAGGATCTTTTCGCACGGCACCATCACGCCGAGATCGATCACCTCGTAATTGTTGCAGGCGAGGACCACGCCGACGATGTTCTTGCCGATGTCGTGGACGTCGCCTTTCACGGTGGCCATGATGATGCGGCCTTGCGCCTTGGCGGTGCCGCCGGAGGCGACGAGCTGGCGCATTTCCTCTTCCATGAACGGCTGGAGATAGGCGACGGCCTTCTTCATCACGCGGGCGCTTTTGACCACCTGCGGGAGGAACATCTTGCCCGCACCGAAGAGATCGCCGACGACGCGCATGCCGTCCATGAGCGGGCCTTCGATGATGGTGAGCGGCTTGCCGTATTTTTTTCGAGCCTCCTCGGTGTCGGTGTCGATGAAGGCGTCGATGCCTTTGACGAGGGCATGGGAAAGGCGGGATTCGATGGTGGCCGAGCGCCAAGCCTCTGCATTTTCGATTTTGGATTCTCGATTTTCGATTTTGCCGCTGGTGGCCGCTTTTAATTGCTCGCCGAGATTAACCAGTCGTTCCGTGGCGTCTGGGCGGCGGTTCAAGAGGACGTCCTCGACGTGTTCGAGGAGGGTTTTGTCGATCTCTTCGTAGACCTCGAGCATCGACGGGTTGACGATGCCCATGTCCATGCCGGCCTTGATGGCGTGGTAGAGGAACGCCGAGTGCATGGCCTCGCGCACGGGGTTGTTGCCGCGGAAACTGAACGAGACGTTGGAGACGCCGCCGCTGACCTTGGCGTGGGGGAGGTGCGCCTTGATCCAGCGCGTGGCCTCGATGAAATCCACGGCATAGTTGTTGTGCTCTTCGATGCCCGTGCCGACGGTGAGAATGTTCGGGTCGAAAATGATATCCTCGGGCGGAAAGCCGACGGTGTCGACGAGCAGGCGGTAGGCGCGTTCGCAGATACGGATTTTTTCCGCGTAGCTGGCCGCCTGGCCGTTTTCGTCGAAGGCCATGACGACCACCGCGGCGCCGTAACGCAGGATCGTGCGCGCCTGGTCGAGGAACTTCGCCTCGCCCTCCTTCATTGAAATGGAGTTCACGATGCCTTTGCCCTGAAGACATTTCAGGCCGGCCTCGATCACCTCCCATTTCGAGGAGTCGACCATCACGGGCACCTTGGCGATCTCGGGTTCGCTGCCAATGAGTTGGAGGAAACGCGTCATCGCGGCGACGCCGTCGATCAGGCCGTCGTCCATGCAGACGTCGATGACGTTGGCGCCATTGTCGACCTGCTGGCGGGCGACGGAGACGGCCTCCTCGTAGTTGCCCGCCTTGACGAGCTTGGCGAACTTCGGCGAGCCTGCGACGTTGGTGCGCTCGCCGATCATGATGAACGTGCCGATTTGTTGCGTGAACGGCAACGAGCCCGAGAGTTGCAGCGGGAGCGGAGCGGAAGTAGCGGGTAGCGAGTAGCGAGTAGCGAGTAGCGAATCGGGTGGCTCGGGCGCGGCGAGCGATTGGGAGCCAGTATTTGGTAGTTGGGAATTGATATTTGGTACTTGGGCCTTGGGACTTGGAACTTGAGTCTTGGCACTTGGTACACCCGGCGAGAGTTCCGGCCGGAGGACGTTTACCTTTCTCGCTGGCTTGGGCGTGACGGCTTGGGCGATGGCGGCGATGTGTTCGGGGGTGTTGCCGCAGCAGCCGCCGACGATGTTGGCCAGGCCGCTGCCGGCGAACTCGCCGAGGTAGTTGGCCATGTCGGCGGGCGTCAGGTCGAAGCCCGTCGGCGAAAGCGGATTGGGCAGGCCGGCGTTCGGGTAGCAGGAGATGAAGGTGTCGGCGAGGCTGCCCAGCTCCTCGAGGAACGGGCGCATGAGATCGGGGCCGAGGGAGCAGTTGAGGCCCACGGCGAGCGGCTTGACGTGGCGCACGGCGGTCCAGAACGCGCCGACAGTCTGCGCGGAAATCATCGTTTCGCCTCCGCGGCCGACGGCGGCGGAGACGATGATCGGCAGCTTCAGCTTGTCCTCGGCGAAGACCTCGCCGATGGCGACGAGGGCGGCCTTGGCGTTGAGCGAATCGAAGATCGTTTCGACGAGCAGGAGGTCGACGCCGCCTGCGATAAGCGCGCGCACCTGGCGGCGGTAGTCGGCCTTGACCTGGTCGAAGGTGATGACCCGGAAACCGGCATCGTCCGCGTCGGGCGAGTTGGAAAGCGAAACGGTCAGCGGCCCGATGGCGCCGGCGACGTAGCGGCGGTGGCCGGTGGCGTTGGCGATGCGGTCGGCCCACTCGCGGCACTGGCGCGCGGAATCGTGGTTGATGTCCCAGGCGAGCGTTTCGAGAAATTTGTTTTCGATGACGCCCTGGTAGAACTCTGGATTCTTGCGGCCGCCTTTTTCCCGCGGGTCCTCCACGAAAAATTCGCTCTGGCCGATGCTCGTGGCGGAAAAAGTATTGGTCTCGATGATGTCGGCGCCGGCCTCGAGGAAGCGGCGGTGGATGTCGCCCACGACGTCGGGGCGGGTCAGCGAGTAGAGGTCGCCGTTGTTCTTGAGATCCTTCGGGGCGTCGGTGAAGCGCGCGCCGCGGATGTCTTTTTCGGTGAGATTGTACGAGCGCAGGGTGGTGCCCATGGCGCCGTCGATGATCGCGATGCGTTCGGCGAGGAGCCGGCGCAGGGCGGTTTCAGCGGAGGAAATGGGAACGGAAGAAGGCATCGAATAAGACGTATCTATTAATCAAGATGCGTTGATATGAAAATTGCAACACCGGGCTTTGTTTGTGACGCGTTGGCGTTCTATGACTTGGAAAGATATGCAAAAGCAGGGTGGAAAGCAAGATGTGCACAGGATTTGGTATTGCCAGCGGGCGCAGGAGGGTTGGTTGTGAAGAGGTACCTGAAGTTCTTTTCATCAACCCGGCAGACGCAGGGAAGGCCGTGTAATCCGGCCACAGTTGCGCTGCGGTAACGCATCACGAACCCATACCGGCGGCAGGCGCCGGGCAAAGCCAGTTCCCGATCCGATCGGAAGCGAAGGCGAGGGGGGAGGAAACGCGCCCGAGGCGCGCAAACGCCAAATCCCAGGAAGCCAAAATCCAAATGAGTCCGCAGCCTTCCGGCTGCCGCTGAATTATTGGAGTTTGGAACCTGGAAACTGGAGTTTGCGCCCGGAGGTGCGCTAGTGCGGAGTCCGAACATCTGGCTGCCGATTCTCACTGCGTGGGCGCGTGTGCGCGCGCTCGCGACAAATCTTCATCGCACTCAATGAAGCGTGAGAGTGGAAACGTGGCCGGTGGGAGGGGCTTTCGGCCCCCGATGCATCGCGGGGTAAACCCGCTCCTACAGGCCGGCGGTCTGCTCTTGCCACCGAAGAAAGCAGACCATGAAAACCGCCACCCGGGTATCGCTCGCGCGATCCCTTCTCATTCTCGCCGGCCTCGCGCCGGCGCTCACGGCCGTCGCCCAAAGCGACAGCGCCGAAAACCTGACGCCCTACGTCGTCACCGCCACGCGCACGCCCGTTGCCGTCACCGCGAGCGGCACGGCGGTCGACACTCTCAGCGCCGACGACCTGGCGCGCATGCAGCTCCCGCTCCTGCGCAACGCGCTGAGCGGAATCCCCGGGGCCCCGGCCGCCGCCAGCGGCGCCACCGGGGCCGTGACCTCGCTGTTTTTGCGCGGCACGAATTCCAACCAGACGCTGTTCCTCGTGGACGGAATCCGATACAACGATCCGAACACCGATTATGCGGTCGCGCTCGGCGGCGCATGCGCGGGGGCCTGCGACAGCCTGGAGGTGGCGCACGGTCCGCAAAGCACACTGTACGGCGGCGAAGCCGTGGGCGGCGTCGTCGCATTGCGCGGACAGCGCGGGAGCGGGCCCGGTTCGGGCAGCGTGGCGGTCGAGGCCGGCTCGTTCGGCACGTTGCAGGCTGCGGTCAGCGCGCAGGGCGGCGATGCGCAGAGCGCGTACACGTTCTCCGCGGCGGGCGGCCACACCGACAATGCCCGCCAAAACAACGCCTTTGACAGCGGAACCTACGTGTTGCGGTTCGATCGGAAAATCTCGGACGCGATCGCCGTCGGCGCCACCTGGCGCGGCTTCGTCGCGACGTACGGCGATCCCGGCGACCGCTTCACCAATGATCCCGACAACCAGGACCGCGAGAGCAACCAGCTCGCGACCCTGTTCGCCGATTTCGGGCGCGGCACGGATCTGACCAGCCATGCCATCCTCGGTGGGCAGGACCGGCGTTTCGTATCGAACAATCCGGGTCCGTCCGGCACGCAGGTCACGGTGGTCAAGAACCGGCGCGCGGTGCTCGACTGGCAGTCGACGTACACGGGCCTGGCGCAACAACGGTGGACCGGAGGGTTTACCGGCGAGCTGAACCACACGGTCAACACCGGCTTCGGCGACATCGACCGGCACGAGTCGCTGTGGGCGGTGTTTGTCCAGGACGAGTGGACGCCGGTGGCGAACCTGCATCTCACGGGCGGGATGCGCAGCGACGATTTCGACACGTTCGGCCGCGCGACCACCGGGCGCGTGACGGCGGCGTGGCTCACGGATGATTCGCGCCTGAAGTTCCGCACGAGCTACGGCACCGGTTTCCGGGCGCCGGGCTTTCTGGATCTTTACGGGCAGAGTGCGTTCTATGTCGGCAATCCCAACCTCAAGCCCGAGAAGGCACGCGGCTGGGATGCAGGTGTGGACTACTTTCTTGCGGCCAATCGCGGCTTGCTCAGCGCGACATGGTTCCAGACGGACCTGAGCGATCTCATCACGTTTGATTTCTCGGTGTTCCCCGGGACGGTGATCAACGTTGAGAAGGCGCGCACGCAGGGCCTGGAGCTGGCGGGCAAATTCGACCTGCCCGGCCAGTGGAAGGCGCGGATCGCCTACACCTATCTCGAGGCCGACAATCTCTCGGAGCAGGTCCGGCTGCTGCGGCGGCCGCGCCACAGCGGAGCGGTGGATGTCTGGCACGAGTGGAGTGGCGGCTTCAGCACGGGGGTCGGAGCAGTGTTTGCGGCCGAGGGTCAGGACGTGGATGCGGCCACCTTCGCGACGGTCGACCAGCCGAGCTACACGGTGGTGCGCGTCTATGGCACCTGGCAGGCGACGAAACAGCTCGCGGTGAAAGTGCGGTTCGAAAACCTGCTGAACCGAAAATACGAAGAGGTGAACGGCTACCCGGCGCTCGGCTTCGGTGCGTTCGGCGGGTTGGAATGGAAGTGGTGACAAGGAAAACTATCCGCGCCCATTGCCGGGAAATAAGGGACGGGGCGAAGTGACGCGGGGTTAAACGCCCCGCGTCCACTGACCGCCTCGAACTCTCAGGTCGTGGGAGCTTGAACCGGCACTCCGCATTTCTTGATCGAACGGACGGGAGATTTTCGTGAGGTCCTCCCAGCCATGAGAGCCAGGTCATTTTTCGGCAAGTCGCCAGATGGCTGGTGGAAGGGCGCTTGCACCCGGGGCGGCGAAAAGCAGACGGGAGCGAGGCACGGCGCATGCACACTCCAGTACTACACACAATCTGGACGAGGGTGCCTGGCTGAGCAATAAATGCGCAGCATTTTGAATATCTGAGTGTTGAAACGCGGTAAAGGGATCCCGGTTCGGGTCGTTTTGCAGGTTATGCACTCAAGCCGAGCAGACGGTATCGCAACGTCCCGAGGGACAGGTGCGCCAAAACATTCAGTTAGGCGGCTCGACCACGAGGCGTGCGGGGTCTCCGGCCGTCGGGTGCGGAAATCCGCGCAGCACCGGGAGCTGGCGGGTCTGGGCAGGGTTGGGCATCTCGCGCCTCGTACGATGGAGCCGCTGCAGTTCATCGCGGCCTGAGCTTCCTGACAGAGCCCCCTCTATCGCCGGAATCCGATTTCCTTACCTCAACCAATGGCCCGAAACAAAAAATGAAAACGTTAACTCTTGGAAAAAAGATCGGTCTGGGCTTTGCCGCCCTGATTGTCATTTGCGCGATCCTCGGTACGGTCGCCGCTCTCAGCATGCGCTCGGCGGGCCGCTCGGCCCGGACATTGGCGACGGAATTCGTGCCCGAGGCGGATGTCGCGACCGACTTGGGCAACGGCATTTGGGAGCTGCAACTGGCCGTCCGCAGCTACGGGTTGACCGCGGACGACACCTACTTGAAACAGATGCACGAAGCCCAGGCGAAGGTCCATGCCGTGCTACAAAAGGCCCAGACGCTATCCGCTGCCCATCCCGATCTCGTCAAGCTCCGCGAACATTTGGGCGAGCTGGTCGTGCTGCTTCAAAGTTACGAACAGGCCATGGAGGAAACCGTGGTCAAGAGTGCTGGCATCATTGCCGGGCGGCAGCAACTGAACAAGGAGGCGGGGGATTTCATCGCCAATATTGACCGGCTCATCGGCGGGCAGACCGATCGGCTCGGCAAGGAAATCGCGGCCGCGGCCACCCCCGATCAGCTGATGGAGCGCAGCCGGAAGCTCAGGCTGGTGAACGAAATTCAGGACGATGGAAACAACGCCCGCATCGCCGTGTTCAAGTCGCAGGCGGTGCGCGACCCAAAACTGATCGAGGCCGGTCTCGGGAATTTCGAGGACATGGAGAAGAAGCTCACGGAACTGTCGGGGCTGATGAAAGTCCCGGCGGATCTCGCCGAGCTAGACCAGGTGAGGGAGGACGCGCACAGGTACGAGGCCGCCATGAAGCAGATCATGGCTGACTATCTCGCGCTCGGTGCGCTCGGCCAGACCCGCGCGCAAATCGGGGACCGGTTGACCGTGTTGGCCGATGAGACAGCCATGACCGGAATGCAGCGCACGGTCACCGCCGCCGAAGAGGCCAATGTCAACCTGGGGTCCGCTTCCGTCCAGGTGGGTTTCGGCCTGGCAACGGCCCTGGTCATCGGCGTCCTTGTGGCCTACTTCATCATCCGTGACTCCACCAAAATCCTCATGCGGGTGGCCACATCACTGCGCGACGCCTCCGAACAGGTGTCCTCCGCCGCCACTCAGGTGTCCGCGTCCAGTCAGTCGCTGGCCGGCGGAGCCAGCGAGCAGGCGGCTTCGCTGGAGGAGACCAGTTCCTCCCTCGAGGAGATCAACAGCATGACGAAGCGGAACGCCGAGAGCGCCCGCAATGCCAAGGCGCTGTCCGATCAAACGCAGCAGGCCGCCGACCAGGGGACGCAACAGATGGACGAGATGCTGGTGGCGATGAACGCGATCAAGGCCTCGTCGGACAATATTTCCAAAATCATCAAGACGATCGACGAGATCGCCTTTCAGACCAACATCCTGGCGTTGAACGCCGCGGTCGAGGCCGCGCGGGCGGGGGAGGCCGGAGCGGGATTTGCGGTGGTGGCCGACGAGGTCCGCAATCTCGCCCAGCGGGCGGCACAGGCGGCGAAGGAGACCGCCGGCATGATCGATGATTCCATTTCGCGGAGTGGCGCCGGCGTCGCGGTCAGCTCGAAGATCGGCGAGACGCTCAAGCAGATCGCCGGCAAGGCCCGCAGCGTGAACGAACTCGTGGCCGAGATCGCGACGGCGTCCGGGGAGCAGAATTCGGGCGTGCATGAGGTCAACAGCGCCGTGGCGCAGATGGACAAGGTGACGCAGAGCAATGCCGCCAGCGCCGAGGAAACCGCGGCGGCGGCGGAGGAATTGAGCGCTCAGGCGATGATGTTGCGCGAGACTGTGGGGGAGCTGATGGCCCTGGTGGGCGGTCAGGCGGATGAAATTTCCGTGCCGGCCGCGGCGGGCCACCACACCGCGCCGGTCGGGGCGGGCCGGGAGGAAAGAAAGCCCGCGCTGATGCATGCGCCGCGAAGCCCGCGGACAGGCTCTCCGGCTGCCAAGGTCCCGACCGGGGGCGGACCAGACGACCTCAATTTTACCTGACGCTGACTGCAGGGAAGGCGAGACGGGCAACCAAACCGACTCCGGGCAACCCTAGGCCTTGCCCGAGCGGCCTTTCCGGCCCGGAGCAAGGGCGGATCGGGCCAGTTAGCCATGACCGGATTGCGCCGCGCAGCGGCGGCTCGATCACGCCAGCTTCGCGCCGCGGGCTTGGGCGGCGCGGACGAGGGCGTCGGCCATGTCGCTCGGCGTCGCGGCGCACTCGATGCCGCATTCCTTGAACACGGCGATCTTGGCAGCGGCGGTGTCCTCGGCTCCTCCAACGACGGCGCCGGCGTGGCCCATGCGGCGGCCCGCGGGCGCGGTGGCACCGGCGATGAAGCCCGCCACCGGTTTCTTGCAATTGGCTTTGATCCAGCGTGCGGCTTCGCCCTCGGCGCTGCCGCCGATCTCACCGATCATGATGATGCCCCAAGTCTCGGGGTCGTCATTGAACATCTTGATCACGTCGAGGTGCGAGGTGCCGTTGACGGGATCGCCGCCGATCCCGACGCAGGTCGACTGGCCGATGCCTTTGACGGTGAGTTGCCAGACGGCTTCGTAGGTCAGGGTCCCCGAGCGCGAGACAACGCCGACATGGCCTTTCTTGTGAATGTAGCCCGGGGCGATGCCGATGCGGCAGCCGCCGTGGGAGTCTTTGCCGGTCCCGGGCGTGACGATGCCCGGACAGTTGGGGCCGATGAGCCGGGTTTTGCGTCCGCCCATGGCGCGTTTCACTTCGATCATGTCGCGCACCGGGATGCCTTCGGTGATGGCGACGCAGAGGTCGAGGTTGGCGTCGACGCCCTCGAGGATCGCGTCGGCGGCGAAGGGCGGGGGGACGAAGATGGCGGAGGCCGTGGCGCCGGTGGCCGCGATGGCATCGGCGACCGTGTTGAAGATCGGGACCTTGTGGGTGCCGTGCTCGAAAAATTGTCCGCCCTTGCCCGGGGTGACGCCGGCGACGATGTGCGAACCGTAGTCGAGGGAGAGCTTGGTGTGACGGCCGCCGAACTCGCCAGTGATGCCCTGGACGAGAACCTTGGTTTCAGGAGTGACGATAATAGCCATGACGGGGTGAAAGTGAGAGTGAGGGTGAAAAGGGGCGGGTTAAACGCGGAGGACGCGGAGTGCGCGGAGGAAAAAGCTGTTGTTGGTTCGGATTTGAGCTTCGCGTTTTGATCGTTTGAGAGATCAGGTGTCGATGGTGCTTGAATGCCTGGTTCTCACCAATCGATTCTCGCTGCTGCCCGCGGATCACGCGACGAGCTGGACGATTTTCTTGGCGGCGTCGGCCATGGAGTCGGCGGAGTCGATCTTGAGGCCGGAGTCGGCGAGGGTCTTTTTGCCGGCGGCGACGTTGTTCCCCTCGAGGCGCACGACGAGCGGGATCTTCAGACCGAGCTCGCGGGCGGCGGCGACCACGCCGGTAGCGATGGTGTTGCAATCCATGATGCCGCCGAAAATATTCACCATGATCCCCTTCACATTCGGGTCGGTGAGGATGATCTTGAAGGCGGCCTGCACCTGGTCCTTCGAGGCACCGCCGCCGACGTCGAGGAAGTTGGCCGGGCTGCCGCCGAAATGCTTGATGATGTCCATCGTGCTCATGGCGAGGCCGGCGCCGTTCACGAGGCAGGCGATGTTCCCGTCGAGCGCGATGTAGGAGAGGTTGAACTTCGACGCTTCGATTTCCTTGGAATCCTCTTCGTTGAGGTCGCGCAGGGCCACGAGGTCGGGGTGGCGGAAGAGGGCGTTGTCGTCGAACGACACCTTGGCGTCGAGGGCGAGGACCTTGCCGTCGGGGGTGGTGATGAGCGGGTTGACCTCGACCATGGAGGCGTCGGTCTCCCACCACATTGTGTAGAGGGCGGTGATGAGTTTGACGGCGTTCTTGAAATAGTCGCCAGTGAGGCCGAGCTGGAAGGCGAGCTGGCGGGCTTGGAAACCCATGAGGCCGACGGCGGGGTCGATATGGATCTTGAAAATCTTTTCCGGGGTTTCGTGGGCCACCTTTTCTATTTCGACGCCGCCCTCGGTGGACGCGACGATGACCGGGCGCGAGGAGGTGCGGTCGAGGAGGATGGCGAGGTAGTACTCCTTCTTGATGTCGCAGGCGGCGGTGAAGTAGACGGTCTGGACCTTGCGGCCGGCGGGGCCGGTCTGGGCGGTCACGAGCGTGTTGTTGAACATCTTGTGGGCGAACTCGAGGGCTTCGGCGCGGGTCTTGGCGAATTTCACGCCGCCCTTGAAGCCGTCGGTGAAGGTGCCCTTGCCGCGGCCGCCCGCGTGGATCTGGGATTTCACGATGAAGGGGCCGTCGTGGCCGAGGGTGGTGAGGGCGGAATCGAACTCCGCCGGGTTGCGGGCGGCGATGCCGCGGGGCACGGCGACCCCGAATTTTTCGAACAGCGCCTTGGCTTGGTACTCGTGGATATTCATCGGGAGAAAGACGTTTTTAGCCACAAAGGGACCCAAAAAGACACGAAAAAATGTTCTTTCGCGGTAAATAAAGCCGGAATGCCGGCGTGGGGCGCGCGAAGTGGGGTGTTTGGGCCTTTGCGCTATTGCCTTGCCCGGAGCGGGCGGCAGCATGGAGAACGCATGCAATCGCACGAGTTGCTCAAGGAGGTGCTGAAGAAGACCAGCGCAAAGCAGGTGGCGGCGGAAATGGGGCTTTCCCTTTCGCTCATTTACAAGTGGGCCGAGCCGCCTGACGACGGAGCGGCCAGTGGGGCCAATAATCCGCTCGACCGCATTGAGCAACTGCTCCGCATCACGAGCGACCCCCGGATTGCCCAGTGGGTCTGCGAGCGCGCCGGCGGATTTTTCATCGGCAACCCGAAGACGGTGGCGCATCCGAACCAGCTGATCCCGTCCACCAACGGCATCGTGCAGGAATTCGCCGACATGCTGGGCGTGATCGCCACGGCTTCGGCGGACAACCAGATCACGCGGGAAGAGGCCCGGGCGATCCGCGGCCGCTGGGAGGAGCTGAAGTCGGTGACCGAGGGATTTGTCGTGGCCTGCGAGGAGGGCAACTTCAAGGCGGTGAAGTCGGAGCGTGCCGGACCGGGCTGAGCGACCGGACCCGTGCCAAGGCGGTGGGCTTTGGTTTGGGCGGCAGAGAGGGGAGGCCGGGGATCGCCCGGCAAGGCTGTGCCGGCAAAACTTTTTTCGTGAGTTCGCCTTGGCCGATGCTAACGCGCGCCGTCCCGTGCGACAGAAAGGACCGCGACCGTTTTGTGGGGATGAGCAGGCGCCGCGCCAATTTCCCAACATCAGTACTCCCACACCGGTCGGCTCGGGCGAAGCAGCGGGAGGTATGAATGCCTTTTCCGCTCTGAATCGGCTTATGACAGGTAATATTCTCAAGTCTGGCAAGTGGTGTGCTTCGTGGGACGGCTGAACCCGCTTAGTTTGTTCCAGAGAGCGGTTTCGCCGAACACCAATCAGAACACAAAAACACCTATACCTATGACCAAATATGCCCAAAAAATGGCCGGTGGCGCCGCCGCCCTCCTGGCCTTGGCTGCGACGGCTGTCGCGGACATCAAGCTGAACGACAACATCACCATCAGTGGGTGGGCCACCGGCTCTTACCAATATACCAAGTGGAGCCCGGGCACCAATGTCGACTCGTTCAACCTCGACGGAGCCCAGCTCACCTCGGTGATCACTCCGGTGGTCAAGGGCCCGGTGACGGCGACCGTGAGTTTGTTCTACCGTCCCGGTGCCGAAGGCGGAGTCAGTCCTGGTGGCAGTGAGATCACTCTCCTCGATGCCTTTGTGGCGTACGATGCCGGCGGCGGCGTCACGGTCACGGCCGGCAAATTCCTGAGCTATCTCGGCTACGAGTCCTTCTATTTCATCAACGACAACATGATCACTCTGGCGAATCAGCAGCTGCTGGCTCCGATCCCGGGTTATCATGAGGGCATCAAGGTCGACTACGCCCCGGACAAGACCACCACGGTCGGCGCCGCGGTGGTGGACTCGCTCTTCCAGAAGCCCGGTTACAACGCGACCGCCGGTGACGGCGAGTTCAAGCACACCGGTGGCGTCGAGGGATACGTCCAGTACACCGGTGTCACCGACCTGACCATCTGGGCCGGCATCGGCTACAGCTCCAAGGTCAAGCCGGGCATGGACACCAGCGGCGTCATCGACCCGGCTGGCAGCACGGTCGCGGTGTACGACGTCTGGGCCAGCTACGCCATCGACAAGACCCAGAACATTGCGGTCGAAGAAATCTACAAGGACGGCGGCGTCGGCAACAAGGGTTCGAACTGGCTCGTCTACTACCAATACCTCTTCTCGGACAAGGCCTCGGCCTGGTTCGGCGTGAGCGGCGAGCAGGTCAGCTCCTACAGCGTGTCTGACGGCGAAGGCGGCTTTGTCTCCGCCAGCGGGCCGAAATACATCAAGTACAGCTTCAGCCCCACCTACGCCCTGACCGCCAACGTTTCGCTGCGCGCCCAGTATTCCTACACGAAATACTCGAACTTCAGCGTCAACAACGCCAACTTCTTCGGCGTCGAAGCGCTCTTCAAATTCTGAGTGAAACGCGGCCTGCCGCGTTTCCTCTCCGCCGGCGCTGGCCGGCGTTGCTTCTCTGTACTCCTCTGATGGGCGGGCCGGTTTGAACCCGGTCTCCGGTGCGCCGGCCCGCCTTTTTTCTGCCGCACTGACACACAAACACCCTTTATGAAATTCTCCAGAATTCTCGCCGCGGGCGCCCTCGCCGCCGCCGCCTCTCTCCCCGTCCTCCGCGCCGCCGACGACGCCGTCAAGGTCGGCGTTCTCCATGACCTTTCCGGCACGATGGCCATCAGCGAAACCTCGCTGCGCGACATCCTCCTCTTCACTTTCGACGAGATCAACGCCAAGGGCGGCGTGCTCGGGAAAAAGATCGTGCCGGTGATCGTCGATCCCGGTTCGGACTGGCCCACCTTTGCCGAGAAATCCAAACAGCTGCTCGAAGTCGACAAGGTGGCGGTGGTCTTCGGCTGCTGGACCTCGGTGAGCCGCAAGTCCTGCCTCCCGGTCTTCGAAAAAGACAACGGCCTGCTCTTCTACCCCGTGCAATACGAGGGCGAGGAAGAGAGTCAGAACGTTTGCTACACGGCTGAAGCCGTCAACCAGCAGGCCATCCCCGCGGTCGACTACTTCATCGCCCAGGGCAAGAAGAAGTTTTATCTGCTGGGCACCGACTACGTCTATCCGCAGACCACCAACCTCGTGTTGCTGGAGTATCTGTTGAGCAAGGGCGTGCCGCTCGCGAACATCGGCGGCGGTTACAAGAAGGATGGCTCCGGCAAGATCATCTCCGCCGGCAAATACACGCCTTTCGGTCACAAGGATTACCAGCAGATCGTGGCTGAAATCAAGGATTTCGCCGCCAGCGGCGACGCCTGCGTGATCAGCACCCTCAACGGCGACACCAACCCGCCCTTCTTCAAGGAATACGCCGCTGCCGGCCTCACGGCCGACACCTGCCCGGTGGTTTCGTACTCGATCGCCGAAGACGAGTTCCGCAGTCTCCCGGCCAAGGACCTGGTGGGCCAGATCGGTTGCTGGACCTACTTCCAGTCCATCGATACTCCGGCGAACACCACGTTCCTCGCGAACTTCCAGTCCTGGCTCAAGACCACCACGGCCGACGGTGTCGTCAAGGAAGGCCGCGTCGTGGATTCCCCCATGGTGCTCAGCTACGATGGTGTTTACCTGTGGAAAGCCTGCGTCGAGAAAGCCGGCAGCTTCGATGTGGACAAGGTCCGCGCCGCCTGGAAATCGGGCGTCTCCTTTGACGGCCCGGGCGGCAAGGTCACCACCCAGCCGAACATGCACCTCACCAAGACGGTTTACATCGGCGAGTCCAAGGCGGACGGTCAGTTCAAGATCCTCAAGACCTTCCCCGACGTCTACGGCGAGCCGCACCTGAAGGGCACGTTCAAGCCCAAGGAATAACAGTTCCGGCCGGGCGCGTTTGACTGCCAAAACGCGCCTTGGCAAAATTTCCTGCGAAGGGCGGTTCCGCACTGGACCCGCCCTTCTTTTTAACAATCGGCAGATATTCGGCCCGCGGGGGCTGGTGGGCACTCCACCTGCTTGATGAGCTTGAATCATACTTAACCAATTTCCGTCGCCCTCCCATGATTTGGAAATCATTTGCCCGCCCGCTCCTGTATGCCTTGGGCGCGGCCTTGGCCATTGTATCCAGCGGCCGGGCGGCCGCGACCGGTGAGGAAAGCGCCCGCGCGACCATCGGCCGGGCGATCCTAGCCGCCGACGAGAAGCAAAAAAGCGAGATCATCGGCTCCCTGGCCGGCTCGGGTGACGAGGCGATCCGGGATCTGTTCGCGGCCTGGCGGGAGGACCGTCTGTTTGTCTACACTGCGCCCGACGGCGCGAAAATCCCCGTCGAGCTCGCGGGCCTGAAGGATGCGCAAGGCGCGCAGGCTGCGACCCGCGTGGACACCGGCGCGCTGCTGACCGACTCCGCGGGTCAGCCTTTCCGCCCGGCCGGGAACCGGCTGGCCGCGGTGGAACACGACGCGAACCTCCGGCGCGCGATGCGGGCGGTGGTCGATCTGATCGACTTGGGCTCGCCCAACCTGGCCAAGCGCCTCCGGGCGATCCAGACCTTCGGCTTCGCCCAAAAACCCGACAAACTGGCCGCGTTGCAGGCGCGCAGCCGGATTGAGACCGACTCCAAGGCCCAGGACGCCCTGCACCTCGCGATTGCGCTGATCCAGCTCGCCGATCCGAGCGACGAGGTGAAGCTCACCGCCCTCGCGGCCCTGCGTTCGCGGCATAGCGCGGCCAGCTACGACTTGATCAAGGCGGTCCGGGCCAAGGCCGAAGCCGGCGGGAAGCCGGCGGTCGTGGCGGCGGCGGACGAGGCTCTCGCGGCGATCGATCAGCACAAGTCCGTGGTGAATTTTTGCGGCACGCTCTTTCGCGGCCTCAGCGCCGGCAGCATTTTGCTCGTGGTGGCGCTCGGCCTGGCGATCACCTTCGGCCTCATGGGCGTCATCAACATGGCGCACGGCGAAATGATCACAGTCGGTGCCTACGCCACGTACATCACGCAGAATGTGTTCGGCGAAGGCATGAACTTCACGCTGCCGTTCGTCAAAATCGCCGTTCATCTGCCCGGCCTGCACCTCACCGGCTGGGCCTACCAGTGCTACTTCCTCGCGGCGATTCCCCTCGGGTTTCTGGGCGCCGCGCTGGTGGGCATCGGGCTGGAGCGGAGTGTCATCCGCTTCCTTTACCGCCGCCCGCTCGAGAGCCTGCTCGCCACCTGGGGCGTTTCGCTGATTTTGCAGCAGTTGTTCAAGCTCACGTTCGGCTCCAACAACGTCAACGTGGACAGCCCGGTCTACCTCAGCAGCAACTGGACGGTCTTCGACATCACCTTCGACTGGAACCGCGTTTTCGTCATCGGTTTTGCCGCTGTGATCGTGCTGGGGGTATGGCTGGCGCTGACCAAGACCCCGCTCGGCCTGCTCATCCGTTGCGTGATGCAGAACCGGCAGATGGCGGCGTGCATGGGCGTGCGCACGGAGCGAGTGAACATGCTCACCTTCGGCCTCGGCAGCGGGCTGGCGGGCCTGGCAGGAGTGTTTGTGACCCAGCTGGGCACCGTGGGCCCGTCGATGGGGCAGGAATACATCGTCGACAGTTTCATGACGGTTGTCGTGGGCGGTGTTGGCAGCATCTTCGGCACCGTGGTGAGTGCGCTCGGCATCGGCCTGGCCGATCAATCGCTCCAGCAGATTCTCCTCAATCCCGTGATGGGCAAAATCCTTGTGCTCGTGGCGATCATTTTATTCCTGCAATGGCGCCCCACCGGGCTCTTTGCCGCTCGCAGCCGCAGCCTCGACTGACCGCGCCCGCCGCCTCACCGCATGAGTTCACCTGAAATCGGCCGCTCCTTTTTCCGTTCCCGCCACCTGGAATTCGCGGTGGTGGGCGTCTTTCTGGCGCTGCTGATCGTCGGCTTCCCGCTGCTGAATGTCCACGGCGTGATCAGCGATTTCACCCTCACGCTTTGGGGCAAATATCTCTGCTACACGCTGCTGGCCATTTCCGTGGACCTTCTCTGGGGCTATGCCGGTCTGCTCAGCCTCGGCCAGGCCCTGTTCTTCAGCCTGGGAGGCTACATGCTCGGCATGCACCTCATGCTGCTGATCGGCCCGCTCGGCAGCTATGCCAAGGCGGGCCAGAATCCGGCCGGCCTGCCGGACTTCATGGTCTTTCTCGGACACACGTTTCTCCCGGCCTTCTGGCAGCCGTTCCATTCCTTCTGGTTTGCCGCGATGATGGTCCTGGTCCTGCCCGGCGTGGTTGCGCTGGTCTTCGGCTTCCTCGCGTTCCGGTCGCGCATCAAGGGCGTCTATTTTTCCATCCTGACTCAGGCGCTCACCTACGCGGCCTCGATTTTGTTTTTTCGCAACGCCCTGCTCATGGGCGGCAACAACGGCTTTACCGATTTCAAGTTCATCCTCGGCCATTCGCTCGTGGACAAGGACACCGGTCCCGCGACGATGCGCGGCCTCTTCATCGTCAGCGCCGCGGCGGTGCTGCTGGTCTGCCTGCTCTGCCATTGGCTGAACGGCACCAAGTTCGGGCTCGTGCGGCAGGCGATCCGGGACGGGGAAAACCGGGTGCTCTTCAGCGGTTACGCCACCGCCAACTTCAAGCTGTTCGTCTTTGTCCTCGCCGCGATGATCGCGGGCCTCGGCGGCGCGCTGTTCGTCCCGCAGGCGGGCATCATCAATCCCGACCAGATGACCCCCGCCAAGTCGATCGAAGCCGTCGTTTGGGTCGCCGTCGGCGGTCGCGGCACCCTGATCGGCCCGATCATCGGTGCCATCGGCATCAACGCGCTCCGCAGCTGGGCCACCCAGGCTTATCCCGATTCGTGGCTCATCATTCTCGGCGCCATTTTCCTCATCGTGGTCCTGTTTCTGCCGGGCGGGCTCGTGAGTCTCCCGGGCATGATCTCCGCCCGCTGGAAAAAAGGACGGTCCGCTCCGACCGGCGCCGCGTCCGAGACCGACGCCCCCGACGCTGCGGATGCCGCGGCCTCCACCTCGGTAAAACCCTGACGCCATGCCTCCCGCCCTGCTGATCGTCAAGGACGTGAACAAGACCTACGATGGCTTCAAGGCCATCTCGAACCTGAATTTCACCCTCGCCGAGGGCGAATTGCGCACGGTCATCGGGCCGAACGGCGCGGGCAAGTCGACGTTCTTCGACCTCATCACCGGCCGCGCCCGCCCCGACACGGGTAAGATCGAGTTCGGCGAGAGCATCGACCTCACGCGCCTGAAGGAATACCAGATCAACCGCCTGGGCATCGGGCGGAAATTCCAGACCCCGAGCGTCTTTGCCGAACACACCGTCTGGGACAATCTCGTCCTCTCGCTCAAGGGCCCCCGCAGCGTTTTCGCGACGCTCGTCTACCGGCTCAATTCCGAAGACCGCGACCGGCTCGATGAGCTGCTCCGTTTGATCGGCCTCTACGCCAAACGCGAATGGACCGCCGACCGGCTGGCCCACGGCGAAAAACAATGGCTGGAGATCGGCATGCTGCTGGCGACCAACCCCAAGCTCCTGCTCGTCGACGAACCCGCCGCCGGCATGACCGATGAGGAGACTCACCGCACCGGCGAACTGCTCCTTTCGCTCGCCGGCAAGCACAGCATCATCGTCGTGGAACACGACATGACCTTTGTCCGCCAGATCGCCCGCAACGGGAAGGTCACCGTGCTCCACCAAGGCAGCGTGCTGTGCGAGGGGAAATTCGACGAGGTCCAGGCCGACCAAAAGGTGCGCGAAGTCTACCTCGGCCGCGGCAAACACGGCAACAGATAGGCGCAAACCCAGCATGTCTGACTTCATATCCATCCGGCATTTTTTGGATCAGTGGCCCCACTGCCCATGAGCGCACTCCTGCAACTTTCCTCCGTCGAGACGGACATTGGTGGCTCGCGCATTCTCCGCGGGGTCACGCTTGAGGTGAACGCCGGCGAGGTCGTCGCGCTCATGGGCCGCAACGGTGTGGGCAAAACGACCACGTTGAAGTCCATCACCGGCGTGTTGCCGGTGCGCGCGGGCCGGATCGTGTTCGGCGGCGCCGACATCCTCAAGCTCGCGCCCGACGCCCGCGCCCGCGCCGGCATCGGCTACGTGCCGCAGGGGCGCGACATCTTTCCCCACCTGACCGTCGAGGAAAACCTGCAGGTCGGTCTTGTCGTGCACGATCGCAAGGGCGCGGCCGCCCGGTCCGCGCTGGAGCGCGTCTATGCGTTGTTCCCTGTGCTCAAGGAAATGCTCGGGCGCAAAGGCGGCGTGCTCTCGGGTGGCCAGCAACAGCAGCTCGCAATCGGGAGGGCCCTGCTCACCGACCCGAAGCTGCTCATCCTCGACGAGCCGACCGAGGGCATCCAGCCTTCGATCATCGAGCAGATCGGCGACACTCTGCGCAAACTCAAGACCGACGGCTTCAGCCACAACTACGCCGGCGAAATCATGGAGGCGATCAAGAAACTCCACAAGGAAGGCTCGCTCGCAATCTTGTTGGTCGAGCAATACGTGGATTTCTGCCGCGAGGTGGCCGACCGTTACTATGCCCTCGACCGCGGCGCCGTCGTCTCCTCCGGCCCGATTGCCGCCCTGACCGACGAAGTCGTGAAAAAACACCTGCAGGTGTAAAGTAAAAGCCCGAAGGTCTGAAAACTGAATGGCTGAAGCAAAGAGTGCCCTGCCAAAACCGGATCTCAACCAACCAAATCTTCGTCGACGCGTTTCAGCCTTTCAGCCCTTCAGATTTTCCGCCTTTCTTCACCCATGCATCTCACCCCGCGCGAACGCGAAAAACTCCTCGTGGTGGTCGCAGCCGACCTGGCCCGCCGCCGGCTGGCCCGCGGCGTGAAGCTCAACTATCCCGAAGCGATTGCGATCATCACCTACGAGATCATGGAGGGCGCCCGCGATGGCCGCACCGTGGCCGAACTCATGAGTTTCGGCACCACCATCCTCACTCCCGCCCAGGTGATGGAGGGCGTTCCTGAAATGATCCACGAGGTGCAGGTCGAGGCCACCTTCCCCGACGGCACGAAGCTCGTCACCGTCCACAACCCGATCAGATGATTTTCGATTCTCGATTCTCGATTATGGATTGGCCGAAGCCCGGGTCCGTTTTCGCCGCGCATTGGCTTCGTCCGGACTTGCGGATATTGGGACTAGTGCGGCTCCGGGAAACCTCCGGGCAATCGAGAATCGAGAATCCAAAATCGAAAATCCCATGATTCCCGGCGAAATCATTCCCGCTCCGGACGCGCCCGCCCTCGACGCGAACGTCGGCCTGGCCACCGTCGGCCTCGCCGTCACCAACACCGGCGACCGCCCGATCCAGGTCGGCTCGCACTATCATTTCTTCGAAAC
>CAYZGG010000074.1:0-20109 GCA_964477955.1 uncultured Opitutaceae bacterium
CAAAATCTGTCAGCGAATCATGGCACAAAGTGTAAACGAATTATGGCACTGTGCCGGGGCACCCCGCCCACAAATTGAAGCCGGCCTCCGAGGCCGGCTTCACCGCCGGGCGCGACCCGGACGGGTCGACATGGGGACGCCGCTTTCCTCTTGGACTTCGCGCGACTTTGTCCGAGTCTGTCGAATCCGTGACCGCCCTGAATTTAAACTTTGAGATTGTGCTCTACGGGCTGTTCGTGCTCGGCGGTTTCGGTTTCCTGTGGATTTACTATGACCGGCGGGACCGGACGCTTTATGAGGCGGAAAGGAAGAAGATCACGTTTCATTGCATCCGCTGCAATCAGCTCTACACCGAAAAGGCCGGCACGGACACCGCGTCCTGTCCCCAGTGCGGACACACCAACGTCCGGTTGAAGTTCTGACGGTTTCCGGTCGCGACGAGGAAGCCTGACGGCGCGGAGACCGGGGCGGCCCGGGCTCGCAGGAATGATGTTGATTTGGGCGCGGGCTTTCCCCCATAACTTCGCATGGCACAGACCATCGCTGTCCTCGATTTTGGTTCCCAGTACACCCAGGTCATTGCGCGGCGCATCCGCGAATGCCAGGTTTACTCAAAGATCTACCACTACGCGACGCCGGCCGAAACCCTGCGGGCGGAGGGTGTGATCGGCATCATCCTCTCGGGCGGCCCGAGCAGTGTTTTCTCCCCGCAGGCGCCGATTCCCGACCGGGGCATTTTTGAGCTCGGCGTGCCGGTGCTGGGAGTCTGCTACGGCATTCAGCTGATGGGCCATCTCCTCGATGGGCGGGTCTCGAAAAGCACCCATCGCGAATACGGGCATGGCACGCTGCGGGTGAAGACTCCCGGGCGCTTGTTCGCCGGACTCCCGAAGAAACTTCGGGTCTGGAATTCCCACGGCGACCGGCTCATCAAGCTGCCGCCCGGGTTCAAGGCCATCGGCACCACGGAAAACTCCGAATACGCCGCGATCGAGGACCGCCGCCGCAACTTCTATGGCATCCAGTTCCATCCGGAGGTTTTTCACACGGAGCGCGGAGTCGAGGTCTACAAGAATTTTCTCTTCGGCGTCTGCGGCGCGAAGTACAGCTGGACGATGCGCAGCTTCATCGACCACACGGTCGCCGACATCCGCCGCACGGTGGGCAAGCAGCACGTGCTGCTCGGCCTCTCCGGCGGGGTGGATTCCTCCGTCGCCGCCGCCCTTATCCACAAGGCCATCGGCAAGCAGCTGACCTGCGTGTTTGTGGACAACGGCCTCCTGCGCCAGGGTGAGCGCGCCTATGTCGAGTCGCTTTACGGCCGCCATTTTCACATCGATCTCCGCGTGGTGGACGCCTCCGCGCTGTTCCTCCGGCGCCTGAAGGGCGTGACGGAGCCGGAAACCAAGCGCAAGATCATCGGCCGCACCTTCGTGGAGGTGTTCGAAAAATCGCTCAAATCGATCGGGCACGCGGATTTCCTGGCCCAGGGCACGCTCTATCCCGACGTGATCGAGTCCGTCGCCATCGGCAACAACCCGGCGGCGCTGATCAAGACGCATCACAACGTGGGCGGTCTGCCGGCGCGGATGAAGCTGAAACTGCTCGAGCCGCTGCGGGAGCTGTTCAAGGACGAGGTGCGACTGGTCGGGGAGAAGCTCGGCCTGCCGCGCGAGGTCGTCTGGCGCCAGCCCTTCCCCGGTCCCGGACTGGGCGTGCGGGTGATGGGCGCGATCGAGCCGGACCGGCTCGAGATTCTCCGCCAGGCCGACGCGATTTTGCAGGAGGAGATGATGACCAGCGGCTGGTATTGGAAGGTCTGGCAGTCCTTCTGCGTTTTCCTGCCGGTCAAGTCCGTCGGCGTGGTGGGAGACGAGCGCAATTATGCCTGGGTGATCGGCCTGCGCATCGTGGAAAGCCGGGATGCGATGACGGCCGACTGGACGCGCCTGCCCTACGACCTGCTGCAGAAGATCTCCAGCCGCATCACCAACGAGGTCCGGGGCGTCAGCCGGGTGGTGCTCGACATCAGCTCGAAGCCCCCCGCCACCATCGAGTGGGAGTAAGCAGGTGAAAGCTGGAAGCTCTGTAAACCCTTCCCGAGGCCGGTACCGGATCGATAGCAGGGGCGCAGACTTGCCGCGCCCCAGGACGCTCAAAACCGGGCGGGCGGAGCAAGACTGCGCCCCTACACAGCATTCCCTGATTTTCGGATGGCCTCCAATTTCCCCGTTGCGCCAGACGGCACCCCACGCCAGCGTTGAGGTCTTACTACCCATGAACGTCCGTTCCCTGTGTCTGTTGGCTGCGCTGGCCCTGGCGGGCTTGCTGCCGGCATATGCGGACGACCCGGCCGACCAATGGATTGCCAAGGCCCGCGCGGCCTGCGGGCCCGAGGCGGCGCTGAACGCCATCACCTCGGTGCACTACTTCGGCACCCTGGTCGCGACGGAAAAAGTCGCGAGCAAGGACGATCCGAACAAGACCGAGGACCGCCCGCTCCGCCTGGCGCTCGACAGCATTTTCCAGAAACCCTACCGCCATCGCATCATGCTGCGGTCCGAAGGCGACAAAGTGGTCGAAACCACCGCCCTGGACGACTACGATGCCTGGACCCGGCGGACGGAAACGGGCAAAGAGGATCAGGTTACACTGTTCGATGCGGCCCAGATCAAACGCCTGCGCGCCAACACATGGGAATTCCTCGCCTTTTACCGCGGCATCGAGCGGCAAAACGGACACGTCGAGTACCAAGGTGAGGTGGACGTCGACGGCACGACCTGTGTTGTCCTGGTTTTTGTGCACGCCGAGGACATCCATTTCACCCGCTATTTTGACAAGGCCACCGGCCGCCTGATCAAGACGGTGACCGAGAAGAACGACGAGATCCGGGAGGAGGGGGAGATATTGGTCAACGGAATCCATTTTCCCAAAAAGCTCGTCGACAAACTCCCCGACGGCCAGGTGCGGACGATCACCTTTGATGCGATCAAGGTCAACGAGGATATCCCGGCAGAGGCTTTTGCCGTGCCGGCGGTGCCCGCCCGGTAGTTCGAAGACGGGCGGTGACGGTCCGGGACTCCTCGCCCCCGGACCTCAACTGGCCCGATCCGTGCTTATTACGCGGCAAATCCGCTCCCCGTGAACGGCTTTGCTTTGCAACCGCGCTGCTTTCCGTCCACAAATATTGCCGACCTATGGATACCAAAGAAGCCCTCCTGCAGCTTGACGGTAAGAACGTTTCCCTTCCGGTGATGGTTGGAACCGAAGGCGAAAAAGCGGTCGATGTGCGCAAATTGCGTCAGGATACCGGCTACATCTGCTACGACCAGGGATACGGCAACACCGGATCCTGTGAAAGCCAGATCACCTTTCTCGACGGCGAGAACGGCATCCTGCGGCATCGCGGCTACCCCATCGAGCAGCTGGCGGAGCACTCGGAATTCGTCGAGACGGCCTACCTGGTCATCTACGGCGAGCTGCCCTCGTTGGCCGAGCGCGAGAAATTCGGGAATCTGCTCAGCCACAACGCCGCGATCGACACCCAGATGCTGCGCATTTTCGACGGGTTTCCCCGGGAGGCGCCGCCGATGGGCATGCTCACCTCCATCGTGAGCTCCATGGCGGCCTACTACCCCAAACTTGCGACCAATAACTTCGAGAAGGACCTCGCCAACTTCGACCTCGCGGCCGCCCGGGCCATTTCGAAGATTCGCACGATCGTGGCCGGCATCTACCGGTACCGCCACGGCCTGCCATTCAATTACCCGAAGGACCTGCCGTTCTGCGACAATTTCCTGCACCTGATGTTTTCCGAGCCGTACAACGAGTACGTCCTCATCCCCGAGGTTTCTCGGGCGCTCAACCTCATCCTGCTGCTGCACGCCGACCACGAACAGAATTGCAGCACGTCCACCGTCCGCATGGTCGCCTCGAGCGGAGCCAATCTCTTCACCTCGCTCGCCGCCGGCATCTGTGCGCTTTCCGGCCCCCTGCACGGGGGGGCCAACTCGGCGGTCATGCAGATGCTCCAGTCGATCCACGACGAGGGAGACGACGGCACGCGGTTCATCGCGGCCGCCAAATCGGGGTCCAAGGCCAACCGCTTGATGGGTTTTGGCCATGCCGTCTACCGGAACTACGACCCCCGGGCGCGCATCATCGGGCACGCTTGCGACGTGGTGTTGAACAAGCTCGGCAAGACCGACCCGCTGCTCGATATCGCCAAGAAGCTCGAGCAGACCGCCCTGCACGACGACTATTTTCTCTCCCGCAAGCTGTACCCGAACGTCGATTTCTATTCGGGCATCATCATGCGCGCGCTCGACATTCCCACGGAGCTGTTCACGACGATGTTCGCCATCGGTCGCTCCCCAGGCTGGATCGCCAACTGGCGGGAGGTGGCGTCGAATCCCAAGGGGCGCATTTACCGCCCGCGCCAGCTTTACTTCGGCCCGGTCAAGCGCGATTACGTTCTCCAGGCCAAGCGCGGCTGATCCCTCGGGGCTTTTCCGGCGCGTCGGGCGCGAAGCACCGGCCGGCGAAACAACGCGGTCGCCGCCGGGCGTCCGCATCACGAAACTGCCGCGAGCACGGTTTCGGTCTTCTTGCCACCCAGATCGAGCGTCAGCCGGGCCCCTTGGGTGAGACCCATGAGCTGGCGGCCGAGCGGCGACTGGGGCGTGATCACCATGATGGTCCGGCCCTCAAATTCGACCTCGGTGCCGCCCGCCCTGGGGCCGATGAAATAATCCATCCGCTGGCCTTTGCTTTCCAGGCCGACCAGGGCCCCGAGGCTGACCGGCTCCGCGGCGGTGAAATCGCGGACGATCAGCGCTTGGAACTGGGCCACGGCCAGAGCGGCCTCATCGGCCGCCTTGGACTGGCCATGGGCAAGGTAGGATGCCTCCAGCCCGCGGGTGTCGTACTTGTCCTCGGCCTTGTTCTCCTCGTGGGTGGCCTCGGCGTGGGTGGCCAGCGCCGCCTCGGCAATCGCGGCGAGTTCCGCTTGCAGCCGGCTGAGAAGGAGGGAGACGAGCGCGCGCTTGCGCATAAGCGCGCGAACCAACCAGCTTTCCCCCGAAGCGCGAGGGAAAAATTCGGGGCCGGGGCCGGTATCCGGCCGCTTCAAGGCGACGTTTGTTGTGGGCCGGGTGCCCTCAGCCCGCTGGTTTCAGCTTTCTCAGCGCATGCCTCACGGGGTGAGGGCACCCCGCCCACAAAACCGGACGGGAAACTACAAACCCCGCGGTTCGTCGCCATAAATCGCGACCAGGGGCTGACCGCCGCCGACCCGGCCGGCGCGATACATGCCGGGAGAATTGAACTCCATCGTCACCTGGCCGCGGGCATCGATCGCGATCAAGCCTCCGTTGCCGCCGAGGCGGCTGACCCGGGCAAGGGTGGCGGTGGCCGCTTCCTGCAGCGAAGCCCCGGTGTACTCCATGCGAGCGGAGACGTCATGGGCCGCGCTCACGCGGATGAAAAATTCGCCCCAGCCGGTGCAGCTGATCGCGCAGGTGGCGTTGTTCGCGTAGGTGCCGGCGCCAATGATCGGGGAATCACCCACGCGGCCGAATTTCTTGTTGGTCATCCCGCCGGTGGAAGTGCCGGCGGCCAGGTTGCCCTCGTGGTCGAGGGCGGCGCAACCCACCGTGCCAAACTTCGCTTCGTGGAGGAGGTAATTGTCGTCGACTGTCGCAAAGGTCACCCGGCCGTGACGGTCGAAGGCCGCGGGTCCGGCGGTTTCCTGCGCCCGGGCCTTGGCCAGTTGTGCGCGGCGCAGGTCGGTCTGGAAATAGTCGTTGGGCACGAGCTCGTAGCCGAGGCTCTGCGCGAATTTCTCGGCGCCGCGGGCGGCCATCATCACGTGCGCTGATTTTTCCATCACATCGCGGGCCAGGTTGATGGGATTCTTGATGTGATTGAGCCCGGCGACGGCCCCGGCCTCGAGCGTCCGTCCGCTCATGATCGAGGCGTCGAGCTCGCACAGGCCGTCGGCGTTGAGCACGGCGCCCCGGGCGGAATTGAAGAGCGGGCAGTCCTCGAGAACGTTGATGGCCGCGGTCACAGCATCGAGGGCCGGGTCGCCGTCTTCGAGCCGGGCGTAGCCGGCGGCGAGAGCTTCCGCGAGCTTGGCCCGGAATTGGGCTTCAAGCGCTGGCGGCATTTCATTCCGCCGGATGACGCCGGCGCCGCCGTGGATCACCAGACCGTATTTTTGCATGAGCGTAAAATCGACGCCCCGGCCCGCGACGGCAAGCGCGGGAATCAGCGGGAGGGCTCCGCGGGTAGGGCGAGTTGCCTGCAACCTGCCCGGAGATGCGTCGTGGGAAGAAGCCGCTCCGTGGCCTGGTGCCAGGCCAGGCCGGAACCATGCGGTTGAAATGAAGTGGAGCCGGACCTCCGGGCCGGCTTGCCTTGCGTGACCGCATCAGCCCGCCCGGAGGTCGGGCTCCACCTCCCATGAGAGAAAGGTCGCAGAGACATCAGTCTCAACGGCATGAGCCGTACCGGTAGTCCGGCTGAGAGGATCGCGGAAGGCCCGATAATTTGAGGTGGAGCGTGTTGACCTCAACCCGCTGAACGGATTGAGGTCGCCGCATTTCATCCCGAGTCAGTCCCCTCCGCGATCCTTCCTATTTCGCAAGGCCCAGTGCACTCAGGAAAAATGCGTGGTCGCGGGCGATATCGCGGAGGGCGTCGTAGCGGCCGGCGGCTCCGCCGTGGCCGGCGCCAAAGTTCGTATGGAGAAGCAGGGCGCGGCCTTCGCCGGTGTTCAGCATGCGGATCTTGGCGAGAAATTTTGCTCCCTCCCAGTACGGGACCTGGCTGTCGTAGAATGACACGTTGACCAGGATGTCCGGGTAGTCTGCTTGCTTGAGATTGTCGTAGGGGCTGTAAGCCCGCATCCAGAAATATTGTTCCCGGACGTTGGGGTTGCCCCATTCGACGTATTCCTCGGTCGTGAGCGGCAGCGACGCGTCGAGCATCGTGTTCAGGACGTCCACAAAAGGGACGTCGACGATGGCCGCGCGGAAAAGGTCGGGCCGCAGGTTGATCGCGGCGCCCAAAAGCAGTCCGCCGGCGCTGCCGCCGGAGGTGACCATCTGCGCCGGAGTCGTCCACCCCTGATCGAACAACCATTGTCCGCAGTCCACGAAGTCGGTGAACGTCGTCATCTTTCTCTCCATCCGTCCGGCCTCGCGCCATTCCTCGCCGAGTTCGCCGCCGCCCCGCACATGGGCGATGACGTAGATCAGGCCGCGGTCGAGCAGGCTGATCCGGCTCGAGCTGAAGGAGACTGGCACGCTGAGGCCGTACGAACCGTAGCCGTACAAGAAGAGCGGCTGAGGTTTTGTCCGATCGAGATCCCGCCGGTAGACGATCGAAAGCGGGATTTTCACGCCGTCGCGGGCCTCGGCCCAGACCCGCTCGGCGAGATAGTCGCCGGCCTCGAAACCGCCCAGGACCTCGGTCTGCTTCACCAGGCGCCGTTCGCCGCTGGCTAAACTCCCCGCAAAGACCGACGGCGGACGGGCCAGCGACTCGTATTTGAAACGGTATTCCGCGGCGTGGTAGTCCCAGTTCTGGCCGGCCGAAACTTCATAGACCTGGTCAGGCAGGTCGAAGCGCCGGGGCGGCCCGCCGGAGAAGTCATACACCTCGATTTGCGGCAGCCCGTGTTCGCGCGCGTGGACGATCAGGTGCGTGGCAAAAAGGTCGATCTCGTCGATTTTAATCGCAGGTCGGTGGGGGATGAACTCCGTCCACTCGCCGGGCCGGGCTGCGGGGGCGGTGACCACCCGGAAGTTTTGGGCGCCGTGATTGGTGACAAAATAGAACAGACCGTCGCGGTGGTCGGCGTGGTATTCGTGGTTTTCCTCGCGCGGGCGGAGCACGGTTGGCGGGGCGGCGGGATCGCCGGCACGGAACGCCCGCACCTCGGTGGTCAGCTTGCTGGCGGACTCGCAGAGCACGTAGCGGTTGTCGCGGGTGCGCTGGACTTCGAGGTTGTAGAGTTCATCCTGCTCCTCGAAGAGCAACTCGGACCGGCCCGTGCTGAGCGTCCAGCGGTGGAGCTTGTCCGGTCGCTTGGCCTCGTTCTCGGTGACGTAGTACAGCACGTCATCTCCGGCGCCCCAAGTGAGGTCGGCCACCAGTCCGATCGGCTGGGGCTGCCGTTTCCCCGTCGCGAGATCGAGCACAAACACCTCGTATTGGCGGTAGCCGGTCCAGTCAATGGAGTACGCGAGCCTGGCGCCGTCAGCACTCACCTCGTAATGGCCGACCGCGATGTACGCGTGGCCCTGACCGAGCTTGTTCAGATCGAGCAGAATCTCCTCCGCGGCCCCCGGGGCATCCTGGACGCGGCAATAAATGGCGTACTGTTTGTCCTTTTCGGTACGGGTGTAGTAAAGATGACCCAGATAAGGCGTTTTCGCACTGGTGTCGTCCTCCTTGAGACGTCCACGCATTTCCGCGAACAAACGGTCGCGGAGTTCCTTGGCCGGCGCGAGCACGCCCTCGGTGTAGATGTTTTCCTGCTCGAGGTAGGAGCGGGCGGCGGTAGCCTCTTTGTCGCGAAGCCAGAAATAGTTGTCCACCCGCGGATCTCCGTGGATGGAGACGTCCTGCGGCTTTTTTTCCGCGACAGGCGGCCGGGTGTGAAGCAGATCAAATGGAGTGGCCGGCGGCCGAGCGGAGCGCATCAGGAAAGGGGAGCGGCGGTCCGAGCCAAGCACCCGGGGTCAAATCAGGGCTGCCGGCTTGGTTTCGAGGCGGGAAAATGAATGCGTCCGACCATCTGCACGAGCCGGTCGCGCAAGATTTCGTTTTCCTGCTCGGGGGTCTTGTTGAAAACCTTCCGTTGGGTGATGCGTTCCGCCAGTTCGATGCTGACGACAAAGACGTAGCCGTTTTTTACGAAGAGCAGATTGCCGCGTTTGGCCACGGGCGGTTTTTCGGCCGGAGTTCCGGTGATATCATCCTGGCTCGGAAAAAAAGAGCCGCCCGGCAGCAGGGAATAGCCGAACAGGGCGCCGTCGAGCAGCGAGGGGGTGAAGAGCGTGGCCTCCGCCGAAGTGCCGGGGAACCTGGTCTGGAAATCCTGCAGGACAAAACGGGTGTAGAAATCCGCGAGGAAGTCCTTGGTGCCGCGGGAGTCGAGCTCGACCTTTTGTGCCGCATCGAGCGGGAAGCAGGCCACGCTGATGTGAGTGCTGACGTTGTCGTCGAACGTCACCACGCTTTCGGTGTCGTGCACTTCGCCGCCGAGTTCGGGCAGCACGGGCATCGTCACGCTGTAAACTGCGCCCGGTCCGATGTATTTGTCTCCCTGAATCCGGCCGAACAGACCCGGCAAAACGTCGTCCGCCCGGCCCGCTGCGGGCAGCGCGAGCAGGCCGGTGGCGATCATGAGAAGGGAGTTCGGGTACTTCATCGGGCGGCGGAAAATTTTGGGCGGACTCCGCTGGTTTTCAAGAGCGGTTATGCGGTTAGACGCGTAACGCCTGCCAAAGTTGCACAGGAATGTCCTCCGGGCGGGCGCGGGCGTCCAGGCCAACCGTGCCCAGCTCCGCCAGCCACGCCTCGCCGCCGGCGGGGAGGCGTTGGCGCAGCAGCGCCCCGATCTGTTTGCGGCGTTGTTGGAAACACCCGCGGATGAGCGCCTTCACCTCGGAGGCAAAGACAAACGGCTGCGGCTTCCTCCGGAGGTTGAGCAGGTAGGATTCGATCTCGGGCTTGGGGTAGAAACAGCTGGCGGCGACCTTGTGCCCCGGATCGGAGTCGAAGGCCGACTGCACGAAAATGGAAATGGCCCCAAAGAGCTTCGAGCCCGGTCCGGTGGTGTAGCGTTGCGCGGCCTCCTGCTGCAGCATCAGCACCATCCGCTCCGGCAACGGGCCGCCTAGCACGGCGTCCATCCACGGTGTGGAAATGGCGTAGGGCAGGTTGGCGACCACCTTGAAACGGGCGCCGCGGTCCGCCGGCAGCGCCGCGCGCGGGTGCTCGACCGCGTCGCCTTCGAGCAGATGCAGCCGTGGGTGCAATGGCGCGAGGCTTTCGGTGAGATGGAGGTGCAGGTTGCGGTCCTTCTCCACGGCCCAGACTTCCGCTCCGGCTTCGAGGAGCGCGGCAGTCAGCGTGCCCAGCCCCGGGCCGATCTCCACGACGGTCTCGCCGGGCGCGACGCCCGCCAGCTCGAGCGACTTCCGGACGATGTTGCCGTCGACGAGGAAATTCTGCCCGAGAAAGCGCTTCGGCTGGTGACCGAGCTTTGCGAGCAGCTCGCGGGTGGCAGACGGCGAAAGCGGCATCGGAATCAGGAGAAATTGTCGTCGGCGAGATGGAATTTGTGGAAAACGCGATGCACCACGGGCGAAAAGATGACGGCGGTCGAGGTGATCAGCGCAATGCCGCAATAAATCGCGTAGATGCCGGCGAAGACCTTTCCGCCGGCGGACTTGAGTGGGGCCAGCGGGCCCTCACCGGACAGGAGCATCGCGGCGTTGAGGTAGGCATCGAGCCAAGGAAGATCCTCGAAATACCAGTAGCCGAGCGCGCCGGCGAAAAGGGAGACCAGCACGAGGGTCAGACCCAGGGCCGTGCTCCGGGCGAGCCGGCGGTAAAACTTATGGCGCGGGAGCAGCGCCTGTTGTCGATTTTCAAACATGGCCGCGGAATTCCTCGACCAGCGCCGCCGGATCGGCGGCTTTCATCAGGGCCTCGCCGACGAGCACGGCGTGCGCTCCACAGGCCCGCGCCCGGGCGGCGTCCTGGGCAGTGAAGATGCCGCTTTCGCTCACCGCGGTCACCTCTGCCGGAAAACGCGGGATGAGGCGCTCCGACAGCGCCAGATCGGTCTTGAAGACGGCTAGGTCGCGGTTGTTGACGCCAATGATCCGGGCCCCTTGGCGCAAGGCGCGGTCCAGTTCGGCCTCATTGTGAATTTCGAACAGGGCGTCGAGTCCGGCGGCGGCGGCAGCGGCGGCGAGGGTGGCGATCTCATTGTCGTCGAGCGCCCGCACGATGATCAGGATCGCGCTGGCCCCGGCTTCGCGCGCCTGCCGGACCTGGAGGGGATGGACCATGAAGTCCTTGCGCAGACAGGGCCGGGCGGGCGGCACCGCGGCAAAGTGCGCGGTGATCGCCTGCAGGTCCTCCAAGCGGCCGCCAAAGAATTTTTCGTCGGTGAGAACCGAAAGCGCGTCGGCCCCGGCGCCCTGGTAGCGCCGGGCCTGGTCGATGGCGGAGAAATCGGCCTTGATCAGACCGGCGGAAGGCGAGCGGCGTTTCACCTCCGAGATGACGGCCAGCCGGCGGTCTGGGCGGCGCAAAGCTGCGGCAAACGAGGGCGGCCGGGGCAGCGCGGCGTTCAGCGCCGCCAGCTCTTCCAACGGGACAGGCCTGAGTAGCGGGGCGATTTCCGTCCGCTTGTGCGCCATGATTTCGGTCAGCTTGTCCATCGAAGGTAAAGCCCACGAAACACACCTGAGGCCGGAAGGGAAAGTGAAAACCCCGGGCTTTTTTCGTGTATTTCATGGATTTCGCGGATACTTCACCTGCCATGACCGCCATCGACGAATTGCGCCGGACCGTCGCCCGCCTCCGTGCTCCCGGCGGATGCCCGTGGGATATCGAACAAACGCATCAATCGCTGACGCGCTGCCTGATCGACGAATGCAGCGAGCTGCTCGACACGATCGATCGCCTCGACCTCCCGCACATGCGCGAGGAGTTGGGCGACGTGCTCATCCAGGTCGTTTTCCACGCGCAGATCGCGGAGGAGAACGGCGCCTTCAATTTCGACGATGTGGCACGAGAGATCAACGAGAAGCTCATCCGCCGGCACCCGCATGTTTTCGGTCCGGACAAGCTCCAGACTTCCGACCAGGTGCTCGTGCAATGGGAGCAGATCAAGGTGCAGGAGAAGGCGGCCGCCGGCCGCACCGAATCGCAACTGTTCAAACCGTTGCCGCCGCGGCTCCCGGCGCTCATGTTCGCCGAGGCTGTCGACAAGCAGATCGAGAAGAAGCAGCTGCCTGCCGAGTCCGTGTTGGATCGCCAGGAGATTGGGCGGCTCGCGGAGGAACTGGACGAAGCGGCGGCGGGGCGGAAGCTGTTTGCTCTGGCCGCGGCCTGCCGCCGGTGCGGCATCGACCCCGAATCCGCCCTGCGCCAGGAATGCGACCGGGTCATGCGCAATGTTGAAGCCCAAGTCCAGCCCGCCCGCTGAGGCGCTGCCACCCGCGCTGGTGGCGGACTGGCTGCAGCCGTTTCTCGACTACCTGGCGAAGGAGCGGCGGTACTCCGCCTACACGGTGCGCAACTACCGCCAGGCCTTTGGCGATTTTCACGCCTGGTTGCAAACGGGAAAGGGTGGCAGCGATTTCGGCGCGCTGACGGCGCGCGACCTGCGGGATTTTGTCGTGGAGAGCTCCCACCGTTTCAACCGCCGCACCCTGCACAACCACGTCTCGGGGCTGCGGGCATTCTTTCGCTTCTGGATGCTGCGGGGCCGCCTCTCCCGCAATCCGCTCACTGGCGTGCCCGTACCGCGGCTGGACCGGCCGCTGCCAAAATTCCTGACCGAATCCCAGATGGTGGCGTTGCTCGGCGGGCCGCGCCGACTGCTCGACAACCAGGCGATCGATCCCTTCCTCGCGTGGCGCGACCGCCTGGTGCTCGAACTGCTCTACGGCGGGGGCCTGCGCGTGAGCGAACTCGTGGCGCTCAACTACGGGGCGGTGGACCTGACTGACGGCAGCGCGCGGGTGCTGGGCAAGGGCCGCAAGGAACGGATCTGTCCGCTCGGGACGACGGCCCTGGCGGTGTTAAAAAAATTCCGCGACGAGTTCGCCCGCCGCACGGGCCCGGACGATCCCGTGGTGGTGACCGCGCAACACCGGCGATTGCCGGTTCGCGCCGTGCAGTTGCTCGTGAAAAAGTATCTCGCGCTGGCCGATCTGCCGATGGACCTCTCGCCGCACAAGATCCGGCATTCGTACGCCACGCACCTGCTTAATTCCGGCGCCGATCTGCGCGCCGTGCAGGAGCTGCTCGGTCATGCGAGCCTCGTCACGACGCAGATCTACACCCACACCAGCATCGCCCGCCTGAAGGAAATTCACGCCAAGGCGCACCCGCGGGCGTAGCCGGGGTTCCGCTCGGATACGTGGTGTTGAACCCCTCGGCGTCAGACGGCGGGTTAGACCCCATATCGGCTCGCGGCCCTTCCGATTATATTGGGGCATGCCTCTCATGAACGTAGTGCTTACCTTGGTTGTCGTCGGCGTCGTCCTTTGGCTGATCAACACCTACATTCCGATGCAGGGAACGATCAAAACGATTCTCAACGCCGTTGTCGTGATCGCGGTCGTCCTGTGGCTGCTCTACGGCTTCGGTGTCATCAACCACTCGGGAGATGTCCATCTGCCGGTGGTGAAGTAAGGCCGGGCTGGGCACCGGGATGGTGCATCAAAACGACCGGGCGATTTGCCCGAGTGCGAGGCCGACGGCGTTGCGGGGTAAACCCGCTCCTACGCCTTGCCAATTCAGACCCAACGGCGAACTCGTCGTTGGTACGCGAGGTAGTTTTCGCCAAATTTCGCGGTCAGATAGCGCTCTTCCCGTTTGATCACGCCAAATTGCAGAATCAGCGCCAGCGGAATGATAAAGAGGACCGGCAGCAGGCCGTTGAGCGGCAGTCCCAGGCCGACCTGCAGCGTACAAAGCGAAAGATACATCGGGTTGCGCGTGTAGGCGTAAGGCCCGGCGACAACGATCGCGAGGGCGGGTTGGCTTGGATTCACGTTTGTGCCGGCGCGCCGCATCGAGCGCGCGGCCCAGATCGCCTGCGTCCCGGCGGCGACGGCCAGCGCGGCACCGATCACCCGGGCCGCTAGTGCCGGCAGCAACGGGAGGGGCCACAGCCAGTGTGCACCGGCCCCGAGCAACGCGCAGGTCGCGAAGATCAGCGGAGGAAACGCGATGACGCCGGGGTTGTCTTCAGAGGCAGCGGACATGAGCAGGCAAACACTCAGGCTAAGCGTTAACGGTCAGTATTCCGGGTGGGACGAATAGCAAACGAGGTTTCGCGAGCGATGGTACTTCAGCCGGAGTCGGCGTCCTCGATTTCCGTGATCAAGACCAGCTTCGCGGCATGGTCCACCCAGTAACAGAACACAAGGCCGTCAACCATCAGATGCTCGATTTCCCTGCCATCGTCGTCGGTCAACCGGTAGTCGCTTTCGACAAACGGATAGCGGGCCAGCTGGCGGGCCTGGGTCATCGCCCGCCTTTGCCGCCGTTTTGGGAGCGACAGGATGAACTCGGTCGCCAAGTCGGTGAATTGCGGCCGGTACTCAGCCACGGGCAATCCGGGCTTCCAGCTCTTCGACGGTCGTGAACTTGCCCGCTTGCATCTCCCGGATGCGCTTGGCCGTGGTGCGTTTCCATACTGGCGTGTTGTGCCGGAGTTTGATGAGATAGAGCTGAACTTCGCGGCGCTCCTGTTTGCTCATCTTGGAGATGGCCTGTTTTACTTCGAGGACACTCATGGCCACAACGTGCAGCGAGACATTCAGCGGGTCAAGTGGGCAAATTCTGCAGCGATGGAAAGGGCGGGGGGAGGCACTAGTTTGCCGCCGCGATAGGGCTCCCTTCTGCGTCAGTTTCAGTATAGTCGAATATAATCCCCACATAAGCCGATCCGAATCTCATTCCGAAGTGGGCGGTCTCGCGCCCCGAGAGCCGGCAAGCGACGTCGCAGTATTGTTTCCCATCGACTAACACCACTAACACGAGGCTCTTTTGCGCGACGTGATAAGCACTTCTGATCGACGCCATCTTGTCATCACAAAGTCTGAACTCGGTCCAATCCAAGTAATACTCATCTTGGTCCCGGCTCACGGGGAGAGACACTCGGAAGACCTCGTTCGCATGTGGTTCTCCTTCCTTCAACAAATCGACAATTATTACTGGTAGCCGGGTTTTTGCTGGTGAGTCCATAGCGCGGGGTTCTCCGAGGACGGTTGAGGGCAACCGCCCCTACCGGGTTTGTTCCGGGGGGAGCTCGTGGAGTTTCAGGTCCGGATTTTTTTCCACGAAATAGCGCATCGTCCAGTCGTTGGGGAAGAAGGCGACGGGCTGCTCGAACTTGTCAGCGCCGAAGCTGACGCCGCTGGCGACGATGAGCTTCGTGTAGTCGAAGCCCTTCGGCGTCACCAGCGCCGGCGGGAGTTCCAGCCAGCGCAGGAGCGTCCACGGTGCGGGGGCGAGGCGGGACTCGGCGCCGTATTCGCTTTGGAGGCGCCACTGCACGACCTCGAATTGCAACGGGCCGACGGCGGCGAGCAGCGTGGCCCCGGCCGGGGCGTTCTTGGCGGTGAAAGACTGCACCACGCCCTCCTGCAACAGCTGCTCCAGACCGGCGCGATATTTCTTGGCGTCGCCGGTGTTGGGATTCGAAATGTACGTGAAGACTTCGGACGGGAAACGCGGGATTTCGTCGAAGCAGATGGCGCGGTCGGTCGTGAGCGTGTCGCCGATGCCGAACTCGCTGTGGCCGACGAGGCCGATGACATCGCCGGGCCAGGCGACGTCCACCGTTTCGCGTTCCTGGCCGAAGAGCTTGTGCGAGGATGAGAGCCGGACCGTGCGGCCCGTGCGTTGGTGGATGACGTTCATGTCGCGCTCGAATTTCCCGGAGCAAACGCGGAGGAAGGCGATGCGATCGCGGTGCTTCGGATCCATGTTGGCCTGGATCTTGAAAATGAAACCGGAGAATTTCGGGTCGTCGACCGGCACCTCGCGGGCGATGGAAGGCTGCGGTGCCCCGGGCACGGCAATGGCCACGGACCGACGCGGAGCGGGCGGGACGCTGTCCTGGAGAAATCCGTTCAGCAGAAGTTCGATGCCGAAATTGTTCACCGCGGAGCCGAAATAGACCGGCGTCTGCCGGCCGTGGCGGACGGCGTCGAGGTCGAAGGGATGGCCGGCGCCGTCGAGCATTTCGAGCTGCTCCTTCACGTCGCGGTACGTGTCATCATCGAGCTTCTCCCGGACGACGGGGTCGTCGAGCGAGGTGACGTTGACCGGGGCCTGGAACTTGCCGCCGGGGACGCGCTCGAAAAGGTGGACCTGGCGGGTGCGGCGGTCGAACACGCCCTTGAAAGACGGGCCGTTGCCGAGCGGCCAGATGACGGGCGACGACTGCAGGCCGAGGACGCTTTCGAGTTCATCGAGCAGGTCGAGCGGGTTGCGCGTCGGCCGGTCGCACTTGTTCATGAAAGTGAAGATGGGCACGCCGCGGCGGCGGCACACTTCGAAGAGCTTGCGGGTCTGGGTTTCCACGCCCTTGGCGGCGTCGATGACCATGAGCGCGGCGTCGACGGCGGTGAGGACGCGATAGGTGTCCTCGGAAAAGTCCTTGTGTCCCGGGGTGTCGAGGAGGTTGACGGCGCAGCCGGCGAAATCGAACTGGAGGACGGTCGAGCTGATCGAGATGCCGCGCTGTTTCTCGAGTTCCATCCAGTCGGAGGCGGTGGCGCGCTGGTTTTTTCGGTCCTTCACGGCGCCGGCGAGATGGATGGCGTTGCCGTAGAGCAGGAATTTCTCCGTGAGCGTGGTCTTGCCCGCGTCCGGATGAGAGATGATCGCGAAGGTGCGGCGGCGGGCGATTTCCTGGGCGGGGGACACGGGGCTGGGTGAGGGCGGAAGGGAAAGGGTGCGGAGAGGAGGAGTTGGTCAGGAAACTCGGCGAAGGAGCCGAGGGGAAGCATTATTTTTGCGCGGGCGGAGGATGCGGGTCGGTCGTCGCGACGCTTTTTTTCGGCGGGAAACGGAGGCGCGGCTCTTCAGGTTTTAAAAAAAGTGTCGATAAAAAGGGCATGTCCCTCGCCATGATCCTCCTTCTGCTCGTGACCATCAGCGGCCTGCTGCTGGCCGGTCTCAAGCACTACCAAGAGCTGCGCTGAACCTTCTCCCGTGCGGAGGGGTCGGCGACGCTCAACCGAACGGCCTTTTGTGCCGATAAGGTGGTCATGGATCCGGGTGTGAGAAAATTGTGGTCCGATCTGCGGATCGTGGTGGAAGACCTTTGGCGCGCCTTCTGGCATCTGGCGCCGCGATCTTCGGAGTGCGATTTGCAGAAGCCGAACCAAGTCGAACTGGACTAGCCTCTGTCGAGGAGTCGCTTAGCGATGCTGCGCCGGCGTCGGACGACGACGATTCCGGAGCGGATGGTGCGCTTGTCCGATGCTCTGGTTCGAAAGTAATTCTCTTCCAGAACCATGGCCCGGCCTTACTTACATGATAAAAGACCGGTTAATAGGCGGGACTTGAGCGTATTTTGTTATGTTTTGGCGCAAATGCGCCGATAGTAGTGACATGACCTTTGTTTTGTCAGCGGTAGGTCTGCTGATGTTGCTGAGTGTGGTGGCACTCGCGAGAGCGATCCGCGGTGCGCGCGATGGGTATGAGGACAAAGGCGGCTTTCATTTTTCGACCGAAGTGTCGGCGGCAAACTGGACCGGGAAGAGCCTGCCTCCGATTCGTCCGACCCGCGTGGTGGTCAAACGCACCGCCCCGAAGCAGGCGGCGTGATTTTTGCCTTCTCTGTTGGCCGGCGACGGGAATGATGGGCGGGTGTTACCTTTCCTGAGACTCAAACCCAACGCCACGGCGCGAGTGCGCGATGGTCATCCCTGGGTGTTCGGCAACGAGTGCGAGCAATTGCTGCCCGCGGCGCATGATGGAGGAGTGGTCGAATGTCGTGACGGCAAGGGGCGCTTCCTCGGCACGGGGATTTACAACTCGAAATCGCAGATTGTCTGGCGGCGCCTGAGCCGCGAACGAGTCGCGCTCGACGAAGCCTATTTGCGCGGAGCGATCGGCCGGGCGCTCGCCCGCCGGGGCGCTGGGTCGGAGCCGGCCGGGGGCGGCGCGGCGAAGGGAGCGGCGGCCGGGTCGGCGGGCTTTTTCCGGCGGCTTATCTGGTCCGAGTCGGACGAGCTGCCCGGCGTGGTGGCGGATCAGTTTGGCGACACTCTGGTCGTGCAGCTGCAGACGCTGGCGATGGAGCAACGCGGTGCCCTCATCGGCGACTTGCTGGCCGAGTTGACGGGTGCGGCCGAGGTCATTTTCCGGAACGATTCCAACCTGCGGCGGCTGGAGGGGCTGCCGATGGAGGTGCACACGCGGTCCGGCCGGCCCTGGGAGCCGCGTTGGATGGCGATCGACGGCTTCGACTACTGGCTCGATCTGCAGGGCGGGCAGAAAACGGGGTTCTATCTCGACCAGCGCCGGCAGCATCCGGCGGTGGCCCGCTACGCGTCGGGGCGGCGCGTGCTCGACGCGTTTTGCAACCAGGGTTCGTTCGCCCTGCATTGCGCCAAGGCCGGGGCCGCGCGGGTGCTCGGGCTGGACAGCTCGGACGAGGCGATCGCGCAGGCGAAAAAGAACGCGGAGCGCAACGCGGTGCCGGCGGAATTTGTCGTGGCGAACGTTTTCGACTGGTTCACAGCCCAGCGCGAGGCCGCGCCGGCTTGGGATTTGATCGTGCTCGATCCCCCGCCCTTCGCCAAATCGAAGAGCGCGCTGGCGAACGCCCTGCGCGGCTACAAGGAACTTAATTTGCGGGCCCTGCAGGCGTTGACCCCGGGGGGGGTGCTGGCGACGTATACCTGCTCCCACCACATGCGCGACGCCGAGCTGCGGCAGATCCTCGCGGAAGCGGCTGGGGACGCCAAACGCCGCGTGCATGTGCTCGAATGGTGTCATCAGCCGCCCGATCACCCGGTGCTGGCCACGATGCCGGAGAGCGAATACCTGCGCGGGTATATTTTGCAGGTGGAATGAGGCGACGTGGTGAAGGATGAGCGTCGGGCTCGCCTGATTTGCGTCGGGGCGCAGTCTCGCTGCGCCCTTCCCCGGCCTGCGTGCTTCGGGCGCTGCAAGACTGCGCCCCTACGTTGGTTTTCCGTTGTGGGCGGGGTGCCCACACCCCGCGAGGCATGCGCTGCGAAAACCGAAGCCAGCGGGGTGAGGGCACCCCGCCCACAAAAGGGCAAAAGCGCTGACCAAGCGGACTCCCTCGCCCTGCCCGAGGCCAGTTGGCGCGGTCGGCGCCTCCGGCCTGCCGGCTGAAAACGCGCCGGCATTCGCACCAAAAGGAGAGAGCCCTCGCGTTTTGGAACCCTCAACGAAAAGAGGCCGGACCTTGCGGCCCGGCCTCTTTTATTGTGTGTGTGCTTACGGAGCCGTGGGGTGAGAATAACCGGCTTCGTAAATTGCTTACAGCTTGCCGCCGTAGATCGCGCTGGCGCCGAGCTCTTCCTCGATGCGGAGGAGCTGGTTGTATTTCGCGATGCGGTCGGTGCGGCAGAGCGATCCGGTCTTGATCTGGCCGGCGTTGGTCGCCACGGCGATGTCCGAGATCGTGGTGTCCTCGGTCTCGCCCGAGCGGTGCGAAATGACCGCGGTGTAATTCGCCTCCTTGGCCATCTCGACGGCGTCGAGTGTTTCGGTGAGAGAACCAATCTGGTTCACTTTGACCAGGATTGAATTCGCCGTGCCGGTGTCGATGCCCTTCTTGAGGAAGGCGGTGTTGGTGACAAACAGGTCGTCGCCGACGAGCTGGATGTTGCCGCCGATCGCGTCGGTGAGCTTCTTCCAGGTGGTCCAATCGCCCTCGGCGCAACCATCCTCGATGGAAATGATCGGGTACTTGGCGACGAGCTCCTTGTAGAACTGTACCATCTGGTCGCCCGTGAGCGAACGCCCGTCCGACTTCTTGAAGACGTAACGGTTCTTCTCCTTCACGTAGAATTCAGAGGCGGCGACATCGAGCGCCAGGTTGATGTCCTTGCCCAGCTTGTAGCCGGCGTTCTTGACGGCGAGGGCGATGACATCGAGGGCGGCCTCGGTGGACTCGAGCTTGGGGGCGAAGCCGCCCTCATCGCCGACCGCGGTGGCGAGGCCCTTTTCCTTGAGCACCTTTTTGAGCGAATGGAACACCTCGGCGCCCATGCGGAGAGCCTCGCGGAAGGAGGGGGCGCCGGTGGGCATGATCATGAATTCCTGGAAGTCGATCGGGGCGTCGGAGTG
>CAYZGG010000075.1:0-20072 GCA_964477955.1 uncultured Opitutaceae bacterium
CTCAGGCGACCGCCTCGATCGCGGGGATTTCGCGGGTCGTGACGGAGAAGCGCGCTAACTGGTGCGGCCCAAAGGTGGTGGTGAAGGCAACGTCGGCGGCGTCCCGGCCCCGGGCGATGGGCAGAAAGCCGATGCGACGGGTGTTGTGCCGCACGTCAAAGAGGTGCCACTCCCCGCCGAGATACACCTCCAGAAAGGCGCTGAAATCCATGGGCGCGGGATCGGGCGGCACGCCGATGTCGCCGAGGTAACCGGTGACGTAGCGCGCCGGGATATTGAGGCAACGGCAGAAGGTGATGGCGAGGTGGGTGAAATCCCGGCACACGCCGACCTGCTGGTGACAGGCCTGCGCCGCAGTCCGGGTCGCGGAGGCCGATCCGTAGTCAAATCGGAGCGCGCCGTGCACCCAGTCACAGATTGCCTGGACGCGGCCCCACCCCGGGGCCTGTTGCCCAAACAGCGACCAGGCCAGGGGTCCCAACAAATCGACCTCGCAATAGCGGCTGGGCAACAGGTACCCCAGCACGGCCGGCGGCAATTCACTCACGGGATGTTCGCGCGCCTCGGTCACCACCGGCGCGGGAAACCCCGAGTCCGCCACCAGCACGTCGCCGGTGAGCTCCAACAGGCCCGGAGGCGCACTCAGGCGGACGCATCGATTTCCAAATCCGTCCAGGAAAGTTTCCTGACGCCCGTCGGTGCTGACAAAGAAATTTTCCGCGGTCCGCAGACGGGATTCCAATTCCGGGCGCAAATGGAGCATCAGCACCATCGCGGTCGGTGCAGGCAGCGTGTAGGCGATGTTGTAGCCACATTGAATGAGCATGGTGAAGAGTCCGCGCCAGGCGCGAGAATTTGCGAAGGCGCGCGCCGTGACCACCGCGCGCCGGGTTTTATGCGCGGTTCCCCGATGGGTCACCTGCGCCGGAGTTACTGAGGCGGTTTAGCGGGAACTGTCGCTCCGGCGGGCGAGAAGGATGCCGATGATCGCTCCCACACCCACCGCCAAGCCCATCGCATGGTAGGGTTTTTCGTGAACCAATTCGTCCGCCTGTTTGACCCGGCGCGTCGCCTCACTGCGAAAGCGGTCGAAGGTGTGGCGGCCGGTTTCGACCGCGCTGCGCAGTCGCCCGCGCAGCTCGGCAAATTTGTCGCTGGCATCGCCAGCGGTGCTGGCCAGGGCCTGCTCGGCCTCCTGCAACAATGTCTTGAGATCGTGGGAAGCGTCGTGATGGCTGCTGCGGTCTGGGTCGGTCATGGGAGTGGTGGTTAAGGTTGAATTGGAAGCAAAGGAAAGGATCAGCTGCCGCTCCGCCGGAAGAGCGAACCCAGACCACCGACAACAATGCCAATGATACCCAGCACAATGAGCCAAAGGCTCTTGTCCGTCGGCGTGCCGGTGACGGCCTGCTTGGCGCTGGAGGCCAGTGAATCATGGGCGTTGATTCCGAAAATCAACAGAACGACACCGACCACGAGGAGCGCGATGGAAAAGGCTTTGTTCATAGGAGAAGCGAGTTGGATTGGTTCATGAGGACGGATGGAAATTACGGCTGACCTGGATACTGACACCGCTGGCGGGAAATCGGACCGATTAGAGTGCAATCAATCCGGATTGTACCCATTCGAGTTGCACGGATCATGCCACGCGACCCGCGCCGCATCTAGTCATTCATTTGTAGGCGGATGCACCAACCGTCGCGGGAAAGTCCAGGTTTCTCATCCGGGCAAAATGCGGAAGTGGACGGAGGCGGCCGTGCAGAATGCGGCTCTCACCCGGCCGGTGAAGGCAGAATGAAATAAAAGAGCGAGCCCCCCGCCGGCACCGGCTCGTAGCCAGATTGCCCCCCTTGGGCATCGACCAGTCGCCGGACAATCGAAAGACCCAAGCCGGGCAGATGCCGCAGATGCAATTGCTCAAACGGATGGAACAAATCTGCGCGGGCCGCCACCACCACACCCGCGCCGTCGTCGAAAACCCCGAACCAGTATCCCTGGCGGTCCGTCCGCCACGCCAAGCGAATGCGCGTGCCCGGCCCGCCATGCTTGCGGGCATTGTGCAGGAGATTCCACCAGATCACTTGGAGCCATTTCGCCACACCCCGCACCTTCGGCCACGACGACGGCACCTCCATCCCGTCGACCCCATCTGGAAAATCAGCGCCGAATTGCTTGAGCGCCTCCGCCACCACCGGGCCCATCTCCATTTCGACCGGCGCCGCAGGCTCCGCCGACGCCCGGAGCACGAACGACACGCGCTCGATCAACTGCGTGATCTCCGCGGAGGATTCCTCGATGTTCTGGATCACCGACACCAGCGTCTGCCGGTCGCCGGCCGGCAGGATCTTCAGCACGCAGGAACTCGTGTTGATGCAGCCCACGGGGGTATAAAGGTCATGACTGAAACGCCGGGCGACGGTTTTCAGGTCGCCCCGCAGCCGGCAGTTCTCGAGAAGAAGCTCGTGGTGCCAGATCGCGCCGTGAAACGCCGCAACGAGGAAACGCGGGGTCCAATCCTCGGGCGACACCGCGGTACCGGCCCGGGCGGCTTCCCCTCCTTGCACCACCAGCGCCCACCGTGGTCGCCCATCCGCCTCCGCCGCGTGGGCCGCCTCGATTTCCGACCGGGAGCTCGGGGCGCCGAGCACCAGCAGGGTCAGGTCGCCCGGCATCGTCTCCCGCCGCACTTCGTCCACGGTAGCCGCCTCGCGGACTCCCGCGTCGGGAAAGGCCTCGTGCGCCGCGAGGCGCGCCACGGCGTCCGCCGGGGCGGAAACGTGAACGAAAAAAATCCGTGGATTTTTCATGGGCATCGGGCTCAATCGGCCGGACGAATGTGACGGTGCTCCGCCAGGCACGCGATTTGTCCCCGGAGGTCGTCGAGGCTGAACGGCTTGATCAAGCATCCGACCGCGCCCCGCCGAAGGGCCTCCGCCGCCACCTCATCCCTGCCCCGGGCAGTAAACATCACGACCGGCGGCGATTCGCTCTCGGCCGACAAGCGGGAAAGAAACTCCCAGCCGGATTCGACGCCGAGGTTAACATCGAGCAGGATGCCATCGATCTTCTGCGCCGCCAGGAGGCGGGTCGCGGCCTCCGCCGTCTGAGCCGTGAACGCCTGACATCCCAACGAACGCAACGCGAGTGCGGTGATGCGCCCGAGGTTGGAATGGTCGTCCACGACGAGAATATTCACGGAGGATTCCTCCCTGATTTCGGCAAGACCGGCCCGCGCAGGAACGGGGAGCGGCGGCTCCAGGATTCCACTGGTCGCCAGCTCGGCCAGGAGGAAGGAAAAGCCGGCACTTTTCGAACGGACCATGTCCTCCCCCTGGCCATGGCAACCCAAGGCGACGCCCGCTGTTTTGTCTGGATGTTGGTCACACGGTTTGGGGGAGAGGTCCTCCTCGTTCATGGGCTCGAGGTTGTTCAGCAGGGGTGACAGATCGGAGCCGGCGGGGTTCCCGGCCCGATGCTCGTCGAGGAAATGCGCATTGAACTTCCCGGCGGGGCCAAGCAACCGGAAGACCTGGCCGCGGAACTCGAGGACGACCGCACGGGGAAGGAATATGAACGGCGGGCCGAGAGCATGCCCACCGAGCAGGCGGCGGCGCTCGCCGTCGAAATGTCCAACCAACGGAAGCAGGCCGCCATCGACGCCGAGAAAACGGCCGGGGAATTGGCCGCGGCGCAGGAGTTGAAGGCGCCCGTGACGGATCGCTGAACTCGTCCGACGCGCCGGCCTTGCGCCCGCTGCGCCCGTCGGCCCGCACGGAGTGAGAGCCCGTGCCGGCGCTCCGTCCGCTCCTTTGCGCGAGTGATCCTCTCGTCACGTCAACACCCCATGGTCGGGCAGCAACGGTTCGGGTATTCTTCGCGCATGAAACCACGAGAAACATCTGGATCCAACGCGATCTTCACACTCAGCCCCCGCCCGGGCAACGCGTCTCTTCCGGCCGCGGTGATCTTCGTCAATGACACTGGCACGGCGGGCGTTTGCGCCTGGTGCGAGGGAAAATCCGACGCAGAAACCTGGTGCGAGGCCCGGGGGCTCGTCACGACGCATGGCGTCTGCCCGGTTTGCCGGGATCGGCTGCTCCGCGGCGATAATTTCAGTTTTTCCCAGCAAGTGGCCTGACCCGATCGCTCGCCTGCACCCTCCACGGCCCGCCATCGCAATCATGCAACCAACGAAAAAATGAGAACCTACGCTCCAGCTTCGGTTTTTTCCTCCGAGCACGACCGGCATCCTCCCCTGGTCTCCCTGCCCGATTCGCGCTGGTGCGTGTTCAGCCACATCCCTTCGCCAGCCGAGGCCGCGTTGGTTTCGAAGAGCTGCCTCTTCTCCCTTGCGACCCTCGAGGTGTATCAATGCCCCGAGACCCAGAATTTCGCGATGATCGAGCAGGTGGAACCCGGTGCCTGGCGGTGGGCGGTTCTCACGAAGGATGGCCTGCTCCTCGAACATGGGCAGCAATCCGCCCCAGAATCCGCGCGGCAGGCGGCCGAGGAGTTCCTCCACCTCGTCGCGAGCTGAAGCGTTTGCCCTTGGCGCCCGCCCGATTTCACCAAATCTGCCGCCCGTTTCCGACGTTTGTTTCCCGCAACGGCACTGGCGGAAACTCACGTCTGCGGCTTTGCCGCCAAGGTGCCGCTGGGGCGTGATTCATCGTCAGTGAATCCGGTGGGCGCTTCCTTCGCGGAAAAAGGCGTTTCCGGAATGGGGGCCACCGAGGCATATTGCTTCAGGGCCCGCTGCCACCAACGCCCGAGCCGGGCCGATGGCGTGGACCAGACGAGATCATGCAGCACGATCATGGAATCGGCATCCATGAGCAACGCCATCCGCTCCCGGTCGCTCAACGCCGCCGGGCCTTCGCGCAGGAGCCTCAGCCGGAGAGCCAGAAACCGCTCCTCGCTGGCGGCGGGAATTTCGTCTTTCGCGTGCAATAGGGACACGTGCACGGCGTTCACGTACGGGTCCAGGACGGCCTGCATCAGGCCGGAATGCGCACGCAGGTCGGCCGGCAAGGGTGCGGCCTCCGGGACGGCCTCCATCCTCGCGTTCAGTTCGGCGAGTTCGGGCAACGGACGGCTTTCCTCGGGAATCTTGAACAGGCCTTCCCGCCGCACGGCGTCTCCGACCGTCCGGGAGCCGGTCAGGAATGAAACCGGGATCGAACAAATCAAACCGACGAGGATGGGCGACATCCAGAACGCCAGGGCCCAGTCGATGCGGTAGGCGACAATGGCTCCGGCCAGACCGATCAGCGTGTGGACCCAATGCGCCCGGATCGTTTCCCCGAGCACGGATTCACCCGCCCGACCCCGTCGTTGGGTTCCCCAGGAAATCGTCTGGCGCGACAGAGTCCGGATGACGAACTCGGTATGAAACAGCATCAGGACCGGCGCCAGGAGGGTGAAGACCATCGATTCCAGCGCGACGCCCCCCACCAAGTCCGGCCACCCGCCAAACGCCGCCACTTCCCCGGGACGGTCGCGAAGATCCAGCAGGGCGACCACCTTGGCGACGAAGAGCAGGCCCAGCGTGTAGCAAGCGAGACCGATGGCTTCGGTGGAGTAGCCGAGCGGCACGTATTGCGCGAAACTGTTGACCGCCCGCAGGTGGACCCCGCCGGCGCCAAAGCGATAGGCGATCACGGCCGAGAGGATCAGGAACGCGAGCCACAGCGGGGACGCCAGATAGCCGAGAATGCCGAGGGCAAAGTGAACGCGGTTCAGCGCATGAAATCCCTTCGCGAGGACCAGCCGGGCATGCTGCAGATTGCCCTGCAGCCAGCGCCGGTCCCGCTGCGCCATCTGCAGCACCTCGCCCGGACACTCCTCGTAGTTTCCCTCGAGATCCGTGGCGAGCCAGACCTTCCAGCCCGCGCGCCGCATCAGGGCGGCCTCGACAAAATCGTGACTCATGATGCGACCGCCGAACGGACCGTCGCCCGGGAGTTCCGGCAGCGAGCAATGGCGGATGAACGGCACGAGGCGGATGACGGCGTTGTGCCCCCAATAGTTGGCCTCCCCCAGCTGCCAGTAGTTCAGCCCGCTCGCCGACACCGGACCGTACAGCCGGCTCGCAAATTGCTGCAGGCGGGCCAGGATGGTCTCGCCGTTGACCAGCAGCGGCACGCCCTGAATGATGCCCACCCCGCGGTTCCTTTCCATCAGGCGCACCAGTCGCACGATGGCGTCGCCGGTCATGATGCTGTCGGCGTCCAGGACCACCATGTAGCGGTACCGTCCGCCCCAGCGACGACAGAAGTCCGCCAGGTTGCCGGCCTTCTTGTTGATGCCCATGCGGCGGCGCCGATAAAAGATCCGTCCTTGCGCGCCAATCTGGCGGGTCAGCGCCAGCCAGGCCGCCTCCTCCTCGATCCAGTGATTGGGATCGGTGGAATCGCTCAGCAGAAAGAAATCACAATGCGGCAGCTGGTTGGTGCGCAGGAGCGACTCATAGATCACGCGCAAGCCGTCGATCACGCGCCCCACCTCCTCGTTGCAGACGGGCATCACGACGGCTGTCCGCGCCGAGATCGGTTCGACCGGATCGCCCGCGGGAAGGGTTTTGGTGATTTGAAAGGGATCGCCCCCGCGCCGCCGCAGGGCGTAGCCGATCAACGCCTGGGCGGCCCCGAGCGCAATCAGGCTGACCAGCAGGGTGAACAGCAGCAGATGCAGTGCCTTCCAGCCGTCGAAGCCGGTGCGCCAGTGCAGGTCGGCCATCACCATCACCGCGGGACCCGCCAGCAGGATTACCAGCGTGATCATCCGATGACGCCGCCGGCTCGCCTCCCGCGGATCGAGATTGGCTGCGTCAAATCTGCCGGTGCGTGCGTCCAAAAACATGGTGAGCCTCAATGCGCGGCCGCCCAGGCGACGCCGTAGATTCCGATCAGGAGCAGCCAGCTCGCGGCTTCGCGCAACAGGGCGTAGCCTGGTTTCGGATGGAAATCAGGCTCGGGCGTGTCGTCGAAGCCAAATTCCAGCGGCGCCGGCGGCATGTTGGTGAAGCTGATTTCCGGCCCGGATTGGAGTGAGACGGAAGCCAACGCCGTGGTCAGGTCCTGAGGCACTGGCTCCGGGCTCAGAAAGACGCCTGCCCACCGGCGCGGCACGTCGGCCAGCAGGAGCGCCAGGCGGCGCTGCGAGCCCACCCGTTCTTCGCCGCCCGGCCCGGCCATTCCCGCGGCGGCAAACCATGCGCCGACCCGCGCGTGGGTGACGCGCATCGCCACGGCGACGGGCTCCTTTCTCGGATTGGTCGCCCATTCCACGCGCGCCTCGGCAATGATCCCGGTGACAAGCCCGTTGAGCTGGACCCGGCTTTTCAGGTGATGAGCGAGCAAATAGCTCTCCACCCGCAGGAACGCTTCGTCCCAAGGATGCTCCGGCGGATATCGTTTGTCAGGTGAAGTCATGGCACCAACCGGAGGATTTTGGAGCCGTCGCAATTGCAAGCGGCCGGCGGGAGGGAACGGTTGCCTGGGATGTTCATTTTTTGCGCAAAGCGGGGCGTCGCCTTGCCCCACGTTAGAACAGCTCCCGTCGAGGATTGTTCATTCGCTGTGCCAGGCGATTCGGCGTGTGGTCCGTTGGTGGGCGTTCCGAATCGCCTGCAAGCAGGCTCCTACAAAAAGGCGAAGCGATCGCGGGCATGGAGAATTGGGGTTGGTTTGGTCAATTGCCCCGGGGATCTTTATTGAAGGGAGCGACAATCCGCTTCTCGGGATTCAGCCATCGGGCCGGCCTGCTCTTGTGCGATTTCATGGTGCGCCTTTCTCCAAAAATGGTTCATGCGGTTCGGCGGCCGGCCGGCGTCAACCCACCGCAGATAAGCCCTGACGCCAACGGCGATCGGGCAAGACGGTCCGCTCTCCGGGACCGGGAGGGGTGCGACAGCGGGGCGCCGCGAGGAGGACTCAATGGTCGGGGCGCCCATTCCCAGATCGAGCAACTGCCGCCCGGGCCGAGGCTCATTCCTCTTTCCAGGCCTCTTCGTTTTTCTTTTCGTAATCTTCGAAAGCCTTGGCGAGACCGATGAGCACCTCCGCCGCTGTCTCGTACAGGGCCTGGGCCTTGGGTTCCGTCTCCTTCGTGGTCGCCGCCCGCAAGCGATCCGCCAGCTCGTCCAATTCGCTCTTGAACATGCGGGCGTGACGAGGAATCTCCCTGCGAGATGAGTCATTCATGGTACGTTTCCCGTCAATCGGTTCATTCGCGGGCGCGGAATCCGCCCAGCAAATAGACGATCAGGCAGATGAGCAAAATCAGACCCAATCCGCCACCGCCATATGCCGGGCCACCCAGATAGAAACCGCCGCCGCCAAAGAGCAGGAGCAGGATGATGATGAGAAGAAGTGGATTCATGAAGGGAGAATACCAATCGCTGAAGGGGTCCGCCATGGGGTGTTCCGCGTAGGAGTTCGTCCCCCCCGGCACGTTCAAGAAACGGTCTTGCCGCCCGTGGCTCGCCCGAACCTGCCTCGCGGGGGTTCGTGCCCGAGGCGCCGCGGGCTTCATGGACCCGATCAAGCGGAGGCACGCTCCCACCCTCCACGGTTACCGCAATTCCCCCAACGACCTTCGTTGACTTTGTCGCCTTCGCGAACCAATCGGCCGCAGGATTTTGAATGTGCCCTGGCTACGTCCCGCCCGCTCCTAGAAACGCCAGACCGCCTTGCCGCTGATTCCGCGCTGGAGCTCTTCGCGCGAAGGACCGGGAAACCCGTATTCCGCATGCCGGGCGTGCAGCAAATTCTGGCCGACAAGCGAGAATTCCCAAGCCCGGCTCGGCCGCCAGCCAAGGCGGAGGTTAAGCTCCGCATAGGCCGGAACGGTGCCCGCGACGTTGAAATTGTTGACCCGCAATGAATCCACCCAGCGGAAATCGGCATCCAGTTCGATCTTTCCGGGCAGGTCCATCGACGATCGCAACGAAACCTGATTCGGGGGATCGGCCGTTTCGCCGAGGGCGTTTTGCAGATCGGTCGCGCCCGCTTTCACCCATAATTTTTCCCACATCCTCGAATAGCCCGCATGGAGGATCCAGCCGGGCATCACCTGACAATCGGCGGAGAGCTCCGCGCCATAGCTGCGACCGGCCAAACTGTTCGCATACATGAGCGGCAAGGTCGTGACCGGCGTCGGAGCCAAACCCCGCAGGTCGTCGTATTGATTGTTGTAGAGTGAGAGCGAATACGACCATCTCCGGTCGAACTGGGCGCGGTAACCCACTTCCTCCGCGATCACGGTTTCGGATTCAAAGTCTTTCGATCCCTCGATCAACACCGGGGCCACACTGGGTTCCACCAGGTCCCGGTCGAATCGCGACGGCGTCCGGACCGCGCGCGAAACCGCCGCCCAGAGCGTTTTGTTGCCCGCCACATTCCAACGCAACCGCACGTTCGGCTCCACTTCCCATCGGGTGAAATCATTGTGCTCCAGCTTGCTTCCAAGGGTGAGCGCCACGGCGTCCGTCAGCGCAATCTCGTCCTGCCCGAAGAGACTGAACAGATTTTGCGCCAGGTGCGCCGGCAGGAATCCCAGGTTCGGCGCCTGCTGCTTGACCTGGTCGTCGGTCAGCCGGTAGCTGGCGCCCCAGACCAGCTGCTGCCGGTCGTCCGGCCAGAACCGGTGCTGGAATTCCACATCATAGGTGTCGAGGTCGTCGATCAGGTTGCCGGCCGGCTGGAACGGACTCGCCGCAAACGGATCGAGCAAATGCGTCCGATCGTAATAGGCTTTGAGGGAAACTTCGGAGTCACTGGCATAACGGTGCGACCAGTGTCCAAGGACGTTGCCGCCGGCAATCCGCGCCGCTCCGCCACTCTCGACATCCAATGCGCCGGTGTAGAAATCTCCTTGCAAGGTCGCGGCATCACCGGGCGCGGGCGTCGCGTCAAAACGAAAACCCGCCTGACTCTGTCCCCACCCGTTCATTGCCGGGGTTCCGTCCCCCAGCACGCCCCGGTCGAAGGCCTGATATTTTCCGTAAACCCGCAGGAACATGTCCTTGCCCAGCGCCGTGCCGTAGCGGATCCCGGCGAACGCCCGCTCTTCCGATCCCCCGCCGGTTTCCACGTAGGTTCCCTGCGTGTCCTTTGCACTCTTCGTCATGATGTTGATCACGCCGTTCACTGCATTGGCGCCCCAAAGCGTGCCCCCGGGTCCGCTGATCACCTCGATCCGGTCGATGTCTTCCAGGAGATAATCCTGCGCGTTCCAGAAAACACCGGAGAACAACGGCGTGTAGACGGAACGCCCGTCGATCAACACGAGCAGCTTGTCCCCGACATTGGCATTGAATCCCCGGGCGCTGATCGCCCAGTCGTGTGGATTTTTTTGGGCCACGTTCAGATTGTCCGCCAGGCGCAGGGCGTCGGGAACGGTCGAATAACCGGAACGACGGATATCCTCGCCCGAAATCACCTGGATCGCCGCCGCCGCGTCCAGCAGGTTTTCCGGATATTTGGCCACGGAGGTCACTTCGGTTTGGGCCAGATTCTCCACACTGAGTGCCTTCAGCGCGTCGAGCCGGGCAGTGCTGTCGTCGACCTGCCCCCGCAGTTTGAGTGGCGCCATCCCGCCGACACTCAGAATCAGAATCAGGATCACGGCACCGCCGCGAAGCCCCCGGGGCGTCGCGGCCGTGTCCCCGGACGCCGGCGCCCGCCTGGTCCGCCGCAGCCGTCGGGACATTACCGGAGTCTCGGCCTCGAGGAAACTGGCAAAAGCAAGGAGGTGCATGATTCGGGAGGGGTGTTGTTTGGATCGCCGGCCGCTCATTTCGTTCGCGAGAAAATGACCGGGCCGTTCGATTGACGGACGGGGGTGTTCGCGACCTCCCGGTCGGAAGGGCGGGGGGCGGAGACCACTTCGGCGGCCCGAAGCAACTTTGCACTGACCGTCAGCGATTCGGCCCGGGCATGCTGAAAATCAATCCGGAAGCGCACATGCTGGTTTTCCTCGACCAGCTCAACGATCCCGCCCCGATGCACGAAATCGTTGATCTCGCTCACGGTCAAGATGTGGCGGCCTTTCAAAAGCGAACAAATGTGTTCGACGCGATCCGCTTCCGACCGGCCGATGAAAAGGATGTTGCACGATTCAATCTCCTTCGGCCGCACGAAACGCCGGATGACGATTGGACGCCCGTTGATCGTGGCTCCGCTGACCAGCCCGTCCAACAACGGGCCGAACGGATCACTGCCCAGAATGCCGATCGTCAAAGGCGAATCCGGCCGGAGGAAAGATTGCGCCGGCCATTCGACGAACTCGGTGAAATTATAGAGATAGACCGCCTCGATCTGATGGGCGGTGAAAGTCGCCGCGGCCGGTTCCGTCGCCCGACCGGTCAGGCCCAGTCCAACGGCCAATATCCCGGCCAGAAATACGCAGGTCCCTCTTCGACCCAAGCCGGAACTCGATCCCCGACTCGGGTCGGCCGTCTCCACCGCAATACGAACTGTCGGCGAGGCAAACACGCCGGCCGAGTAAAATTCGGGATCGAAGCTCGGCAAATAAATTCCGTTGACCAATTTTGGAAACCCCGGCGCTTCGGGCTTTGAGCTTGCAAATAGCCCAAAGCCCGGAAAAAGACGGCCCACGGAAATCCTCCGCGATGATCTTTCGGTCTTATTTCCAACGTTTTTCGATAAGACAGAAACTGGTCGGCATCCTTCTCACTACCAGTCTGACGGTGCTGGCGGTGACGTGCGGGGCCCTGTTGATCCTGGAGATTCTGAATTCGCGGACCGCGACGGTCCGGGACCTTTCCGCGATCGCCGATATCGTGGCGGAAAACAGTGCCGCAGCGGTGATTTTCGACGACGAAAAGCTCGCCCAGGAAATCATTTCCGGCCTGCGGGTCGAACCGCAGATTCTGCGCGCGGCACTTTTCAACCCCCAGGGCAAAATCTTGGGAGTCTACCGTCGTGGAGTATCCCCGCCCACCCCCTTTCCTCAGGCTGAAGGCGTCGTTCTTCATTTCAATGACTTCTCCCTCGTGGTCCCGGTGCGGAACGGTGACCGCCAGGTCGGCGCCCTGTCGATCCAAGGTACGTTTCAAGACACCTACCAGCGTCTGGGCGTTTATGCCGTCGTGCTGCTGGGCATCATGGGCTCGTCCGTCGTTGTCGCCCTCTTCCTGTCCGCTTTTTTTCAACGCGTCATCTCGGTCCCCCTGCTGAACCTGGCGCAGACGGCGCGACTGGTTTCCTCCCAACAAAATTATTCAGTCCGGGCGGAAAAAACCGGCGACGATGAATTGGGGGCCTTGACCGATGCCTTCAACCGGATGCTCGAACGGATCGAGCTCGCCCATTCCGCGCTGCGCGAGAGTGAAGAGCGTTTCCGGACGCTGGCCGACAACATGGCGCAGCTGGCCTGGATGGCGGATGAACTCGGTTCCGCCATCTGGTACAACCAGCGCTGGTATGACTACACGGGCAGCACGGTGGAGGAGATGAAGGGCCGCGGCTGGGAAAATTTGCATCACCCCGACCATCTCGAAAGGGTCAAGCGGCACCTGCAGGAGTGTTTCCAGGCGGAAACCACCTGGGAGGACACTTTCCCGCTCCGCGGCCGGGATGGCAACTACCGGTGGTTCCTTTCGCGCGCGATCCCCATCCGCTCGAGCGAGGGCCGGGTCGTGCGCTGGTTCGGCACCAACACCGACGTGACGAACCAGCGCCTGGTCGAAGAGGCCCTGACCGTCGCCCGCGACGAAGCGGTCCGGGCCGCGCGGACCAAGGACGATTTCCTTGCGGCCCTTTCCCACGAACTGCGCACCCCGCTCAGCCCCGTGCTGCTTCTCGCCAGTGACGCCGCCCGGAATCCGGATTTCCCTCCGGCGGCACGGGAACATTTCGAAATGATTCGCAAGAACGTCGCCCTGGAAGCCCGGTTGATCGATGACCTGCTCGACCTGACCAGCATCACGCGCAGCAAACTCATCCTGAACCGCCAGCTCGTCCGCTTGCACGACATTGTTTCGGATGCCTTGGAGACGGTCAAACCCGACCTGGAGGAAAAACACCTGGAACTAAAGCTCGCTCTTCATCCGGGCCAGCCCTGCATCCTCGGCGATTCCGTGCGGATCCAACAGGTATTGTGGAATCTGTTGAAGAACGCGGTGAAGTTCACTCCCCCGCATGGGTGCGTTACCGTCACCACCCGCATCCATTCGAATCCGGCCGAGGTCGAAATCGAGGTCGCCGACACGGGTCTGGGCCTGACCGCCGGTGAAATCAGCAAGGTCTTCACCGCCTTTTCGCAAGGTGATCATGCCGCGACCAACAGCGCCCACCGCTTTGGAGGTCTGGGCCTCGGACTGGCCATTTCCCGGTCCATTGTGGAGCTCCATTCCGGCCGGATCTCAGTCGAAAGCCCCGGCCGGGACCAAGGCGCTAAATTCTCCATTTACCTGCCGCTCGCGGCCGTGGAAATGCCCGCGGCCCACCGGCCGGTCGCGAGTCACGCCAACGGCGTGAGCCCGACTCCCTTCCCACCTTCGCGCCGCATCCGGATCCTCCTGGTCGAGGATCACGCCCCGACCCGAAACACGCTTTCGCTGCTCCTGCAGAATCGCGCCTTCGAGGTGAGGGCGGCCGCTTCACTCGCCGAGGCCCGCCGCGCCGCCGCCACCGACAGTTTCGAGGTGTTGATTTCCGACATCGGCCTGCCCGATGGAAGCGGCTACGACCTGATGCGCGAGCTCTCCAGTCGTCAGCCGGTGGCCGGCATCGCCTTGACGGGCTATGGCACGGAAGAGAATGTCGAACAGACTCTCGCCGCGGGTTTCCAGGTGCACTTGACGAAGCCCGTCCATGTCGGGGCCCTCGAGGAGGCGATTGCAAAAGTTCTCGCCACGCTCAAGCCCTAGCCGCAAAGGAATGCGGCCCGGTACGACCGCCGGAGCCGACAGCAGCCGCCTCGGTCGGTAAAGGGTGAACGACGCGACGCCAGCATCCCGCCGCGGCCCCAGGATTCGCGACGCCCCCTTCCAAATCGGCATCTCGGGTTGGAGGTATTCGCCTTGCGCGGGATCTTCTACCCCCGTGGACTGCATTGAAGGCAGGAACTTCCCGGGTCGGAAAACGCAGACCGCGGTGAACCAACCACCGCCACCGCAGTCCATCAGGGATGCGCCCCATCTGGAAAGGATCCATCACCTTCGGCCTTGTGAGCATTCCCGTCGCCCTGCAAAACGCCAGCCGCACCGAGGAACTTAAATTCCGCCTGCTGCGCCGGACCGACCTCAGCCCCGTCAATTACAAGCGCGTCGCCCAGGTGGACGGCAAGGAGGTGCCATGGAACGAAATCGTCAAGGGCTACGAATACGAAAAAGACAAGTTCGTCGTTCTCAAGGACGAGGACTTCAAACGCATTGACTTCGAGGCCACGGACACGATCGACATCGTGGACTTTGTCGACCTCGCCCAGATCAATCCGGTCTATTTTCACCGCCCCTATTATCTTGAGCCGCAGAAGGGGGGAGCCGGGGTCTACGGCCTGCTGCGCCGGGTGCTGGCCGATACCAACAAGGCCGGCATTTCCAAGGTCATCATTCGCACCCGCCAGCATCTCGCCGCCGTGAAGGCCAACGGTAACCTGCTCGTCCTCGAGCTCATGCGTTTCGAGGATGAACTGGTCGCACCTTCGACCATCAAGGTGCCGGCCGAAAAAAAGACCGGCACGCGCGAAATCGCGATGGCCAAGACGCTGGTGGAACAGATGTCCGAGGACTGGGATCCCAGCCGCTACACTGATGACTACCGCTCAGCCCTGATGAAGCTGATCGACAAGAAGGTGAAAACGGGCGGGAAGGAACTGCCCGCGAAGGGAAAGGCCGCAAAACGGGCGACCAACGTGATCGATCTTGCCGCCGTCCTGCAGCAAAGCCTGAAGGAAGCGACGGGGCCCAAGACCAAGAAGCCCCAAGCCCGGAGAGGCCGGGCCACGGCCGCGTAGCGTCGCCGTCCGTGCTCCCATCATGAGCCCCGCTTCCTCAGCCGAGGTGAAGTTCAGCCATTTGGAAAAGATATTCTTTCCCCAAACCGGCTTCACCAAGGGGCAAATGATCAGGTATTATCTGGCGGTCGCCCCCGCCCTCCTGCCGCATCTCCGGGACCGTCCCGTCACCCTGATCCGGTTCCCCGACGGCATTGCCGGTGAAAGCTTTTATGAGAAGAACGCCCCGAAATTTGCGCCGACGTGGCTGAAAACCGTCGCGATCGCGCGCCGTCATGAAGGCGGCAGCATCAACTATATTCTCATCAACGACGCGCGGGCGCTCGCCTGGTGCGCCAACATCGCCGGGCTCGAACTGCACCCCTTTCTTCACCGCGCATCCCGACCCGCCCAACCGACGCAGGTGGTGTTCGATCTCGATCCGGGAGAAGGCGCCGACATCCTGACGTGCGCCAAGGTGGCGTTCCTGATCAAGCGCATCGCCGACGACCTCGATCTGCAGCTTTTTCCGAAGGTTTCCGGTTCGAAGGGACTCCAACTCTCGCTGCCACTCAACACGGCCACGACCTACGCCGCCACAGGCGCGTTCGCCCGCGGCGTCGCCGAGCTGTTGCAGCAAAATCATCCCGATCTGGTGGTCAGCACGCTCGACAAGACGCGCCGCCGCGGCCGCGTCCTGATCGACTGGAGCCAGAACAATCCGTCCAAGACCACCGTGGCGGTCTATTCCCTGCGCGCCAGGCACTCGGAGCCGTTCATTTCCGTGCCGGTGACCTGGCCGGAGTTGAAACGGGCCCGCCGGCCCGAATCACTCTTCTTTTCACCCGACCACGCGCTGCGGCGGCTGAAGAAACTCGGCGACCTCTTTGCCCCGGTCCTGCGCCTGCGCCAAAAATTGCCTCGCGCCTTCGCGCGCGCGGCCGGGAATCCGCCCGAGTCGTTGCAGGCCTATGCCGAAAAACGGAATTTCCGCGTGACGCGCGAGCCGCCGGCCCGCCGCGGATGGAAGGCGGCCGGCGCGGACGGAGGCAAATTCGTCATCCAAAAACACGCTGCTTCCCACCTCCACTATGATTTCCGTCTCGAGATGGATGGCACGCTGAAATCCTGGGCCGTGCCGAAGGGGCTCTCGAGCGACCCGACCGTGAAACATGCCGCCTTCGAAGTGGAGGACCATCCTCTCGACTATTTGAAATTCGAAGGGACCATCCCGCCGGGCCAGTATGGCGGTGGAACCGTGATGGTCTGGGACCTCGGCACCTACGAGTTGCTCGAGGGCGGACACGCCGAGGGCAACCTCAAGCTCATGCTGCACGGCTCGAAGCTCAAGGGCGAATGGCATCTCTTTCGGATCAAATCCGAGGCAACGAAGCCGCTGTGGCTCGTGGTCAAGTCAGGCCTGGCCGTCCGGCCGATCTCCGCCCGCCGCGACGACCAGTCGGTCCTGACCCGCCGCACGATGAAGCAGATCGCCGCGGGCAAGGGTGGAAAACGCATCTGGGATTCCCGCTAGTCGGGCCCCGGGGCCGCCTCGCGCCGCACTTCTGCCGCGGGCTTGTCTTTCCGCAGCCCCAAAAACACCGGCTGGCGCAGCAATCCGTCGCCGGTCCATTCGGCAAACCGGATCTGGGCCACGAGGTCCGGCCGAAGCCAGGTCACCCGCTTCATCTCGGCCGCGTTCATCCCCGTTCCAAAACGGCGCCGGCCCTCGAGAGGGAGGTTCGCGAATGGACAGCTCCGCCGCAACCGCTTGGCAAACGTCCCGTGCAACGCACGCAGCTGCGCCTGGTCGAAACCAGTTCCGACCTTGCCCGCATAGCGCAGCTCGCCCCCCGCGAAATAACCGATCAAAATCGCCCCGAAATGTTCCCGGCTGCGTTGCGGCGGAGTAAAACCACCGATCACAAATTCCTGCTCGCCGACGATCTTGCATTTCATCCACGCCCCGGTCCGCCGGCCGGGCTCGTAGACGGACCCGCCGCGCTTGACGATGATCCCCTCCAGGCCCTGCTTCCGCACGGCGCGAAGCAATTCGGCCGGAGTGACCGCGAACACCGGCGAAAGCTGCACCGACGGCTTCAGCGCGGACAACACGGATTCCAGAATTTTCCTCCGCTCCTCGATCGGCCTCCCCGTGAGATCGCGGCCGTCGAGATGCAGCAGATCGAATACAGAGTAGACAATCACCGGCTGCCGCCCTCCGGCCAAATTCCGGCCTTGCAAAAGCTGAAAACGGGAGCGACCGCGCGCATCCAGGGCCACGATTTCGCCGTCCAGCACCGCGCTGCGGCATTTGATCTTCGCGAGTGCCACCATGATCGCCGGATAATCGGATCCCAGCGGCTTGTGCGTTCTGGACCAAAGTTCGGCGTGGCCCCGGTTGAGCACCGCCACGGCCCGGTAACCGTCATACTTGATTTCACAATGCCAGTGGCCGGCGGGAACCTCGGTCACTCCGAGGGCCTTCATCGGCTCGACAAATTCGGCCACGGCCCGACGCGCGCGTGCGGTGGTCACGGCGCCGGCTCCCTCGCGGGCGCGGACGTTCGCGCGCCGGGCCTGGCCGGCCTGATCAACACCGCCGTCTCCTTCGGTACGACCGCCCGACCTTGGCCGGCGGCATCCGCGCGAATCCACTCCACGCCGAAGAACAGGATCGCGCAGGAATAGTAGACCCAGAGCAACAGCGCGACGAGCGAACCGGCGCTGCCGTAGATCGATGCAATCGTGGAGTGCCCGAGATACAGCGCGATCGCGTAGCGCCCGACGGTGAGCAACGCCGCCGTCACCAGCGCTCCGCGCCACACCTCGCCCCAACGCAGGCGGACGTCCGGCATCACCTTGAACAGCAGCGCGAACAACGCGCTGATCGCCGCCAGGCCGACCGTCAGATCCGCCACCTTGGCCCGCCAGCCGGCGGCAAGCGCGCTGCCATCAAATTCCCGCAACGCGCTGGTGAGCAGGGTGGTCAAGACCAGCGAGACCAGGAGAAGAAATCCAATCGTCAGCACCATCGCGAACGAGACCAGCCGGTGGCCCAGCCAGATGATCCAGCCGCTCTTGGCGGGATGAGCTTCCACGCCCCAGATGGTGTTGAACGACCGCTGCAGCTGGCCGAAGACCGACGTCGCGCCGACGATCATGAGGATCACCCCCGCCCAGGTGGCCCACCCGCCGTGGCGGTCCGTCTGGCTGGCCTGGGCGGCGTCGGTGATCATGTGGGCACTCGCCGGGCCGACCAGATCGGTCAGCTGGGACAACAACTGCCGGTCGGCCCGCTCCTGCCCCAGAAACCATCCTGCGACCGTGACGGCGATGATGGTGATGGGCGCGAGGGAAAACAGGGTGTAAAAGCTGACGGCCGCCGAGTGTTGAAAGATGTTGTCCGACTGCCAGACGCGCGCCGCCTGGAAAAACATTTTCGTCCACCGTGACATGACCGGCATAGACAGCGCCGGGGCACCCCGGTTCGAGGACTGAGCCCGATCTCCCCCTGCAGTAGAGGGTTCCCGGTCGTTAACCGCCATTCCCCTCCGCCAAAGCGCGGCAAATTCGCCGCCCGTTTTTCGGGAACCCACCCCGATCACCGCCAGTCTTCCTTGATAACCCCAACCGGCTCCTGCGGGCCGGACCGGGAGCACGCTTTTGCCGCACCCCTGCCCCCGATGCCCTTGGAACTTCCCGTCCTCTATGTCAAAACCGGCTGCCCGTGGTGCGAGGAGGTGAGCGCATTTTTGAGCGAGCATGGCATCGGCTACCGCGAAAAGAACGTCAGCGAGGACTCCGCGGCGCTGGCCGAAATGCAGCGGGTCTCCAAGCAAAACAAAGCTCCCGTGCTTGATTGGCATGGCGAGATCCTGCCCGATTTCGGGGTGGCCGAACTCAAGCCGTTCCTCCTTTCGCACGAAGTGAAGCTCGAGGATAGTTGAAAATACTCCCGGGACAGGGAGCGGAGCGCCCGCTTCTCTATTCACGGCCGAGATGGTCGGCGAAGAGCAGGAGGACCAGAATCCCGAACCAAAATAGGCCGGCGAGCGCAAATATTCCGACGCCCACTGGGTAGCGAACGAGGTGTTCGATGAACTTTTGGTGACATTCGAATCACTTCAGCGCCAGGAACACCGTGCCAAGTGTCCCGGTCGCGACCAGCCAGTCGTGCAATTCGATCCCGCCATTTTTCTGCGTCTGAGCATCCGGTCTTCACCCCATTCCTGATCGCGTCGCGAAAAGCTATTGTCGGGAACTGTCCAAATTCCCGTCGGTCGTTCCCTAAGACATCCCCGCCTTTTCTTCGGCCTTGGCCAGAATACATTTCCATGGAAACAGATTCAAAAACGCCCCCAGGGTCGGTCCATTTTTCCGGTTCGAAAAAAGTCATGGAAACAGCTTCGCAACGGAGCGAACCCGGGCGCGGTCGGCGAGGTGTTTTCCCACGCACCCTCCAAGATTCAACCGGCATTCGCCCCGAGGAGCGGGAGCCGATCGCTTCGCGCAGGCCGCACCTCTTTTCCGTCTGACGCCGAGGAAGAATCTGTGGAAAACCTCCCGCCGCCTTCGTCTCCTCTCGTCCGCGCCGGCCTCGGCGGTCCCCGTCATTTCGCCGTTTCCGTCCAGACCCGGTCGGAGGAGGTGGAGCGTTGCGAATTTTGCGACGTTCCTTTGCCGATTCCGCACCGCCACCTGTGGGAACCCGGCCCGCACCAGTTCGTCTGCGCTTGCGATGCCTGCGCGCTCCTTTTTGACCATGCGATCGGCGGTCGCTTCACCCTGACTCCGCGGGAGGTCGGTGCCTCATGAATGCCAGACGCATCCTCATCGCCGGCATTGGAAACATTTTCTTCGGCGACGACGCATTCGGGGTCGAGACGGTGCATACCCTGAGTCACTGCGCCCTGCCCGCCAACGTTGCGGTCGTGGATTTCGGCACTCGCAGCTACAATCTGGCGTGCGCCCTGGTCGCGGGTTACGACGCGGTGATTTTTGTCGACGCCGCTGCGCGGGGCGAGCCGCCAGGAACGTTGTCCTTGGTGGAACTCGATCCGCCGGCCCCGGCAACGGAAAGCGACTTCGCCGGCAACGGTCTTAGC
>CAYZGG010000076.1:0-19805 GCA_964477955.1 uncultured Opitutaceae bacterium
TCATGAACCAGATGAGGTGTTCGCCGGTGGACGGATTTTCCCAGAGGATGTCGGGTTGGCCGTCCCCGTTGAAATCCGTGGACGGAAGACGCACCGTCAAGCTCGCTGCACTGCTGGCGACCGAGCCGGCAGAGTTGGTTGCCATCACGGTGTAGCTGCCGGCATCGGCCAGGCCAACGTGGACAATACTGTACGAATTGTTCGTGGCTCCGGAAATGGCCGTGCCGTTCTTCTGCCACTGGTAAGTCGCTGCCGGCGTCCCGCTCGCCGCCGCCGTGAACGTGACCGGGCGGCCCACAACCGCCGTCTGGCTCAACGGCTGCTGTATGAAAACGGGGGCGGAATTGGCCGGATTCACGGTGAGCGTCGCCGCGCTGGACGACACAGAGCCCGCGCTGTTCGTCGCCACGCAGGCGTAGCTACCGCCGTTGACGACGGCGACTATGGCGATGGTTAACGAGGCGCTGGTGGCGCCGTTGATGTTCTGGGTGTTAATCATGTCCACGCCATTGAGTTGCCACTGATAGGTCGGAGCCGGGCTGCCCGCGACAGTGACCGAGAAGGTCGCGCTGCCGCCAGCCGTCACCGTGTGGCTCACCGGCTGCTGCGTGAACAAAGGCGCAGAATTGGCCGGACTTACGGTGAGTGGCGCCATGTTGCTCGTGACCGAGCTGACCGAGTTCGTCGCCACCACCGCATAGTTGCCCGCGTCACCCGCGACCGTGCTGCCGATGGTATACGAGCGGCCCGTCGCCCCGCCGATGTTCACCCCGTTCTTCTGCCACTGGTACGTCGGTGCCGGCGTCCCGCTTGCCGCGGCGGTGAACATCACGCTGCTTCCTGCCGTCACCGTCTGGCTCGACGGCTGCGTCGTGAACGACGGAGCCGTGTTGCTGTTACCGGTGACAGTAATGGTATAGGCATAAACTGGCGATCCAACGCCTCCCATACCCGAGAACTGGAAAGTTTCGAGTGTCAGCTGGTACGTGCCCGCGGAAGTCGGCGTACCCTGCAAATGCAAGGACGCGACGTTGGCAGAACCCGTCCCCGTCAGTCCGGAAAAATTCAACCCAGGGGGAACAGATCCTGTAATGGCCCAAGACGCCGGCGGAGTCTGTGTGCCGGTTACCGTATAGAAAACCGACACTGCGGTGCCTGTGGCGACCGTGATGCCAGTAGCGGTCCCGGCCGTGGGCACCAACGGCGTGGCCCCGACCACGGTATTGACCGCACCGAGCGCAGCGACGGTGGCCACGGCCGCCTTCAACAGGGTCCCAACGGGCGAGGCGACCACAATTTCCTCCGCGGTGGTGAGCAGATTCACGACCGGTGTGCGCTGGAGGAGCAGCATGAGAATGGAACCGGGGAGATTGATCCAACGGAAGCGACGATAGAGATCGATGGAGATTTTCATGTCAGAGATGGATTTTTAACAGCCCTCGGTTTGGCTGGGTAATCCATTGACCCGATTTGCGGGGCGTGAAAGCCGGTTGTAGTAACGCCACTGTTACCCTTTGGTAGGCCGGGCCGGTCAGGCTATCTAGAATTATGCGTATATTGGTAAGCGTTCAACTTTCCCGTCGCGCGCGGTTGAGCAGAGCGGCTGATAGGGGCGGGGTTGGGATAAGCGGCGATGAAACTACGCGCGTAGGCGCGGGCGGAGCTTGCGCTGGCGACGCGCGGGGCCAAGGTCGCGGCCCGTGAGCGGCGCCGGCGCAACTCGCCACCCGACAGCCCCGATCTGGGCGAACAGGTGCAGCGATCGTAGCGGGAGAAGGAGCAGCTGCTGATCGAGCGGCGGGTGCTGGAACCGAAGATGCAGAAGCTCTTTGCGGAGCCGGAGTCCGTACCGGCCGCGTGCGCGGGTGCATGCCAGCGCGGTGGCGCACCTGGCGGCTCACTACTGCAGTCCGTGCGAGGCCAAGGCGGCGGTTTGCGCGGCTTGCAGCCGGTCGGTTGCGCGTAGGGCGGCTTCCGGCAAGTCCGGGTCCCGATAAGTTGCGGGGCCGGAGCCTGCCCAGCCGGCGGCATTCGGCCCAGCGGTGTCCGGAACCTCGGCTTGGCCTTCGATCTGCAATCGCCGGCGAAGGTCGGTCAGAATGCTGAGCGGCTTCCCGATCAGTTCGTCGAAATGGACAATCACCAGCTGTTCGCGGGGCAGCAAGGCCGTTGCCCGGACAAGGCAGTCGGCCGCCCGGTGAAACGCGCTGACTAGAAAATCGTCGAGCAAGGTCTCATTCCATGGCCACAAAGCATAACGCTCGAACATGGCAGTCCACATTTTCCGATTGGAGAGAAAGGTGTCCGAAGGATCGCGAACCGGCCAGACATACCGGGCCGCCGGAAACAGGTTCAGCAGCGCGTTGAGCCGAAATGTGTGTCCGGGTGACTTAAGAACCAGCTGTCCGGGCTGCCCATCTGCGACGGCGGCAAGAAAGTCTCGCCATACCTCAACCCAGCCGGCCGGAGCGTCGAGGCTCCATTGCGCCGGGTCCAGCCAGAGGGCAAGATCGGGAAGCCGGCGCGGGTCGAAAAAGCCGCGGTAAACAGAAGGAACGCCGAGGGCGAGCAGGGCGAATTCGTCTTCCTGGGGCGACAGCGCATTGATGGTGAACCCGTCCATGGGGCGTTGGACCGATTCACCCGCGGCGGGCTTCGACTGGAGGCGAAAAGAGGCCGGATGCATGCATTGCCAGGTCGTCGTGCAGATCCTTCCTTTTCCAGCGCCAAGCAAATTGTGGAGATAGGTCGTGCCGGATCGCCACAGGCCGAGAATAAAGAGCGGATCGGCCGGCAAAGGCAGGGCGGGTGGGAGTTGACGCTGGAGCGCCAAATTGCGTTCAAACCAAAAACTCTGCCAGCGGATCATGCTTCGCTGCGCCCAACGCGCCCGGGTGGGTTTTCCGCCGGCTTTCAGCCAAGCGACCATTTCACGCCCCATCGGAAAGCATGCCGGCTGGTTCATGGCAACGGCCCGCCATGAAGGGATAATTGGTCCTGGATCGCCTGGCGAAGGCGGGTTGCAATGGCGGGTTGTTCAGCGATCAAATTGGTTTCTTCTCCGAGGTCCGATTGAAGGTCGTACAGACCGTCTTTCAATTTCGGCATTTGCGGATAGCGCGGGTGTCCGAGGTATTGGACGTATTTCCAATGGCCCTCCAAGACGGCCACGGTTCCGGTTTCCGGCGCACTGAAACGGGAGCTCTGTTCGAAATTCATCGAGAAGATGGTTCCTGTCATGTTCTGGCCCCGCAAGGCGGGTTTGAGCGACCGGCCCTCCGTTGTGCCGGTTACTGGCACTCCGGCCAGCTCAAGAATCGTTGGCATCAGGTCGATCTGTTCGGAGAGCGTATCGAGCCTCTGACCTGTGGTTTGGCGTGGCTCTCTGATCAGCAATGGAATGTGAATCAGGTCTTCGTGCAGCATGGGACCGCCATGACCGCCGTAGTTATGGGAGAAACTCTCGCCGTGATCGGCGCTGACCACAATGAGCGAATCGTCGAACAAGCCTTTTGTTTTCAGCCACTCAACAAACTGCCCGATATGGAAGTCGGCGCACAGAACGGCCTCATCATACCGGCCGGCATATTTCGCGATCGCGTTGTCCCCTTTAGCTGCGGCAAGGAAAAGATAGGGCGGCGAAGAGTCGAATCGAGTGCGCCGGCTGTCGGTTTGATCGAAGCGCCCAAAAAAGGGCGGCGGGGTGGCGTAAGGATTATGCGGGCGCAACAGGTGTACCCACAGAAACATTGGCCGCGACGGGTCGGCTTGCTCCACCAACGCGCGGGCGCTCGCGAAGGCAGAGGTGGGATCGTACTGTCCACCCGCCGGGCTGAGCCCGAGCCAGAATTGAAAGAGGTCGAAAAATTTGCACGAGGCGACAACGGTGCCCAAACTGGCCGCCGGGCCAAAATGCGGGAACCGCGCGTTAACCATGGCATACAAATCCTCGAGGCTCGCATGGGCCTGCCCATAGGCGATCGCATCCATCCGACGGTCGTTTTGAATGTGGGAGGGCGCCGCGATCGGATTTGTCCATACCGCATAGGTCTGATAGCCGGCGCGTTTCAATCGGGCAATGAGTCCGTTGTTCGCAATCTCGATGCTGACTCGCGCCAATCCTTGGTTGGCGCGGTGGGTCCACGGCCGAACGCCGTTGACCATTGAATTTACTGTCGGCGTGGTGAAGTTGCTGTTGGCATAGTAGCGCTCGAACACGCTCGCTTCGTGGGCCAGTTTTTCCAGATTGGGGGTCGTTGGACGGGAATATCCGGCCAAACTGGTATGGTTGGCGGCGAGGGCGTCACAAGTGAGCAGAATGATGTTGGGATGTTTGGATTCGGAAGCGGAAACCGCCGGATACCGGGGCAGACTGGTGGCCGGCCCCGCAATGAGCAGGACAAGAGCGCAGACCAGCGCGGCCAGGGCACCGCCGGCGGCTCCCAGCTTCGCAATTTTCTGAACCTGCAGCCTCTCTATATTCCAATATCGCGTTCCGATTGCGCAACCGATCAACGTGATGGCGACGATGGCATTTTGGTGCCGACTTAACCACCAGGTGGTGCTGTTGGAATAGGCTTCGATCCACAGTTTTCCGCCCCGGACGAGACACAATGCGACCAGGGAAAACGCGAGCCAGTCGGTGCACGTCTTGATCCAATTCAAGATATTGCGACGGAACACCGCGGCGGCCGTCAGCGAAGCCAGAGTGGCGCACAAGCCCAGTGCTAACCCCAAGGTCCCGTACAAAAGCCACGCCCATGCCCAAACCGGGGCGAGTTCCCTTGGACGAAGGTAGATCAAATATCCGTCGAGCTGCGATAGGAAATCTATGGGAAGTAATATGCCGGTCACAACCGCAACCAGCCCCAGGTTGGCGCGAATGCAACGATCCCATGCCGATCCTCGCGTTGAAAAATTCAATTGGATTCGTCGGGCTTTTTATTTTTCCGTGTTCGGAGCCGACCCCAGAAGGCGGCAAATTTCTTCCGTAGAACCAACCCAAAACCGCTGATTGCCACCAAAAGGGGAAAGATAAGTTGAAATAGCCGGCCGCCGGAATTGGGATCAATGTAGGCGCAAAATATTCCGGTAAATCCGGATGGTGGAATGTTCATGAGGGCGTGGATTTAGACACAAGATGGCCAACGAAGCCCAATTGCGAGTCGTTTGTCCGGCGGCTCACGGGACCGTTAAAAAATGATATCGGACAACATGCTCCTGGTTCGGCCAGACGGCCGTGCCGACAATCTCGATCGTGTATTCTCCGGGTTGCGATGGGATCACGATGCTATCGCCATAGATCCAACTATCGCCTCCGAGCGGACGAGGCGGCCCAAAGAAATCCTGGTGCGTGTGGAACTGTGGCCCCCGCACGCCGAGGGCGACGCGGTAGCCGTTGCCATCCGGCGTGTGCAGAACCGGCCGCAAGACCAAGCGATCTCCCACGTGAATTTCCGCCACGCCGCGATGGACGAGCGCGCCGCGATCGTCCAAGACCCCCGAGTCGATCGGGGTGCCGGCGCCTTTGGCAAAAACCTGCTCGCCGTTTCGGGGATCGAACCATTCCAACCAAATTTGCGGAGACCGGCGCTTGCCGCTTTGCCGGACTACGGGCGCAAAGAGCTCGCGCTGGCCCGCATGAATCAGCGCGACCTCTGCCGGGAGCCAATGATTTGAAAGGGAACCGGTGATCGAGTAGGCGCTGAACAAATGTTCACTGGGCCAGAACGGGACGAAATGGACGTTGTCCGAATCGACATGTTCCAGATTTTCGAGCGCGACCGAGGTCGTAAAGGCAGGGGACGCGAGGGTTGGCCAAGTTATCCATTTTCTCGCGCCGGCAATCATCGTGACCCCGGTCGCGTTCAGCGCGTAGCCAATACCTGGGGTGGTCAGATAACTGCCTCGGGCCAGGAATATTTGTGCCGGCTCCGCGCCTGAATCCTGGAACTGGACGCGCTCGGACATCGTCTCCACGAGCGGTGAGCCGGTGATATGGCGCAGAGACAGATCAGCGGGCGGGATCATCAAGGCGTTGTAGAGGCGATTAAAATACGGCTGTCCCGCCGGCATCAAGACGAGCAATGCGAGACCAACCGAGACCATCGCTCCCCGTCCATCGATACGCCATCGGCCTTGTTTTTCCACCGCTTCCCCAAAAACAACGACGAGGGCCAAGCCACTGGGGATCGCAAAGAGCATTCGATGGAAAGCGATGATATATCCCCCCGGAATCTCCCGGTCGGCCGCCAGACTGTTGGCAAAGGGAATCGCGATGAAAGGCAGGCTGAGGAGCACCACCGGCATGACGGTCAACCAGGCGACGATATGATTTCGACGCAAAAGCCACAACCCGGCCAGCAGATTGCCGCAACCGAGCACCCCGGTGATCTGCAAGGCTCGGTCGAAGGCGGGCGAAGTCGGCGAGAAGAGATTAAATCCCATCCAGGGCGTAAACCAGCCTTGCTTTAGATAGGCGCCGGCGGTCAGGGGATGGCGCGGCCACCAGAGCAGAGCCATGACGCTCAGAAGAACCGCGAATGACGGGAGCCACCAGATCATCAGGCGATGCCGCCGGATCAGCCGCCAGACGACAACCCCGGCAATTCCCAACGCCGCGATCCCCAAGCCTTGCACATGACTAAAGGCGGTAAGAACAACAAGCAGGCCGATCCGGGCGACAAAGCGGAGACTCTCGGAGGGCAAATTTCGTGCTTCGCCGCCCATCGGGGGCGGGGCAAGAAAGGGTGCTTCGACAGCCACGCGAACGAGCGCGACCGCGCCGATCTGCGCAAACACACTGCTGGACATTCCATAGTACCTGGAAAAACCAAACACGTCGTTTCCCGAGAGCAGGGATTGCAGCAGCACGAAAATGAACGAGGACGGCCCGTTCAATCCGACGGCCCGGGACAGCCGGTAGTATTGCCAGCCAAGCAGCAGGCAGCAGGCGCTGTAGTAAACCCGGAAGTATTCAAGCTGCAGTGACGTCGGCGCGATTTTCCCAATCCAGCTATAGGCAAGAAAGTAACTGAATTTCCTCCAGTAGGAATGTTCGGTAACAAAATGGAGCGCCGACCATTCGTTAATTCTCCCGAAGTGCTGCCAAGGGTCGGCGGGAAATTCGAGATAGACGCCTGGAATCCAAAAGATCAGGCCGAGGCAAACCCAGGGCAAAAGAGGCCAGAGATCGGGGCGTGCGGAATGCCCGCCGATCGAACGGGTCCAGCCACCACCCAGCGCGATGCCGGCGAGGACTATGTGGATAGCGTGCAGGACCCAGAATAGACGAAGGAGGCACGGCGTAGAACCTCCATGGGCTTCAACCCCAAGGGGATTCACGGGCAATCCCAGCCATGCGTAGATCAGGTATGAAGCGAGGTAAGGGACGAGAAAGGCCCAGCCCGATTTGAAATAGTCAACTAACGGCTGCATGCAATGCCTGCGGGGACGCAATGGACTGGGAAAAGCGAGGGGCAAAGGGTCTGAAACTGGAGGCTAAAGTGGTCTGGATGTGCTTGCCGGCGAACGCTCGCCGGCTTCACGTGTTTGCGCCGGCAGGCTGGCAAGGATATTCAATCCGATAGCTGGCACCACAGGGTTTTGTCGAAAAATTGCAGGTCAATCATGACAGTCCCAATGTATAATTGCTGCCGCGGGTCCTGGGCAATCTAGCCTTTCGTGCCCTTCCCGGCAATCCGGGCTTTGCCAAAGGAAACCACGCAAATGGCGGAAGCGGTAACGTCCTCTTTTGAGCTCGGTACCACGAGGTCCGCCTCCGCGGGCAATTCAAAGGCTGAAGTGAGACCGGTCATTTGCGGAATTTCGCCCGCCGAGGCCCGGGCGTAGAGGCCTTTGCGGTCGCGCTGGCGGCAAATCTCGAGCGGGGCATCGACGAAAATCCAGGAAAGGCGCGCGCGCCCGATGATTTTGGTTACAAGGTCACGGTGGATTTGTCGCGGCGTAATAAAGGAAGCCACGACGCACATTTCTGACTCGAGGCCGAGTTTGGCGCACTCCGCTGCGCGGCGGAGATTCTCCGTCCGATCCAAATCAGAGTAGCCCAGCCCTGCGCAAAGTCCGCTTCGGAGCGAGTCGCCGTCGAGAGCCAAAACGGGCCGGCCGATTGCGCGCAATTCCCCGGCCAGCTTGGCGCCAAGCGTGGACTTGCCCGCACCGGAGAGGCCGAAAAACCAGAAAACATGCGGTGAAAACATGAACTGGTCAGAGGACATCGGCGAACGCGGGTTTCATCCGGCGGAAAAAGATATGGCCGAGATAACAGACCGTCAGGCTCAATCCGTAAAGATAGAAGAGGTGGTGGAGATTGAGGGGGCGCTCCCAAAGAGCGGCATTGCGGGCGAGCTCGATCGCGAGCAGAATCGGATTGAAACGCAGGAACATCCAGGCCGCGGCCGGAAATCGATTGGCCGAATTGAACACCGCGCTGCCGAACATCAGCGTCATGGTCAGGAATTGCATGACCTGGCCGATGTCGCGGAAAAAAACGCCGAGGGCGGAGAAAAACCAGCTCATGCCGAGACAAAGCAGCACGACGGGCAGGACGATTATCGGGAGCCAGAAGGAGCCGGAGGTGAGGCCGGCGCCAAAAAAAAGCGCGCTCAGCAGCACCAGCCCGAGGCTGATGAGCATATGAAAACAGGCGGCACCGACGGCCGCAGCGGGCAGGATTTCCAAAGGGAAAACCACCTTCTTCACGAAGTTGGGATTGGAGACGACCACGGTCGGCGAGATCCCGAGCACTTCTGCGAGCAGATGGAAAAGCGTCAGGCCCATGAAAACGCCGAGGGCGTAATCCATCTTGGTTTCGCCCGTTTTTGCGCCGAACGAGCCGCCGAAGACATAACCAAACATCAGCACGTAAAGTCCGAGCATCAGGAGCGGATTGAGCAGCGACCAGATCAGGCCGAGGTGGCTGCCCTTGTGGCGGAGCTCGACGTTCCGCAGCGTGAACTGCCAGAGCAGCTCGCGGTGAGTCCAGAGATCGGCGGCGAAAGGGACGAGGCGGCGGAGCATGGTGCGAAATCAGGAAGCAGGCAGCAGTCCACCGGGGGCAAGAAAGAAAACACCCCGGTCCGTCGACCGGCGATCGGGTGGAACCCGCCGCGCCAATCCCGGTCCGAACGGAAGACGCGGCGCGTCCTCCGTGCGGCGCTCTCGACAATCGTGCGCGGCAAATCCGCACCTGCGCGAACAGAATTTCCAGATTGCAATTAAACCGTGTTTCGCCGGTCCTAACCTTTTACCCTATGACCTCTGCCCGGAAACTTCTCGCGATGCTGCCGTTTCTGGTCGGCATCTCCTACGCTGCGTCGCCCACGCCGGGTGATCTGCCCTTGCCGGAAAAACTCTATCCGGCGCTCGATGCCATTCTGCACGCCGCGGTGCAGCAGTCGCCCCGCATGCTCAACCAGACGCTGGATCTGGAAATAGCCGAGGCAGATCGCATCTCGGCCCGTTCGGGAATGCTGCCGAGCGTCGGCGGCTATCTCAGCGAACAGAGAACGCGCGAAAAACGGGCCAATCCGCCGGGTCCGGATCTGAGCCTCGATACGAACAAGACGGGTTATAATTTTGCGATCACGCAGCCGATTTATTACTGGGGCCAGCGGAAAAACACCGCCCGGATGGGCGAGATTCGCGAGAAAATGGCGCACGGCCAATACCGGGACGGCTACCGTCTGCTTGCGCAAGAAATCCGCGCCCAGTATCTGCAGCTGGTCGTGGCGAAACTCACCCTGGTCCGCAGCCGGTTCTACCGCCAGTTCACGCAGGACCAGCTCAAGATCGCCGAGGAGAAATACACCAAGAAGATCATCTCGGATGCGCAAATTTCCGATTCTCGTCTGACGACGGAACGGGGCGACATCGGACTGGAGCGCGCGCAATTCGAGTACGACAATTCCAAACAATCGCTGGCCCGCCTGGCCGGCGTGCCGGTGCCCGAGGACGACTCGATTCCGGACCAGCTGCCGCGCGTGGCCTACCAGGATGCCGCTTACGACCAGATGCTGGCGGAATTTCTCAGCCAGAAGGATCCGCCGACCCTTTCGGCCTTCACGCTGCGCAAGCAGATGGAGCTCGAGGACCTGAACTACAAGATTCAGAAGACCCGCTTGCGGCCCACGTTCGCCTTTTCCATGGGCGACAGTCAAGATGAGCAACGCTACACGCTCAACACGCCGAAATTCCTGGTCAACGACATCTACGCCGGCATCACGCTGAACTGGACGCTCTTTGACGGCTTTGCCACCAGTGCGGCCGTGCGCACCTCGCTGGCGCATCGTCGGCAGCTGGAAAACTCCTACAAGGCCCTGACCGAGCAGCTGGCCGCCCAGGCGCAGTGGCAGCGCAAGATGATCTACTTTGCGGCCCGCGGCATGAGCATCGACGACCGGGCCCTCGACGCCGGCGAAGGCAACTTCCGCAACAAGCAGGAGGAATTCAAGCGAGGGGACATTTCGGAGGCCGACCTCAGCCAGATCAGGCTCGAACTCTACGACATCCAGACCAACGCCTATCGGACCCGCATGGACGTGCTGATGAAGGTGGTCGAATTTCTCGGCCTCCTGAGCGAAGACCCGGTGGTGGCTAACCTTTCCGTCCCTGCATCATGAGCGCCATCGACCCGGTTCGCCGCTGGATATTGCGGGGGTTGTTGATCGCCGTCCCGTTGCTCGTGGTGTGGTATGTGGTTTTCCGGGTGTTGCGCCCCGAAGCCTATGTGGCCGCCGCGACCAAGGGACTCGCCGTCCGGGCCGTGCCCGGCAGCGTCGAAGTGAAGGCCGAGTATGAGATGGAACTCAAAAGCGAGGTCGGCGGGCGGATCATCGTGTCGAACGTCGATCCCGGCAAACCGGTGGCCAAGGGCGACGTGTTGGTGCAGATCGACCCCGCCGATGTCGACCTGGAGATCGAGCGCACCAAGGGCGAGATCACCGCCGCCCGGCGCAAGGTGGAGGTGGGATCCACGTTGCGGGCCGACCGCGACAACAAGGCGGATGAGGTGGCGAATTTCGAGCGGCTGACCAAGACCGGGAATTATCCGGAGGCTGAACTGGAAAAGCGGCGGCGCGAATTGCATCAGCTCGAACAGCGGGTGGAACTGGAGGAAGTGAACAACAAACTCGCCCTCGACAACAACGAGAACGACCTCCGCACGAAAATGCACGAAAAGGAGAAGATGACGATCGTGGCGCCGACGGACGGCGTGATCTCCGCCGTCTATCTCAACGCCCGGGTGGGCGATCTGCTCGGACGCGATTCACCGATCGCCACGCTCATTTCGAGCTCCCGGACGGTCGAGGCCCGGGTCAGCGAGGAGAACTTTGCCGGCATCGCGGTTGGACAGAAGGCGTCGGTGCGTTTTCTCGGCTACGGGTCGCAGCTCTACGGCGCTTCGGTCAGCAAAGTGCTCCCGACGGCCAATCCCGAGACTCAGCGCTACATCGTGCATCTCACGGTCGATTTGCCGGCGGAGAAACTGGTGCCTGGCCTGACCGGCGAGGTGAATATCGTGATCGGTTCGCATGACGCCGACGCCATCATCCCCCGGCGCGCCCTGCGCGGCAACGAGGTCCTGGCGGTCAATGACGGCATGGTCGAGCTGCGCAAAGTTCAGATCGGTTATACCGCGTTGAACCAGGTCGAGGTGCTCCAGGGCCTGCGCACGGGCGAGCTGGTCATTGCCGAGGATCTGGATCAATTCCAGCCGGGCAACCGGGTGCGGGTGCAGATGACCAAGTAGGCCGCCCGGCCCCCCGGCCGCTCCCCGATGTCACCGACCCTGCGGATTGCCCTGCGTTTTCTCACCGCCAAAAAGCGGGCGATGCTCATGAGCCTTTCCTGCATCGTGCTTGGCGTCGGGCTTTTCGTCGTCACGCAGGCGACCACGAGCGGATTCGAGGATTTTTTCATCAAGACGATTCTCGGCACCAACGGCGCCATTCGCGTGGAGGACCGCATTCAGGAAACCATCAGTTCCATGGAAGCGCAGGGTGGAGGCAGCACCTCCACGTTCGTCATCGAGCACAAGGAGGGCCGCAAATACGTCGAGGGCGTGGAGGAACCCAAGCTCGTGATCGACGCCCTGCGGCAGTTCAAGAACGTCGCCGGCGTTTCCGAGGTTCTCACCGGGGGGGCGGTCCTACGCAGCTCGTTCAAGAGCGATTCGGTCAAGATCTACGGCATTGTCATCGACAACCACCTCCTGGTTTCCGAATTGGGAAACCAGATTGTGCAGGGCAGCGTGGACGACTTCCGCGGCACGCCCTCGGGCGCGTTGATCGGAAAGGTGATCGCTGATCGGCTCCACCTGGGGGCGGGGGACTCCTTTATCCTGGAATCGGCCGGTGAGGCGCGGCGCTACCGGGTGAGCGGCGTGTACGAAACGGGCGTGAGCGACATCGACAAGGAGCGGGTCTATCTGCACCTGCCCGAGGCCCGCTCGCAGTTGAAAAAGCCCACCGGCGCCAGCTTCATCCAGGTCAATCTTTACGACAAGGATCGCGCCAACGAGGACGCCGGCCAGATGGAGGAGGTCCTGCGTCACGGGGTGCGCAGCTGGCAGGTGCGCGAAAAATCATGGCTGGCCGCCTTCCGCGCCCTGCGCATCTCCTCGGCGATCACGGTCTCGGTCTTCTCCCTCATCGCCGGCCTGGCCATGTTCAATACCCTCGCGATGATCGTCATGGAGAAGACCAAGGAGATCGCCATCCTCCGCTCCATGGGTTACACGCGGGAGGATATCTCGCGCATTTTCATCTGGCAGGCGACTATCGTCCTTACGCTCGGCACCGTGGCCGGTTGCGCCCTCGGCGCGATCATCACCTACACGGTCTCGCGCATTCCGCTGCCCATCACCGGCATTTTCAAGACCGACACGTTCGTGGTGCAGTGGTCCGTCTGGCACTATATCGCAGCCGTCCTGACCGCGGTGGTCATGGTCATGGTTGCCTCCCTCATTCCCGCGCGCCGCGCGGCCCGGCTGGAGCCCGGCGACATCATTCGCGGCACGGCCCAGTAAGTTCATGAACGCACCGATTTCCGACATCGCGCTCCGCTGCGAAAATCTGCACCGCTACCTCGGGCAGGACGAGGGTCGCGTGCACGTGCTGCGCGGAGTGTCCTTCGAGGCGCGGCGCGGCAGCGTCTGCGCCGTGGTCGGGCCCTCCGGTTGCGGCAAGAGCACGCTGCTCTACCTGCTCGGTCTGCTGGACCGGCCCGATGGCGGCGCCATTTCCATCCGCGGCCAGTTGATGTCGAACAGCAGCGACCTGGAGCGCACCGCCGCGCGGGGCGAGCACATCGGTTTTGTTTTTCAGTTTCATTTTCTGATGCAGGAATTTTCGGCCCTGGAAAACGTGATGATGCCCATGCGCAAGCTCGGCCGCCTGAGCGAGGACCAGATGGCGGAGCGGGCGCGCGGCCTGCTCGGCGACGTCGGCCTGGGCGAGAAAACCCATCGCCTCGGCACGCAGCTTTCCGGCGGCGAACAGCAGCGCGTGGCCATCGCCCGGGCCCTGGCGAACGAGCCCGCCATCATTCTCGCCGACGAACCCACCGGCAACCTCGACCAGAAAAATTCCGGGCTGGTGTTCGACCTTCTCACCCGCCTTGCCAAGGAAAAGGGTCAGGCGGTGGTGCTCGTGACGCACAATCCCGACATCGCCGGACGGTGCGACGAGATCAAACCGATGCGGGACGGCGAGTTCATCCGGTAGGAACGGGAGCGTCCGCACAGCCCGCTCGCGGTCGCGGGGATGCTTTCGCGGCGGGATCGTTTGGTCGCCGGACAGTCTGTCGCGAACGTTTGGCGACAGTGATACAACCATGGGCTGGGCGCCTAACAGGACGTCTTATGGCTTCCACCTCCGTCCATGAGCCTGGCGCAAAACGTGGCGGGTCGCCGTATTTGCGGAAACCTTTGTGCCCGGTTTCCCGTCTTCACCCCAAGCTCGATGATCTTGAGTGTCCACATCCCCAAGACCGGCGGCGTTTCCATCCGCAACCTGCTCAAAGAGCATTTCGGACCTGGGTTTGTCACCTATTATTGGACGCTGACGGATGCGTGGGGCAGGAACGTACCCGAAGTGCCGCCCACGGCCACGTGTTTACACGGACATTTTCAGACCGACGAATTCACGAGATATTTTCCGCAGGCCAGGCTGATCACCTGGGTGCGTGATCCGGTCGAACGGGTGGTATCTTCCTACTTTTACCGTCTGCGGGACCCAGACTGGAAGCATCCCGTTTGCCGCGATCTGCACGAACACAAGCTTTCGCTGGCGGAGTATGCGGCCCTGCCGTTGGTTCGAAACGAAATGGCGCATTTCTTTGGCAGCAAGCAGCCGGAGGATTTTTCTTTTATCGGACTGATGGAGGATTTTGCCCGATCACTTGCGCTCATGGAAAAGCTGCTGGGAATGGCGCCCTGTCCGATCCGGCACGACAACCGCAATCCTGAGAAAACGGCTTCGTATTACGAACTCGACCGGGATCTGCGGCGGAAAATCCTGGCATTGAACGAGCGGGATGCGGAGCTCTACGCCCGCTGCCGGGAAGTCTGCGTGCAAGGCGTCGCGATTTGAAGTCGGTCAAGTCCGGGCTGGCTGTCTTTTACCAATAACCCCGCCCGGTTCCGGACTCGAATCGCCGAAAATCGGCCCCGGGCGCTTGAACTTGAGGCAAAAACCTCCCGTCTTCCGTGGAGATTTAAGTCCTTGGGGTGGCGGCTCCGTCCCGAGGCGCCTAATACACACGAAAGAATGTGTCTCCGCAGAAATTTTGTTTTACATCGCACGTGCAGCTTCTTTTGGTCGTGGTTTGAACCGACAAACACCTGTGAGCTCCGATTGTTCGCGCAAATCATTCCTGGCGAGACTGGGCGGCCTGATCTTGGCGGCGGGATTTTTTCCGCGGGCATGGGCCCGCACCGCGACGGCCTCCTCCCCGGATGACGGCAAGACGCCGGTCGCCCTCCGCCCCGAGCAGCGCGCCGTCGCCCGCCGCGACGGCAGTTTCTAATTTAACCGCGGCTCCACGCTCAACGTCGGCCCATGTCGAATATTTTTCCTAAATCCGCGAACGCTCTGCCGCTGCAGATCGTGGTTTTCCTCACCATTTTCGCCGGGGTGACGACCGCGGCCGTGACCTATTATTCGACGCCGAAGTACCTGCGCGTCGGGTATCAGCCGATCCAGCCGGTCCCGTTCGATCACAAGCTTCATGCCGGCAACCTCGGCATCGACTGCCGCTACTGCCACGCCTCGGTGGAAAAGTCCGCCACGTCCAGCGTGCCCGCCGCGCAGACGTGCATGAACTGCCACAGCATCATCAAGACCACCAGCCCCTTGCTCGAGCCCGTGCGCCGCAGTTACAACACGGGCGAGCCGGTGCCGTGGGTGAAAATCCACGAGGCGCCCGACTACGTCTATTTCAACCATTCCGTGCACGTGGATCGCGGCATCAGCTGCGTCGAGTGCCACGGCAAAATCAACGAAATGTCCGTGGTCTATCACGCGAAATCGCACTCGATGGGCTTCTGTCTCGACTGCCATCGCGACCCCGCCTCGCACCTTCGCGACCAGAAGGACGTTTTCAACCTCGATTCCCAGACCCTCGCCGACCAGGGCCGTCTGGTCGAAGCGCACAAAAATGTCGCCGACTGGAAAATCAAGCCCCCGCAAAGCTGCTCCGGCTGCCATCGCTGATGAAACGCCAATTTGAACATCCCGCCCCCTCGCCGCGCGAGCTCTCCGGCCCCCGTTACTGGCGGAGCTTGGATGAACTGGCCGAATCGCCCGGTTTCCGCGAGCAGGTCGCCCGCGAGTTTCCCGAAGGCGCCTCGTCCCTCGACGGCGTCGACCGCCGGCAGTTCATGCGCCTCATGGCGGCGTCCTTTGCCCTCGGCGGCCTCGGCCTCGCCGGCTGCCGCCGGCCGGAGACCAACATTCTGCCCTACGGCAAGTCGGTCGAGTACATCGTCCCCGGCCTGCCGCTCTACTATGCCACGGCAATGCCGCTGCGCAAATCGGCGATCCCCCTGCTGGCCGAGACGCACCAGGGCCGCCCCACCAAGCTCGAGGGTAATCCGAGCTACCTGCCGCACGGCGGCGCCACTTCGCTGATCGCCCAGGCCTCGGTGCTCGACCTCTACGATCCTGATCGCGCCCAGGAACACACCAAGGGCAGCCGCACCTTGCCCGTCGCCGACGTCAACGATCTGCTGGCGGGCATCCACAAGACTTACGCGGGCAACGGCGAAGGCCTCGCCTTCCTCGCCAACGAGTCCAGCTCGCCGACGCGGGCGCGCCTCGTGGCGAAACTGAAGCAGCAGTTTCCCCGCGCCATTTGGGCCGAGTACGAACCGGTGCAGGACGAGCCGCCGGTCGAGGCCGCGATCGCCTCGTTCGGTCAGAACGTCAAACCGCTCTACCGTTTCGCGAAAGCGCGGCGCATCGTTTCGCTCGACGCCGATTTTCTCCAGGCCGAGGCGGGCAGCTTGTATTTTGCCCGCGACTTCGCCAAGGGTCGCCGCGTCGCCTCCGCCTCGGAGGCCGACCGCATGAACCGGCTCTATGTGGCCGAAAGCGGCTTCACGATCACCGGCAGCATGGCCGATCATCGGCTGCGCCTGGCGAGCAGCCACGTCCTGGCCCTGACCGCAGCGCTGGCGAATAAAGTTTTGGGCGCGGACACGTTTGCTTCGCTGGCGCAGGGACTCGATTTCCCGAACAAGGACAAGTGGATTGACGAATGTGCTAAGGACCTCGCCGCCCACCCGGGCGAGTCGCTCGTCGTCGCAGGCGCCCACCAGCCGGCGGCGGTGCACGCGCTGGTCAATGCGGTCAATGCGAAGCTCGGCAACATCGGGAAGACCGTCGATTTCGTCGCGATCGAGCCCTCCGGAGCATCGTCGCTCGCCGCCCTGGCCACCGCGATCAAGGCCGGCACGGTCAAGACGCTGATCGTCGTCAACGGCAATCCCGTTTACAACGCGCCCGCCGATCTCGAATTTGGCAAGCTCCTTGAGTCCGTGCCGAATGTCATTCGTTACGGCTACTACGTCGATGAAACCTCGGCCAAGGCCGGCACGAATCTCGCCGCGACGCACTATCTTGAATCCTGGGGCGACGCCCGCACGGTCGACGGCATGATCGCTCCGGTGCAGCCGATGATTCTCCCGCTGTTCAACGGCCTGATGGAGGTCGAACTGCTGGCCCGCCTCGCCGGCGAGGAACGGCCCGAGTCCTACGACCAGGTTTACGCGACCCTCGGCCTCGACCAGAAGGGTTTTGAGAAATTCCTTCACGACGGTCTGCTCGAAGGCTCGGCCTACAAGATCATCGACGTGACCTACGATCCGCAGGGAGCCGGGGCTTTGCTCCAGCATGCAGCCGCGCCCGCCGCCCTGTCGGAAACGAGCGTCGAAGTCCGTTTCGTGACCGATCATAAAGTGGACGACGGCCGGTTCGCCAACAATGGCTGGCTGCAGGAGCTGCCCGATCCGATCACCAAGCTGTCGTGGGACAACGCGATTCTCGTCAGTCCGCGCCTCGCCAAAGTCCTGAAGGCATACCCGCAAGGAGCGAACGGACCGCAAGTCGCCCGCGTTGAGCTGGCCGAGGTTTACCACTACAAGGAGCAGGCCTACATCGGCGAGGTCACCATCAACGGCCGCACCGTCCGCGGTCCGTTGCACATCCAGCCGGGTCTGGCCAATTTCACCGTCATCCTTCCGCTCGGCTACGGTCGCACGCGCGCGGGTCACGTCGGCACCGGGTCGGGCTTCGATTCCTACGCGGTCCGCACCAGCGACGCGATGCAGTTCGCGACCGGCGCCACCATCCGCAACACGGGCGAGCGCCAGAGCGTCGCCACGACCCAGGAACACTGGTCGATGGAGGGTCGCGACATCGTGCGCGAGGCCAACGTCGACGAGTTCAAGGAGAGTCCGTTCTTTGTGCGCGAGGCCACGATCGACGCGCACGCGCCGGCCAACCTCGGCGAGGAAGGCAACCGCCGGCCGGGCGAGACCGACGCGGAATACACGCGCCGCATCCACGGTGGGAATTCCGTGGTCGCCCAGACCTCGCTCCCGCGCGGCAATTCGCTCTACGAGACCCCGAACTTCGACGGCATCCACCAGTGGGGCATGTCGATCGATCTCAACACCTGCATCGGTTGCAACGCCTGCGTCATTGCCTGCCAGGCCGAGAACAACATCCCGATCGTCGGTCGCGAGCAGGTGAAGCGCGGTCGTGAGATGCACTGGATCCGTCTCGACCGCTACTACACCGACGGGAAGATCGATGCCGCGGCCTTCGGGGCCGAAGGCAACCACGAGCTGCCCGAGGATCCGCAGGCCATCGTGCAGCCCATGACCTGCCAGCATTGCGAACTCGCGCCGTGCGAGACCGTCTGCCCGGTCAATGCCACCGTTCACGACGACGAGGGCATCAACGTCATGGCCTACAACCGCTGCATCGGCACGCGGTACTGCGCGAACAACTGCCCGTACAAGGTGCGCCGATTCAATTATTTCGATTACAACAAACGGGCCACCGACGCGCTCTACATGGGCCCGCTCGGTCACCAGAGCGAAATGCCCGAGCTGCTGAAGATGGTGAAGAATCCGGACGTCACCGTGCGCATGCGCGGCGTGATGGAGAAATGCACCTATTGCGTGCAGCGCGTCCAGCAGGGCAAGATGGCACAGCTCCGCAAGGCCGGCGCCAGCGGCAACGTCGAGGTGCCGGATGGCACGATCAAAACGGCCTGCCAGCAGGTGTGCCCCGTTGACGCGATCGTGTTCGGCAACATCAAGGACGTGACCAGCGCGGTCTCGCTCGCGAAGAAGCAGGAACGCGACTATGCGGTGCTCGGTTATCTGAACATCCGCCCGCGCACCACCTATCTCGGCAAGCTCCGCAATCCGAACAAGGACATGCCCGACTACAACGCGCTCCCGCTCAGCCGGGTCGAGTACAACAAGAAGAATCACCCGGCCCACGAGGGCAGCGAGGGTGAAGGCCATGCACCGGCTGAACACGGAGGGAACGGTTGATGAGCGCGCACGCCTCCGAACATTCAGCCCCGGCCATTCTCGCCGAGGTCCAGCCGGTCTCCCTGCCGCGCGCGGAGCTCGTCGAAAACAATCGCAGCTTCAAGTGGATCACCGACAAGATTTGCGGCATTGTCGAGGGCACGACCCCCACCTGGTGGTGGTGCTGCTTCGCGGTCGCGGTCTTTGTCGCTTCGTTCACCGTGGCCGGCCTGACCTACCTGGTCGGTACGGGCGTCGGTGTCTGGGGTCACGCCAACCCGGTCAACTGGGCCTGGGACATCGTCAACTTCGTCTTCTGGATCGGTATCGGCCACGCGGGCACGCTGATCTCGGCGATCCTTTGCCTGCTGCGCCAGAAATGGCGCACGTCGATCAACCGGGCGGCCGAGGCCATGACGATTTTCGCCGTGGTCTGCGCCGGTATCTTCCCGGTTTTCCACGTCGGTCGCGTGTGGATGGCCTGGTACCTTTTCCCGATCCCGAATTCGAACTACATCTGGCAGAATTTCCGTTCGCCGCTCGAGTGGGACGTGTTTGCCGTCTCGACCTACGGCACCGTTTCGGTGCTGTTCTGGTATGTCGGCCTGATCCCTGACCTCGGCACGTTGCGCGACCGGTTTACGGCCGCCGGCAACCTGCTCAAGGCGCGGATCTACGGCTTCTTCGCCATGGGCTGGCGCGGGTCGAGCCGCCACTGGAGCAACTACGAGATGGC
>CAYZGG010000077.1:0-19744 GCA_964477955.1 uncultured Opitutaceae bacterium
TCTGGGCGGCGCCGGTGATCATGTTCTTGACGAAATCGGCGTGGCCGGGGCAGTCGACATGCGCATAGTGGCGCTTGTCGGACTCATACTCCACGTGGGCGACGGAGATCGTGACAATCTTCGACGCGTCGCGGACCGTGCCGCCCTTCGCGATGTCCGCGTAGGACTTGACCTCGGCGAGACCCTTGCGGGCCTGCACGGCCAGAATCGAGGTGGTCAGCGTGGTCTTGCCATGGTCGACGTGACCGATAGTGCCAACGTTGACGTGCGGCTTCTTGCGTTCGAATGTACCTTTAGCCATGTGGAGTTGTGGGTTATAATTTAGGTAGTGAAGTGGTGAAGTGGTTGACCTTGATTAACGTCGGTAGGTCACCGACGCTGCCTGGAGCCCAGAATCGGATTCGAACCGACGACCTCGTCCTTACCAAGGACGTGCTCTGCCAACTGAGCTATCTGGGCAGACCAAGACATAGGAAAAAACAAAGAGAACGTGCATGAAACGACTGGCAAAATTGTCCGTCAACTAGATTCTTGCTTTTTTTGCAAAAACCTAGGGTCCGATGCTCACCAGATAATTTCCGGGAGAGAGTTTCGCCCCGATCCAGTAAGTCTTGGTGAGGTATTCCTTCACTCCACTGTCAATATCGTCCCGACCCGACCCGGTCACCATGACCGGATCGCCGATCAAACCTTCGGAGCCTATCGCGACGATGAATTCGATGGGCTGGTAATCCGCCTGCGGCAATCCTTTCCCGGTTATAGGCTCGGCCACGGCCACGATTCCGGATTTCAGCGCTTTGACTTCGATAAATCCTTGTCTGGCATAGATAAATTGCCTGTCACGATCATCCTGGGCAAACCCGGCGAACGGCACGTCGTTCCCCCGGGCCAGCACATCCGGCAGAGCGCTGACGACCGGGCTCGATCCACCGCCGTAGTCGGGCAATCCTTTGCCAGAGAGTAAATTGAGTTTGGGTTCAAAATCGCCAAATACCTGCCCCGGCTGCTTGACCACCGCCGTCGGCAGGGCCCCCTGACCGTAATTCCGGCTGGTCGGTAAAAAAAGCGGCGTGGGATCGAAATAGTCGGCCTTTTCTTCCATCAACGGGTCCCCCGCCCCACCCTTGCTTCCGTCGAACTTGACGAATGCCTCGACGGCGTTTCCGCGCCCTCCGGGCAGGGCCGTCTGGCTGGCGCGGTTCCAATAATAGGTCGCGCCGGTCACCAAGACCATCAGTCCCAAAGTGACAAAGATCCGCCGTTTGATCTGAAAGCCCGCGATTTTCATGCGCCGGCGCTGGATTCAGTCCAACGGATTGGCCGGATTGTTTTGCTCCGCCGGCTGAGGCTCCGCCGCCCACAATACCCGGACAAATCCCGCCGATTTGGCCAGGTCGAAAAGCGCAAACAGCCCCTGCACCGACACCTGCTTGTCCGCCCGCACCAGCATGACCGAGCCCGGATGCTTCTTGGCGTAGGCCTCCAAGGGCGCGCGCAATTCGCGCAGCTCGAAAATCCCGCCCTCGAAAAGAACCATGTTGTCGCGTTTGTAGCTCACCACGGCGTCGGCCGTGCCCTGGACCGCCGAATCGCCCGTGGGCAACACGAGATTGCCCCCCAGTTGCACCGGCTCGCCCGTCGCCAGCACGAAACGAGAGCCCAGCAGAGTGAAAAACAGCACGACCGCCGCGGTGTTGACCCAGAACAGCGTATCCAGATCCCGCGGCGGCGGGCTGAGCCTGGCCGCAAGTCCAAGGGGCCGGGAGATCATTTCGCGGTTTCCTCCGGCGCAGGCGCCTCGCGAAAATCCCGCAGCAAATAGCGCATGAGCTCGTTGCCCACCCACTCCATGTCGTGTACGAGCGCCCGCACGCGCCCGCTGAGAAAATGCCGTCCCAAGTGGGCGGGAATCGCGACCGCCAGTCCCGCCGCCGCTGTCAGCAGCGCCTCCCACATTCCGCCGGCCAGCGCCGCCGGCGTGGCGTAGTTGCCGCCCTGGTTGAACAGCCAGAAAGCCTTGATCATGCCGAGCAGCGTGCCGAGCAACCCGAGCAGTGGCGCGATCTGCGCAATGGCGGCGAGCGATCCGATCCGCCGCTCCAGCACCGGCAGCTCCACGAGCGCGGCTTCTTGGATCGCAAACCGCATCGACGCCTCGTCGTCGGTGGCGTGCCTCAATCCGGCCTTGATCACCGCCGCGATCGGACCGGGCGTCTCCTCGCAGAGGGTCAGCGCCTCCATCAGGCGCCCTTTTTGCAGCAGGTTCTTGATCCCGCCGAGAAATTCCGTGGAACGGATCTGTCCGCGGTGCAGGAACAGCGCGCGCTCGACAAAGATCGCGAGCCCGGCGATTCCGACCAGCATCAGCAGCCACATCACCGGGCCGCCCTTGGCAAAAGCACTGTAACTAAAAGCCGTCATGGGGATTTTTCGGGATCATGCGCGTTCCGCCGTGCGCGTAAATCGCAATCTCCGGCCGGCGCCAGCCTTGAGCCGAGGACAAGCCGCCGCCAGCTCATGGCGACGTCCTTTCCGTCGCGTGAAACCGCGCCAGCTTGGCCTGGGCCTGCGCCGCGCCGCCGAGCTTGTTGTCGATGATCAGGTGGTAGGCGCGCTGCGCCTCGTCGAGCCGGCCGGCCTCCTCATGCAGCTGGCCGAGCTCCAGCAGACTGCGCGAAACCCAGTAACGCCCCTTCGCCCCGAGCTTCGCGGCCTGGATCGGGTCGAGCAGAAACGAATTCACCACCGACCAGTACACCGTGATGGCCTTTTCGATCCGCGCCGCGTCCTCCGGCGATTTTTCCCCGGAAACCGCCGCCCCCGGCCCGCGCTTCGCCAGCGCATAGCCCCACATGTAGCCGGCCTCGGCGCGGAGGTCCACCGGCGCCGTCGGAAGATCGCGCAACCGCTCGTAGATCGCCGCCGCGCTCTCGTTGTTGACCACGCTGTTCCGGCCGAGCGCAAACAGACTGTCGGCGAGTCCCATCTGGGCCAGCAGCACGTCCGGATGCTGGCCGTAATTGTTGATCAGGTTGTCGTAGAATTGCCGGGCCGATTTGAAATCGTTCAGCTTCCGAAGCAGGTCGCCCTGCTTAAGCCGGGCATAGAATACCAGGTCGTTGCCGGGATAATCGTGCACCAACCGCTCGAGCAGATTATAAGCCTCGCGCAGGTGATCGTCGAGCCCCCGCCGCTCGGCGTTGAGTGCCGCCTCGTACAGCGCCAGCGGGGCGAACTCACTGTCCTTGTGCTCGTCCGCCAGCTTGATGAGCAGTTGCTGCGCCTTCACCGTCTCGCCCTTGACCGTCAGCCGCGCCGCCTGGACGATATAAGAGTACACCGCCGCCTTGGAGTCCCGGTAGTCGGAGCGCAAGCGATCCAGCAGCGCGCCGCCCTCGTCGTCCCGCTTGAGCGCGAGCAGCGCCTGCGCCTTCACCAGCAGGGCCGTGCTGGCCACCTCGTCGCGCAAGGCCGGCTCGATCCGCGCCGCCGGCAGCGCCGCGACCAGCTCGTCCACCTGCCCGACGGCGGCCGCGGGCTGGCCGTTGTCGTAGGAAAGTTTGGCCCGCAACCAGAGCAGCCGGATCCGCAGTTCGTCCGGCACGCCTTGTTCCGCCTGGTTCCGCAGCAGCTTCTCGACCCGGGCCTGTGCCGCGCCGGCCTGGTCGCCGACCTGCATCGCCTTCACGAGATTCCATTCCGCCTGCCAGCGGTCCACCGTATCGAAGGATGCATTGCCCGCCATCTTGTCGAGCAGGGCGGCGGCGGCGTCCAGCCGGCCGGCGCGGATGTCGGACAGGACGCGCTGAAACAAAAGGACCCCCGCCGGCACGCTGGGCGGGGCCTCTTGCAGCGCGGCTTCGTAGGCGTCCGCCGCGCTTTGATAATCGCCCGAGCGGAAAAACGCCTCCGCCTGGAGCACGCCGAGCTCGGCATGTTCACCGGCCGCCAGCGGCAGGGCGCGCATCTGGGCGCAAAGCTCGGCGGCGGATCGATAGCGCTGCAGCTCCCAGGCCACCGACAGCCGCACCCCGAGGGCCGCGCCCTTGAGCGGCGAGCCGGGATAGCGTTCCAACAGGAGCCGGGCATCGTCCTCGGCGGAATTGAACTGCCGGTCCGCCAGCGCCGCCTGCGCGCGCACGAGCAGGAGATCCTCGATGATGGGGTGCAACACCGGTGCCTCGATCAGCTCGCTGGCATCGCGCCGCAACTGTTCGCGCTCGGCCGGTGTCAGCGCGCTGCGGGCCAGCAGATAAAGCGCGGTGCGCTGCGTGTCGGCCTGCACCGCGTCGCGCAGCAGCTCGCGCAGGGCCCGCCGGCCCTCCGGACTGCCCGGACCGGCGATCAAGCCGACCAGCAGACGGAATTGGTCGGCCGCCTCGCGCTCGCTCGCCGGCAAAATGGTCAGCTGGTGCTGGAGCACGGTCAGCGCCTCACCGGTGTGCTTCGCCTCGTGCAGGGCCGCGGCATAGTTTCGGGCCAGCGTGTAGCCCGGGCGCGTGCCCTGCAACCGCTCCATGTTGCCGCGCATCACCGTGAGGTCGGCGTCAGAGGGCGGCCGCACCCGCAGCAGCGCCTGTTGCTGGCCGATGAGAAAACTCACGCGTTGCAGTTCCGAGACCGCCGCCTTGTTCGCTTCGGCATAGGCCTTGTTGCGACGGTCGATGTCGTTGTCGCCGTCCGCCACCTCGGCCTCGAGAAAGTGCCACCAGCCGCGATCCGCCGCCGCCAGCTCCTCGGGCTTGCCGGCGGCGAGCGCCGCCTTGGCCGCGGGAAAGTGCCGGGCGTTGGCGGCGAGCAGGCCCGCGCGCAGCTGATAGGCCCCGTTGTGCGGTCCGTCGTAACGCTGTAATTCAGCCTCGGCCTCGCGCAGCTCGCCCGCGTCCATCAGCGCCGAGATTTTTGCGAGCCCGATCCGCGCGCGCACGTCGGCGGGCAGATCCGGATTTCTCAGCAGCTCCCGGTATCCGGCCAGAGCCGTGGCCGGAAAACCCGCCTGCAGGGCCTGGTTCGCCCGGCCTTCGGCGATCATCCAGCCTCCGGGCAGGGTGGCCGCCGCGGCATTCGCGCCGGTCAGCGGACTGGGAGTCTGGGCCCGCGCGACCGCCAGCAGGCCGGCCAGGAGCACGAGGGCGCGGAAAAACATCTTCATGGACAGATTCGACATGCCATCCACCCCGCCGCCTGGCAAGCCGCGACACTCCAATCTTTGCCGTTTCGTGTAATCGAAAACTTCTCGCACATCTTGACCGCCTCCGACATGTTTTTGCCCGCTGAGTTCAATCCCTTCTCCCTCCATGAGCATCACCGTCATCGTCCTTGTCGTCCTCCTCGGCCTCGCCGCCATCGTGTTCTTCACGGTGATCGGCAGTTACAACGGCCTCGTCACCCTCCGCAACCGCTTCAAGAACGCCTTCGCCCAGATCGACGTGCAGCTGAAGCGCCGCTACGACCTCATTCCCAACCTCGTCGAAACGGCCAAGGGCTACATGAAGCATGAGCGCGAAACGCTCGAAGCCGTCATCGCCGCGCGCAACACCGCCTACGCCGCCTCGAAGGCCGCCGCCGCGAACCCCGCCGATGCCGGCGCGATGAAAAGCCTGCTCGGCGCCGAGTCCGGCCTGGGCGGCGCGCTCTCGCGCCTGATGGTCGTCTCCGAACAGTATCCCGACCTCAAGGCCAACCAGAACATGATGCAGCTCACCGAAGAGCTGACCTCCACCGAAAACAAGATTTCCTTCGCCCGCCAGGCCTACAACGACGCCGTGACGGTTTACAATACGACCCGCGAGCGCTTTCCGACCAACATCCTCGCCGGCATGTTCAACTTCGCCGAGGCCCAGCTCTTCCAGGTCGAGAACGCCGCCGAACGCGCCGCCCCGCAGGTGAAGTTTACGTGAACGTCATCGGTAGGGGCCGTTGCCCTCAACGGCCCTTGCAGAGTCTGTAGCGAACAGGACGGTTGAGGGCAACCGCCCCTACCCGCTTCGCTCCCCTTCCACTTTCACTCTCACTTTCCCCTTCAGCATGCAAAACACCACCGCCTTCACCCTCTCCGGCCAGCGCGTCACCCGGGAACTCGGCACCGTGCGCGGCATCGTCGTGCGCTCGCGCTCCGTCATCGGCAACTTCGGCGCCAGCCTGCAGACGATCTTCGGCGGCGACATCACGCTTTACACCGAACTCTGCGAACACGCCCGCCAGGACGCCTTCGAACGGATGTGCGCCCACGCCACCGAGCGTGGCGCGAACGCGATCATCGGAATGCGCTACGACGCCACCGAAATCGGCCAGGGCATCACCGAGGTCCTCTGCTACGGCACCGCCGTCGTCGTCGAACCGGCGTGAAACGCTGCGCGCGTTCCCCACACATTCCGGATGACAGCGACGCTCACAGCCAATTGTAGGGCGGGGTCGCCGACCCCGCCTCTTCGGTTCGCCTTCCTCCACTTTTCAGATTTTGCGTCTTCTGTGTTTTTTGTGGCCCGCTCCCTCTGATGGATTTCTTCGAAGCCCAGGAACGCGCGCATCGCCGCACTCACCGGCTCGTCGTCCTGTTCGTCTTCGCCGTCCTCGGCACCATCGCCGCCGAGTATCTCGTCGCTCTTTTTATCACCGGCTACGCGCATAACTCGGGCCGGCACGGCCGGCATAGCTATTACTACGACGACAACGCCGGCCCGATCGTAACGAACTGGTGGAATCCGCAGATATTCACCGGCGTGGCGTTGGCCACGCTGGCGGTGGTCGGCGGCGCCTCGCTCTTCAAATGGGCGGCCATGCGCCAGGGCGGCGCGGCCATCGCCGAGTCGGTCGGCGCCCGCGCCCTGAATCCCAACACCACCGACCTCCACGAACGCCGCCTGCTCAACGTCGTCGAGGAAATGGCGATCGCCTCCGGCGTGCCGATGCCCGCCGTCTACGTGATGGACGAGGAGCCGGGCATCAACGCCTTCGCCGCCGGGCTCACCACCTCCGACGCCGCCGTGACCGTCACCAAGGGCACGCTCGAAAAACTCACCCGCGATGAGCTGCAGGGCGTCATCGGCCACGAATTCAGCCACATCCTCAACGGCGACATGCGCCTCAACGTCCGGGTCACCGCCGTCATCTTCGGCATCCTCGTCATCGGCCTGATGGGCCGGGGCCTGCTCTACAGCCTGCGCTACGGACGCGTGCGCAGCGACCGCAAGGGCGGCGGCATCGCCCTCGTGCTGGCCATCGGACTGGCGCTGCTCATCATCGGTTACGTCGGTTATTTTTTCGGCCGGCTCATCCAGGCCGCCGTGTCGCGCCAGCGGGAGTTCCTCGCCGACGCCTCCTCCGTGCAGTTCACCCGCAACCCGGGCGGAATCACCGGCGCGCTGAAAAAAATCGGCGGCTACACGCTTGGATCCGACGTGCTCAATCACGACGCCTCGCAGTTCAGCCATTTCTTTTTCGCGCAGGCCTTCCGTTCGAATTTCGGCGGCCTCTGGGCCACGCATCCGGCCCTCGGCGAGCGCATCCGCGCCGTCGATCCCAAGTGGGACGGCAAGGTTTTCGATCCGCCCGAGGTCGTGGATGTCGCGCACGAAAGTTTCGCCCAGGCCGGCTTGGTCCACGGCGCCGCGCCGCCCCCGCTCGCCGTCGGCATCGCGGAAGAGGCGACCCCTCCTCCGAGCGTCTGGTCGCGCCCGCCCGCGCCAATTCCCTTCAAACCAACCCAAGTCGTCGCCGATGTCGGCGCGCTCACCGAGACGCATTTCCGCAATGCCCAGACCCTGCTCAGCGCCATTCCCACCGCGCTGCGCGAAGCCACCCGCGATCCGGCCCGCGCCCAGGCGCTGGTCTACGCCCTGCTGCTCGATGGCGACGAAGCCATGCTCGCCCGGCAGCAGCAGATGGTCGCGCAAGACGCCGGCGCCGAAGCCGCGGCCATTCTTGCCAGCCTGCGCCCTGCCCTCGCCGGACTCGATCCGGCTGCGCGGCTGCCGTTGCTGCAACTTTCCCTGCCCGCTCTGCGTTCGCTCGACGGCGCCGCGCTCGATCGCTTTGCCACCACGCTCGACGAACTCATCCAGGCCGACGGCCGCGTCACCCCGTTTGAATTCGCGCTGCAAAAGATGCTGTTGGGCCAGCTCCGTCTCGCGCAGGCGCCTGCGCGCAAGATGCAATTCGACTCCTTCGACGCCGTGCGGCATGAGATTTCCGTCGTGCTCTCCGCGCTCGCGTACGTCGGCGGCGAGGCCCAGGCTGCGTCGGCGTTCGCCGAGGGGATCGCCCAGCTGCCGGTGATCGCCCGGCAGCTTGTGTTGCTGGAACCGGCAGCGTGTGGGATCGAACAAGTCGATGCCGCGCTGGACAAACTGGCGGTCAGCTCCCTGCCGATCAAAAAGCGCCTGCTCGTGGCCGCCGGCCATGTGATCGCCGCCGACGGCACGATCACCGAGGAGGAAGGCGAACTCTTCCGCGCCCTCACCGCCACGCTAGACGTCCCGATGCCGCAACTGGGAATGGCCGACGTATCGGCAGCGTGAGGTGCCAAACTCGAACCAGGACAACATCCCGATCCGGTCTATGATTTGATGTTGGTCAGCTTAACTGAACACCCGATTCGATATGAGCAATGCATTTGCATTCATTTTAGCCGTGCTCATTGGCTTAGTTTTCCCACTTGTTGCCGTCGGGGGCTATTGGCAAAGCAAAACAAAAGAATACATTATCCGTGCTGCTGACCTTGCTGTTGAACACAAATACAAACAGGCGCGTGATCTGATGATTTTCGCTGCGAAGCTAAATCCATCGCTAACAAAAATTGCAGACGTTCAAGCACTCTATGATATAATTCTTTCCGAGTCATCGGCCGCATCAATTCTAGAGATTAATCGAATTCGTGAGGCGGCTCCTGACTGGCCCAAGGCACGCCTTGAGTCGATTTGGGCCAACGGGGCAGTTCGCATCTGCGCAGTTATTTTTATAATACTGTCCATTTTGATACGGGCCATTCATCTTTTCTGACTACAAGCCGAGCGAAAATGATCTGGTTTTAGGTGTTTATGTTTTTGCCGAGAACCGTCCGCATTTCGCCAGTTGAAATGGACGGAAATATTCTCCTCTTCGCCGCGCGGAGCGCCGCCGGGGAGTAGCGCAGGCATCTTGCCTGCTCTGAAATAGGCAGGCTGGAAGCCTGCGCTACTGAGGGTTGCGCGCCGGCAAACGTGCCGCCGCCATAAAAAGCTCAGCGCCATGATCGGTTCGGCCGGGAAATTACGCTTTGAAGGTTGAACGCACCCTTCCCCCCTCCACCGCCAACTCCACCCGGTCCGCCATGAAGAATTTCCCCCGTTCCCGCCCCGATCCCGCCCGGCCAGTCAGACGCGGATTGCACAACGACCGATCCCCGGTCTTCCTGTCATGATCGCCTATCCGGCCCCGTCGCTGCTGCAGAACATCGCCCGCGTCGTCATGAACGAACCTCCCGAACAGGAAGAACAGATCTTCGCCGAAGCCTTGATTGTTCCTCCCGCCGAGCGGCCACGCTATCTGGACCATGCCTGCCGGGACGACCCGGACCTGCGGCAGCGGATCGAGTCCCTCCTCCTCGCCCACGAATCCGCGGGCCTCTTCATGGCCGCACCGGCGGAAACACCCCGCCCCGTCCGCGCCCAGCCGCCCCAGGCCCCCGGACCGGCCGATCAGCAGGGCAATCGGATCGGTCGCTACAAACTCCTGCAAAAGCTCGGCGAGGGCGGCTGCGGCGTGGTCTGGATGGCGGAACAGGAGGAACCCGTCCGCCGCCGCGTCGCGATCAAGGTCATCAAGCTCGGCATGGACACCAAGAACGTCATCGCGCGCTTCGAGGCCGAACGCCAGGCCCTCGCGCTGATGGACCATCCGAACATCGCCCGTGTCCTCGATGCCGGCGCCACCGAGGCCGGCCGGCCCTTCTTCGTCATGGAACTGGTGCATGGCGTGCCGATCACGAAATATTGCGACCAGTACAATCTCCCGACCTCGCAGCGGCTCGAAATCTTCACCCAAGTCTGCCAGGCGGTCCAGCACGCGCACCAGAAGGGAGTCATCCACCGCGACCTCAAGCCTTCCAACATTCTCGTGACCCTCCACGACGGCGAGCCCGTGCCGAAGGTCATCGACTTCGGCATCGCGAAGGCCGCGCAGGGCCGGCTCACCAACCACACGCTGTTCACCGCCTTCGAGCAGTTCATGGGCACGCCGGCCTACATGAGCCCCGAGCAGGCGGAGATGAGCGGCATCGACATCGACACCCGCAGCGACATCTACTCGCTCGGCGTTCTTCTCTACGAACTGCTGACGGGCCGCCCGCCCTTCGACCCGAAATCCCTCGTCCAGGCCGGGCTCGACGAGGTCCGCCGGATCATCCGCGAGGTCGAGCCGTTGAAACCCTCGACCCGGCTCAACACGCTGGCCGATGCCGATCGCGACACCATCGCGCGCCAGCGCGGGATCGCCCCGGCCCAGCTTTCCCTACTGCTGCGCGGCGACCTCGACTGGATCGTGATGAAGGCCCTGGAGAAGAACCGCAACCGCCGTTACGAAACGGCCAGCGGGCTCGCCCTCGACGTGCAACGGCATCTGCAGTGCGAACCCGTGACCGCCCGTCCGCCGACGACCGGCTACCGGATCAGCCGCCTCGTGCGCCGCAACCGCCTCGTCTTTGCCGCGATCGGCGCCGTGGCCCTCGCCCTCGTGGCCGGCACCGTGATCAGCACCTCGCAGGCGATCCGCGCCCGCCGCGCCGAAAAGGCCGCCGGCCTCGAACGCGCCATCGCCGTGGAGGAACGCGCCCACGCCGAGGACCTGCTCGGCTTCATGCTCGGCGATCTCCGCGGCCAGTTGAGCAAGGTCGGCCGCCTGGACGTCCTGGAGTCGGTCGGCGACAAGGCGATGGCCTACTTTTCCTCCCGCGAGGCCCGGGACCTCGACGACCACACGCTCGCCCGCCATGCCAAGGCCCTGACCCAGATCGGCGAGATCCGCATGGCCCAGGCGCGTTATCCCGAGGCCACCACCGCCTTCGCCGAGGCGTACGACCGCGCCTCCGCGCTGGTGGCCCGGCATCCGCAGGACGGAGACATGCTCTTTGAGCGCGGCCAGGCGGAATACTGGAACGGCTTTGTGCACTGGAAGCGCGGCGAGTTCACCCCCGCGGCCGACTGGCTGACCCGCTACCATGACACGTCCGCAGCGCTGGTGGCACTCGACCCGGCGCAGGCGGAATGGCAAAGCGAACTCGCCTACGGCAATCACAACCTAGCGGCCCTGAACAAGGAGCGCGGCGGGTTTGCCGCGGCGCGCACGGGATTCCTGGCGGAACTTGCCACGCTGGAAAAGTTGAGCGCGGCCAAACCCGCCGACCTGGAGCTGCGTTTCCGGCAGGCGGACGTGCATTCCTGGCTGGGTGGACTCGCCGCGCAGCAGGGTGACCTGGCCGGCAGCCTGTCCCAGTACGACACCCAGGCCGCGCAACTCGAACAACTCGTCCTCTCCGAACCCCGCACCGCCCGCTGGCGATTCGGGCTCGCCGACGCCGAGCTCTTTCAGGTCGACCTCCTGCTCGCGACCGGCCGGTGGTCCGACGCGCACACCCAGCTCGGCAAGGCCCGGCGCCTGCTCGACGAGCTGGTCGCACTCGATCCCTCCAACCGGCACTGGGGCGCCGCCGCTCTCCACGCGCGCCTGCTGGAGGCGACCCTGCTGCGCCAACAGGGAGACTCCGGCGCGGCCGCGCGCCTGATCGGTGAAATCCGGCCTGAGCTAGAAACCCTGTCCGCCGCGGAGCCGTCGGATCGCGTGTTTGCCCGATGGCTGGCCTGGGCCTGGCGTCTCGAGGCGCAGCTGAACCTCGGCGCCAACCGCAAATCCGACGCGCTGGCCGCGGCGATGCACGCCGTCGAGGCGGGCGCCAGGCTGGCGCAAGCCGGCCACGCCACCGATGGCGACCTCGGGGAACTCGCCCTCGCTTCCGTCGTGGAGGCGGAGATTGCCGCGCAAACCGGCGACACGGTTGCGGCGCAGCGGCGCTGGCAAGAAGCGGCGGAGCTGCTGGCGCCCCGGCTCCCCGGCTCGCACGACTGGCGGCTGCTCGATCCCGCCGCGCGCGCGGCAGCCCGGCTGGGACACACGGAGGAAGCGCACGCCCTCCTCGCACAGCTGAGTCAAATCGGCTACGTGCCGCTCGAGGCGTGGCCCGACGAGAATCGGCTCGACCCCGCCGCCTCTTCCGGCCCTAAATTTTGACGCAGTTCACGTCACCCGAAAACGGCCCGCCCCTCGAAGGAAAAAACCCCATGCGCAACGACCCGACCGCCACTCCCGCCGAAATTCTCGTCACCGTGACGAACTTTCTGGATGTCCTCACGCCCGGCAATCCCCGCGGGGGTCGCATCACCGGCTTCAAGATGAAAATGAAAGGGAAGCACCCGCACGTTTCCCTCAAAGGCGAGGACATCGTCGTCCAACGCCCGGGCGCGACGATCCGCTTCGCGCTGGCCGCGCCCGCCAAGGGCGGGGAAAAATATTTCCCGATCGGCATAACCTTCGTGCGCGAAGCCGAACACAACGAGTGCGACGAGCAGCGCCTTGGCCTGTTGAATTTTCCGCAGCGCCTGACCCGGCCCGACGGCCTGGCGCTGTCCATCACCGACCGTTACCGCGACCGCCCCGGCGCCGGGCGCGTCCGGTACAAGTTTTCCGTGGTCCTGCAACGTGGTTCGGATGGAAAAATCGGCATCATTGACCCGGGCATCGTGCACGAGGACGACCATTGAGCCGGTCCCGCCCCGCTCGGCCCGCGGGGATCCGGATGCATTCCTTTCATTGCGCGGGTCGATCGCAGAGGATGGCCCGGGCAAACGTGCGGGCTGGAGCGGGTGGGCCCCCCTTTCCGCCCGGGAAATTGGCGCTTCAGTCCCGGGTTGGTTCTTGGTAACAGCTGCCTGTGCACGAAATCACCGTCATCCTCGAAAAGATCGAACGAGGTGATGCCCAGGCGGCCGACCAGCTGTTGCCGCTCGTCTATGAGGAGCTGCGCAAGCTTGCCGCCGCGAAAATGGCCCGCGAACCCGAGGGCCAGACCCTGCAGCCCACGGCCTTGGTGCACGAGGCGTGGCTGCGCCTCGGCGGTGACGACCAGCCCGATTGGAAGAATCGCGCCCACTTCTTTGCCTCCGCCGCCGAGGCCATGCGCCGCATCCTGATCGATCGGGCGCGCCGGCGGCGGGCCCAGCGCCACGGCGGCGGTCTGGTGCGCACCGATGCCGAAGCCATCGACCAGGAGGCCGCCGCCCCCGCGCCGGACGAAGAACTGCTCGAGGTCCACGAGGCGCTCGACGCCCTGGCCCGGCAGGACGCCCGCAAGGCCGAGCTGGTCAAGCAATGCTATTTTGTCGGACTGACAATCGCCGAAGCCGCCGCGGTTCTGGGCATCTCCGAACCCACCGCCCGTCGGGATTGGAGCTACGCCCGCGCGTGGCTCTACAATGAGATCAAGCGCCTGCGGGCCGGCGCCACCGGCCCCGACGGAACTCCCGTTGGGTGACGACCCGGGCCAGACGATCCGCTGATACGGGATCATGCGGCTTGAACAAGGTGGAACCGGACCTCCGTGGCCGGTTTTTTTCGCGCCACGCCACAGCCGGCCCGGAGGCCGGGCTCACCTTTCAAACCATCAGCCTCGCAGGGAAACCATTTTCAACTGCCTAATACCAATCGCCCTGAGCTATTACACTAGGCTGAGGTGCAATGGAAGGGCGGGACCGCCGGGACCGCCGCGAATGTCGTTACGGCGCGCCCGGCGGTCGCGCCCTTCCCGCTGAAAAGGGCAACTGCATAGGGCGATTGGTATGAGTCGGGATCAAAGGCGAACGCCGGCCCGCGCACCTGCCCGCGGCGTCAGAAAAGAATCGCGCCTGCGAGCTTCGTCGCCGGCATATCCGGAGAGACCGGGCTCATTTTCGCAACCGGGCGATCACGAGCGCGAGCGCGAGGGAGCCGGCAAGCAGGCCGCGCGCCCAGAGCTTGCGCTGGCGCTCGTCCGGGATGAACCGGTCCTCGCGCTTCGCCAGCCAACCGAAGAAAACCACCGGCAAAATCAGGACGAAGAGCCAGTGCACCCCCAGCCGGGCCAGCACCACCCTGACGTAGTGCGCCAGCGAGAAACCCAGGACAAATGTCGCGAACAGGAGCGCGAAGGTGACGCTGCTGCCGCGCAGACCCTTGATGAACCAGTTGACGGCGAAAATGTTCACGGGACAATTGAAGCCGCAAGACCACGCCTGGCAATCTCGCGTCGCAGATGGAGGGACGGTCTCCCGACCGTCCGGGTCGCGGCCTGAGCCCCGGGCGCAGCCCGACAGGAGACGGGCCGTCCAATGTTTGTACCCAACCGGACCTCACTTCACCGGGTCGAGATCGAGCCTCACGAACACCGGCCGGTGATCGCTGGCCTGACCGACCTCCGGGCCATCATAAACGCGGGCGCACCCGCCGACGACCACCGGCTCAAGCCCAGGGGAAACGAGGATGTAATCGATCCGGCTGTGACTGTTCACCCGGCGATAAAAATGCGTCCAGTCCACGCCGTGAGAATCGACCGCCGCGAGAATCTGACCCACCGCCGTATCCCCGCGCCGCACCAGCGTCGCGACCGGCTGACTGCCAGGCGTGTCGTTCCAATCTCCGCAGAGCAGAAACCGGGCGCCGGCCGGAACCGGAAAGTGGTCGAGCATCAGGTCGCGTACCGCCATGGCTTCGCGCAGGCGGCGCACCGCGCCCTCCGGATCGCCCGGCTCTTCGGTGCGACGGCTTTTGAGATGAACGATGAACAGCGTGAGATCGCCGGCCGAGGTCGCGACCGTGACCTCAAGCACGCCGCGCTTCACCGCGGCGGGCCGGCCGGCAATTTTGATCGGCACCTGCGCATGCCTGCGAACCTCTTTGAACGGCAACTTGGAGAGCACCGCCACGTGCCGATCCGGGTCGGCCGCGGCGAGCACTTCGGCGTACGGGTAGTCGACGCCTTCCTGTTTCAAGTCGCGCTGGAGTTCTTCGAGGAACGGCCGCGTGCCCATTTCCTCGAGAGCGAGAATATCCGGCGACATCGCGCGGATCGCCTGGCGCAGCGCGGTCTTTTCCGTCTCGGGCTTCGGGTACGCCGGTCGGTAGACGCCCTCGACCACGCGGTCGGCCACCAGATAATTTTCGACGTTGTAGGTCGCGACGGTGATCGCGGCAAAGCCCCAGTTCGCCAAACCCAGCCAAAGCACGGCCCCAGCCCTGCACCGACGGAATCGCTGCGACGTTTGCGGTATCACGATCTTCTGACCGAACTGATCGTCCACGGAACACCCAGAATACACGGAAGGAAATCTTTTTCTGTGCGTTCCGTGTTTTCTGTGGTGGAGCTTAGGGGCGCAGTCTTGCTACGCCCAAAGATTCTCAAACCTGATCAGGCGCAGCGAGACTGCGCCCTTACGGTTGATGCCGTGATGCCTTGGAGAAGGCTTCGGGATAGCTTACCCTTCCGCCAGCGCGCGCTCGCGCTCGACGATCGTCGGGTGCGAATAATAGATCGCACTGTAGAGCGGATGCGGCGTGAGGTTGGTGAGGTTTTTCTGCGCCAGCTTGCGCAGGGCGCCAGTCATCGGGGCGGCCGCGCCCATGGCATTCCGGGCAAAGGCGTCGGCTTCGTACTCATGCTTGCGGGAAATCCAGTTGCCAATCGGCGTGAACCAGAACGTCACCAGGCCGCCGAGCAGGCCGAACAGCAGAAACGTCGGCGCGAGCGCGTCCGCGGGCAGGCCGAAGGCGGCGTTGAACCAGGGCGCGCGGGCCAGCCAGGCGATGATCCCAAACGCGCCGAACTGCAGCAACGCGGAGGTCACAAGCCGTTTCGGAATGTGGCCGCGCTTGTAATGCCCGATCTCGTGCGCGAGCACCGCCTCAAGCTCGTCCTGCGCCAGCTGGGCCACCAGCGTATCGAACAGCACGATGCGGCGGAACCGGCCGAACCCGGTGAAAAAAGCGTTCGAATGCCCGGAGCGCTTGCTGCCGTCCATCACCTCGATGGTCTGCGCGCGGAAACCCGTGCGCTCGGCCAGCGCCAGCAGCCGTTGGCGCGGATCGCCGTCGGGCAGCGGCGAGAGCTTGTTGAACAGCGGCAGGATCAGCTTCGGATACAAAACGAGCATGAGCAGCTGGAACCCGAACAGCAGCGCAAAACCCCACACCCACCACCACGCGCCCGCGAGCCGCACGAGCGCGAGCAGCGCCCACGCCAGCGGGAAGCCGATGCCCAGCCCGAGCAGCGCAGACTTCAGGTGATCCATCGCCCAGAGACCGGGCGTGCTCTTGTTGAACCCGAATTTTTCCTCGAGCCGAAAGTGCGACCACCAGTCGAATGGCAGTCCTGGCAGGCTGAGTAACACGCCCGTCCCGGCCAGAAACAACGCGCCACTCCATGCCGCTCCCGGCGCCAGCGCGTCAAACTTCGTCCACAGCCAGGGCAGGACCCCGCTGAACAGCACGACCGCGAGCATCGCCACGTCGAAACCGAGCTCGATGCACCCAAACCGGCTCTTCGCGAGCGTGTACTCCGTCGCCTTCGCAAAGGTCGTCTCATCCATGATCCCGGCGAACGCCGCCGGACGCACGCCCGCATGCCGGGCGGTCTCGGCGCGGTTGAGCGCCTCCAGCGCGAGCTGGGCGGCAAACCGCAGAATCATCAGGCCAACGACCGTCAGGGGCAACCAAGTCATCCGCGCACTCCATACGTAATTTGCTCCGCGCCAATCCCAAACCGGCGAAAAAGCCTGCCGGAAAAGCCTTTTGTGGGCGGGGTGCCCTCACCCCGCAGGTTTCAGCTTTCAACCGCATGTCTCGCGGGTTGAGGGCACCCCGCCTACAGCGCTCCGAGCCTGAGGCGCCGGCCGAACCGGACCTCCAAGACCCTCTTGGGTAGGGCGGTACCGCCGGGACCGCCGCGAATTTCCCGCTGGGCGGGGCGGTTGCCTCCAAACCGCCTCCTCAGGTTTCTTGCCCCGAAAAGGGCCGTTGAGGGCAACGGCCCCTACCACAGCCGCCAACCGCCGAAGTAGTTTCACGGATTTTCCGCAGAAAAACCCGGCCCGCCCGGACGTCGGGCCCCACCGCTGGGCGCTTCAGGTCAACTTGGCCGGTCCTTTCAAAGATTGTTTGAAATCGGGATTCCGGAGCGCACAGTGGCGCCGTGGACTCAGACAAGACCCCCAAAACCAGCTTCGAATCCGCGCTCGCGAAGCTGGAAGCAATCGTCGATTCGATGGAACAAGGCGAAATCCCGCTGGCCGACCTGCTGGGCAAGTACGAGGAAGGCACCCGGTTGCTCAAAGTCTGCGAAGCCCGGCTCAAGGACGCCGAGCTCAAGATCGAGAAATTGAAGAAAACCAAGGACGGCGAACCCGCCTTCGAAGACTTCGCCTCCCCGCGCGCCTCCGAGCCGTGACCCCCGTTTGCCTCCTTTGATGAGTTCCCCACGCATTCTCGACACGATCCACAGCCCCGCCGACGTCAAGGCCCTCGCGCCGGCGCAGTTGCCCCAGCTCGCCCAGGAAATCCGCGACGAACTCATCGCGGTCACCGCGAAAAACGGCGGCCACATCGGCCCGAATCTCGGCGTTGTCGAGCTGACCATCGCCCTGCACCGGGTGTTTGAGACGCCCACCGACCAGTTTGTGTTCGACGTCGCCCACCAGGGCTACGTGCACAAGCTCTTCACCGGCCGCGGCGGCGAATTCTTCCACAAGCTGCGCCAGACCGGCGGCGCCTCGGGCTTTCTCTACCGCGCCGAAAGCCCGCACGATGCGTTCGGCGCCGGCCACGCGGGCACCGCCCTCTCCGCCGCCCTCGGCATGGCCACCGCCCGCGATCTGCGCGGCTCCGGCGAACATGTCGTCGCCATCTGCGGCGACGCCGCCTTCACCTGCGGCGTCACCCTCGAGGCGCTCAACAACGTCGTCAGCTCGACCAAGCGGCTCATCGTCATCCTCAATGACAACGAGTGGTCCATCGCCAAGAACGTCGGCGCCATCTCGCACTACCTGAACCGGCTGAGCACCAGCCGGACCTACAACAAGCTGCACCACGACGTGGAGGCGTTCTTCAAGAGCTTCCCCACCGGGGTCGAGATGAACCGCGTCTACCAGAAGTGGAAACGCGAGACCAAGGACTTCTTCGTCGAGTCGTCGCTGTTCGAAAAATTCGGGCTGCGCTACCTCGGCCCGGTCGACGGCCACAATCTCGACGCGCTGGTCAAGAACCTGGAGTTCGCGCGGCACTGCGACGTGCCCGTGCTCGTGCATGTGCTCACCAAAAAAGGCCGCGGCTTCGACGCCGCCCTCGCCCACCCGGAGAAATTTCACGGTCTCGGCGCGTTCGACCCGATCACCGGCGAGAGCAAGCAGTCCGCTCCCGGCACGCCGCCGAATTACCAGGACGTCCTCGGCCGCGCCCTCGCGCGTTTCGCGAAGGCCGATCCGAAAGTGGTCGGCATCACCGCCGCCATGCCGCCCGGCACGGGGCTGAACCATCTCGCCACCGAGGTGCCCGCGCAGTTTTTCGACGTGGGCATCGCCGAGGAACACGCCGTGCTCTTCGCCGCCGGGCTCGCGACCAAGGGCTTCCGCCCCGTGTGCGCAATCTACTCGACCTTTCTCCAGCGGGCCTACGACCAGGTGATCCACGACGTGTGCCTGCAGAATCTGCCCGTGACGTTCTGCCTCGACCGCGCCGGCCTTTCGCCCAACGACGGCCCGACCCATCACGGGCTGTTCGACATCGCCTACCTGCGCTGCATCCCGAACGCGGTCGTCATGCAGCCGAAGGACGAGGACGAGCTGACCGACATGTTGCACACGTCGCTGCAGCTGGCCGGTCCGGGTTTCATCCGCTATCCGCGCGGCGCTGGTACGGGAGCGAAGATCAAGGCGCAGCCGGCGGTTCTGCCGATCGGCCAGGCGGAAGTTTTGCGCGAAGGCTCCAACATCATGATCTGGGCGCTCGGCCCGATGGTGCAGGAGGCGCTCAAGATCGCCGCCCGCCTCGCCGAGGAGGAAGGACTGTCCGTCGGCGTCGTCAACGCCCGCTTCGCCAAGCCGCTCGACCGGAATTTGCTGCTCAGCCAGGCCGCGGTGGTGCCGCTGCTCGTGACGATGGAGGACCACGCCGTCACCGGAGGTTTTGGCAGCGCGGTACTCGAAGCGTTGCAGGAGGGCGACTGTCTGACGCCGCTGGAGCGCGTCGGCTGGCCCGACAAATTCGTCGAACACGGCACCAGCCTGGATGTATTGCGCACCGCCTACGGCCTTTCGACCGACGACATCGTCCGCCGGATCAAGGACCGGGCGAGACACCTCGGCAAGGCGACGGTGGAGACGGAAGCGTAAGACGAATGATCACCAGAGCCAAAGCTGGAGTGTGCTCTTTGGATTTTTTCAGCAAGCTCGTGTGCTACTTACGTTGCCCGGTCGTCAGCTCAGCCGATGTCTCAGTATGCCAACCTAAACAATTAAAGCCTGACCCTTTTGGGTCCAGCCTGTTAGGCAAAAGATCACACACAGTGAAGCAATTCAGGCTACTTGGAGCATTGGCGTTTGGTGTTATCGTGAGCGTAGGGCGATCGCGCGGAGGCGATGTCGACAACCGGATTTGTCGCGTCGAAGAGATAGAGGTCGCCGAGTCCGCTAGA
>CAYZGG010000078.1:0-19650 GCA_964477955.1 uncultured Opitutaceae bacterium
GCGACTGTCAGGGCGTGGCCCGGGGCACCCGACCCGTGGTCAGTTGATCACGGGTCGGGAGACCCCTTGCACGATGGATAGCCTGCAAGCAGGCTCCTACAAGATAGGGTGCAGGCAGGAAGCTCCGGCCCCGGCATCGACCCCCGCAAAAACGGCAAACTACCGTGCGGGAACCGCGTCCCGGGTGAGCTGGTTGTTGACCAGTCGCCACAGGCCAAGCGGATTCGAGTCCTTGAGCGCCTCAGGCAGATGAGCGGCGGGGAAATCCTGGTAACAGACCGGGCGGACAAAGCGCTGGAGCGCCGCGGTGCCGACGGAGGTGAATCGCGTGTCGGTGGTGGCCGGGTAAGGCCCACCATGGTTCATCGCCGGGCAGACTTCCACGCCGGTGGGAAAACCATTGATGACGAGGCGCCCGGCCTTGCGTTCGAGAATGCGCAACAACGGCCCCGCCTGCCGCAGATCGTCAGGCGTGCCGTGCACGGTGGCGGTCAGCTGACCCTCCAGGTGGCCTGCCACGTCCTCCAGCTCCGCCAGGGTTTTGCCGGAGATCAGCAACGAGAACGGACCGAACACCTCTTCGGCGAGTTCGGGGTGGCGGCCAAAATTCGCGGCGTCGGTTTGCAGGACGACTGATTCACCCTGGGTCTTGGCGGCGACCGCGGGCTCCTGGGAGCGAGCGAGCAACTGCACCCCGCTCACGCCTGACGCCCGAGTCAGACCCGCGTGGTAGGATTCGCAGATGCCGGCGTGCAACATCGTCGCCGGTGCGACCGTCTCAAGCAGACCCGCCAGCGTCTGCCGGAACTGCGCGAAGTCCGGGCCTTCCAGTCCGAAGACCAGGCCGGGTTTGGTGCAGAACTGGCCCACGCCCAGGGTGATCGAACCGCGGAGCCCCTCCGCGATTTTCGCCGCACGTTCGCGCAGCGCTCCCGGCAGGATGAAGATGGGATTCAGGCTGCTCATTTCGGCAAAAACCGGAATGGGCTCGGGCCGCGCCGCCGCCGCGTCGAACAGCGCGCGACCCGCGACCCGGGAGCCGGTGAAACCCACGGCGCGCGCCGCCGGATGCCGGACCAAGGCGATGCCGACAACCTTGCCCGAACCTTGCAGCATGGAAAAGACCCCGGCGGGCAGCGCGCAGGCGACGACGGCACGCCGGACCGCGGTGGCGACGAGTTCCGAGGTGCCGGGATGTCCGCCGTGTGCCTTGATCACGACAGGATTGCCGGTCGCCAAGGCGGAGGCGGTGTCGCCGCCGGCGACGGAGAACGCGAAGGGAAAATTGCTCGAGCCGAACACCACCACGGGTCCGATCGGCCGCAGCATGCGCCGCAAGTCGGCTCGGGGCGCCGGTTGCCGGTCGGGCAGGGCCGGATCGATGCGCGCATCGACCCACGAACCCTCGCGGACGACCTGCGCAAAAAGCCTCAGCTGGCCGGTCGTGCGGGCGCGCTCGCCGGTCAGACGCGCCTCGGGCAGGCCGGTTTCCCGATGGGCGCGCTGAATCAGTTCGTCGCCCAGCGTCATGATCTCCTCGGCGATCCGTTCGAGAAAAACCGCGCGCTGCTCGCCGGTGGTTTCGCGGTAGAGCGCAAATGCCTCTTCGGCCAGTTCCATGGCGGCCACCACGTCCTTTTCGCCCGCCAGCAGGAAAGGGGGCTCCAGCGGCGTGCCGTCGAGCGGACTGTGGACACGAAAAATTTCGCCAGTGCCCGCGCTGAGTTGTTCGCCAATGAAGCTCTTTCCGTGTAGTGTCATAGAAGAGGTAAACAAAGCCCAGGTCGGCGGATTGTCGAATCAGACCACCACGACCGTGTTGCGGAGCACCCCGATCCCGCTGATTTCGATCACCACCACGTCCTGCGCCTGCAGCGTGAAATTGTCGGCGGGCACCACGCCCGTGCCGGTCAGCAGGAACGCGCCGTGGGGAAATTTCTGACTGCGGAAGAGGTAACCCGCCAGTTCCTCGAAACTCCGCTTGAGTTGTCCCACCGAGGTCTCGCCGGAAAACACGACCTGGCCCGACCGCTCGATTTCGATCTTGATCGCCCAGGACCGCACGGTCGTTTCCGCGACCCCGAGTGCAATCCACGGACCGAGGGCGCAGGAGCGGTCGTAGACTTTCGCCTGCGGCAGATAGAGGAGGTTCTCGCCCTCGATGTCGCGCGAGCTCATGTCGTTGCCGACAGTGCACCCGACCACCTGTCCCCGGGAATTCAACACGAGCGCCAGTTCCGGCTCGGGCACGTTCCATCGCGCGTCCGCGCGGATGCCGACCGGTTCGCCCGTGGACACGACTTTCTCGGCGACGGACTTGAAGAACAGCTCCGGCCGCGCCGCGCTGTAAACCCGGTCGTAGGCGGTCGCGCTGAAATCGGATTCCTCCATGCGCGCGGCCTTGCTGCGCAGATAGGTGACGCCGGCCGCCCAGACTTCCTGTCGCTCCAGCGGCGCGCAGAGACGGACGTCCGCGAGCGGCACGCGCAACAACGGGCGGGAGGCGAGCGCCCTCACGTGCGCGACGGGATCCTCGCTTTCCAGCAGCGGCTCCAGGCGGGTGAGGCCGGCGGGGCTCAGGTCGAGCAGGGTGGAATCGTCGGCCAGAAGTCCGATGCGAACATGGCCTTCCATCTGGGCGAAACGGCAGACTTTCAGCGGGGCGCGGGGAGTCATACGGGAGAGATGCGCTATTGACGGCGGGCAAATTGGGCAAGCAAACTCAGGCGATGTCTCCCCCAGACTCCGTCTCCGCCGAGCGCCCGGCGGCGGCCGGGCCCACCCACGCGCGTTACTGGGTCATCGTCTTCGCGGTTACGCTTGCGGTGATTCAATACGTCGACCGGGTCTGTATTTCGCAGGCGGCGCCCTTCATCACCACCGATCTGGGACTCACGGCGACGCAGATGGGCTGGGTGTTCTCGGCGTTCACGCTGGCGTATGCGCTGTTTGAAATTCCCACCGGCTGGCTGGGCGACAAGATCGGTCCGCGCAAGGTGCTGATGCGCGTGGTGCTGTGGTGGTCGTTTTTCACCGCGGCCACCGGCGGGGCGTGGAACTACGGGGCCATGGTCGTCACCCGGTTTTTGTTCGGGGCGGGCGAGGCGGGCTGCTTTCCCAATCTCACCAAGGCCTTCAGCGCGTGGCTGCCGACCCGCGACCGCACGCGCGCGCAGGCCCTGATGTGGATGGGCGCGCGCTGGGGCGGGGCGTCGGCGCCCCTCCTGGTCGTGGCGGTGATGGCGTTCGTGAGCTGGCGGACGGCCTTCCTGCTTTTTGCCCTGCTCGGAGTGGGCTGGGCGCTGGTCTTTTATTGGTGGTTTCGCGACAGCCCGCGCGGGCACAAGGCGGTCAACGCCGCCGAACTCGAACTGCTCCGGGAAAACGAGCACAACGTCCACGGGCACGGCGACGTGCCCTGGCGGCGGCTGGCGCGCAGCCCGACGATCTGGCTTCTGGGCGCGCAATATTTCTGCCTGAGTTACGGCTGGTATTTCTACGTCACCTGGCTGCCGACCTACCTCAAGGACGTCCGCGGACTCGAAATCAAATCCAACGCCATCATGCACTGGCTCGCGGGCTGGCTCGAGGGTTCGCTCAGCCCGGCGATGGCGTTGAAAATCCTGGCGGCGGCGCTGGCCGGCATCCCGCTCTTGTTTGGCGGATTCGGATCGCTGGCCGCCGGGGTGATTTCCAGCCGGTTGATCGCCCGCACCGGCCGGGTCGCCGCGGTGCGCCGCACCTTTGGTTTCATCGGACTCACCGGCGCATCGGCGTTGCTGATGGTTTCCTATTACATCCACGATCCGCTGCTGGCCATGCTCTCCATGGGCCTGGCCAGCTTTTTCAACGACACGACCTTGCCCGGCAGCTGGGCGACGTGCATGGACGTGGGGGGCCGGTACTGCGGCACGGTCTCGGGCAGCATGAACATGCTCGGAAATTTCGGCGGCATGGCCGGACCGATTGTGGTCGGCTACGTGCTGGATTGGACCGGCCGCGACTGGCACCTCGCCTTCGTCATTTCCGCCGTCATTTATTTTCTCGGAGCGATTTGCTGGCTGTTCATCGACCCGGTGACGCCGCTGGAGGAACCCGTCACGGCGTGAACGCCCGCGGCGGCCGGACTTTCCGGTTGTGCCGGCGCCGGGGTCCGTTTCAGTCACCTTATGAATTCCCGTCCGGATGTTTTCGATTCCGCCGCACCGGAGATCTACCAGGTTCGGACACATGCGCCCGGTTCGGCCGGGAGCCTGCCGTTGACGGAACAGACGCTGCGCAACAGCCCGAGCGGCGATCTGTTCGGGATGACGCAGAATGTCGGCATGGGCTGGAATCCCGCCGAGGCCGGCCGAAAGCAGTTTTTGATCCTCAGCACACAGGGCGGCCTGCGTGCGCCGGACGGGACGCCCATCGCACTCGGCTATCACACCGGTCACTGGGAGATCGGGCTGCTGGCGCAGGCGGCGGCGGAGGAATTTCGACGGCTGCAGGGCATTCCGTTTGCCGGCTTCTGTTCCGATCCCTGCGACGGCCGCACGCAGGGCACCACGGGGATGTTCGACAGCCTGCCCTATCGCAACGATGCCGCACTGGTTTTCCGCCGGCTGGCCCGTTCGCTGCCATTGCGCGCGGGCGTGCTGGGCATCGCGACCTGCGACAAGGGTCTTCCCGCGATGCTGATGGCGGTCGCGGGCCTCCGGGATCTGCCGTGCGTCGTCATGCCGGGCGGGGTCACGCTGCCTCCCACCACCGGGGAGGACGCTGGGGCGGTGCAGACGCTTGGCACGCGCTTCGCGCACGGATTGGTCACCCTTTCGGAAGCGGCGGATCTGGGCTGCCGTGCGTGCGCCACGCCCGGGGGAGGTTGTCAATTCCTCGGCACGGCAGCGACTTCGCAGGTGGTGGGTGAAGCGCTGGGCCTTTCCCTGCCGCACTCCGCGCTCGCCCCGTCGGGACAACCCGTGTGGCTCGACCTGGCTCGCCGCTCCGCCCGGGCGTTGCATCAACTCGACGAACAGCGGCTGGTGATGCGCGACCTCCTGACGCCGGCCAGCATCGAAAACGCCATGGTGCTGCACGCGGCCTTTGGCGGCTCGACGAACCTCCTGCTGCACATTCCCGCCATCGCCCATGCAGCCGGGCTGAAACCGCCGACGGTCGACGACTGGATCGCCGTGAACCACCGCGTGCCGCGCTTGGTGAGCGTGCTGCCCAACGGACCGGTGCATCACCCGACCGTGCGCGTTTTCCTCGCGGGCGGCGTGCCGGAGGTGATGCTGCATCTGCGCCGGCTGGGCCTGCTCAATCTGGGCGTGCTCACCGTGACCGGCCAGACGCTCGACGAAAATCTGGACTGGTGGGAAAACTCGGAGCGCCGCCGGCGTTTCCGGGAACTTCTGGTCCGGCAGGACGGCGTGGAGGCGGACGACGTGATCCTGCCGCCCGACCGGGCGCGGGAAAAAAAGCTGACCCGCACGCTGGTTTTTCCGCGCGGCAACCTCGCGCCGGAGGGCGCGGTGGTCAAGGTCTCGGCCATCGATCCGTCCGTGCTCGGGGCCGACGGCGTCTATCGCCAGGAAGGGCCGGCGCGCGTTTTTGTGAGCGAAAGCCAGGCGATGGCCGCGATCAAGGGCGGACGAATCAAGGCCGGCGACGTCATGGTCCTCGCAGGCGTCGGACCGCTCGGCACCGGCATGGAAGAGACCTACCAGGTGACCGGCGCGCTCAAGTACCTGCCGGGCGGGAAACAGGTCGCACTGCTGACCGACGCCCGCTTTTCCGGCGTTTCGACCGGGGCCTGCATCGGCCATATCGGCCCGGAAGGCTTGGCGGGCGGCCCCATCGGCAAACTGACGGACGACGACATCATTCGGGTCGAAATTGACCCCGGTCGGATGACCGGGAGCGTCGACCTGGTCGGCGAGGGCGCGCGGCGGTTCACGCCCGCGGAGGGCCGCGAAATTCTGGCCGGCCGTGCTTCGCGCGAAGACCTGGCCCCGCATGCCCGGCTGCCGGAGGACACCCGGCTCTGGGCGGCGCTGCAACAGGCGAGCGGCGGCACGTGGGCGGGCTGTGTCTATGACGCGGAGCGGATCATCGCCGCCCTGGCCGCGGGCCGGGCCCAGCCGACCGGCAGCGGTTGAAAGGCGAGGGTGGAAAAGTTTTCCGAAAAATTTGATTTGCTTACACCGCGCGGCGGCCTGGAGTAGCGAAAGTGTCCGGCAACTATCAGGTCATCGCGCGCAAGTGGCGTCCCCAGACGTTTGACGACGTCGTCGGGCAGGATCACGTGGTCCGGACCCTGAAGAACGCCATCGCCCGCAACCGCATCGCGCACGCTTATTTGCTGGTCGGTCCGCGCGGGACGGGCAAGACGAGCACGGCGCGCATTTTTGCCAAGGCCCTCAATGTCACGGGCGGCCCGAAGGCGGATTTCGATCCGCAGGACCCGGTGGCGCTGTCCATCGCCGAGGGTTCGTGCCTCGACGTGATCGAAATCGACGGTGCTTCGAACAACTCCGTCGACAACATCCGCGACCTTCGCGACCAGGTGCAGTACGCCCCGGCGCAGGGCCAGTACAAGGTCTACATCATCGACGAGGTGCACCAGTTGTCCGCGTCCGCGTTCAACGCGCTGCTCAAGACGCTTGAGGAGCCGCCGGCGCACGTGAAGTTCATCTTCGCCACGACTGACGTGCAGAAGGTGCTGCCGACGATCATCTCCCGCTGCCAGCGCTTCGACCTGAAGCCGATCCCGGCGAACCTGATCGTCCAGCGGCTGAAAAAGATCGCCGCGGCGGAGAAGATCAAGGTGAGCGACGCCGCGCTCGCCTGCATCGCGCGCATGGCCGACGGCGGGATGCGCGACGCCCAGTCCATTTTCGACCAGATGATTTCGTTTTGCGGCGCGGACATCGGCGAGGCGGACGTGCTCGAGGTCTACGGGCTCGTGGCCGAGGAAAAAATCGCTGCGCTGGCCGCCGCGCTGGCCGCGGGCGACCACAAGCGGATCATCGCGTTGGTGGACGAATGCGACGAAGGCGGGCGCGACCTCTACCGCCTGCTGGTCGACGTGCAGGCGCACGTGCGCGCGGCCCTGCTCGACGCCATTGCGAAAGGCGGCACCAGCGAGGTGCTCGGCACGCCGCTGACCACCGAACAGGCCACCCGCCTGCTGGACGGCCTGCGCGAAGGCGAAAACGGAGTGAAGCACGGTTTGTCGGAAAAGGTCAATTTTGAGGTTGCGCTCCTGAAAGCCGTGGAGGCCAGCCGCGCGCGGGCCATCGATTCCCTGATCAAGGAAATCGCGGCCCTGGCGGAGAGCCTGCCGGACGACGGCTCAAAAAAAAACGACTGATCCCGGCGAGGCAACAGCCTTTGAGGGGGTCCGACGAGCGGGATGAGCCGGCCGCTGGGGAAACCGATTCGGTGGTGGTTGCGGTGGCGGACCTCGACGGAGCTCCGGCGGGGCCCAGTGAACTGGAGGAGACGGCGTTTCTCGCCACCCAGCGCGAGCTGGACCCGGGTCCCGTCGCAGCACCCGTCGTGGCGGGGATCGGTGCGGCCGCGGAACCGGACGCGCCTTTGCCGCCCTTGGAAGACCTGGTGCAGCGCATTCCGGCGCCGACCCGGGAGTTGATGGACAGTCTTTTCCGGGCGAATTTTATCGGCGTGAAACGACTGCCGGCGTCGGCATTTAAGACTTAGATTTCGCGCGTAATATGACTGCACCATGGCATAATACGTGCTTTTTAGTCCCGTCTCTACTTTGTGCGGACAAGGCCAGGTGGCGTTGTCTGTCACGAGCATCAACCCCCACCTAAAAAAACTACCATGAGCGTTAGTCCCTCCCGTCTCGCTGCGATTTCTGCGGCGAACTCCTATCGCACCGGCTCTACGCTGGACTTGAAGGAAAGCCACCTGCCGCCCTCCTTCGGCAAGAATGTCTTCAACGACAAAGTCATGCAGCAGCGCCTGCCCAAGGCCGCCTACAAATCGCTGCGCAAGACGATCGACACCGGCGCTCCGCTGGACGGTGCGGTGCTCGACATCGTGGCCACCGCCATCAAGGACTGGGCCTTGGAACGCCATGCGACCCATTACGCGCACGTCTTTCAGCCGCTGACCGGCATCACCGCCGAAAAGCACGACAGCTTTCTCGAGCCCGACGGTCGCGGCGGCGCGATCGCCGAGTTTTCGGGCAAGCAGCTCGCGCAGGGCGAGCCCGACGCCTCGTCGTTCCCCTCCGGCGGCATCCGCGCGACCTTCGAAGCCCGCGGCTACACCGCGTGGGACGTCACCAGCCCGTGCTACCTGATTGAAAACGCCAACGGCGTCACGCTTTGCATTCCGACAGCCTTCGTCTCCTGGACCGGCGAGGCGCTCGACCTCAAGACCCCCGTGCTCCGTTCGATGAAGGCGCTGGACATCCAAGCCCGCCGCATCCTGAAGCTTTTCGGCCACACCAACATCGCCCTGGTGACCGCCACGGCCGGCCCCGAACAGGAATATTTCCTGATCGACCGCAATTTCTACCTGTCGCGCCCCGACCTCATTTCGGCTGGACGTACGCTGTTCGGCGCCAAGCCGCCGAAGGGGCAGGAATTCGAGGACCAGTACTTTGGTGTGATCCCGGACCGCGTGCTGGCGTTCATGCACGAATCCGAGGCCGAGCTCTACAAACTCGGCGTGCCGGTGAAGACCCGCCACAACGAGGTCGCGCCGTCGCAGTACGAGCTCGCCCCCATCTACGAAAATGCGAACGTCGCCGCCGACCACCAGCAGATGATCATGATCATGCTGAAAAAGGTCGCCCGCAAATACGGCCTGGAATGCCTGCTGCACGAAAAGCCCTTCGCGGGCGTCAACGGCTCGGGCAAGCATCTCAACTGGTCGCTCGGTAATTCGACCCAGGGCAACCTGCTTGAGCCCGGCAACACGCCGCACGAGAACATGCAGTTCCTCGTGTTCTGCGCCGCAGTCATCCGCGCAGTGCACAAGCACGCTGCGCTCCTGCGCGCCATGGTGGCCTCCGCCTCGAACGACCACCGCCTCGGGGCCAACGAAGCCCCGCCCGCCATCATCTCGATCTTCCTCGGCGACCAGCTGACCGACGTGTTCGAGCAGCTGAAGAAGGGCAAAGCGAAGTCTTCGAAGACCGCGGGCACGATGCACCTCGGCGTCGACACGCTGCCGGTGCTGATGAAGGACGCGGGCGACCGCAACCGCACCTCGCCGTTCGCCTTCACCGGCAACAAATTCGAATACCGCGCCGTCGCCTCCAACCAGTCGATTGCCGCGCCGCTGGCCGCGCTCAACACCATCATGGCCGAGTCGCTCGACTACATCGCGACCAAGCTGGAGAAGGCGCCCAAGGGCAAGTTCAACGAAGCGGTCGCCGACGTGCTGACCGAAATCGCGAAGCAGCACTCCGCCGTTATTTTCAACGGCAACGGTTACTCCGAGGAATGGCACAAGGAGGCCGAAAAGCGCGGTCTGCCCAACCTCAAGACGACCATTGATTGCGCGAGCGTCATCTCCTCCAAGTCCACGGTGGCTGCTTACGAGTCCTATGGGGTCCTCACCAAGCGCGAGCTTGAGGCCCGTCGCGACATCGTTCTGGAACAGTACGTCAAGGCGGTCAACGTCGAGGCCAACCTGGTCGCCGAGCTTGTCGCCACCAAATACGTGCCCACCTCGGTGCGGTACCAGACGGAACTGGCCACCAATGTCGCGAGCCTCAAGGCCGCCGGAGTGAAGGCCGATGCCTCGCTTCTGACCAAAGTCAGCGGCCTTATCGCCGAGTTGCACACCGAGGCCGACAAACTTGGCGAAATCCGCAGCCATCACGTCTCCGGTCTCGAGGCCGAGGCGGCGCACATGTGCCACGAGGTGCTCCCTCAGCTCGTCGTGATTCGCAAGGTGGTCGACGCACTCGAGGCCATCTGCCCCGACGACAGCTGGCCCGTCCCGACCTACGAAGAGATGCTCTTCATCCGGTAATTCAGTTTGGGTAGAAACGCTCACTAGAGACATCAACGCCCGGCTGCCCTGCAGCCGGGCGTTTTGTTTGGTCGCGAGCCAAGTCGCCCGAAACAGTCGGAAAACAGTAAGATATCCGGAAGCCAGCTCCGGGATAGGCGCTCCGTCAGGTCGTGGGCACGGGCTACCCAACCCAGAGGAGATAAAAACAACGGGAGGGTGTCGCCCAACCCCCCCCCCCCGCGTTTTTTTTAACCCGGGGGGGGGTAGCCCCGCCCCACGCCGAATCGCCTCCAAGCTCGGAGGTAGGTGGCGAGCTCGTCTCGCCACGTTGGCACCGCCGCGCTCGCGCTTCGCATGCAGTTTGAAACGACCCGGCGATTGCGGGCGGGTCCGGCGTCACTCGTTGCGCGGCCAGCGCGCAACCCAGCTGGCTTTTGGTCGGGGGCGACCACCACGCGCGCCACGAGGACCCCCGTCCGGATTTTCCGCCCGGGCGATGGGTGCCACGGCCGCGACCCTTCTGGATTTGCGTCGACTGCCAGGAGGGGTTTGAAATTCTGCCTTCATGAGAGCACTTGGCCCCGAACCGATCTCCGGCGTCGGGCATCGCGTGGCGCGCCGGCCGATCATTCTTGCTGGTTTTCTCGCCGCCGCGTTCGGTGTCCTTGGACTCCGCCCCGCAGCCGCGGCCACCCTCGGCTGGGGCGACGGCGTGAATCTTCAGCCGTCGTATGTCCGGCAGGGCGACGTCGACCTTGGCTGGAATCTTTTGGTGGCGCAGAAGAAGATCAGGACGGTGCGGATCGAGATTGAGCCGGCCGTGCCGATCGCCACGGTGCAGCGCTGGCTGCGCGAGGCGCACGCGCACGGCCTGACGGTCATCGCGACCTATCATCATTACCCGTTCAACGGTTCCGACAGCGTCGCCGAACTGCAAAACGCCGCGAAATGGTGGCGCGCGAATTATGCGGAGCTGGTCGCCGCCGGGCCGCTGGTGATCAATTTGATGAACGAGTGGGGGAGCCACCAGCAGACCCCCGCCAGCTTTGCCGCGGCGTACAACCCGGCCGTCGCGCTCGTGCGCGAGGTCTATCGCGGCCCGGTTGTCGTGGATCTTCCGGGCTGGGGCCAGGAGATACACCTGGCGACGGAGGCGGCGCGTCTGCTGGCAGACGACAATCTCGTATTCTCGGTGCATGTCTACCCGAGCGCCTGGGTCGAATTCGGAGCGCACCATTGGATGACGCCGGCGGACCTCGACGCGTTGGCCGATTGCGGGCGTCCGGTGCTGGTTGGAGAATTCGGCGGCCTGCGCTCGGGCGGGGCGGATTGGTCGGCGTTGGTCGACCGGGCGAAGGCGAAGGGGTGGACGGTGCTCGGCTGGGCGTGGAACGGCGATGGCGAGGGCATGAACATGGTGCTGCCGGAGTGGGAAAAACAACCGGATACGAAACAATTCAAGCCGGGCCCGTATTTCGACACCGTGTATCGCAAGCTGCGCGAGCCGTGATTTAAACCTGAAGGACGCCTTTCAACCTGAATTCCGCAGAAGTAATGGCCACAGAAAGCACAAGAAGGGCAAAAACAGCCGGAAGGACGACGAACGAAACCGGCATGGCCTTCGCTCCGCAGGTGAAGGCTGACCGGCAGCAGAAATCCAAGGTTTTCACTCTGCGTTGCTCCGCGTCCTCCCATGAGATTTCTGCCTCTCCTCCGTTCACTTCGTTTCCTCCTGTCAAACCCAGCTGATCCAAAATACATTGGCACAGGAGATAACGGAGGAAACAGGGATTCGATCCACGGAGATTGGCGTTCCCTCTGCACCCTCGTATGTTCCAGCCCGTGAAAAAGAAGAGGGCAGTGACAAGGCCGAAGAGTTCGTTCGCGAGAACTTGCCCACTGGCAGGCCGGTTTCGCGCTTTTCAATCGAAGCGGAGGCCGCACAGTGAAACTGAAATCGGAGAGCGGGAGCAATTCATCGCCCTTGAAATCGCTAGCAACCACCGGGTCGTTTCTTGCAAACGTGGATAAACCGAACGGCTTATCCAAAGGAGCTGGAATGATCTGGCGTGGTCGGGAATCTCCTGCTTTTTTCACCTCAGTTTTCGCATGAGACTCTTTACGAACCCAATGCAAAATTGGATAAACCGACGGGGGTTGGTTTAATCAACGTTCCTACCTCGGCTGAATAACACTGTTTAGTATGCGACGGCCAAGAAATCAGGTGACGATCGATTGCGAGCGAGACTCGCCGGGTTCATCGGTGGGTGGCACAGCGGTTTGGTTGCTAGTGCCAACCCACCTAATTGAACCCGGCGATTTTACCGTGAAAACCCGTTCGGTTCAATCGGGTGAACTGCCTAGGTTGCCTGCAGTCGCACTAATCGAGGGGTCAATCCAGCCGAGTAGGAACCAGCGTCGAAGCCGACGCCTTAGCACGCCCAAAGGCGTGCTTGCGGCGCGGCTCAACTGATCGTTCGGCAAGAGGACAGTATGAACATTCACGTCATTCTAAACATTATCATCGCAGCAGGCCCTGTTTTTCTTACGTTTAGATCCTTCGACAAAAAGCGCATTCGGCCTCGTTGGGTGCGGTTGGCGCTCCTCATTATAGCATTAGTCGGAGTGACCATAGGCGGAATTCAGCTCGCATGGGAATGGGGTTGGGCAGTGCCCAGTGATGAAACAAAACGTCGACTCGATCTTCTTCTTTCTGCCGGTTGTGGGTATGCGTTAGGTATGATTGTGACCCTCGCTCTCTCCGGCCAATGGATCAGCCTTAGGCGGACTACCCAAGAAATGAAAGCGGAGCCGAACCAATCACCGAAACCGAGTCTGGCTGGACGCCGGAGCGGTTAATCTCAACGTTCGGCAAAACCACCGCAAAATGCTTCTCTCGAGTGCAGATCCGGAAAAATTGCAGGTGATGGACCTGCCGATGGCGCTTCTGATGTTGGCCATGGGGATTGTCTTTCTTACGATGCGGAAAAAACAAGCGGCCGCACGGCGGGAGCGTGTAGACCGGGGCGAGCTCACCGCGGAGCAGGCAAAAAAGAACGACAAGTTATTTAGTTGGTCTGGATATGGGGTAACCGCTTGTGGCCTTTTTCTCCTCGCAATGTGGCTAACTGGCAATTGATAGAGCTGTGATGCGTGGCATGCCGAACCAATCCCCGCATCCGACGCTGGCCCAGGGCCAGCGCTGATGACCTCAACGTTCGGCAAGAGATACCTTCCTCGATTATGACGAAATGTCCTATTTGCGGCAGGAAAGTCATTTTTGGTGGAAGCCGCGACGGCGATCAACGGTACTGGTGCGATCAAAAAGGTCCGACACTGCCGTCCAAAACAGGGTGAAAAAGAGCTGATTTGAGGGTTGGTTCGCTCTGGAGTGGGCGGAAGATGAAAACAAGGTTGGGGTGGTTTCAGCCGGAGGCGGAGATGCTGTCCAAATCAAAACTGAGTTGCGGATCGGGCGGCAACTGTGGCGGAGTGTCGAGCGGATGACAGAAGCACATCGCCACAAACTGATCCCAGCGGCTGAAGCCTTTGCTGCGCTGCTCCGTTCCGGTGCGGGCGACGGCGGTGTCGAACTGCCGGCGATCAAGCAAATTTAAGATTTGGCCAAACAGGCTGGCGCATCTTGGCTGAGGGCCGACCGCGCTGGCGGCGGTGGTGGTTTCGTTTTTCATCAATCGCAACCTTCGTTCCTCCGTCAACGCGACTCCATTTTAAAATCTGTTTTGGACAGTAGTGTTTCCGCTGCCCGGTGAAACGGGCGCGCCTCGACCGGCGGTCGACGATGAACGCCCCCGCAGCCGGGCGACGTTAACGCGACAGTACGAATGTGGTTACGCTCAACCCGGGCAGGTTGACGGCGAGGTCTTCGGCGTCTGGGCCCGGCACCTGCACCGGCACGAGATCTTCGCTGGCGGACGTGCGGTACGCGCTGACCCGGTCGCCGGCCTCCGCCAATTTCGGGAAGAGCAGCTGGCAGTTCACGGAGTTGTCATTGACGGCCACGATGATCCTGTGGTTCGCGGTCGGGTCCACGAAGGCGCTGACGAGCACCCCGGGTGCCGGGTTGGATTCCGCCCCCACCCGGTACGACCCGGGGCGGATGAACCTGGCATAATTGCCGATGGCGTACAGGCGCTTCCCGACAGTCCACGTCTTGCGCGGCAGGTCCAGCAGGATGAGGCTCCCCTTGTCCGGGAGATACGACAGGGCCCACCAGTAGAACCAAGCGCTGGCGTTGCCCTGCACGAGGTGCGCATGGATCACCTTGGCCCAATAGAGCCCTTCGCCAATCCGGGGATCCTCGGGGTCAAACGAGGCGACCTCCGTCAGCCAGGTGGTCTTCCCCAGCCGCTTCGCCGTCTGGAAGACGCCGCTGCGGGAGATGATCGGCAGATCGGCGAGATTGCTCCCTGTGTAGGCATGCGCCGCGACGACATCCACGTGCGGCGCCACCTCGGGGTCGCGCAACGAAGGCAGCACCAAGGCGTCGGTCCAGTAAGTCTGCTCGCCCAGCACCAGCCGCGCCTTGATGCGCTCGCGCTGGAAGACGGGGATCAGCGCCTGCTTCAGGAAGTCATGGAACTCCTCCCCCGTCCACAGGCAGCTCGAATAGTCCGTGGCGATGTCGGGCTCGTTCTGCGGCGAGATCGCGTCGATCTCGATGCCGTGGTGCTCCTGGTAGCCCCACACATAAGCCGCGAGATATTCCGCATAGGCCTGGTATTTGTCGCGCCGGAGGTGCCCGCCGTTGATGACGCTCTGGTTCGTCTTCATCCACGCGGGCGGACTCCACGCCGTGCTGAGATACCGGGTGGTGCCCCGCTTGGCCGCCTCGCGCATGAACCAGATCTGGCCCTCATCCCCGGTCCAGTTCCAAACCCCTTCCCGGGGCTCGATGCTCGGGGTGGGCCCGTTCCTCACCTCGCCCCAGAATTTGCCTTCGCCGATCTCACCGCCATCCCCGACAATGTTCCGCACGATGGAGAGCCCGGCCCCGTCGGTTTGCGAGAAGAGCAGGTCGAGGACCTTCCTTTGTTCCTCCGCGGGATACGTCTGCAGGTTCTCGGCCTGGTGAAAGGCGGCCGACGCGCCGAAGCCGTCGATCACCTGGTGGCGCTCGGCCCAGCGGATGGGGCACTCGAAGCGGACATCCGCGATATCCGGCGGCGGCGGCTCGACCGCGGCAAGCCAAGTCGCGCCCGCGAGCGCGATCCATGCAATCAATACAACACGACAAGGCTCTGGGAGGGGTCGGGAGTTCATGGGGGTCCCCGGATTATACTGCGCTCCTCGCCCACCGCCAGCGGGGCCGAGCTCTAACTGTTGACGCTCGCTGCCCGGGCCGGGCCAAACCCCGACCAAACGGCCTCAGCCTGATCTTATCCAGAAGACGTTACGTCTTTTGCTGGCCCCACGATATCAATATCCGACTGATAACAACCACCGACGCGGTTGGGTTCTTTCCACAGCTTCAGTGGAAGCAGTAGGGGCCTGCACAATCGGTGTCAATGACGGGACACTCATTGGAGAACCGGCTTGATCGCGGGCTTCTTTTCTGTCCGATTCGCGGCACGGGCCAAAACAGAGGATACTATCATGGCCCAGGAACAATCGGTGGACGGCTTTCTGCCGGCTCGGGGAAATTACGGCGAGCTGCGCTCTTACCGGAAAACGCTCATTGTCTATGATCTCACGCAGGTCTTCTGCGCACGGTTTCTCCGACGCGGAGATCGGACCATCGATCAAATGGTGCAGGCGGCCCGCTCGGGAAAACAAAACATTGTCGAAGGTTGCAAGGCGGCGGTGACCTCCACAGAGACGGAGCTCAAGCTGATCAACGTGGCGCGGGCCAGCCTGGAGGAGTTGCTGGAGGACTACGGCGACTACCTCCGGACTCACCGGAGCCCGGTCTGGGCCAAGGACTCACGTGAGGCAATGTATGTCCGCCGCCTCGGAGCCAACCCGGAGCTGACCTTCGAGGACATCCGCGGCTTGGTGGAGACGCGGCCGGGCCCGGTGGTGGCGAACATCGCTCGCTGCCTGATCCACCAAGCCAACTATCTGCTCGATCGGCTGATTCGCCGGCTGGAGCAGGATTTTCTCCGGGAAGGCGGCGTACGCGAGCGGATGACACGAGCGCGCGCAGAGAGCAGAAGAAGGCAGGGAATATAGGGCCTATGAGACTGATAGGGCCTATATGCTGGCGAGGATTTGATTGAAGGTCGCGCTGGGGAGGAGGGCGAGAGTTCGGTCAATCACCGCACGCGGAGGCTAACGTGGAGCGCAGTGCTCGTGCTTCGTGGAGAACCTCTCGAGCCGCGGCCAGGGCGCCGGTAGTGACGGGTGCAGCGTCGCGCGGAGACGGTGCTGTTGTTTCGGCTGCGTGGTCGTGATGATCCTCCGGATCACCGAGGCCGGCTTGGCGGAACTGGCGGAGGCGCTCGAGAATCAGGTCGCGGATTTCGATGGCGTTGTCGACGCTGTGAAAGATTCCGGTGTGCAGCGGATCATGCCTCTCACCTTTGCCGTGGCCTTGACGCCCCCCGCCACCGCCGGCGGATTGGACGTGGACGTCGGCGAGCCCGAGCAGGCGCTGGATCGGATCCTGTTTGACTTCGACCTGCTGAAGGTTGGCGAAACTCATGGTGGACTCCTGCAACCTCACGAGTCCTGTTCGAATGCGCAGACTGCGGTCGGTGACAATGTACCAGCGCAATTCATAATCGAGCCGGCGCAGCGCGTAGGTGAACGGAATTTGGGCAAGATAGAGAGCAAAGCCGGTCAGTTTTAGTCCCCAGATGAGCGGGAAAGCCCAGTAGGGCAGGCGCAGGGCGATCTCCACGAGCACTTGCTTGAAGCCAACCCACCAGACCATATTCCTCTTGTTGATCGCTTGAGCGACTGGAGGCTTGGTGGCCGCGGTGACGTTTTCGGCAAAATTCTTGCCGGTGAGGGCGGGGAGCGACGCCCGGGCCTGTTTTTGAATTCGCGCTGTTTCCTCCACGTCAACCAACACCACGGCCCAGAAAACTATACCGGCCAAAACGATCAATTGGGTGAAGCCCCAGCCGAGCAGGCGCAGGGTGAAGTATTTCCGGCCGGCCCGAAAAATCCGGATTGAGCCGGGCGCGCCATAGGGCGGTTCAGGGTCGCGCGGGACCCGCATCACGAAAAGCACCCGTTGGCGGAGCCAGTTAAACATGGCCGGAATCCTTCGGATTTGCCTGGCGTTCGGAGAGCGCGAGACGGGTTTCGCGCAATTCTCGCGCGATGTCGCGCAGCACGGCGGCAAGGGCGGTGTCGTGCCCAGTCGTGTCAGTGTGACCGGCGGAGGCGGTTTTGCGCGCGGGATCCTTCACGCCGCGCATCTTGGAATAGAGAAAATCGCGCACGACTTCGAATTCCTTGAAACCTTCGAGTGTCATCTCCGCCCCCGAACTTCCACTGGCGGTCTGGACCAACACCCGGGCGAGACCGAGCCAGCGTTCGACGAGATTGGAACGGATATGAATGTCCTGGATGCGGGCGTAGTTGATGATGATCTGCCGCCGAAACAGGATGCCCCAACTCATGGAGATGCCCTCGTCGGTGAACTTATAGCGCATCGTATGGTATCGAAAATAGAGATAGGTCGCCAGCACGGGAAACAGGGGCGGAAACGCGAGGCTGCTCAGCAGGTAATACTTCAGCAGGTCAGGATGCGGACGTTCCAGGGCGAAGATCGTCGCGTCGTCGGGAGGTAGGTTCACGCCGATATCGATGACGGGAAACTTACCCGGCGACAATCCGGATTGTTCACCCACGATTTGGAGGATAGAGCGCGAACGCGGTGGGCGCGTTGGGCCGGCGCCGGAGCACGCGGAGAGCGTGGAGGAAAAGCTGATTTGGTGGCTCAAATCTCTGTTTCCTCCGTTGTCTCGAGTGCCAATGTATTTTTAGGTCAGGTTGAATTTACAGGAGAAAACGAAGGGAACGGAGGAGACGGATAAATCTCAGCGGAGGACGCGGAGTGCGCAGAGGATAAATTCATCAGGGCGAATTGACTCTCTGCTGCCTCAGCGAGCTCCTGTTCAAATGCGTTGGTTTGGAGGGGACGAGGCCCGGCCCGGTGGTGGGGACCATCGCCCGCTGTCTGATCGGAAACTGTCAGCTTTAAACCGGAATCGTGCGGTTGAAATGAGGTGGAACCGGACCTCCGGGCCGGTTTTCAATGTGTGACCGCCTCAGCCCGCCCGGAGGTCGGGCTCCGCCTTCCAGGAGAGCAGGTTCGCAGGGGAATCGGTCTCAACTGCATGAGTCCGGCCAAGCCATAAGCGGTAGGCAAATCGGGACAAGGGACCGCCAGCCCTGCGACAGACTTCGGCCAGGGGTTCTAGATCGTGGCGAGAATCTGATTGAAGGTCGGACTCGGGCGCAAGGCGGCCGCGGCTTTGGCGTTGTCGGGCTGGTAGTAGCCGCCGACATCGACGGGCTTGCCCTGCACGGCGAGGAGCTCCTTCACGATCGTTTCCTCGGCGGCGGCGAGCTCGGCGTAGATCGGGAGGAAGAGACGGTGCAGCTCCATGTCCTTCGTCTGCCCGGCGAGCGCCTCGGCCCAGTAGAGCGCGAGGTAAAAATGGCTGCCACGGTTGTCGATCGTGCCGAGCTTGCGGCCAGGGGAACGGTCGTTCTCCAGGAACTTGCCATTGGCGACATCGAGCGTCTCGGCCAGGATCGCGGCCTTGGCGTGCTTGAACAGGATCCCGACGTGCTCGAACGACGCGGCGAGCGCGAAAAACTCGCCGAGCGAATCCCAGCGGAGATAGTTCTCCTGCAAAAACTGCTCGACGTGCTTCGGCGCGGAACCGCCGGCGCCGGTCTCGAACAGGCCGCCGCCGTTCATCAACGGGACGATCGAAAGCATCTTTGCGCTGGTGCCGACTTCGAGGATCGGGAAGAGATCGGTGAGGTAGTCGCGCAGGACGTTGCCGGTGACGGATATCGTGTCCTTCCCGGCCTTGAGCCGCTCGAGCGTGGCCAGGCAGGCGGCGGCGGGCGGGAGAATCTGGATGTCGAGTCCGGTGGTGTCCTGGCTCGCGAGGTGGAATTTGACCTTGGCGATGATCTGGGCGTCGTGCGCGCGCTTTTCGTCGAGCCAGAAGATCGCGGGCGTGTTGCTGAGGCGCGCGCGGCTGACGGCCAGGCTCACCCAGTCGTTGACCGCCGCTTCCTTGGTCTGGCAGGCGCGCCAGATGTCGCCGGCCTCCACCTCGTGCTCGAGGAGAATCTTGGACGGGCGGGGGGTATCGTAGACCCGCACGATGCGCACGATGCCCTTGGCGGGAACGACGAAGGTCTTGTTGTGCGAGCCGTATTCCTCGGCGGCCTGGGCCATGAGACCGACGTTGGGGACGGAGCCCATCGTCTTCGGGTCGAAGGCGCCGTGCTTCTTGCAGAAATCGATCACGGTCTGATAGACGCCCGCGTAACAGCTGTCGGGAATGACGGCGAGCGTGTCCTGCAGCTTGCCCTGGGCGTCGTACATCTTGCCCGAGGCGCGGATCATGGCCGGCATGGAAGCGTCGACGATCACGTCGCTCGGGACATGGAGGTTGGTGATGCCCTTGTCGGAATTGACCATGGCGACGCCGGGGCGCGAGGCGA
>CAYZGG010000079.1:0-19415 GCA_964477955.1 uncultured Opitutaceae bacterium
CTCTTCGCCCTCGTCCTCGGCCAGAAAAACCAGCTCTGGTGGGACCTGCCGGCGATCGAATCCTTCTTCCTGCTGCGCGCGATCTACGGCCTCGACCAGAAACAATACCAAGCCACCCTCGACGAACTGGTCGACCTGCTCGGGATCAAGTCCAAGCTGAACGTGATGGTGCGCGAACTCTCCCTCGGCGAGCGCATGAAGATGGAGTTGATCGCCGCCCTGCTCCACCGCCCGCGCGTGCTTTTCCTCGATGAGCCGACCATCGGCCTCGACGTCATCTCGCAGAAGGCCGTGCGCGATTTCCTCCGCGACTACAACCGCCGGCACAAGACGACCATCCTGCTCACGAGCCACTACATGGCCGACATTTCGCAGCTCTGCGAGCGCGTGATCGTGATCGATCACGGGAAAAAAATCTACGACGGCAACCTCGACCGCATCGCCGGCGCGGGCGCGGGCCAGCGCATCATCAAGTTCCGCCCGCAGGCCGCCGCCCTCGGCGGACCCGGAGGGACGGCCGCCGGTTTCGGTCCCGGTTGGAAACCGCTGCACGGCACGGTCAAGGTCGGTGGGGACGGCGAAATGCTCCTGCACGTCCCGAGCGAACACGTGGTCGCCGTCTGCCAGCAGGTGCTCGGCATCGGCGGCGTGGAGGATCTGACGATCCAGGATGTGCCCCTCGAGGACATCATCAGCGAAATCTTCTCCCGCGGCTCGACGCGCACGTAGGCGCTTGATGGCAGGGCGGGGTCGCTGACCCCGCCGGAATCATGCGGTTGAAAATGAGGTGGAACCGGACCTCCGGGCCGGTTTTCCCTACGTGACCGCGTCAGCCCGCCCGGGTCGGGCTCCACCCTTCAAGAGAGTGGAGGGACGATCTCCCGATCGTCCGCGGCCCGTCAGGAGACGAGCCCTCCGGCTCGGGAGCCGATCCGAAAGGGTCAGGTTGAGCCGCTCCAAAAGGGTCAGGTCGCAAATGTTATATTATTTATTTTTCGCGGCAGTTCGCCGTAGCTTTCCGACATACTGGCTCACCGCCCGGCCGCTCCCCATGCTCAACCGGGAGGCCAGCCAGCCATTCGGCGGCTGCACGGCCCGTTTCATTTGGTCCGCGATCACAACCTTCCAACCCGCGGACTTGCGATCACTACGCGCCTGCTCCAGCGACTTTCCCGCTTTCTTCAGAAACGCCGTCAACCGCTCCTCCCATTGCTGCTCGCGAATCTCCCGGGCCCCGGCCGAGGCCCAGGCCCGCGTGCTGGCCGCCAGGGCATGGTCCTTCACCAAACCGGCCTTGAAGTCCTTCGTCCCCAGCGCCCAACCTTTGCTGAGCGAGACGTACGCCTTGTTCCGGCCCGCCGGGCCGTCGGTCGCCTGCCACGCCAGATAGTCGCCGTATTTTTTGCGGCCAACCGAAGTGTTGGCCAGCCCTCCCGCCTCGAGCAAGGCCGTGTGCAGATCCAGACACTTCGGCCGCGCCTTCGGCAGACCCAGGTACCAATAGCTGGAATACCGGTACTCCCTCAACCGTTCCGCTGTCACGATCCCCGCCCGCACCGGATTCAGATGGATATAATGACAAACCTGCCCCAATGGCCCGCCCTCCTCGACCAGCAACGCCCGGTAACGCCCCTGAAACAGATGGCCCCGTTCCCCCCGCAAGCGGTTGAACCGGTTGGCAAACGTCGCCTGCAGCCACTGCATGCCTTTCACCAGATTCCCGTCCGGGGTCTCCAAGGCCAGATGGTAGTGGTTGCTCATCACCACAAACGCGTGCAGCACCCAATTATACCCTTCACACGCCTCGAACAGGCAGGCCTCAAACGCCCCCCGCGCCCCCTCCGTCTCGAAGATATCCGCCCGGTAGTTGCCCCGGTTAATCACGTGATAGCACGCCCCGGGGAATTCCAATCGAAGTTTTCTCGGCATGCCCGACCCTGCCGAACTCCCCGATGCAGGGCAATTATAATATTTGCAACCTGACCCCTTCTTCGAGGAGTGACCGCTTTCGAATTTTTTCCGACCTCCGGGGGAGCAAAAGGGCAAACTTTCTGCTCGCCCGCACGCGGCCCATCTCCCAAGTTGGCTCGCGGAAGAAACCATTCTCTCACCACCACGGATCGGAAGTCACATGAAACGAGTCACTGGCATTGGCGGCATCTTCTTCAAAGCCAAAGACGCTCCCGCGCTCCAGGCTTGGTACAAGCGGCACCTCGGAATCGATGTCCAGGAATGGGGTGGCGCGGCCTTCACCTGGGCCGACGGTGCAGGCCAGCCGGTCGCCGGAACGACCGTCTGGTCCATTGGTTCGGCGCAAGATGACCGCTTTGCGCCCAGCACGGCACCCTTCATGGTCAATTACCGGGTGGAAGGTCTCCACGCCCTGGTCAAGGTCTTGCGCGAAGAAGGCTGCAACGTTCTCGAGAAGGTCGACGATTCCGAGTACGGGAAGTTTGCCTGGGTCATTGATCCGGAGGGAAACAAGGTCGAGCTGTGGCAGCCACCTGCGGGGCAGTGAGGAACTTCCATTCGGCGGTCGCCCGCGGATTTTCCACCGGCAAGCTTTCCGCCGCCCAACCACAGGGCAAGCCATGAACGCTGAACAATTGCGGGGCCTCCAGGCCCCCCTGAAAACCCAGTACCGCGAAAAACCGGACGCCGCTCTTTTCACGCTGCGGGCCCAGGGGCGTCTCGGCGAGGGAGTCAGTTGCAAGATCGAGACCGGCAAGGGCCTGCTCACCGCCGCCCTGCATCCCGCGACGGGCGGGAGCGGCCAGGGCGCCTGCTCCGGCGACATGCTCCTTGAAGCCTTGGTGGCCTGCGCCGGCGTGACCTTGAATGCGGTCGCGACGTCCCTCGGAATCCTGTTGCGCGACGCCACGGTCGAAGCGGAAGGAGACCTGGATTTCCGCGGCACCTTGGGCGTCTCGAAGGAGGTTCCCGTGGGCCTGCAGGCGATCCGCCTGAAATTCAAATTGGACACCGACGCCACGGAGGAACAGCTCGCCACCCTGCTCCGGCTGACCGAAAGGTACTGCGTCGTGCTGCAGACGCTGAAAAATTCGCCGACGGTGATGGTCACGCGGGTCGGAATATGACCAGGGTGCAGCGGGGCGACAATTTGTGAGACATTTGCGTCCGCCAGGCGCGCCGCGACGGCTGCGGGGTGAGGGCACCGTGGACAACGCCTCGCGGGGTGAGGGCACCCCACCCACAGTCCAGAATCCGATGTGGCTGCGGCGGCAGACCTCAATCCACCCCGAACGCGTTGGGGTTAACGCGTGCCACCAGTGACAATCTGAACGGTTGAGGTCGACGCGTTCCACCCGCGACCCGCGGACCGCGTCAGTCCGCCAGTTTTTCTTTCATGGCCTGGGTGACGGCGGCGGCGTCGAAAGGTTTTTCGAAGATGACGGCGTCCGCCTCGGTCGGCCAGTCGTGGGCCATGGGCCGGGCGGTCAGGAAGAAAGGCCGGATCCCGGGCAGCTTGGCGCGGGCGTAGCGCATCAGCTCCGCGCCGTCGGGCCCGGTGCGCGATTCGAGCTCCGCCACGAAGCCCTCGAACATCTCGTGGCCAAGCAGCTCGCGCGTGCGGGCCACCTCGGAGCTTTTGACCACATGAAAATCCCGGCCGAGGAAAAGGGCCAGGCTGTCGGCGACGCCGGGATTCTTGTCGTGCACGAGGACGGAGGGCCGCACCACTTCGTCGAAGGAACCCGCGTTGCGCAGGGCGGCCTCGAGCAACGCCTCGGGGGTGGTGCCGTGGCGGCCGAGTTCGGCGTAGCCCACCCGCAATCCGGCCATGCCCTCGAACACGTGCCGCAACCGGCGCAGGCGCGCCCGCAGGGCCAGGGCGTTGATCTCGCTGAAAACCACCCCGATGCGGTAGGCATCGTAGGGTCCGGCGGTCTCGCCGAGGGCGAGGGCGGCCCGCAGCTCGGGCAGCCGGCGGAGGACGCCAGTCCGCATTTCCGGGCCCTCGATCAGAGCGAAGCCAAACTTCCCCCGCTGGGCGAGCGCGCGATAGGTTTCGCGCCGCATCAGTTCGAGCAGCCGCGCCTGTTCGGGAGTGAGATCGTGCAGAACGACAAGCCAGTCGCCGCCGGCGGGCGGGAGACTGTTCCGGGCCTCGCCGTAGATGAGCTTGCCGCCGGAGCGCAGGTGAAAGCCGCCCGCGCCCAGCGCGAGTTCATCGAAGGGCGGCCGGGTCTCGCCGAGCCAGCGGAGGGCGTGATCGTTGGCCACGATGAGGCGACGGTCGGCGCCATACGTGGCGATGCCCACCGGGGCCTGGTTGAGCAGAAAACGCAGGCGTTCGAGGTTTTGCTCGGCGCGGTTCAGCCGGTCCGCCACCGTGAGCGCCGCCGAGAGAAAATCGGCCAGGCCGGCCAGAAGGTGCAGATCCGCCGAGCCAAACGGCCGGCCCGAGCGGTCGGCGCCGACCTGGAGGGTGCCGAAGTGCTGCTCGCCCTCTGCCAGCGGCAGGGTCAGCGCTCCGGTCGGAAAGGCTTCCGCGCCCTCCGTCAGCGCCCGGTTCAGCACGATGGTGGTGCGGGCAAACTCCGGGGAGGCGTCGAGGGCCGCCTGCAGACCGCCGAGGAAACGATCGAAGTCCCCCACCTGCGCGAACGCCTGCGCGAGCGCCCGCAGGGCGACCGGACCTTCCATGCGCACGGTGGGGAGCAGCGTCGGGTTGATCATTTGAAAACGGGCAGGTGAACGCGGAACGCTGTGCCGACACCGACGGTGCTGTCGACGTCAATGTCGCCGTGATGGTGTTGCACGATGCGTTTCACGATCGCGAGGCCGAGGCCCATGCCCTGCTTGCCGCGGCGGTCGCCGGTGGCCTTGGTGGTGGTAAAGGGCTCGAAGATATGCGGGAGCACGCCCGGGTCGATGCCCGGGCCGTTGTCCTCGACGCTGACGAAGAGTAGCGGCTGAGGGACGTCGTCGACGCGGGTTTCGAGGCGGAAGGAGATGCGGGGGTCGGGCCGGCCTTCGAGCGCCTGGATGGCGTTCTGGGTGAGGTTGAGAAAAACCTGGAGCAGCTGGCTGGTGTTGCCGCGGATGGGCGGCACGTCGACGGCGGGCAGGTCGAGGGTGACGCCGGCGCGCAGCAGCTCCGGGTGGACGATGTCGGCCACGGTCTTGAGCACGTCGGGCAGGTTCACCGCGGTCATGTCGACCTTGTTGCTCTCGGCGAAGGCGGCGACGTTCTCCACGATGCTGGCGATGCGGTTCACGTCGCGCTGGACCACGGCGCCGAATTCCTGCTGCAAGTCGGTGTTGGCGCCGCGTTCCTTCAGCAAAGCGGTGAAGGTCTGGATGGAGGTCAGGGGGTTGCGCAGCTCATGGGCGAGGCCGGCGGCGAGCGTGCCGAGGGAGATGAGTTTTTCGGTCTGGCTGGCCCGCCGCTCAAGCTGGCGGGCGCGCAGGGTCACGGCGATCTGCAGGCAGGTCGATTCCAGCAGCGACAGTTCGGCCTCGGTGTAGCGGTCGCCGCCCTGGCGGGCACCGAGCAGCAGGATGCCGGAAAGAAAATCGTCGCTCGCGACCGGAAGCACCGCCTCGAAGGGCAGCCGGCCGCGCAAGCTGTCGAGTTCGGCGGTCACGGTCGGCCCGAGCTCGGCCTCCGAGCCGTCGAGGAGCACGGGGGCCATGCGTTTCTGGAAGAGGCGGGTCAGGACGGATTCGATCGGGAGTTCGGGCGGGCACTGGGACCAGCCCTGGGCCGCCCGGAGCTGGTAGTCGTGGTCGAATTCGGTGCGCACATACACCGCCACCGCGTCGAGGCTGAAGGCGCGGGCGATTTCGTTGACCGTGTTTTCGAATATCTCCTGTTCGCTGCCGAGCGACACGATGCGCCGGCCGAGCTCCTTGAGCTGCTGCTGCTGGGTGTTGCGGCGGCGGAGGTAGGTCTGCTGCAACAGCCGGTTCACGGCGCGGTTGAGGCGAGGCACGGCCCAGAAGGCGAAGAGGCTCAGGATCATGCCCCCGAGGAAAATGTTCATGAGCGTCGCCGAGGTCAGCGGCGTTCCGACCAGCAGCGGCGCGCTCAGCACGCAGGCCAGCAAAATGACCGTGGTGAAGGTGACGGCCAGGCCGACGTAGATCGCCGCGTGGACGAAGTCGTAGGTCACGAGAGGCAGCTGGTAGCGCGAAACGGCGTGGGCGACGGTGACGAGGTAGATGAACACCAGCACCTGTCCGACCGGCGGGACGGGGATGCCGTACCATAGCGGAAAGTTCGTGGCGCCGCCGAGGAAGCCGACGACCGAGGCGATGAAGATGTTGCGCATCTGGCTGGCGCGCGCGCCCGAGCCCTGCAGTTCGTGCCGGCGCAGGAGCCGCAGGGATTCGAACATCAGGACGGCGAACAGGACGAGGTAGGCGATGAAGGCGGGGCCGGCTTGCGGCCAGAAAGGCTGTTCCAACACGGGGCGCACGTCGCGCACCATGAGCGGCGTGAGATTCAGGCAGGAGAAAACCACGGCGCACAAGTAGCCGAAGCGGATGAGCCAGGGCCGCGGTTCGCCGCACAGCCGGGTGACGAAATGGCAATAGGTCACCGGCACGAAATAGGCGGGGAACATGAGCGCCCGGGCGAAAAACAGCGCGTGATCGCCATCCTCCGCAATCTGCCACAAAAAATAACCGGCCGACCAGAGACCGATGCTGAGGGCAAAGACGCCGAACTGGCGGTTGAGTTCGTTGTTCCGTCCGCGCAGCACCACCGCGAAGGCCAGCAGGCTCGCGGTCAGGAAATTCAACGCCGAGGTGACTATCAGGTAGGTCGTCACTTGACCGCTTTCACGACGGCGGCCTGCCCGCCGAGCGACTCGTGGGTTTCGTCGACCTGGAAGCCCGCCTCCGTGGCGAGGGACGCGAGCTCGGTCTGCGAATAAAACGCGTAGTAACCCAATTCCTCCTTCAGTTTGATCTTGCCGGCGGCGCGCAGCAGGTTCCGCCCGGCGTCGATCTCCTCGTCCGTCACATTCCCCGCGATCGAGTCGCGGTAGATCACGGAGAGGTCGCAATGGGGTTTCATGCTCGAGGCGATCAGCACGCCGCCGGGCTGGAGCACCCGCTGCAACTCGCGCAGCAGGACCCCCGGATTCTTGAGATACGACAGCACGAGGCTGCAGCAGATGAGATCGAAGGTGCCGTCGGCAAAGGGCAGGCGACCGGTGCCGCCCTCCCCTTCCAGCTGATCGAAATCCATCCGCGAGTAATGCAACCCGGGCCGGGCACCCGGGGAGGACTGCCGTCGGGAATGAAGATGCCTCGTCATGGCCTCGGTCAAACCGCGTTCCGTCAGGTCGAGACCAACGTAGACGACCGGCTCGGCCGGGGTCGGGTTCCGGGCGCGCAGCCGGGTTTCGTGCAGCATCCACAGGCCGAACAGCCCGCCGCCGCAGCCGGCGTCCAGCACCACCGCGCCCGGGCGGAAGGGCCGGGCCAGGCGGCCCAGCAGTTCGAGATACTCCTGATAGTCCGACGATCGCTCGAGGATGCTGTATTTTCCGAGGTAACCGGACCAGAATTCGGTTTCGCTTTCCGCGGATTCGTCCGCGCTGCGCAGCCGTTCGCGTTCGCGGCGGTTCTGGGCCAGCACGAGTTTGATCGGAGGCACCTGCAACTGGTCTCCGACCGCGGGCGTAAACGGGGTGTCCTGCAGGCAGGACCAGATGATCTCCCGGAAAAGCTGCTCCGCCGCCCGCGGGTTCTCCCGCACCTCATGCAAGGCCGCCTCGACCAGAACGAGCCGCGCCTGCGGATTGGCCGCCACCACCTGAGCCACCTCCTCGCGACGGACCCAGGTGTCGCGCTCCGCAAAAAAATAGACCAGCGGGATGCCGGTCTTCGCCGCATCGGCAATCGTGCCGGCGAGGTCGTGCATCCCCGACCGCACCACGCTGTCGAGAAACGCGTCGCCCCGCACCTCCAGTCCGAGAAAATCCGTGACACCCCAGCGCCGGCCCTGACGATACTGGGTGAGGATGTCCTCGCGATAAATCTCGGACATCGTGGCCAGCAGGTTCACCACCCCCGCCACGTTGATGAGTTTCGTGATGCGTTGGTCGAGGGCCGCGGCGCGCAACGCGCAGCGGGACGACAGGCTGTTGGCCACCATCACCACGCGTTCGATGCCCATGCAGGCCGAAAGAAAATCGAGACTGGCGATGATATCGTCGACGGCTCCGGGCAGGACAAAATCGAGCATCGCTCCGTCGCTTTCTCCCACGTGATTGGTGGGATCGAAACGCAGGACATTGAGGCCGTTGGCGACCAAATGGTACGCCAGTTGCAAATTACTTTTCTTTGTCTCGCCGTATTTCGGGGCCACGATCACCCATGGGCGTGTCTGCAAATCGCCGCAGTGGTCGAGACAGGCGGCCAGTTTCAGACCGGCACGGTTGGAGAATTGGACAAAATCCGTGCGGATCTGCCCGGCCTGATTGGGCATGGATTCGACAGTCATGTGGGGCTTGGTGGCGCCAATCGAGGGGTTTATTGTCAAAAATGCAAAGGGCAAGTCCCGGCTGCTGGCAAATTTCCGCTGTTGTTCACAGCAATTCACGCTTGATTCTAGTGGCTTGCGCCAATTTGTTTGCTATAAACCTCGGCATTGACCCGGCTACTCCTAATAACCGATCACGCCCACGCGCTGACCCTTCAATCCGCGCTCACCTCCTCCGCCGACTTTCAGCTGCATTGCCGGCCCCGGGTGATAGAGGCCCGCGGTCCCCTGATTGCCCGGGCCTTTGATGCGGTTTTGTTCGCGCCGGGGATCGCCAACGCAGAATTTGTCCAAGAAGTTACGTCCACGCGGGTGCTCGTGCCGGGGTTGCCACTGGTCGCGGTCCTGCCAATGGGTGGCGCGTCCGATCTTCAGCAAAAACTGCTGATCGCGGGCGCGGATCTGATCCTTTATGAGCCCATCGATCCCGCCGCGCTCGCGGGGGTGCTGGAGCGTCTGACCCAGCGGTCGGTGCCGCCTCCGCCGGTCGAAACCACTCCCGCCATCCCGCAAGGCGGACTGAGCACGCGGGCCGCGGCGTTGTCGACCGCCCTCGAAGTGCTTCGGGACTTCTCCAAGGTGCTGGGATTTTCCCTCGATCATCGCCAGCTCACCCATCACTTCATCCTCAAACTGCGCGAAGTGGTGGGCCTGACGCGCATCGCCATCTTTCTCGACCCGGGTCCCGCCGGCTCCGTCGCCGCCCCCGGTCAGTTGTCGCTTCCCTGCGCCGCCGCCGTCGGCATCCCTTCCGAGCTCGTGGAGTGCTTCGCGCTGTCGCGCAAGAGCGGGCTCGGCCGCCAGCTCACACTCCATCCGCAGATCCTGCGCGCCCCGGCCGGCTCGATGCCGCCGATGCTCGATCCGAAGATCGTCCGCGAATTCGAGGTGCTCGGCGGCCAGGTCGCGATCCCCGTCAACGATCGCGAGCGCACGATCGGCGTGGCCGTGCTCGGCGGGCGCATCACAGGCGGGGAGTTTTTCGACGAGGAGCTGCTGCTGGTCTTCCACCTGCTCGAGGAACTCGGCCTGGCGATCAAGAACAGCTGGCTCCACTCCCAGCTGGTCGGCAGCCACCGGATGTTCGGCAACGTGCTGGAGAGCCTTACGGTCGGCGCGCTGGTCGCCGGACCGGGACCGAACGTCGTCTATGCCAATCGCGCCATCTCGCGTTTTCTCGGCGGCGAGGGGGCCGGTTCGGCGGGCTGGCAGGATCTGCCCGCGCCCGTCGCCGCGAAGCTGGGCGAGACGATCGAAAGCGGCGCCGCCCACGAGCCTTTCTTCCAGGAGACCGGCGGTCAGGTTTTTCGCGTCACCCTGCTGCCCCTCGGACCGGCGGGCGGACAGGCGCAGCACACCGCCATGCTCCTCCTCGAGGACTTCACGCAAATCCGCTCCGCGCAGCGCGCCGAAATCGAATCCTCGAATCTCAAGCTGATCAGCCTGATCGCGCGGCGCTTCGCCCACGAGATCCGCAACTCGCTCGTCCCTCTCACCACCCACCAGCAGCTGTTCGACGCCGAGATCGACCAACCCGAGTTCCGCGAATCGCTCAAGACCGCGCTCGCCCGCGAGACGCAGCGCATCCAGCGCTTCACCGACCAGATGCTGCTGCTCGCCCGGTCCGACCAGCCGCCCACCGAGCTCGCCCCGCTCGATGAATTGTTGCGCACGAGCTTCGAGAAATCCCGCGCCTACGCGGGCGGCGAGGGCCGCATCGAGATCAAGAGCGACCTGCCCTCCGTCATGCTCCGGTGCAATCGCGCCAGTCTCGCGCACGCCTTCCAGGAAATTTTTCTCAACGGCCTGCAATCGTCCAACGACTCGCGCCACCTCAGCGTGTCCCTCAACGCCGCCCCCACGACCGACGGCCGGGCCGAGCTCATCATCAAGGTCCGCGACAGCGGCGACGGGTTTGCGCCCGAGTCCGCCCCGCGCGCAACCGAGCCGTTCTTCACGACCCGCAACACCGGCGTCGGCCTCGGCCTGACCATCGCGCGGCGCGTCATCGAGGCCCACCAGGGCCGGCTGGAAGTGCACACCCGGACCACGGCGGCCGATCCCGATCTCGTCATCCACCTCCCCTTGCCGAACTAAAAATGCGTCTGCCCCGTCTGTCTTCCCCACCCGTCTCGCGTTCCCACACCTGGTCCTGCCTGGGTCTAATGGCTTTCCTGCCCGGCCTGGCTCTCGCGTCGGCGACGCGCGTCGGCTTCCAGGACGCCTTCGCCACGGAACGCGGCAACGCCTTCGTCGCCACCGCCGATAATCCGAGCGCGGTTTATTACAACCCGGCCGGGCTCATCCAGCTCGACGGCGCCCGGCTCGAGGGCAACCTTTACTCGGTCGCGGCGTCCTCCGACTACACCGGGGTGGGCGGGAGCACCTCGATGAAGGACGACCGGTTGAGCATCCCGGCTTTCTACACCACCTGGAAGGCCCAAGGCTCGCCGCTGGCCTACGGTCTCGGCGTCTACGCCCCCTACGGACTTTCCACGGAATGGCCCGCCAACTCCCCCCTGCGCACCTTCGCGCTGCGCAACACGCAGACCTACCGAACCTATAATTTCTCCGTGGCGTGGCAGATCTCGCCGGACGTTTCCGCCGGACTCGGGGTCACCTACAACCGCGCCACGACCGACCTGAATCGGGCGATCGGCATCTTTGGTCCGAACGATCTGTTTCGTTTCGCGGGCAGCGGCAGCGCGATTGGGTTCGATCTCGGCTTGCTCTGGAAGGTGAATGCCCAAAACAGTCTCGGCCTCAGCTACACCCACCACACCACCATCAATTTCAAGGGCACCTCCTCGACGATTCCCGTGATCCCGAGCGAAGCGGCGAGCGCGGAGTTTGAGTTTCCAGAAAATGTGATCGTCGGCTGGTCCTACCGGCCCAACCCGCAGTGGAACATCGAGGCGGACGCCGACTGGACGAATTGGAACCGCCTTGGCACCGTTGTGATCCACCGCACCTCCGGCGACACCGTCCTTCCCTTCAACTGGCAGGCCGGCTGGTTCTACGAACTGGGCGCCACCCGGTACTTCGACAATGGCTGGCATGTCGGCGCGGGCTATTGTTACACGCAAAACTCCACCCCCGACTCCACCTACACGCCGGCCGTGCCGGACAGCAACCGCGCCTTCTATTCTCTCGGTTTTGGCTACCACAACGGATTCATGTCCGCCGACCTCGCCTGGCAATATGGCGACGGCGGCACCCGCCACGTCTCCGGCAGCGCGGCTTCGCTGATCGGCGCCACCGCGGACGGCAGCTACAAGAACTCCTTGAATGCCGTGTCCCTTTCCCTGGGATTCCAGTTCTAACCCCTGCGCAAGCAATCCGCCCCATGCCCACCACCACTGTCTCCGCCTCCCCGCTGCCCGTTTCGCCTCCGGCGGCCGCCCCGACCCCGCCCGTGCTTCCCACCCTCTTGATCGTCGACGACGAGGAGGGTCCGCGACATTCCCTGCGCATGGTCTTCCGCCAGGACTTCAATGTGCACGCCGTGGACACCGCCGACCAGGCCCTCGCCTACGCCCGCCAGAATCCGGTGCAGATCGCCATCCTGGACATTCGCATGGCGGGGAAAAGCGGCATCGATGTCCTGCGCGGGCTGAAGTCGATCGATGCCCGCATCGAAATCATCATGCTCACGGCGTACGAAACCATCGAAACCGCCCGGCAGGCCCTGCGTCTCGGCGCCTGCGATTACCTGAGCAAGCCCTTCGATCTCTCCACCATCCGCGAGGCCGTGGCCCGCGCCCTGCATTTCCGCCGCATTTCCGAAACCGTCACCTCGACCTCCGAGCGCCTCCGGGCCCTCAACGAGCAGCTCAACGACACCACCCTCAAGGAGGAAATGGCGCGCACCACCACCGAGATCTATGCCGGTGCCCTGCACGACATCAACAACCCGCTCACCGTCATCACCGGCTATGTTGATCTTCTCCGTCATCGGCTGGAACACACCTCCTCGCTGAGCGGCCTCGAACTCCAGGCCATGCGCGACGACGTCGATCTCCTCGCGAAACAGGTCAACACCTGCTCGGCGATCACGCGCCGCTACCTCCGCTTCGTCAACAAACGCAGCTCCCACACCCCGGAGGTCTCGATCAACCAGGTCCTCGACGACGTGCAGACCCTCATGCGCAACCACCCGAGTCTGCGCGGCGGCAAGCTGGTCGTCACACCGCTCGCCCAGGACGCCGCCGCCTTGATTGGCGGCACCGAGCTCATCCAGATCCTCCTCAATCTCGCCGTCAACGCCTTCCAAAGCACGTCGCAGGCGCAGACCGTGACCATCGCCGCCGAGCGTTTCGACGACCCATTGCCGATCGAGAAATTCAAGGACGGCGCGAGCGAACGCGTCATCGGCCTCGAGTCGTTCGCCGACACTCCGCCGATCGTCGCCCTGTCGGTGATCGACCAGGGCCCGGGCATCGCGCACGATGTGCTCTCGCGCATTTTCGAGCCGTATTTCACCACCAAGGCGGAAACGGGCACCGGCCTCGGCCTTGCCATCGTCACCCGCCTCGTGAAGCACCACCACGGCCTGACCCACGTGCAGACCAAGCTCGGCGAAGGCACCCGGTTCACGATCTATTTCTCCGCCAAGGAACCGGCCAATTCCGGCCAGCCGTTCTGAAACGGATCCGGGATTTTGAAGGTGGAGCGCATTGACCCCAATGCGCTGGTTGTAGGGCGGGGTCGCCGACCCCGCCACCACCGGTGTATCGCGTACGCCCAAGGCGGGGGCACCGACCCCCCCCCAAAAATAACCCCCCCAACCGCCCACCTCGCCTGTTGGCTCGCGTACGCCTACGGCGGGGCCCGCGCCCCCGCCCTACATTTCCCGCCCCAACCGGCACTCGACAGCGCGGCGCCCAGGGGTTTCACTACGGCCATGGAGATCCTCATCGCGCTCATCGCCGCGGTCCTCGCCGGCGGACTTGGCTGGTTCTTCGCCCAGTCCCGCAGCGCCGCCGTCGCCGAACGCGCCCGGTTGCTCGCGATCGATCTGGAAACCGCCCGCCTCCGGCTCGCAGAGGTCGAAAGTCAGAAATCGAAGTTCGAAAATGAACTCGCGGCCGAGCGCGCCGCCGCAACGGAGAAGATCGCCGCCCTCACCGACGCGCACGAACGTCTGTCCAATTCCTTCAAGGCCCTCTCGGCCGACGCCCTCCGCTCCAACAACCAATCCTTCCTCGAGCTGGCGCGTGAATCGTTTTCCAAGCTGCACCAGCAATCCGCCGACGAACTCGGCAAGCGCCAGCAGGCCATCGACTCGATGGTCAAGCCGCTGAAGGAGTCGCTGGACAAAGTCGACGCCAAGATCGGCGAGATTGAAAAAGCCCGCGCCTCGGCCTACGGCCAGCTTTCGGAGCAGCTCAAGTCTTTGGGCACGGCGCAGCTGTCGTTGCAATCCGAAGCGGCCAAACTCTCCACCGCACTCCGTTCCACGACGACCGCCGGCACTTGGGGCGAACTCCAGCTCCGCCGCGTCGTCGAGATGTCGGGCATGAGTTCGTATTGCGATTTTGTCGAGCAGCAGTCCAGCGGGGCGCTCCGCGCCGACCTCGTCGTCCGCCTGCCCGGCGAGCAACGAATTGTCATCGACGCCAAGGCGCCGAATGACGCGTACCGCGAGGCCGCCAATGCGTCCGATGACGCCGTGCGCACCGCCAAGCTCGCCGAACACGCCGCCAAGGTTCGCGGGCACATCGACGCGCTCGGGGCCAAGGACTACTGGGCGCAGTTCCAACCCTCGCCGGAATTCGTCGTGCTGTTTCTACCCGGCGATCAGTTTCTTTCCGGGGCGCTCCAGGCCGACCCGTCGCTCATCGACCGCGCCATCGCGAAAAAGGTCCTGCTCGCCACGCCCGCCACGCTCATTGCGCTGTTGAAGGCGGCGGCCTATGGCTGGCGCCAGGATTCAGTTTCCAAAAATGCCGACGAAATTGCCGACTTGGGCCGCCAACTCTACGATCGCATTGCCGGTTTTGCCGACAATCTGGACAAAGTGGGCCGCGGCCTCGAGAGCGCTGGGAAGGCCTACAATTCCGCGGTCGGCTCCTTCGAGCAGACCCTGCTGCCCGGTGCCCGCAAATTCTCCGAACTCGGCGCGAAAGGCGCGAAGGAACTCACCGAGCCCGCCCCCATCGAAACCACCCCGCGCGACGTGCTGAAGCGGGCATGAGGAGGAATTTCCCAGCGCGACCCGGCGCCAATGTCTGGACACGAACCGCGCGATGAGCACCTCTCATTCTATCGAAGGTCTCTGGCAGCCGCTCTATGCGGAACTCGACGGCGAGGAGCCGCCGTGCGAAGTGCTCCAGCAGACCGAGGTCGAACTTGCGGGCGGAAAATATTTTGTCCGCTTCGGCGGTGAGGTCGCCGACCAGGGTACGTTCGAGTTGGACGTCGCCGGCCTCACTTTGCGAGGCACGGAAGGCCCGAACGCCGGGCGCGTCATTCCGTGCATCTTCAAGTTCATCGACGACACCTTGATGATTTGTTACGGGCTTGGCGGCACTCGCCCGCTGAAATTCACCACAACCGCCGGCACTCAGCTCTACCTCGTCACCTACCGGCGGAAGTGACCGGAATTTAACCACTAATCTTCGCTAATTTACGCTAATTCAGAACGGAATCCCTCAGCGGCCGGACCCAGTTCATTCATTGGCGAAGATTAGTGTCAATTGACGTTTTTCTCCCTGAACCCACTTTCACTTTCCCTCTCACTTTCACTCTCCATGCCCCGTATCTCCGGCCTGTTTCTTTATCCCGTGAAATCCCTGCGCGGGTTCGCGGTGCCTTCGATCGACCTGGATTCGCTTGGCTTCGTCGGCGACCGGCGGTTCATGGTGGTGGACGCGGCCGGAAGGTTTCTGACCCAGCGCACCCTGCCCCGCATGGCGTCGATCGAGGCATCCCTCGCCCCCGGCTTGCTCACGCTGTCCGTCGACGGCTCCGGACCCATCTCCGTTTCGACCGCGCCCGATCCCCGAGCGCCGCTGCGCGCCGTCAGTGTCTGGAAAAGCGAGGGGCTGCAGGCCGAGGACTGCGGCGACGCCGTCGCCGGCTGGCTGAGTGATTTCCTGAAAACTCCCTGCCGGCTCGTGCGGATCGGAGAAAAATTCCTGCGCCCGATGCTGAAGGCGACCGCGCGGCCGGGCGATGCCGTCGCCTTTGCCGACGCTTTTCCCCTGCTGGTGATCAGCGAAGCCTCGCTCGCCGACCTCAACGACCGGATTCAGGAGAACGGCGGCGAGCCGGTGCCGATGAATCGTTTTCGTCCTAGCATCGTCGTGTCCGGCTGTGAAGCTTTCGCCGAAGACACCTGGCGGCGAATCCGCGTTGGGGCCGTGACCCTCCGCGCCGGCGGACCCTGCGCGCGTTGTGTCGTCACCACCACCGATCAAGTCACCGGCGAGCGTCTCGGCCCCGAGCCGCTCCGCACGCTCGCCGCCTACCGCCGGGCCGCCGCTGATCCGACCGACGTCAATTTCGGCCAGAATTTCATCCACGAAACGAAGCACGGCACGCTGCGCGTGGGCGACGCGGTGTAGGTCGTTGACCTCAATGCCACGGACCGCTGAGACACGGGTTTGGACAGAATTAACAAAATGGCAGAACGGAAATGAGTCAGACGCCGGGCTAATTCCCAAATATTTTGTCCGTTCTGTTCATTCTGTCTAAACTCAGCAGTCCGACAAAACTGGAGCCAACAGTCGGATTCGAACCGACGACCTACGCTTTACGAAAGCGTTGCTCTACCAGCTGAGCTATGTTGGCGCGAAAAATAGATTTCGCTCGGTCGGGCGACGCTACGCAAGCCCGTTTTTTAGCTTCGGCCGAGGGTACCCGTGGGGCTGCGCGGCGGTGTGAAACCACCTGTCGCCAACCTCTATCCGAGCTATCTGCACAGCAGGCGGTTACTTAAAGCGGTACAAAAAGTCATAGAACACTCCGCGCTTGGCAAATTCCCGCCGGCGCGGAATGCTGCGACCATGCAAATTTATCTCGACGGGAAGTTCGTGGACAGCGCCGACGCCAAGGTTTCGGTGTTCGACCATGGCCTGCTCTACGGCGACGGCATCTTCGAGGGCATCCGCCTTTACGAAGGCAACGTGTTCCGGCTCGCCGAGCATCTGGAGCGGCTCGAATACTCGGCCAAGGCCCTCCTCCTCACCCTGCCGCTGACCCGCGAGCAGCTGGTCGAGGCCACGTGCGAGACCTGCCGGCGCAACAACCTCCGCAACGGCTACATCCGGCTCGTGGTCACGCGCGGCCCCGGCGATCTCGGCCTCGCGCCCTGGTCGTGCCCGAAGCCCACGGTGTTCATCATCGCGAGCACCATCCAGCTCTACCCGAAGGAATACTACGACAACGGCCTGGCGCTCGCCACCGTGCCGACCCGCCGCATCGGCCCGGCCGCACTGCCGCCGACGATCAAGTCGCTCAACTACGTCAACAACATCCTCGGCAAGATCGAGGCCAAGCAGGCGGGCGCGCTCGAGGCCATCATGCTCAACGACCAGGGTTTCGTCGCCGAGTGCACGGCCGACAACATCTTCACGGTGCACAAAGGCACGATCTACACGCCGGCCGCCTCGCAAGGGGCGCTCAAGGGCATCACGCGCGAGACCGTGTGCGACATTGCCCGGGCCATCCAGGTGCCCGTGCAGGAGGTCAACATGACCCGCTACGACATCTGGTGCGCGGACGAGTGTTTCCTCACTGGCACCGGCGCGGAGGTCGTGCCCGTGATCTCACTCGACGGCCGCACCATCGGGACCGGGAAACCGGGCCCGATCACGCAGCGCGTGCTGACCGAATTCCGCCAGCGCGTCACCAAGGAAGGCGTGAAGATCTGAGCGCGGGTTGAGACAGAATTAACGGAATGAACTAAGCGGGCGGATGGAGGACAGAATTAACAGAATGAACTGAATGGGCAGATCGTCTCCGGACATTCTGCTTCATTTTGTTCATTCTGTCTGAAACCAACTGCGCCTCGGATTTGATTCAGGCTTCCTGCAGCTGTAGCACTTCCTCGGCTATTCTCTTGGCGGCCGTTTGACTTGGCTCGGAGCCCGCCCGGAGGATCAAGCCCTCGGTGCTGCAGATCGCCCAACGCCAGGCGTCGGTCTGCGTCTGTTCGGTGAGGGCGAATCTCGCCAGGCCGGGTTGGCAACAAGCGACCTCGAGCGTCGCAAACGAAAAATTGCAGCAGGCCGACGCCGAGACTGCCTCGCTATGCGAAGACAGGGCGCTGAAAGCGCGCCACGGAGGAATGAGGAAGGGCATGGTCGGAGGGTTGTCGGGCAAGATACGCCCGGCGGGCGGATGCCGCCATGGGGTGTTATCCGAGAAATCGCAGCTGAATCTCTGTTACCTCTGTTACCTCCTGTGCCAACGTATTTTTAGATCGGGATGAGTTTACAGGAGGAAACGAAGGGAACGGAGGAGAAGCATAACTCTCGCAGAAGGACGCGGAGCGCGCAGAGGATAAATCAGGTTTGGGTGAATTGCCTCTCTGCACCTCAGCGAGCTTCTGGACAAGTGCATTGGTTTTAGGAGCGGGTTCATCCCGCGATCTGTCGGGGCTCAAAAAGCACCTCTCACACAGCAAGCTTGTCCCGCACAACCTGAGCGGATCGGGGTCAATCCGCTCCACCCGCGAACCGCTTGAGTTCTAACCGACAAAGAAAAACGCGCCGACCTTACGGTGCGGCGCGTTGAAATGAGGTGGACTAAGCGGCGGGCCCGGCGTGTCCCGCCCTACCCGGGGCGATTGGGGCAACTACCCCTACCGTCAGGCTTTGGGCTCTTCGGGGGCGGGCGTTTCGGTCGCGGGGGCCTCGGCGGCGGGCTTGGCCGCTTTCTTGCCACCGGACTTCTTGGCCTTCTTGCCGCGGGACTTCGTGTAACCGGTGTCCTCGGCGCCGACGAATTCGATCAGGGCCATTTCGGCGGCATCGCTGATGCGGCGCGGCCCGAGCTTGTAGATGCGGGTGTAGCCACCGGCGCGCTTCTCGAACTGCTTCACCTTCTCGTTGAAAAGCAGGGTGATGGCAGACTCGTCGCGCACGTCCTTGAGGGCCATGCGGCGGAGGTGGATGGCGTCCTTCTTCTCGGTCGCCGCCGCGGCCTTCTTGGCCTTGGTGATGATCTTCTCGATGAACGGACGGAGGGCGCGGGCCTTGGTCAGCGTGGTCTCGATGCGACCGTGGAGGATGAGCGAGGCGCCCATGTTGGAGAGCATGGATTCGCGGTGTTCGCGAGTGACGCCCAGGGAAGCGTGATGTTTATTGTGACGCATTGGGTGGTTTGGTTAGGTGGCTCCCGATCGGCAATCCGGTCGCAGCGTTGGGCGGCAGCGGACGGCGCGAGAGACAGGAAATTTTCGATTTTGGATTCCGGATTTTCGATTTTTGCGCCGCCCTGAGGCGGCGCACCGACTGGCAATCGAAAATCGCCAATCAAAAATCGAAAATCGGTCAGGCTTCCTTCTTGGTGTCGAGGAGGCGCTCGTCGAACTTCATGCCCAACGACAGGCCGAGGGCTTCGAGCTTTTCCTTGATTTCGTTGAGGGACTTCTTGCCGAAGTTGCGGTACTTGAGCATCTCCTGCTCGGTCTTCATCGCCAGCTCGCCGACGGTGGTGATGTTGGCGTTGTTGAGGCAGTTGGCGGCGCGGACCGACAGCTCGATCTCGTTGACCGACATGTTGAGCAGCTTGCGCAGCTTGTTCTGTTCCTCGGAGACCTCCTGGGCCTGCGACTCAAACTCGTAGGATTCCTGCGAGACGCGGTCGAAGACGTCGAGGTGGTGCTTGAGAATGGAGGCGGACTGCTTGAGGGCGTCGTCCGGGGTGATGCGGCCGTCGGTCCAGA
>CAYZGG010000080.1:0-1137 GCA_964477955.1 uncultured Opitutaceae bacterium
CGCCGGTGGACGGATTTTCCCAGAGGATGTCGGGCTGGCCGTCCCCGTTGAAGTCCGTGGACGGAAGACGCACCGTCAAGCTGGCCGCACTGCTGGTGACCGAGCCGGCGGAGTTGGTTGCGACAACCGTGTAGCTGCCCGCGTCGGCCGGGGCAACATGGGCGATCATATAGGAGCTACCCGTGGCGCCGGGGATGTTCACCCCGTTCTTCTGCCACTGGTAGGTCGGCGCCGGCGTTCCGCTCGCCGCCACCGTGAAGCTCACTCCATGGCCCATCTTTGCCGTCTGGCTCCCCGGCTGCTGCGTGAAAAGCGGCATGCCATTGAGTGAGTTAACAACAAGTAACTGTTGTGCAGCGACAGTAGCATAGTCAACCGGGTCAGCGGGAGCGAAACCGAGGGAGAGAACGTGCCTGCCGGATTGGAGCACGGCACCTGCGGCTGGAAGATAAGTGAAAATTCCGGGGACGCTGGCGGTAGCGTTAAGTTGTGACGGGCCTAGCACTGTTCCCGGGGCGACGGCGGCGGGCGTCGGCCACGTGATCACGGGAATCGCCTGGGCGATGACGAGCGTGCCGGAGGCGGAGCCGGAATAATCCGGATCATTGACCGTGGCCACCACGGGGTAACTGCCGGCGTGGGTGGGTGCGGTGGAGAAGCCGTTGTAGGTGAAGGAAACGGCCTTGCTGGCCGGAATGGTGGTGGCGGAGGCTGCGTGGGCGGAGCCGTCATAAGTGGCGGTGAGATTGCCCAGGGTCACGCTTGCGGTCGCCTGGGCAATGACGAGCGTGCCGGAGGCGGAGCCGGTATAATCCGGATCGTTGACGGTGGCGACGACGGCGTAGCTGCCGGCGTGGGTGGGGGCGGTGGAGGAACCGTTGTACGTGAAGGAGACGGCCTTGCCGGCGGGAAGGGTGATGGCCGAGGCTGCGTGAGCGGAGCCGTCGTACGTGGCGGTGAGATTGCCGAGGGTCACGCTTGCGGTCGCTTGCGCGATGACGAGCATGCCGGAAGCGGAGCCGGCGAAATCCGGATCATTGACGGTGGCGACCACGGGGTAACTGCCGGCGTGGGTGGGGGCGGTGGGGGAACCGTTGTAGGAGAAGGAGACGGTTTTGCCGGCGGGAGAGGTGGTGG
>CAYZGG010000080.1:1237-18906 GCA_964477955.1 uncultured Opitutaceae bacterium
CGGAGGCCGCGTGGGCGGAGCCGTCGTACGTGGCGGTGAGATTGCCGAGGGTCACGCTCGCGGTCGCTGGCGCGATGATGAGCGTGCCGGAAGCGGAGCCGGCATAATCCAGATCGTTGACGGTGGCGACCACGGCGTAACTGCCGGCGTGGGTGGGTGCGGTGAGAGAGCCGTTGTAGGTGAAGGAAATGGCTTTGCCAGCGGGAATGGTGGTAGCGGAGGCCGCGTGGGCGGAGCCGTCGTACGTGGCGGTGAGATTGCCGAGGGTCACTGTTGCGGTCCCTTGATTGACCGTCAATTTAACCCCGGTGCTCGTTAGCGAGCCCGAGGCATTGGTGACAACGACGGTGTATGTTCCCGCATCGCTGAAGGTCGCACTGGAAATGGTGTAGGAATTGTTCGTCGCTGCGGTGACAGCCGCTCCGTCTTTTTGCCATTGGTAATTTGGCGCGGGGGCTCCGGTGGCCCCCACAGAGAACGTCACGCTTTGGCCAGCTGTAACGGTCTGGTCCACCGGTTGTACGGCAATGGCTGGAGCAATCCCAACCAGAGGAAGAATTTGTTCCGGGGTGCTTTGACTATTGCCGGTCCCGTCGCCGAGCGCGCCGTAGCCGTTGGCGCCGGTTCCCCACAAGGTCCCATCCGTTTTCGCGAACAGGGTATACCAGCCTCCCGCGGCGAAGACGGCCACGCCGCTGGCCATTTGCATGGGAAGGCTGCGGTCGGTCGTGGTGCCATCACCCAACTGCCCTTCCACGTTCCGCCCCACCGCCCACAGCGTACCGTCGGTTTTCAGGAAAACGGCATGGGAAAATCCTGCGGCTATATTTGCCACTCCGCTGGCCAACACTTGGTGCAATGGCACCGTTGTGTTGCCGCTGGCGCCATATCCCTGTTGGCCGTCGCCATTGGCGCCCGACGCCCAAAGGCTCCCGTCTGTTTTCACGAAAACAGTAAATTGGAAGCCGGAGGCAACCGCGGTCACGCCGCTCGCAATCTGGGTCGGGTAGTAACTGAGCTGACTGTAGCTCAAGCCCATCCCCCAAAGGGTTCCATCCGTTTTCAGGAACAGGGTTTGCCATAAGCTCGCTGCCACGGTGCTCACGCCGCTCGCGACTTGGACGGGCGTGCTTCGGTCCGTGGTCGTGCCATCGCCCAAATCGCCAAACGAATTTGAGCCGGTGGCCCAAAGGGTTCCGTCCGTCTTCACAAACATCGTGTGGCTACCGCCCGCCGCGACCATGACCACGCCGGACGCAACCTGAACCGGGGTGTTGCGATCTGTCGTGGTACCATCCCCTAGTTGTCCGTGGCTGTTCGAGCCCATCCCCCACAGAGTTCCATCCGTTTTCACAAACATCGTGAATTCGTCACCGGCCGAGACTGAAACCACACCGGTTGCCACCTGCTCCGGGGTATTTCGATCGGTGGTGGTTCCATCACCCAGTTCGCCGTGTCCGTTCGAGCCCATGGCCCACAAGGTTCCGTCTGATTTTACGAAAACGGTATGGGTGCTTCCCCCCGCCACCGCCGTTACTCCCTGGGCAATTGTTGGAATATTAACAGTCAGGATCGCGGCATTGCTGGTCACCGAGCCGGCGGAGTTGGTGGCGACGAGGGTGTAGCTACCGGCATCGGCTGCCGCGACGGAATTGATCGTGAACGAACTGGAAGTAGCCCCTGCGATGTTGCCGCCGTTCTTTTGCCATTGATACGTGGGCGTCGGGATTCCGGCAGCGAGTGCGGTAAATGTTACCGAGTTGCCGCTGGTTACCACCTGACTGGCTGGCTGAAGGACAAATTGCAAGGCACCAGGAATAGGTGACAAAATGTAAGCTTTGTTCATTCCACTCACTAGGATTTGTCCTTGGTCATTCACAGCTGCAGCACCAGTCAACGTGTCACCGGGCAGACTGACCAGCGTGTTGAGGTCAATCATTGGTCCATTATTGAAAATTATAAATGCATGGGAGGAACCATCCTGCGTGGCAGAATATCCGACAATGACGGCGGCGTTGTTTATTGAATTTGCCGAGCTATCGGCACCTCCGAGCGTTCCCAGGTCGGTCATGGTCCCGTTTTGATAGGCAAACGCGTGAGTGGGACTATTTAGTGGTTTGGTGTCCGACCAACCTACAACCATGCCACTGTCATTGATCGCTTCAGGATGGGATTTACGACCGCCGAGTGTTCCCATGTCTTGCATGGAGCCGTTCGTATAAATGAATCCGTGCTGGATGGTTTGCCCCCCACCGGTTATTTCAGAGTAACCAACAATAGTGCCGGAATTATTTATGCGCGAAGCCCAACTGTTGGACCCACCGAGCGTACCCAATTGTTGCACGGAGCCATTGATATCCACAAAGGCCTCATAGCCGCTGCTAGAAACGAGATATCCGACAATCGTCCCTGAATCATTAATCCCATTTGCCCCACTTTGGACCGTGGCGAGCTCGGGCAAGAACTGGATGGTCCCGTTTCGATAAATAAACGCTCCTTCCGGACCGCCAGTTCCAGCCCAACCGACAATTGTTCCTGCACTATTAATCGCTTCAGGAAAGACGCCTCGGCTAAAGTTGTAATTGCCCAGATTCGTGACCACGCCGTCGCTGTACATATACCCATCTGTGAGAATACCGCTGGGACTGCCGTAGCCAATGACGGTACCCGAATCGTTCATACCCGAGGGAACAAACGACCACGTATAGCCAGTCGCGGTGTAAAGCTGCGCTCGAAGGGTCGCCAGAGAACCGCCAAGAAAAATCGCGACGAGGGCCATCCAGCGGACCGAATCGAACCGACGCGGGCTGCGGATGCAGACGCGCCGCCTAGTCCGCTCAAGACATACGACCATCGGGCGATGTGGGGAAATCGCTCGAGCGATAATCGATTTGACCAGTCTGTGGAAATAAGCCGACACGATCAGAAGAAGGTGGATGTTATGTGGCGCGCCTGACAAGTTTTTTGCGCCAGTGCTGCCGACTGCAGATGAATCGCACTGCGTTACGCGATTGTCACACCAACCGCGTGTCACCTTTGAACCCTCGATACTCGATATGGCCTGCTGCGAATTACGCTGTTTTTGTCAAGGTTAGCGGCGAAGGCTTGGGGCCGCAGTATTGTGTTTTGGCCGCAAAGGGCGCAAGAATGCGTTCGGAGGTAGATGGATCTGCCTCGTGTTCTTCTGCAAAGGCCTTCGGCTCACTTCGCCGCCGGTTCGCGGTAGGGGCCCATGATGCGGTAGCGCTGGTAGCGGTCTTCGAGGAGTTGCTCGGGGGATTTTTCCAAAAGCTCGGCCAGGTGGCGGGTGAAGGCTTCCTTGAGCGCGTTGGCGGCGGCGGCGGGGTTGTTCTGCGCGCCGCCGAGCGGCTCGGGGATGACCTCGTCGACCACGCCGAATTCCTTCAGGTTCGCGGCGTTGAGCTTCAACGCCTCGGCGGCCTGCGGGGCGTTGGCGCGGTCCTTCCAGAGGATTGCGGCGCAACCTTCGGGCGAGATGACGGAATAATACGAGTTTTCGAAAATGAGGACCCGGTCCGTCACGCCGATGCCGAGCGCGCCGCCCGACCCGCCTTCGCCCACGACGATGGCAATGGTGGGCACCCGAAGCAGCGTCATCTCGCGGAGGTTGACCGCGATCGCCTCGGAGACATGGCGGGCCTCGGACTCGACGCCGGGAAACGCTCCGGGGGTGTCGATGAAACTAAGGACCGGCAGGTTGAACTTCTCCGCGAGCTTCATCAGCCGGAGCGCCTTGCGGTAACCCTCGGGCTGCGGCATGCCGAAATTGCGGAGAATGTTTTCCTTGGTGTCGCGGCCCTTCTGTTGCGCGATGATCATGACCGGGCGTCCGTCGAAGAAGGCGGTGCCGCCGATGAGCGCCTGGTCGTCCTTGAATTGCCTGTCGCCGTGCAGTTCCTGGAAGCCGGTGCAAAGCGCCGTCACGTAGTCGAGCGCGTAGGGCCGTTTCGGGTGGCGCGCGACCTGCACCCGCTGCCACGGGGTGAGATTCGTGTAGATCTCGCGCTTGGTCTGCTCGAGCTTTTCCTCGATCGCGGAAAGCTCGGCCGACATGTCGATGTTGTTCTCGAGCGATTGCTGGTGCAGCGACTCGAGTTGTTTTTCGAGTTCGCGCAGGGGCTTTTCGAACTCGAGCAGGTAGGCGGGTCTCTCCATGGGTGGGAGGAAAAGGCTACGTGGGCGGGCCGGCGTCTGTCAACGAGTCAGCCGTAACGTTTTTGCAATAGGCGCGCTGGCTTCTGTTTGGAAACGGAATGCGAGCTAAGAGCCAGCGCGCCAGTGTTGGCGATAGCCTTTGGCCGGTCGTCCCGTCGTGGACGAGCGGGGCGGTGCTACTCAAGCCCCTGTTTTTTGTATGGACGGGGGTGCCTTCACCCCGCGAGGCATGCGCTGCGAAAGCCGAAGCCCGCGGGGTGAGGGCACCCCGCCCACATCGGAATCAAAGAAACGATATCAGCATTCGATCAAATGCCGTCGCCCGGCGCGGGCGGGTTCTTCAGCTGGTCCTTCCAGCTTTGGATCTTGGCTTGGGCGCCGAAATGTTCGGCTTTGGCCTTGTCGCCTTTTTCCATCCAGACGCGGGACAGCGTGGTGTTGATGAAAAGATCGTCCGGCTGGAGGACATGCGCGTGCTCGGCGGCGTCGAGGGCGGCATCAAAGCGGCGCAAAGAGAAGTTGATCTCGGCCAGCGCGTGCCACGCGGGGAACGAATCGGGCGCGGCTGCGGTGACGCGAGCGAGCTTGGCCAGCGCGCCATCGCACTCGCCCATCGTGTAGTCGAAGGTGGCGTCGTCGATCTGGTGCTGGATTTCGTCGGGAGTCATACGAATTGCTGTCAGAATTCGGACACTATTGAATGTGGGCGGGGTGCCCTCACCCCGCATTCCGCGCCTCGCGGGGCGAGGGCACCCCGCCCACAACGGGAAAAAAGTTCAAACCGATTCGCAATTGATATCACAGATGCAGCGTGGCCGAGATCCGGCCCAAAAGAAAGGACGGCCTTGCGGGCCGTCCCTGGAAAAAGGCCTGGAGTCCGCTTATTTCTTCAGATCGGCTTCGATGTTGATCGTGACCGGAACCTCGTCGCCGAGCACGCCCTTGTACGCGGATACGCCAAAGTCCGCGCGGGTAAGGGTCGTCGAGGCTTCCCAGCCGGATAGCTGGGCGCCCCTCATGCCGGTGGCAAAGCCGTCGAAGACGACCTTGAGCACGACTTCCTTTTTCACGCCGTGCAGCGTCAGGTCGCCGGTGACATCAAAAGTGTTTTCACCGGTTTTCTTCCACGAGCTGCTCGTGAAAGTGATGGTGCTGAAATTGGCCGCGTCCAGAAACTTGGCGCTCTTGACATCGTTGTCGCGCATCTCGTTGGCGGTGTTGAGCGAGCCGATTTCGATGGTGGCGGAAACGGTACTATTGGCCAGATTGTCGCGATCCACCACGATCGTGCCGGCGAATTTCGTGAACGAGCCGGGCACCTTGCTCACGAAGTGACGGATGGTGAACCCAACCGACGAGTGAACCGGGTCGATCTGGTAGGTTTCGACAGCGGCGCGGGCGGCGAGAGCGAGAGCGAAGGAACTGAGCAGGAGGATGATTCGTTTCATGATGGGATGGGGGAGTGCGACTAACGATATAACCAAATCCGGTTTTGATGCAAACGGAGAGTATTTTTCTGGCGGCACTTACAGGATGAGCATGGCATCGCCGTAGCTGAAAAAGCGGTATTCGGCGGCGACCGCTTCGGCGTAGATTTCTTTCAGCCAGGCGATGCCGTCGGTTGAGCCGGGCGCGAGAAAGGCTGCGACCAGGCAGAGCAGGGTGGAACGTGGCTGGTGAAAATTGGTGATGAGGGCATCCACGCCTAGGAATGCGCGCGGCGGGTAGATGAAAAGCCCCGCCTCCTCCTTCGCCGAAGCGACAGAGGACAAGTCGCCGGACTTGGGTTCCACTCCCCGTTTTTCCAGAAAATCTTCGAGGGTACGGACTGAGGTGGTGCCGACCGCAATCCGGCGGCCGGGTGGCGCGAACAGCGCTCTTTGCGTGGTCGGGCTGATCTCATAAATCTCGCGGTGAATCGCGTGGTCCTCGATGTTTTCAGTGGCGATCGGGCGAAAGGTGCCCAATCCAACGTGCAAGGTGAGGTCGGCAAAATTCGCCCCCAAGGCTGCGATCCGGTCCAGCAACTCCGGCGTGAAATGCAGACCGGCGGTCGGCGCGGCCGCGGCGACCTGGCTGGCCCGGTCGGCATAGACCGTCTGATAACGCTCCCGATCTGCGACCGTTGCTTCGCGGGTGATATAAGGCGGCAGCGGCATCGCACCGATGCGGTCGGCGACAGCCAGGACGTCGTCGCCGTCGGTGGTGAAGCCGACGCGCATCGTGCCGTCGTCCTTCTTTTCGAGCACGGTACCGTCGAATGCACCCGGCAGGCCGAAGCGCGCCCCGACCGGCAATTTCCGGCCGGGCCGCAGCAGGCACCACCATTCGCCGGCGGTGGCGGCCGGGTGGAGGAGCAGGCATTCCACCTGGCCGCCGGTTGGCCGCTGCGCGCGCAGGCGGGCGGGAATCACCGCGGCGTTGTTGCGGAAGAGCGTGTCGCCGGCGCGCAGATAATCCGGCAGATCGCGAAAATGCCGGTGCTCGATCCGGTGGTCAGCCCGATGCACGACCAGCAACCGCGACCCGTCGCGCCGGTCGGCGGGTTGCTGGGCAATGAGCCGGGGGGGCAGGGGATAGTCGAAAAGATCGGTTTTCAAGTGACGCGAAAATTCATCCTAACTGGCTGGCGCCGGAGAAATTGAGACGGGGGCATGTCATAAAAAAATAAACTAACGTTGACGAAAGCCGATGGTATACTATCTACAAACCCACTTTTCGCAGAAATGAACGGACGCCTCGTCAACCTCGCCCTTGTTACCACCCTGATTAGCGTGGTCGTTATTCTGCTTACCCCCCACCAAGGGCAACGCTCCTGATTCATTCGCAAACGAATTTAACCAGAGGCCGCCCGAAAACAGGGCGGCCTTTTGTTTTTTCACTCGATGAAAACCAAACCGGCCACTAACTTTTCACCCTTGCTCCCGTCGCTCCCCTGGCGGGCGTCTCCCTCTCCATGACCGATCCTCGCCGTCACAGCCAAGCCATCACTGAAGGTCCGCAACGCGCGCCCGCCCGCGCGATGCTCAAAGCCGTCGGCTTTACGGATGACGACCTCAGGAAACCCTTCATCGGCGTCGCGAACACCTGGACCGAGATCGGACCGTGCAATTTCCACCTGCGCGCCCTCGCCGAGCACGTCAAGGCCGGCATCCGTGCGGCGGGCGGCACGCCCTTCGAGTTCAACACGGTTTCAATCTCCGACGGCATCACCATGGGAACCGAAGGAATGAAGACCTCCCTCGTCAGCCGCGAGGTCATCGCCGATTCGATCGAACTCGTCACCCGCGGCAACTACCTCGACGGCCTTGTCTGCCTCTCCGGCTGCGACAAGACCAACCCGGGCGTGATGATGGCGCTTTCCCGCTGTGACATCCCCGGCCTCGCCCTTTACGGCGGCTCGATCGATCACGGTCATTACAACGGCCGCTCCCTCACCGTGCAGGATGTGTTCGAGGCCGTCGGCGCATTCTCGGCCGGCAAGATCGACGACAAGGAATTTCTCCGCGTCGAAAACGCGGCCTGCCCGTCCGCCGGTTCGTGCGGCGGCCAGTTCACGGCCAACACCATGGCGACCGTGATGGAGGCCATCGGGCTTTCCCCGGTCGGCCTCAACGGCATCCCGGCCACCGACAAGGCGAAGGAAGTTGCGGCCTTCCGTTGCGGCGAACTCGTGATGGAGCTCGTGCGTCAGGATCTCCGGCCCTCCAAGATTTTGACCCGCCACGCGTTTGAGAACGCCATCGCCTCCGTGGCGGCCTCGGGCGGCTCGACCAACGCCGTGTTACACCTCCTCGCCGTGGCCCGCGAAGCCGGTGTGGCGCTCAAGCTCGACGAGTTCGACACGATCAGCGCCAAGACCCCGACCATCGCCACGCTCAAGCCCGGCGGCCTCTACACCGCCGTGGAAATGCACCAGGCCGGTGGCATTTCGCTGCTCCTCCGGCGTCTGCTCGAGGGCGGCTACCTTCACGCCGACTGTCGCACCGTGACCGGTCACACGATCGGCGAAGACGTGCGCAACGCCGCCGAAACCCCGGGCCAGCAGGTCATCCGCCCGACGGCGAAGCCATTCAAAACTTCCGGTGGACTCGTGATTCTCCGCGGCAATCTCGCCGAGGAGGGCTGCGTGCTCAAGGTGGCCGCCAGCAGCACCCATCATTTCCGTGGCCCGGCGCGCGTCTTCAACAACGAAGAGGACGCCATGGCCGCGGCCAGCGCCCAGCAGATCAAGGCCGGCGACGTCGTCGTCATCCGCTACGAGGGACCGAAGGGCGGTCCCGGCATGCGCGAGATGCTCGGCGTGACCGCGGCGCTCGCGGGCGCCGGGTTGGCCGAGTCGGTGGCGCTGCTCACCGACGGCCGTTTCTCCGGTGCGACCCGCGGTTTCTGCATCGGACACGTGGCCCCCGAGGCCGCGGTCGGCGGGACCATCGCGTTTGTGCGTGAAGGTGACGCGGTCGAGATCGACGTGCCCGGCCGCCGTCTGCAGGTCGACATCGCCCCCGCGGAACTGGCCGCGCGCCGTCAGGGCTGGGCCAGCCCCGCGCCCCGCTACAAACGCGGCGTCATGGCCAAGTACGCCAACACGGTTTCCTCGGCCGCCGAGGGCGCCTTCACCAATTAATCACTTCCCGCCAACCTCAACTCAGTCCAATCATGAAACTCACCGGAGCAGAAATCATTTGGGAATGTCTCGCGCGCGAAGGCGTGGACGTGGTCTTCGGCTATCCGGGTGGCGCGATCCTGCCCACCTACGATGCGATGACAAAATATCCGCAGATCCACCACGTGCTGGTCCGCCACGAACAGGGCGCGACACACATGGCGGACGGCTACGCCCGCGCCAGCGGCAAGGTCGGCGTCGCCATCGCGACCTCCGGTCCCGGCGCCACCAACATGGTCACCGGCATCGCCACCGCCATGATGGATTCGTCTCCCATCGTCTGCATCACCGGCCAGGTCGGCTCCAAGGCCATCGGCACCGATGCGTTCCAGGAGACCGACGTCACCGGTGTCACGCTTCCGATCACGAAGCACAATTACCTCGTCACGAAGCCCGGCGACATCGCCCGCGCGATCCGCGAGGCGTTCTACATCGCCAAAAGCGGCCGCCCCGGGCCGGTGCTGGTGGACATCACCAAGGATGCCCAGCAGATGGTGACCGAGTTCGACTGGGATGCCGCCGAGCCCAAGCTGCCCGGCTACCGTCCGAATTTACGCGCGCTCCCCAGCGAATATCAGCGCGCGATCGAGCTGATCAACTCCGCCAAGCGCCCGGTCATTCTCGGCGGCCAGGGCATCCTGAAAGCCGGCGCCACCGCCCAGGTGCTCGAGCTCGCGCAAACCACCCGCACCCCGATCGCCGTCACTTTGCTCGGCCTCGGCGTCATCCCGGCGTCCTCGCCGCTCAACCTCGGCATGATGGGCATGCACGGCGAAGCCTGGGTCAACCAGGCCATCCAGCAGGCCGACCTGCTCATCGCCCTCGGCATGCGCTTTGACGACCGCGTGACGGGCAACCTCAAGACCTACGCCCCGAACGCGAAGAAGATCCACGTCGAGATCGACCCGTCCGAGGTCAACAAGAACGTGCCCGTGGACGTCGCCCTCATCGGCGATCTCCGCGAAGTGCTCGCGGAGCTGTTGCCGAGCGTCCAGGCCGCCGATCGCGCGGACTGGTGGGCGACGATCGCCGAAATGAAGGGCGATTCCGCGGTCCGCGACATCCAGGCTTTGCCGGACAGCGGCCACCTCTATGCCGCCCACGTCATCAACGATCTCTGGCGTCTCACCCATGACCGGGAAACCATCGTCGTGACGGACGTCGGCCAGCACCAGATGTGGGAGGCCCAGTATTACCATCACGAAAAGCCGCGCTCACTCATCACGTCGGGCGGCCTGGGCACGATGGGGTTCGCGCTGCCCGCGGCCATCGGTGCCAAGTTCGCCTGCCCGGAGAAGGACGTCTGGGTGGTCGTCGGCGACGGCGGTTTCCAGATGACCATGCCGGAACTCGCCACCGCCGAGCAGGAAAAGATCAAGGTCAACATCGCGATCATCAACAATTCATTCCTCGGCATGGTGCGCCAGTGGCAGGAGTTTTTCTACGACAAGCGCTATGCCGCCACGCCGATGACCGGTCCCGATTTCGTGAAGCTCGCCGAGGCCTTCCGCCTCAAGGGCCTGCGTTGCGACAAGCGCGCCAACGTCAAGTCGACGGTCGAGAAGACCCTCGCCGAAAAAGGCACGGTTGTGATCGATTTCGTGGTCGAGAAGGAGGACAGCGTGTTCCCGATGGTCCCCGCGGGCGCCGCTCTCGACAAGATGATCCGCCGGCCCAAGCGGGACGTGCTCACGGAAACCGGCGCCGACAAGGAATGGGAGATGCCCGTGGCCGCGGCCGCCGCTGACGTTCCGGCCGCTCCGGAAACGGTGGCCACCAACGGCCACGCCACCGCGGCCAAGCGCGCGAAGCCCGCCAAGGCCAAGCCCGCCGCCAAACCGGCGAAGTCCGTCCGTTCCGCCCCGGCCAAGAAAGGCCGCCGCCTGGCCCGTACCTGATCCGTCTTCACCCTCACGCTCACCCTTATCTTTTCCCCCGCCATGCCCAAACACACGCTCATCGCCTATGTGGAGGATGTGCCCGGCGTGCTCAATCGCGTCGCCTCGCTGTTCCGCCGCCGCAACTTCAACATCGATTCGCTCACTGTCGGGCGCACCGATCAGCCGGGCGTTTCGCGCCTCACCGTCGTGGTCGACACCACCGAACACGGGGCGCGCCTGGTCGAGGCCAACCTCTACAAGCTCGTCAATGTCCTCCGGGTCGACGACCTCACGCACAAGGCCGCGCTCACCCGCGAACTCGGTCTCGTCAAGGTCCAGGTCTCGCCGCAGAGCCGCACGCAGGTGCTCCAGCTCGTGGACGTCTTCCGCGCCCGCGTGGTGGATGTCGACGAGCAGTCAATCGTCGTCGAGGTGACCGGCACGCCGGAAAAAATCGCCAAGTTCGAGATGGTGGTGCGTCCCTACGGCATCGTCGAGATGGTCCGCACCGGCGCCGTTTCGATGGTGCGCGGCCACGACGGCGTTTCGGCCAATCCGCCGCTTGTCCGCGCCGAGGTCCGCGCCGCCGCCGACCACGCCCACGACAACTCCGGCGTCTCGATGTCCGTGTGACCTCTCCGCATCGGATCACTCATTTTCCGCGCCGCGAATTCCTCACCCTCACTTTCATTTTCACTCCCCACTTTATCTCACCATGGCTAAAATCTACTACGACAAGGACGCGAACCTCTCGCTCATCCGCGGCAAGAATGTCGCAATCATCGGCTACGGCTCCCAGGGCCACGCCCACGCGCTGAATCTCAAGGACAGCGGCGTCAAGGTCCGCGTGGGCCTCGCGCCCAAGAGCAAGTCCGCGGCGAAGGCCAAGAAGGTCGGTCTCACCGTCGGTTCCGTCGACGACGTGTCCGCCTGGGCCGATGTCATCATGGTCCTCGTTCCGGACCACGTTCAGGCCCGCCTGTACCGCGAGTCGATCGCCCCGCACCTCACCGCCGGCAAGATGCTGATGTTCGCCCACGGGTTCAACATCCGCTTCGGTGGCATCAAGCCGCCGAAGGACGTCGACGTCACCATGATCGCCCCGAAGTCCCCCGGCCACCGCGTGCGCGAGGTCTTCCAGGAGGGCGGCGGCGTGCCCGCGCTGATTGCCGTCCAGCAAAACGCCACGGGCCAGGCCAAGAAACTCGCGTTGTCCTACGGTCGCGGCATCGGCTGCACCCGCGCCGGCGTGCTCGAGACCACCTTCAAGGAGGAGACCGAGACCGATCTCTTCGGCGAGCAGGCCGTCCTCTGCGGCGGGGCTTCCGAGCTGGTCAAGGCCGGCTTCAAGACCCTCGTCGATGCCGGCTACCAGCCCGAGATCGCCTATTTCGAGTGCATGCACGAGCTCAAGCTGATCGTCGACCTCATGTACCGCGGCGGCCTCAACTACATGCGCTACTCGGTCTCCGACACCGCGGAGTGGGGCGACTATGTCTCCGGTCCGCGCGTCGTGACCAAGAAGACGCAGAAGGAGATGAAGCGCATTCTCAAGGACATCCAGACCGGCAAATTTGCGAAGCGTTTCATCGACGAGAACAACAAGTATGGCCGCAAGACCATGAACAAATTCCGCAACCGCGAACGCGGCCAGAAGATCGAGGTCGTCGGCGCCAAGCTCCGCGCGATGATGCCGTTCCTCAATCCCGTCACGATCTCGAAGTGAGAGTGAAGTAAGGGTGATCCATGATCTGCCGCTACAATCTCCGCCCTCTCCGCGCCCCAAACCGGGCGCCGGGACGGTCGTTGTTTGTCGCGCTGGCTCTGACGCTGCTTACCCGGAAAACGACAGGCTTTCGACTGCGACTTATTCAGGAGCTCTCGGACGGTTTCATTGTCGGGCGCACCGCGCCCGGCCGTGGAACCGCCGGTCAGCTCCCGCTTCCGTCGCCCGCCTTAGTTTTCCACTAACCGTCCCAACATCCTTACTTTCTCTCTCTCATGAACTCTTCCTCTTACGTCAGAATTTTCGACACCAGCCTCCGCGACGGCGAGCAAGCGCCCGGGGCCTCGATGACTTCGGCCGAAAAGCTTGAAGTCGCCCGGCAGCTGGCCCGCCTCGGCGTCGACATCATCGAGGCCGGCTTTCCGGCCGCCTCGCCCGACGATCTCGCGGCCGTGCAGGCCATCGCCGCCGAGATCGGCCAGGCGCCGATCGCCGGCCGCCCCCAGGCCGAGCCGCCGATCATCTGCGGCCTCGCGCGCTGCACCCGCCCCGACATCGACGCGGCCTGGCAGGGCGTCAAAGGAGCGCGCCACCCGCGCATCCACACGTTTCTCGCGACGAGCGACCTTCACCTGAAGCACAAGCTCCGCATGACGCGCGAGGAGATGACCGCCCGGGCGGTCGAGATGGTGGCCTACGCCCGGTCGCTCTGCGCCGACGTGGAATTTTCCCCCGAGGACGCCGGCCGCAGCGATCCGAAGTTCCTGTATCAGGTGCTCGCCGCCGTGATCAAGGCGGGAGCCACGACGCTCAACATCCCCGACACGGTCGGCTACACCACGCCCGATGAATTCGGTGCGCTCATCGCGGGTATCCTCCAGCATACCCCAGGCGCGAAGGATGTGATCATTTCCGTTCATTGCCACGACGACCTCGGGATGGCGGTGGCGAACTCCCTCGCGGGGCTACGCGCGGGGGCGCGCCAGGCCGAATGCACGATCAACGGCATCGGGGAGCGCGCTGGCAATGCCTCGCTGGAGGAACTCGTCATGGCGCTGCGCACGCGTCGGGACACGATCGGTCTGGATACCGGCATCGACGCCACGCAGCTCGCGCGCGCGAGCCGCCTCATTTCGCGCTGCACCGGCTATCCCGTGCCGCCGAACAAGGCCATCGTCGGGACCAACGCCTTCGCCCATGAGTCCGGCATCCATCAGGACGGCATGATCAAGAATGCGCAGACGTATGAGATCATGCGCCCGGAAGACGTCGGCGCCACCCAGACCATGCTCGTGCTCGGGAAGCATTCAGGCCGCAATGCCTTTTCGAAGCGTCTGGCCGAGCTCGGCTACCCGCTCGAGGGCGAAGCGTTGTTGAAGGCGTTCAACGAGTTCAAGAAACTCGCCGATCGCAAGAAATCGGTGCACGACGCCGATCTCATCGCCCTCGCTTCCGACGAGCGCGCCCCGGCGCCGGAATTCTGGGCCCTCGAAAATCTTCAGGTCATGTGCGGCACCACCGGCCTGCCGACCGCCACGGTCCGCCTCCGCGACCCCGATGGCAAATTGCACGTCCATGCGTGCGTGGGCACGGGCCCCGTCGACGCCACGTACAAGGCCATCGATGCGCTAGTTCGTGTGCCGGTCACGCTGCTCGAATTTGGCATCAACGCCGTGACCGAGGGCATCGACGCCCTCGCCGAGGCCTCGGTCCGGGTCCGCCACGAGGAACAGCGTTCGAGCCACGGCTCGGGCGCCGACACCGACATCGTCGTAGCCAGCGCCAAGGCCTACATCGCCGCGCTCAACCACGTACTTTCGCGCTCCAATGTGCGCACCCAGCATCCGCAAAAAACCGACGTCGCCACCGAATCTCCCGCCCACTCCTGAAATGTGGGGCGGGGTCTCCGAACCCCGCCTCCGTCGCCCCCTTTCCCACCATGTCCGCCTCCGACCTACCCGCTTCCATTGAGGTCTTCGACACCACGCTTCGCGACGGCTCGCAGCGCGAGGGGATTTCGTATTCGGTCGACGACAAGCTGCGCATTGCGCGCAAGCTCGACGAACTCGGCGTCATGTTCATCGAGGGCGGTTGGCCGGGCTCCAACCCGAAGGATGCGGCTTTCTTCGAGAGCGCGCGGAAGGAATCCTGGCGCCATGCCAGGATCGTCGCGTTTGGGGCGACCCGCCGCGCCAAGTTGAAACCGCAGGACGACCCGAGCGTGCGCGCGCTGGTCGACGCCGGGACGGAAGTCTGTGCGATCTTCGGCAAATCGTCGGTCCTGCAGGTCGAGGAAGTCCTCCGCACCACGCGGGAGGAAAATCTGGCCATGATCGGCGACACCGTCGCCTACCTGCGGTCGCAAGGGAAACGGGTGATCTACGATGCCGAGCATTTCTTCGACGGGTTCGACCACCATCCGGCTTATGCGCTCCAGACCCTGGAGGCGGCGCAAAAGGGTGGCGCGGAGACGCTCGTGCTGTGCGACACCAATGGCGGGCATCTGCCCTGGCAGGTGGAGGACATCGTGCGCAAGGTCCGCGCGCATTTCGGCCCGGGCCAGCGCATCGGCATCCACGCCCATGACGATACGGGTTGCGGGGTGGCGAATTCCATCGCCGCGGTGCGGGCCGGGGCGGCCCATGTGCAGGGCACGATCAACGGCTATGGCGAACGCTGCGGCAACGCCAACATGTGCGTGATCATCCCAAACCTTGAACTCAAGCTCGGCGTCCGCGCCCTGCCCGAGGGGGCGCTCCCGCGGCTGCACGAGGCCGCGCATTTTGTCGCCGAGGTCGCCAATCTCCTGCCGGACGAACACATGGCCTACATCGGCAACAGCGCGTTCGCCCACAAGGCGGGCGTGCACGTGTCCGCGATGCAGCGCCATCCCGATGCCTACCAGCACATCGATCCCGTCCGTGTCGGCAACACGATGCGCGTGGTGGTGAGCGAGCTTTCCGGCCGGGCCAACCTGGTTTCCAAGGCCACCGAACTCGGCCTGGCCGGACTCGACGAAAAGACCGGCGCCAGGGTGATCGAGGTCATCAAGGCCAAGGAGCACGATGGCTACTCCTTCGAAGCGGCGGAAGCCAGCGTCTCCCTCCTGGTCCGGCGGCTGGCCCCGGATTACCAGCCGCTTTTCAGCCTGCTGGACTATCGCGCCATGGTCAGCCGCCACAGCGATCGCGCCTCGGCCGACGCGACCATCAAGCTGAACATCGGCGGCCAAGAGGTGCACACCGCCGCCGAGGGCAATGGTCCCGTGAACGCCTTCGACAAGGCCTTGCGCAAGGCTTTGCAACCGCTGTTCCCGCAAGTGGCGGAAATCCGGCTCGCCGACTACAAGGTGCGCATTCTCAACAGTAATTCCGGCACGGGAGCCATCACCCGGGTGTTGATCGACTGGCACGGCGGGGACCAACGCTGGAGCACGGTCGGCGCCGGGACGAACATCCTCGATGCCACCTGGCTGGCTCTCGCCGACGGCTACGAATTCGGTCTCACGGCGCAACTGCAACCGGCGGCCAAGGCGGAGGCGATGGCATGAGGCCCTTGCTTCCGCCTCGCGATCGGGCGGGTAGGAACGGACCGCGAAGGCCCGGGCACTTCGCGCCGCCGGGCCGTCCGTCGAACGCGGCGCGCCCGGCGGTCGCGCCCTACCGCTGCGCCCCCAATTCTATTCAATGAACGCAAAAATCGTCCTGTTGCCGGGTGACGGCATTGGTCCCGAAGTCGTCGAAGAAGCGCGCCTGGTGCTTGACGCCGTGGCGGCGCTCTTCGGTCACAAATTTAAGTACGACCGCCAGCTGCTCGGCGGTTGCGCCATCGATGCCACGGGCACGGCGATGCCCGACGCGACGCTGGCGGCGTGCAAAGCCTCCGATGCCGTGCTCCTCGGTGCCGTCGGCGGCCCGAAATGGGACGACCCGCAATCGCCCGTCCGTCCCGAACAGGGCCTGCTCGCCATCCGCAAGGGCCTCGGCCTCTACGCTAATTTGCGCCCGGTGCGCGCGATCCCATCACTCGCCCGGTTGTCGCCGCTCAAGCCCGAGCGCGTGGCGGGCGTGGACTTCCTCGTGATTCGCGAGCTCACCGGCGGCCTTTATTTCGGCCAGCCGAAGGGCCGCACGCAGACGCCCGAGGGCGAGCGCGCCGTCGACACCCTGGTCTACACCGAGGGCGAAATCCGCCGCATCGTGACCTTGGCGTTCGAACTCGCCCGCGGCCGCCGGAAGCAAGTCACATCGATCGACAAGGCCAACGTCCTCGAGTCGTCCCGTCTCTGGCGCAAGATCGCGATCGAGGTCGGCGCGAAATATCCCGACGTGAAACTCGAGCACCAGCTGGTCGACTCCGCGGCGATGCGGCTCATCACGCACGCGGCGAATTTCGACGTGATCGTGACGGAAAACATGTTTGGCGACATCCTGACGGACGAGGCAGCGGTGCTGGCCGGTTCGCTCGGGCTGCTCCCGAGCGCGTCGCTCGGCGCGGGCCGGCTCGGGCTCTACGAGCCGATCCACGGTTCCGCCCCGGACATCGCGGGCAAGGGTATCGCCAATCCGACGGGTACGATTCTCTCCGCCGCGATGCTGCTCCGGCATTCGCTGGGTCTCGAGGCGGAAGCGCAGGCCGTGGAAAAAGCCGTGGGCGCTGCCATCGACGAAGGCCAGCTGACTGCCGATCTCGGCGCGGCCAAACCGATCAACACAACGCAAATGGGCGCCGCCATCCGGGCGCGCCTCAAGCGCTGATCTCCGTTCATGGCCGCCGCTCCGCACCGCGAATCGCGGCCGCACCTGCCGGCACCGGAGGTTTTTCCGCGGACATCGGTGCGCCTGCGGCCGTCAAATCCGAATCACCATCTTTGGAACAACAACGGCACCTGGTACCTGCACTACACCGTGCACCCCACGCCGCTGACGAAATCCCGGGTGCGGGTTTCACTCGAGACGAAGGATTTGGAGATCGCCCGCCGCCGACGGGATGAAAAGCTGGCCCGGGCGGGCGTGCTGCTGGACTGAGCGCCTGCTCAGCGTACCCCTGATCTGTCAAGCCGCCCTGCCAAGGAGCGACAATCGATCAAAAGCGGCTTTGTTGTGGGCGGGGTGCCCTCACCCCGCGAGGCATGCGCTACGAAAGTGGCAACCAGCGGGGTGGGGGGGCGGTGTGCCATAATTCGTTTACTGTTTGTGCCATAGTTTCGCTTACACATTTC